>CAWKFQ010000011.1:0-65754 GCA_963848955.1 uncultured Solirubrobacterales bacterium | reverse complement strand
TTTGCAGGAAGTCTCAGAAGACAGTCCTATAACCGAGCCGCGCTCCGGGCTGCAGTCAAACTCGTTCCTTCCGGCAGCACGCTGAGACACCTTCGATCTCGACGGCATCCCACCCTTCAATCAGGACCACGAAAAAGAGCCGCCTCACGCGGTCCGAGAGTTTAAGGCCGCCATCGTGACAGGCTGATGCGATTCTGATGGTGACGCCGGAGTACAACTATTCCGTGCCGGGCGTGCTCAAGAATGCCATCGACTGGGCCTCTCGCCCCTATGGCGAAAGCGCCTGGGACGGGAAACCGGTAGGTGTCATGGGCGCCTCGGTTGGAATGCTCGGGACAGCCCGGGCGCAGTATCACCTACGCCAGATGTTCGTCTTCTTAAACATGTTTCCGCTGAACCAGCCGGAAGTGATGATCGCCAATGCCGACGAAAAGTTCGATGAGGAAGGAAATTTGAAAGACGAAACAACGGCTGAAAAGATTCGAGAACTGCTTCAGGCCCTTGCCGGACTGGGCGAAAATGACTCAAGAAGGCGAAGGCTTGAGCGATGAGGAGAGCGGCAGTGGATCGTCAAGAGGCGTCGGTGAGGCGTCAGAGCCTGCCGGGCCTGTTGATGCTGGGTCTCGTCATAGTCGCGCCGATGCTCCTATACGTGGCTGTCGAGCTCGGGGGCGATACCTCAAACGTTCAGCTCGCTCGAAGGGCGATGCGCATGCGGTTCGCAGGAAAGACGGAAGCGACCCCGAAGAGGTTCCACGCGATTAGAAGAGGAAGACGCGATGGAAGGTGCGATGTGCTATTGCCAGGTCTTATCTTCCTCATGGCACAGTGGTCGCTATCCTGAGGCGGCATCGCATGGGCGGGCCCCGAAAGAAGCGCCTGAGGCAAGTTCGTCTGGAAAGATGGAGCTGAAGTCTATACGAAGATCTGCGGCTTGTGTCATGACACCTCGGTCGGGCCGGCCATTCGGGGCCGTTCCCTCGATCCCACCTACATCAATTAATCGTGCGACATGGCAGCCGGGCAATGCCTGCCTTCCGTGCATCAGAAATCGATGACCAATCTTTGGAGAAACTCGCCGAGTATGTGTCGAAACCAGCAGACGACAAATAGGGAGGGCGTACGCCATGGATATTGATCACCGTAGTTTGATGAAAGGCATGTTGGCAAGCGGGGCTCTCCTGGCTCTCGGCGTGCCCTCATGGGCGTTCACGGATCAGCCTCAGCGAAAACGCAAACACTGCCTGTTGGTCTTGAGCGGCATCGGTGCGGATGAGGCATTCGCGCGCGGCACACAGGCGGCCTGCGCCGCCATGACATACGAAGGGTTCAGACCGTGAAACTGAAAGATGGATTGTTAACCGGCATGGACCAGATGGTCAATCTGCTCGATCACTCTCAAGGAACCCGGATGATCGCCATCCTGGACGATGCCAGCGCAGTCATCTTTTTGGAACTGGCGAGGACGGCGGGAGTCCGGATGCTATCCATGGGTGCACACGCTTGTTCAAGCGACAGGGCCTGTCCTATGCGACACGAACTCGCCTCGACCTCGCAGGATCATAGCGCGGGTGGTCTCCTGGCGTCACAACTCTCACCTAACACGGAAGTTTTTCGATCACAGAAAGTATCTCCACAGCGCATCGGCAGGACGTGCTCTCCCGCCTGGTCTGCGCCAGGATTCTCCTCCTATCGATCGGTAGAGCGAGAGTCGATCCACCTGCATTGTTCAGGCCTCTCCCTTCCGGACGGGTGTCGGTTCCTCGCTCTCGATACCACTGAACAATGGATTCCCATCTCGCCGCAGGTGTACGACCGCGACTCCACGACATCGTCGAGCTAAGAACTGGGTGGAATCTGTCGGCTATGCCGTCACTGCGTCGGCGCTTGGCATGGATTCCGTCAAGGAGAGCTGCTCCGGCCGCGCGTTCGTGCATCGAGGTAACCGATAGCGAGCGCATCGGCCCACAGGAACGGTTCATGTCATTTGTGATGGATCTCTAGAGGAACTTGAAAAAGCCCGGTACGCCGAATCCCCTCCGATGGGGCAAACGGCCGAGACTCAATTCGCAACCGCCCCCAGTGTCTCCACGACATGGTCCACTTCATACGTCACTTGGGCGTGGGTGAACCTGAGAACAGTGAAGCCGGCCGTGACCAAGACCTGATCTCGTACTCGATCCTTTGCCTGCTGGCTTGCGGTCCGGTGGTAGCGCAGGCCATCGGTCTCGACGACGAGAAGTAGCTCGGGCCAGAAGAAGTCCACTCGCAACCCGTTCACCCGCTGTTGCGTCTTGGGCGTTGGCAGCCCCGCCCGGCGCACAAGCCTGAGAAACCGGCGCTCGAGCTCCGAGTCAGTGAGGGTGAAGGTACGGCGGTCGAGGATCCGGCGAAGTGATGCGACGCCATCCATGCCGCGGTGGTTGTCGATCTGCCGGCGAAGGCGCTCCGGGTCCACCAACCCCAGCTTGTCCGCCTGATTTACACAACCCTCCAGCCGATCTCGGTCCAAGACGACCGCAAGGTCAATCAGGGTGCGGCTCGGGCTCGTGACCGGAATGCGCTCGTGCTCCGTGCGGTTGGTGCCATCGAGATCCATCCGCCTGTGGACCCTGATCCCGCTCCGGCGGTGGCTCTTGTGGTCCGGAACCGTGACGTGGATCACCTTCGGCCGATCCTGCTCTCCTTCATTGCTGAGGTTCGTCTCGCGAATGCCCCAAAGCTCCGCGGCGGTTCCGTGGCTGAGGACGGAGTCCGCGCCGCAGGCGAGCAGAGCCGCCATCCACCACCCGCGAACGGTGACCCCAAGGCCTGCCGACGGCATAGACGCCACGCCAGAGAGTGTGGAGTCGACCCTTCCCCAGTCGGCGCTCGATCACCTTCCGAGGGACGCCCCGCTCGAGCAGCTGCCGGCGTGCGATCACCCCGTGCTTGCCGCCGACGATCTCTCGACCGATCGATCGGTTCGCGAGAAATTCGTACCCCAAAACGAATAAGTCGTGGAACGGCTCGCAGCCCGAAACCCTCCCCTGGCTCAGGACCCGGGCTTGCTGGCCGACGCGCCTACCGATCCCGAAGGCCTACGGGTCAGCCTAGAGCCGGAAGCCCGGTCAGCAGGCGCTTCTCCGTCTCGCCCGAGACCTCGGCGATCACCTCCACGTGGCCCTCGAGCGGGGTGCCGCGGAGCTTGGTGGCGAGCAGGTCGTCGACCTGGAAGATGCCGGCGGAGTTGTTCATGTCGATCTCGATCCGGACGGCGCGCTCCTCCCCGCCCTCGATCCGGACCTCGTCGATCGCCGCTGCGGAGAGGGCGTGGATCCCGTACTGGCCGTCCTCGACCGGGATCCGCGAACGGCCCTCGGCCATGTCGAGCGCGTCGGCGACCCGCACCACCCCGGCCTCCAAGCGTGTAGGGCTCGCCGCGGCGGCGGTGGCCGATGATCGCGTGCAGGATCTCCGAGGTCACCACCGTCCGCTCTGGGCTCCCGATAGATGTCGGCGAGCAGCGACTCGCAGCCGCTCGCTGGACCAGGAAGAGGCTGTAGGCCTCGTGGTCGACGCGGTGGATCGACATGCCGACGTCGTGGAGCAGCGCGCCGCCGGCCACCACCACCTCGGCGTCACGGTCCTTCATCCCGTGCTCGGTGACCATCGCCGGCTCGATGCCGCCCTTGACCAGCAGGCGCAGCAGCCGCAGGGCGATGTTGAGCACCACCTGCACGTGAACCCAGGAGTGATCCGACATCCCGAGGCGCTCCGAATTGATCTGGGCCATGTACCACCAGGCCCGAACCCGCTCGTCGGCGTTGACGGCGTCGAGGAAGCTCTCCAACTTGCGGTTGCCCCGCGTTGGCGCGTGGACCTGCGCCTCGGCCACCGCCTCCGCAACGGAACCGGCGCGCACGTCTGGACCCTGTGCTTCCATTTCCCCGCGGATCCTTGCAGGGGGCTCATAGGGGGTTCGCAGTGACAGGACGTCAACTACGCAGCTTTCGAGCTATTTGCGGGATTTCCGACCGCCGATGGGGTTACCGTGAACGCGCTTCGGCTTATGGAACTCGGATGACGGTCTGTTCAACCACAGGCATATCCGTTCCTGAGTGCTCGTGTCGGGCCTGCCTCCAGGCCCAGATCGAGCGCCACATGCCGTCGTTGCTCGGCGTGACCCAGCCCGAGCAGCCGACGATCGAGATGTCAGCGGCCTCCGGCCTCGCCCGCCTGCGCTTCGCCCGCCGGCTGCGGCGGCTTCGGCGCGCGGCCTAGTCACGCCTCGGTCGGGCGCCTGCGCCACCGACGCTCCGAGCACGCCCGCACTGGCCACCACGACCAGGGCGATGCCCAGCACCTCGATGGCCGCGAGCCCCTGATCGAGGGCGACAAGTCCGATCAGTGCGGCCACCGCCGGCTCGAGGCTCATCAGCACCCCGAAGGTGCCGACCGCGATCCGACGCAGCGCCTCGAGCTCGAGCGAATATGGGATCACGGAGCTCAGCACCGCGGTCGCCGCGCCGACAGCAGCGGCTCCAGGGTCGAGCAGATCGCCACCCGCGGCCGCGGTTCCGGGGACGACCATCAGCGCCGCAGCGACCCCCATCGCAAGAGCGAGTCCCCGGCCGCCAGAGAAGGCCCGGCCCACCCGGGCACTGAGCAAGATGTACGCGGCCCAGAACCCGCCGGCGAGCAGTGCGAAGCCGATGCCCGCCGCGCTCGCCGACCCCGACGGCCGGGTGAGCAGAAGCACGCCGATCGCCGCGCAGGCGACCCAGACCAGGTCGAGCGCCCGCCTCGACCCCAGCAGCCCGACGAGCAAGGGCCCGACGAATTCGAAGGTCACCGCGATCCCGAGATCGATCCGGTCCAGGGACTCGTAGAAGCTGAGGTTCATCCCAGCGAGGGTCACCCCGAAAGCGATCACCAACATCAGCCCTTCGCGGCCAGCCTCCATGAGAACCGGCCGCCAGATCGCGAGCAGCAGAATCGCGGCGAACAGCAGCCGATAGAGAACCGCGCCCGCAGGCCCGACCTGGTCGAACAGGGTGGTTGCCGTCGCCGAACCGAGCTGGACCGAGACCACCGCGCCGATGACCAGGGCGGGCGCGGCACCGGAGCGGCCCTCCCCCTGAGCGGGCTGCGTGAAACGGGTTGCGCCGATCACGAAACGGGTTGCTCCTTGCGGAGCACCCTCGCATTATCGGCGCACCCTCGCATCAATCGCCCATCACCTTGATCACGAGGCGCTTCGAGCGGCGGCCGTCGAACTCGCAATAGAAGACCGCCTGCCAGGGGCCGAGATCGAGGCGGCCCTCGGTGATCGGCAGGACGACCTGGTGATGGACCAGCAGATTCTTGAGATGCGCGTCGCCGTTGTCCTCGCCGCCGCGGTGGTGGCGATAGTCGCCGGGATCGGGCAACAGCTCGCGGGCCACCTCGTTCGCGGGCTCCTTCCAGCTCGGGGGCGCCACCTTGTCGAGCCACTCCAGCGTGTCCTGCTGGAGCCCCGGCTCGTCGTCGTTCACCCAGACGGCGGCCGTGATGTGCATCGCCGAGACCAGCACCATCCCCTCCGCGACCCCGGAGACGTCGACCGCGCTCTGCACGTTCTCGGTGATCCGGACGAACTCGCGCCGCTCATCCGTGTTGAAGGTCATGTACTCGGTGTGCGCCTTCACGTTGCTCCTCCTGATTCCGTTTCGGAGATGATGCCCGCCATGGCCGGCCTCCTCTCCCTGGAGCGTCGCGAGGAAGTCGCGGTGGTCACGCTCCAGCGGCCCGAAAAGCGAAATGCCCTCTCCATCGACCTGCGGGTCGAGTTGACCGACGCCTTCGGCGCGCTCGGCGAGGACCCCGAGGTCGGCGCAATCGTGCTCACCGGAGCCCCGCCGGCCTTCTGCTCGGGAATGGACACGAGCGAGTTCGGCGGCGACCGCGCTCACAGGGAGCGCCTCGTGGAGACCAGCATCGGCTCCTTTCGCGCCGTCGGCGGCTGCCTCAAGCCGGTGGTCGCGGCTGTCAACGGGCCGGCGCTGGCCGGCGGCTTCGCCCTCGCGCTCCTCTGCGACCTGCGTCTGGCGGCCGAGGACGCGAGCTTCGGCTTCCCCGAGCTGCCACGCGGGATACCACCGAGCTACGCGGCCGCACGAGCCGCCCTCCCGGCGCCGGTGGCCGCCGAGCTCACGCTCACCGGCAGGCTGCTCGACGCCCCCGGCGCGCTCCGCCTGGGGATCGTCGGGGCGGTCCACACCACCGATGAGTTGATGGCACGAGCGGTCGAGCTGGCCGGTCGCATCGCCTCGGCGCCGCGCGAGGCGACCACCCAGACCAAGCGACGGATCCTGCTCGACCGAGACCGCACGATCGGCCATCTCTTCGACGAGGAGGAGCGGCTGCTGCGCGAGGCGCTGCTCGGGGACGATCCGGACGAGGCCGCCTAGGTTCGAGCCCGGCGCCCGTCAAACTTGGTCGGGTGGAGCGACTCCGCCTCATCCGCCACTCCTTCCCCGCCCAGCCCGAGCTCAGCACGGCGATCTCGCGCACCATCCTGGGACGGGTGGCCGCCGGGGAGCTTCCCCCGACGATCCGCATCCACCGGCCCGGCAACGAGGTCGCCTTCGGCCGCCAGGACATCGCCAGCCCCGGCTATGAGGCCGCCGCGGAAGCCGCCCGCGCCGCCGGCTTCGCGGCCGTCGAGCGCCTCGCGGGCGGCCGCGCCGCCGTCTTTCACCAGGGCACGATCGCGATCGCCCGGGCCTACGCAGACCCGCAGCCGCCGAAGCGCACCTACGCCCGCTTCGAGGAGATGGCGGACCTGATCGCCGACACCCTCCGTGGGCTGGGCGTCGACGCCAGGGTCGGCGAGGTCCCGGGCGAGTACTGCCCCGGCGCCTACAGCGTCAACGCGCGAGGCGCCACCAAGCTCGCCGGTATCGGCCAGCGGATGATCCGCGGCGGCGCTCACATGGGCGGAGTGGTGGTCGCATCGGGCGGCGGCGAGGTGGCGCGGGTGCTCGAGCCGGTCTACAGGGCGCTGGAGCTGGAATGGGACCCGGCGACGTCAGGCAGCGTCGCCGAGGAGCTCGGCCGCGAGGTCGATGTCGGCGAGCTCGAGGAGGCGCTGATCGCCGAGCTCGCCAAGCGCTACGAGCTGGTCGACGCCGAGCTCGACGAGAAAACGGTGGAGGCCGCCGCCCACAGTTTGGAGCCGGCCGGCGCCGCCTAGCTCTGCAGCGGCGTCTCGACCAGGCTCTGGCGCAGCTCTTCGACCGAGGTGAAGACCTCGCGCGCGCCCGCGTCGCTCAGCTCCTGCTCGGAGAACCCGCCGGTCAGTACAGCGAGCGCCTCGACGCCGGCGCGGTGCGCAGCTTCCACGTCCCAGACGGTGTCCCCGATCAGTGTCGCTTCCTCGGGCCGCCCTCCGACCTTCTCCAGGGCCGCGTCCACGAGGTCGGGCTCGGGCTTGGTCCGCTCGACGTCATCGGAGGTGGTCCAGGCATCGACGATCTCGGCGGCCCCGAGCAGCTCGAGGTAGTGCTGCACCTCCCATTCCTTGGCCGAGCTCGCCAGCACCACGGCGTTGCCCGCGTCCTTCAGGTCCTCGATCAGCTGGCGCGACCCCTCCATCGCCTGCACCTCGCGGATCAACTCCCGGTAGAGCTCGGACTCGGCGTCCCGGATGCTGTCACCGAGCCGCTCCTCCACCTCGTCCCCGGCGAGTGCGGCGACCAACTGGTCGCCGCCCATTCCGATGTGACGGTGGATCCGCCAGACCTGGAGCGTCAGGAAATGGCGCCTGAACGCCCGGAACCAGGCGATCGCGTGGTGGTAGTTCGTGTCGACGAGCGTGCCGTCGACGTCCAGGATGGCCACTCTGGGCATGCGGGTATCGCTTACCCGTCACTCAGACATTTCCACCTTCGGCTCTGGCCCTGCGGGTCAGGCCGCGGTCGCGGCGCCCCTGAGATTCCACAACCGCTTCTTCTCGTCGAAGTTGAGCGGCTTCCAGTCCTCATCCTCCGCCCGCCACGCGTAGATCCGGACGTCCACGATGCTGCGGACCCCCTCCAGGACCTCGAGCGTGCTGCGTGTATCCGCGTCCTCTGCGAGCGGGAGCTGGGTCATCACGTCGACGACCTTGAACCTCAGCGGGCCCCGCGGGGCGGGCGCGGGCTCGGGTCGCTGCTTCGGCTTGGGCGCGATGACCTGGCGCGGGCCGCCGCCGGCGGACCGCCGGTTCGCCTTCTCGAGGGGCACCATCTCGGCTCCGGTGCCCTTCGTCTCTGTATCGAGAACCCAGATCTTTCCCACTTCGCTCCTATTCGCGGACGAACAATCTCCCCTCAATCGAGTCTAGCCACCGATTAGCGGGGTTTCGGCCCCACCCCCTGGGGTATCGAAGGCGGCATGCGGTCTTCTGTCTGACGGGGGTTTGATGCTGCGTCCTCCGGACGCGGCAAACCCTGTCAGTATCCCGATCGTAAAAGGGGCATCGTGCCAGAGGGAGTCAAACCCGAGATCTCCGTGAAGGCACCGGGGCGGTTGGCCTGGATCTTCGGCTCGTCGCGCAGCGGAAGCACCTGGCTGCTGCGGATGCTCTCGGAACTCGACCGGGTGATCCCGGTCGACGACCCCCACATCGGACACCACCTCGGCGTCTGGCGCCCGATTCCGCTGGCGTGGGCGACGGCCAAGGATCCGCCGAAGCTCGGCACGCTCGCCGACTTCAAACGAAAGAAACGCGACTACCTCTTCTCCGACCGCTACCGCGATACGTGGGTGCCGCAGCTGCGAGACCTGATCAGCGCGCGCTTCGAGGCGCAGGCCGCCCAAGACATCGCCGCGGCGGGCGGCATCGACCAACCGATCGTCGTCGTCAAGGAGCCCGGCTCCCATGCCGCGGACACGATCATGGACGTCTTCCCCCAGTCATCGCTGATCTTCCTGCTGCGGGACGGCCGCGACGTCGTCGATTCCTGGCTCGACGCCTACAAGGACGGAAGCTGGGCCACCGACGAGGGCGCCTATCCCCTCGATGACACCGGCAGGCCGGCCCTGATCCGCTGGCAGTCGAGCGTCTGGCTGCATCGCACCGAGGTGGTGCAGGAGACCTACGCGCGGACCGAGCCCAAGCGTCGCGTCCTGATCCGCTACGAGGAGATGCGAGCTGACCCGGTCGCTGCACTGGAGCGGATCTGCTCCATGCTTGGCATCGAGGCCAGCCGGGAGCAGCTCGACGAGATCGCCGGGACCCACTCCTACTCGAGCGTGCCGAAGGCCGATAAGGGCGCCGGCCGCGAGATCCGCCGGGCGGAGCCCGGCGGCTGGACCGACCACATGACCCGCCGGGAGATCATCGAGATGCACGACATCCTGGCCGAAAAGCTCGACGAGCTCGGCTACCTGCGCCCGGGAGACATCCCGACCAGGCGCGCCGCGTAGCGCGCCAAATCCCGTGAGAGACTGCGGGCCGTGAGGCTGCTCGCGTTCAGTGACCTGCATCGCAACCTCGACCAGGCGGCTAGCCTGGCCGAGCGTTCCTCCGAGGCCGACGTCGTGATCGCAGCCGGCGACTTCGCCTCGGTTCACGAGGGCCTGGAGGAGACCATCGAGGCGCTTCGTCCAATCTCGGTCCCGACCGTCCTCGTGCCCGGCAACAACGAGACAGAGGACGCCCTCCGGGCAGCCTGCGAGGACTGGGACGTCGCGAGGGTGCTCCACGGGCAGGACACCGAGATCGACGGCAGGCACTTCTTCGGCCTCGGCGCGGGAATCCCGATCACGCCCTGGGACTGGAGCTTCGACCTGAACGAGGAGCAGGCGGCCGAGCGCCTCGCAGCCTGCCCCGAGGGCGCCGTGCTCGTGGTCCATTCGCCGCCCAAGGGGCACTGCGACACGTCGAGCTCCGGCGACCATCTGGGCAGCGAGGCGATTCTCGAAACGATCGAAACCAAGCGTCCCCCGCTCGCCGTCTGCGGGCACATCCACGAGGCCTGGGGCACCGAGGACGAGGTCGGCGAAACCAAGGTGATCAACCTGGGGCCGAGCGGTCGGCTGATCGACGTCTAGAGTTGCGGCCGTGAACGACTGGAACGACCCGCCCCGCAGCCGTGACGAGTGGCGCGTCGAGGTCGCCCTCGACCGCGACGAGCACGCCGACACCCTCTCCGGGGCGCTGCATGACCTGCGGCTCGACGACGAGGCCCGCAAGCTGCTCGGCGGCAGCTTGATCGTCACCCGCGACGGCGCCTACGTCTTCATCTACGCCTGGCATGAGGAGTCGGCCCAGGAGGCGGAGCGCGTCGTCAAGCACATCATGGAAGACGAGGGGCTGATCGGGCAGGTACGGCTGATGCGCTGGCACCCCGTCGCCGAAGATTGGAAGGACGCCGAGGAGCCCCTCCCGGACGACGAGGCGGAGATGGCCGAGGAGATGCGCGAGAACGAGATTCAGGGCAAGGTGGAGGCGAGCTACGGCGAGTACCCGTGGGAGGTGGTGATCGAGCTGCCGCACATCCGCGACACCTTCAGGCTCGCCGACCAGCTCCGTGACGAGAGCCTGCCGGTGAAGCGGCGCTTCCGCTATCTGCTGGTCGGCGCCGACACCGAGGACGACGCGATCGAGCTCGGCAAGCGCCTCGAGGGCGAGGTTCCCGAGGGCAGCAGTGTCGGCGTCCGCGGCAATCCGGACGAGCATGCCGCTCCCCACCTTCGTCAACCTCGGCCGCCTACAAGCCGGGCTTCCTGCGCGACCTCGGCCTCTGACGAGGAGCGCCGTGCAGGAGAACCTCGCGCCGCGGCGGACATACGGCCGGGACAGCGTCGAATTCGCGCGAACGCTGACCTTCACGGACGGGCTGTTCGCGATCGCGATGACTCTGCTGGTTGTCGATCTCGCGGTTCCGACCCTCAGCGATGGCAGCAGCGTGCACGAGCTCGCCGAGGCGCTCAACGACGACAGCGCCAAGTTCATCAGCTTCTTCATCAGCTTCGCGGTGATCGGCCGCTACTGGGTGGCGCACCACACCTACTTCTCCGCGCTCGCGCGAATGGACCGCGGTCTGATCGCGTTGAATCTCGTCTACCTGGCATTCATCGCCTTCCTCCCCTTCCCGACGGCCCTGCTCGGCGAGTACTTCGAGAACCCCCTCTCCATCGCGATCTACGCGGTCAACGTGGCGATCGTCAGCAGCATGGAGGTCGTGCTCTTCAGCCACGCCCAGAGCCACGATCTGCTGGAGCGGGAGCTGCCGCGCGACGTCTACCGCTACGGCGTTGCCATGTCCCTCTCGCCAGTCGTCTTCTTCCTGCTCTCGATCCCGGTTGCCTTCCTCTCCACCACGGTGGCCGCGTGCATGTGGTTCCTCACGATCCCCTTCGCGACGATCGCCGATCGCTGGAAGCCCGAGGGGGCCGACGAGCTGCTGATGGACTAAAGCCCTGAGCGAGCGAGCCGCGGGACTATCGTCACAGCCAGTGAGCGAGAACGACTCGATCGATCCCGCGACCTCGATGGGGGCCGTCCGCCTGACGGTCGCAGACCTCGACGGTCTCCGCGACTTCTACCGCGACGCGGTCGGGCTCACCGAGCTCGAGACCTCCAACGGCGTGGTGCGTATGGGAACCGGCGATCCCTCGGATTTTCCGGTGATCGAGCTGGTGGGCGACCCGGACGCCCAGGTGCGCCCACGCGGCACCAGCGGCCTCTTTCATCTCGCGATCCTGGTCCCGGGACGTCCCGACCTTGCCCGCGCCCTGCAGCGGGTCGCCGAGGCGGGCTGGCGGCTGAGCGGCGCCTCCGACCACCTGGTCAGCGAGGCCCTGTACCTCAGCGATCCGGAGGGCAACGGGATCGAGCTCTACCGCGACCGCCCACGGGAGCAGTGGCCGGTCCGGGACGGGGTCCTCCAGATGGACACCCTGCCGCTGGACCTCGACGGCGTCCTGGGCGAGCTCCGCCGTGAGGACGCAGGCGCGGGCATGCCGCCCGGCACCCGCATCGGCCACGTGCACCTGAACGTCGGTGACCTGGCGGCCGCCGAGGCCTTCTACTCGGGGGGCTCGGCTTCGACGTCACCGTGCGCGGCTATCCGGGCGCCCTCTTCGTCTCGGCGGGCGGCTACCACCATCACCTCGGCCTCAACACCTGGGCTGGGGAGGGCGCCCCTCCCCCGCCGTCCGGCAGCCGCGGTCTGCGCGAATTCGAGATCGTGCTGCCCAGCGCGGAGGCTCTCGCCGAAGAGGAGAGCCGCCTCGGCGAGGCCGGCTTCGAGCCCACCCGGGAGGGCGATCGGGCCCGGGCGACCGACCCCTCGGGCAACCGGGTCGTACTCCGGGCCGCCGCTTAGACCCTGCCCGACCGGGTGTCGAAACCAGTTTGCGGATTTTTATACGGCCGGACAATGCCCGCCCAGGCATGGCGGTCTAACCTGCGCCCGTCGTGTGATCAACCTCGGCGCGCAGCGCCGAACCTGCCTAGGAGGCTGCCCCGACGATGCTCAACACGCGCGCGCAGAACGTCATTTCCGCCACCTGGAGCCCCAACGGTGAGGCCCTGGGAACCGTCGACCTGACGAAGGCCGACAACAACCCCTTCGGAGCCGATGTCTTCTCTCCGGCCGTCCAGCAGGAGTTGCTGCCCTCGGACGTCTACGAGAAGCTCCAGGCCACGCTCGAGCACGGAGACGCGCTCGATTTCACGCTCGCCGACGCGGTCGCCGAGGCGATGAAGGAATGGGCGCTGGCGCGCGGCGCCACCCACTTCACCCACGTCTTCCAGCCGCTCACCGGACTGACAGCCGAAAAGCACGACTCCTTCTTCGAGCCCAATCGCGAGGGCAAGTGGCTCGCCAAGTTCTCCGGCAAGGAGCTGATCCAGGGCGAGCCCGACGCCTCCTCCTTCCCCACCGGCGGCATCCGCGAGACCTTCGAGGCCCGCGGCTACACCGCATGGGACCCGACCAGCCCGGCGTTCATCCTCGAGAACCCGAACGGGGCGCTGCTCTGCATCCCGACGGCCTTCGTCTCCTGGACGGGGGAGGCGCTCGACGCCAAGACCCCGCTGCTGCGCTCGATGGACGCCCTGTCGAAGTCCGCGATGCGGGCGCTCAATCTCCTCGGGGCTGACGAGGCGAAGCGCGTCTTCACCACTGTCGGGCCGGAGCAGGAGTACTTCCTGATCGACGAGAACTACTTCTACGCCCGCCCCGACCTGGTGATCACCGGCCGGACCATGTTCGGCGCCAAGCCGGCCAAGGGTCACGAGCTCGACGACCACTACTTCGGCGCGATCCCCGAGCGCGTTCTCGCATGCATCATGGACTTCGAGAACGAGCTCGCGAAGCTCGGCGTGCCGATCAAGACCCGGCACAACGAGGTCGCCCCGGCACAGCACGAGATCGCACCCGTGTTCGAGAACTCGAACGTCGGCTCCGACCACCAGCAGCTGACCATGCAGGTCATGCAGCGGGTCGCGCGCAAGTACGGCCTCGTCTGCCTGCTGCACGAGAAGCCCTTCGCCGGCGTCAACGGCTCGGGCAAGCACAACAACTGGTCGATGGCCACCGACACCGGCAGCAACCTGCTCGAGCCTGGCGACACCCCAGCCGACAACATCAACTTCCTGTTCTTCTGCGCGGCCGTGATCCAGGCGGTCAACAAGCATCAGGGCCTTCTGCGGGCGTCCGTGGCCGGGATCGGCCAGGATCACCGTCTCGGCGCCAATGAGGCGCCGCCGGCGATCATCTCGATCTTCCTCGGCGCCGAGCTCACCAAGGTCTTCGACGCGATCGCCTCCGGCTCCGGCGACCCGCACACCCCGGGCTCCTTCCTCGAGCTCGGCTCCGACGTCCTGCCTCCGCTGCCGATGCACGGCGGCGACCGGAACCGGACCTCGCCGTTCGCCTTCACGGGCAACAAGTTCGAGTTCCGCGCCCTCGGGTCGAGCCAGTCCCTCGCCTTCCCGAACACGGTGCTGAACACGATCGTCGCCGAGGCGATCGACGACCTCTCGGACAAGCTCGAGGCCAAGGACATGGACGACCTCGCCACCGCGGTCACCGAGGTCGTCAAGGACGCCTACGAGCAGAACAAGCAGATCGTCTTCGACGGCGACAACTACGACGAGGCCTGGCACAAGGAGGCCGAGGAGCGCGGTCTGAAGAACCTGAAGACCACGCCCGACGCCCTGCCCGAGGTCCTCGCCGAGCCGAGCGTCTCGATGATGAGCAAGTACGGCGTGCTCAACGAGCGCGAGCTGGAGTCCCGCTACGAGGTCTGGCTCGAGCAATACATCATTCGCGCCAACATCGAGGCCGAGACCGCGGACTCGATCGCCCGGACGATGATCCTTCCCGCCGCGCTGCGCTACCTCGCCCTCGGCGACGAGGCCGGCATCGGCGCGGTCACCGAGGAGACCAGCCCGCTGGTCGAGGAGCTGATCGAGGCCATCCGGGCGCTCGACGACGCCAATCAGTACCCGGATGGCATCGAGGGCATGGACCTCGCGATCTATGCGCGCGACAAGCAGATCGCCGGGATGGAGCGCGTCCGCGAGGCGGCTGACAGGCTGGAGAAGATCGTCCCCGACGACCTCTGGCCGCTGCCGAAGTACGCAGAGATGCTTTTCATTCGATAGACCACCCTGGATTGCTGAGCGCGTAGAGATCCGCGAGGCCGAGCTCGGCGACCACGGCTGGGTCCTCGAGCGCCACGCCCACCTCTTCGAGGATCAGGAGGCCTGGGGCGAGCCGTTCATCGCCATGATCGCGCGGTTGATCGCCGACTATCTCGACGGGCCCGATCCCGAGCGGGAGGCGGCCTGGATCGCCGAGCTCGACGGCGAGCGCGTCGGATCCGTCTACTGCACGCGGCGCTCCGACGAAGTCGCACAGCTGCGCCTGATGTTTGTCGACCGCGAGGCGCGCGGGCACGGGGTAGGCAGCAAGCTGGTCGAGCACTGCATCGCCTTCGCCCGCGAGCGCGGGTACGAGCGGATGATGCTTTCGACCGTCAGCCCCCTGGTGAGCGCCAGACGGATCTATGACGCGGCGGGTTTCGTTCAGACGAAGGAGGAGCCGGACCGCGCATTCCCCGAAGGGACCGTCGCCCAGGAGATGTGGCTCAACCTCAGGCCGTGACGGTGGCACAAAGGCCGCTCTTTGCGCGGGTTGTTTGGCGCTGTACCCACTTTTCATAACGGACGTGTGTCCAAGGGGCTAATAGTCAGTACGGCAGCCTCCGAATAAATGAGTGCATGGAAGCGAGCCGCGGTCGCCTGATGGCGATCATCAAGACCCAGAGCGAGATCGCCGCTTCGGATCTCGACATGGATCAGGTGATGCACCTGGTCGCCAAGCGAGCACAGGAGATCACCGGCGCCACGTCCGCCGTGATCGAGCTGCCGGAGGGCGACGAAATGGTCTACGCCGTGACCTCGGGGGAGGCGACCCCGTACCTCGGCATCCGCATGGACCGCCGCAGCACGCTCTCGGGGCTCGCCCTCGACCGAGACCAGGTCCTCTACTGCGAGGACACGGAGATCGACCCGCGCGTCGATCGGCGGGCATCGAGGAGGGTCAACCTGCGCTCGATGATCTGCGTTCCCCTCAAGCACCACGGGAAGGCGGTCGGGGTCCTCAAGGTCTACTCGCCGAAGCCCCGCCATTTCGGTCCCACCGACGTCGAGACGCTCAACCTGCTGAGCGACGCCATCTCCGCTCATCTGGCGCACGCCTCGCTCTTCGAGCTCGCGGCCATGGAGGGCCGGACGGACGCGCTCACCGGCCTCTTCAACCGCCGGGCCTATGAGGAGCGGCGAGTGGTCGAGGCCGCAAGGAGCGCCCGCTACGGCCACCCGCTCGGGCTCTGCCTCTTCGACCTGGATGGCTTCAAGGCCGTGAACGACCGCCACGGGCACCCGGCGGGCGACGAGGTGCTCCAGGGCGTCGCCCGTGTCATCGGCTCCTCGCGGCTCACCGACGACGCCTTCCGGATCGGCGGCGACGAGTTTGCGGTGCTGATGCCCCAGACGACGCTCGACGGAGCGAAGATCGCCGCCAACCGGCTCGCCAGCGCGCTGGCCAAGGCGCGGCTCGGAGACGGAGCCGTCACGGCTTCCTACGGGGTGGCCTCCAATGTCGGCGACGCGCTCAGCCTCCACGACGCCGCCGATCGAGCTCTCCTGGCGGCGAAGCGGAAGCGCAGGGCGCCCGCAGCCAAATAAGCTCCCCGCATCGACTTCCAGGTTCGCAAAGACGACCTGCACCAGACCCGCTTCGTCGATGGCGAGGCGCCCGAGCTCGAGACCGGTGAGGTCCTCCTCGGCATCGACCTCTTCGGCCTCACCACCAACAACATCACCTACCTGGTGATGGGCGACGCGATGAACTACTGGAAGTTCTTCCCCGCCGAGGATCCCTGGGGACACATGCCGGTCTGGGGCTACGCGAATGTGATCGCGAGCCAGGCCGATGGGGTTCCCGAGGGGACGCGGGTCTACGGCTACTTCCCTTCGGCGAGCCACCTCGTCGTGCGGCCCGATCGCCCGAGCGAGACGGACTTCGTCGATGCGACCCCGCATCGGCAGGAGCTCCCGGCCGCCTACAACCGCTACCTCCGCACCGACGGAAACGAGATGTACGAGGAGGAGAACGAGGACTACGAGATCCTCCTCTGGCCCCTCTACTTCACCTCGTTCCTGATCGACGACTTCCTCGACGACGAGGGGATGTTCGGGGCCTCCTCGGCGATCCTCTCGAGCGCCTCGAGCCGCACCTCCTCCGCGCTCGCCCACCTGCTCCACCGGCGAGACGGCATCGAGGTGGTCGGTCTCACATCACCGCGGAATGTCGAGTTCACCGAGTCGCTCGGCGTCTACGACCGCGTGGTGCCTTACGAGGAGATCGACTCGCTCGACCGCAAGCCGTCCGTCTACGTCGACATGTCGGGCGACGCCAAGGTCCGGAGCGCCGTCCATGGCCACTTCGGCGACGACCTGAAGCACTCGGCAGCGGTGGGAATCACCCACCGCGAGGACCTCGGCGGCGGCTCGGAGCTCGCCGGCCCGAGCCCCGTCTTCTTCTTTGCTCCCGATCGCCTCAAGAAGCGCACCGAGGACTGGGGGTCGGAGGGCATCAACCAACGGCTCGCCGACGCCTGGCGTGAGTACGCCGACTGGGCCCGCGGCTGGTTGCGCGTCGAGCACGGCTCCGGGCCGGAGGACATCGAGCGGATCTACCGCGAGATGCTGGACGGCAAGTCCGACCCCGCGGTCGGGCACGTCCTCTCCCCCGGGACTAGACCTCGAGGCGCTGCTCCTCTAGGTCGAGCTCGCGCTCGACTCGGCGCATCACGTCGGAGCTGATCCGCCGCTCGTTCCGGAGCCGCACGAGCTCGGCCCGCTGGACGGCATAGATCTCATGCATCAGCCGCTGGTAGGCGAGCGAGCGGTCCTCTAGGCCGTCCGCGTCGGGACCATCGAGCTTTCCCGCCCGGGCCTTGAAGCGCCGCTGCCGGAAGTTGTAGAGCGCGCGGAGGCGTTCAATGGTGTCCTCCTGGGTCCAGTCCTCCCCCTCGAGCTCGTCCACCCGGTTGAGGGCTGCGCGCGCGATCACCAGACGCGCCTTGAGCTCCTCGTTCTCCTCGTCCGCGCCGTCCTCGATCAGGCCCAGCCGCCGAATCAGCCATGGGAGCGTCAGCCCCTGGCCCACGACGGTCACCAGGATCAAGGAGAAGGTGATGAACTGGATCAGGTCGCGGCCTGGCAGGGGATCGCCGGCGTTGGTCGTGAGTGGCAGCGCCAATGCCGCTGCCAGGGAGACCGAGCCCCTCATCCCCGACCAGGACCCGGCGACCCTCAGCTGCCAGGTGCCGCGCCGGGCGACCTGGGAGGGACGGCGATCAAGCGTGCGGATGATCACCGTGATCACGTTCGTCCAGGCAAACCTCATCGCGATCACGACCGCACAGATCAGGGCGGCGTAGCCCACGACCTGGCCGGCGGGCTGACCGCTCAACCCATCGACGATGCTCGGCAGCTGCAGGCCGATCAGGATGAACAGCGCGGCATTGAGCAGGAAGGTGAGAATCGACCACATCGCAAATCCCTGCATCCGGCTCTCGGGCGAAGCGATCTCCGGAGCCCTGAAGCCCAGAACCAGGCCCGCCGCCACAACGGCAAGGACTCCGGAGACCCCCAGCTGATCAGCGGGGATGAAGGCCCCATACGCGCTGAAGAGCGAGATCGTCAGCTCGGTGTTGACATCGTTCACCCGCTTGCGGATTTCCGCGATCCCCCAGCCCACCGCGAGCCCGATCGCGAGACCGCCGGCGGCATCGCCGAGAAACTCGAGGCCCGTGTGCGATGCCGAGACGCCCTCGCCGATCGCCGCGGCGACGGCCACCTTGAAGGTGACCAGAGCGGCGGCGTCGTTGATCAGGCTCTCGCCCTCCAGGATGTTGACCAGCCGGCGAGGCGCGCCGACCCGCCGCATGATCGCCGTGGCCGCCGCCGGGTCGGTCGGCGAGACGATCGCGCCGAGAGCGAACGACATCGCCCAGGGCAGGTCGATCACCTCGTGGGCGACAACGCCGACGACCGCCGCCGTCGCCAGGGTCAGCCCGATCGAGTTCAGCGCGATGACACGAGCGTCGTCCCGCAGGGCGCGCAGGTCGTAGAAGAAGGCCGACGCGTAGAGCAGCGGCGGCAGGAAGATGAGCAGGACGAGGTCCGGGTCGAGCCTGATGTCCGGCATCCCGGGAATGACGCCCAGAACGAGCCCGCCGAGCACCAGCGGGATCGGGTACGGCACGTTGAGCCAGTTGGCGATCGAGTTCAGCAGCGCGGCCGAGATGAACAGTGCGGCCAGCAGGATCTGCAGGTCGGTCACAGCACAATTCTCGGCGATTCGCTCGGCCGGCGCGCCCGAAAGCCGGCCGCTTGGTCTAAGCGGGTCTAGGAGGCGCCGATCTTTGCATCGCCATACTGATCCCGCAGCACGCGGCGGAGGATCTTGCCGGAGGCCGACTTCGGGACCTCGTCGACGAACTCGATGCGGCGCAGCTTCTTGTACGGAGCGACTCGCTCGGCCACGTATGCGAGGAGCTCGTCGCCCTCGACGTCCCCCTCCACGACGACGCAGCCCATCGGTGCCTCCTCCCCCTCCTCGGTCCGCATCCCGATGACGCCGGCGTCCTTCACCTTGGGGTGGGAGACCAACACCGCCTCGAGCTCGGCCGGCGGCACCTGGTGGCCCTTGTACTTGATCAGCTCCTTGAGCCGGTCGACGATGTAGAAGAACCCGTTCTCATCGACCCGCCCGATGTCGCCAGTCCGAATCCAGCCGTCGCCGACCAGGGCCTCGGCGGTCGCCTCGTCGTTGTTGAGGTAGCCCCGCATCACCTGGGGGCCGCGAATCCAGATCTCGCCCTGCTCGCCCTCCGGGACGTCCTCGCCGGTCTCCGGATCGACCAGGCGCGCCTCGGTGTTGGGGACCAGCGCGCCGATGCTCCCGCGCGGCGTCTCCTCGATCCTGGCGAGCCTGCTCTTGTGGCTCACCGGGCTGAGCTCGGTCATCCCGTAGCCCTGCCTGATCGGGGCGCCGATCCGCTCTTCGGCGCGCTGGGCGAGGTCCGCGTCAAGCGGCGCGGCGCCGGAGATCACCATCTTCAGGCGAGAGGTATCGCGGTCCTCGATCTGCGGCGCGGTGGCGAACGCGAGCACGATCGGAGGGGCGATGTGCAGCCAGGTGACGCCGTGCCTCTCGACGATCTCGAGCAGCTCATCGAGGTCGAAGCGCGGCATCGTCACGATCGTCGAGCCCTTCGCGAGACCCATGTTGAGCACGACCGTCTGGCCGTAGATGTGGAAGAACGGCATCAGCCCGACCAGGACGTCCTCGTCGTTCAGCGGCATCGAGTTCCAGGCCTGCTCGATGTTCGCCACCAGGTTGCGATGGGTCAGCATCACGCCCTTCATCAGGCCCGTCGTGCCGCTTGAGTACGGCAGCACGGCGAGGTCCTCGGGCTCCACCTCAACCGCCTCGGGCGTGCCGCCCGGCTCGGCCTCGGCGACGAATGCCGGTGGATCGTCGATCAGCAGCTTGGCCTCGGAGTTCGCCATCTGGCGCTCGATCTCACCCGGCGTGAGCAGCGCGTACATCGGCGTCACCACGGCGCCGGCGCGGAGAATCGCGTGGTAGGCGATCCCCCACCCGGGGGTGTTCGGCCCGACCAGCCCGACCACGTCCCCCTTGCCGATGCCCCTGGACTGCAGCAGGGCCGCCACCGCATCCACCTGTTGCGCGAGCTCGGCGTAGGTGGTCACCGGTCCGCCCGCGCCCTCGATGAAGGCCGGATGGTCGCCACGCGCCGCCGCGCCGCCGAGCACGTGCTCGGTCAGCGTGACGTCCGGGATCTCGATGTCCGGCTCGGGGCTGCGGTAGATCAGGATCTCCTCACCTGCCGCAAAGTTAGCCGCTCGTCTGGAGGTCCCAGCCGAAGTAGACCTCGATCCTCGTGACCCTGTCGTCCTCGAAGGTGAGCACCTCGGTGTTGCGCCCGCCGCTGCCGTCCGGCCGCTTCAGCTCATAGGTGACGATGACCTCGTCGCCCGACTCGATCAGCCGGACGATGTCGATGCCCTGGCCCTGCCCGGCTCCCGGCCAGCATCGCTCGAAGAACCCTCTGCGATCGAGCGCCGGGTCGGGCGGGCTCGAGAAGGTCAGGTCTTCTGCGAGGTGCTCCTCGAAGAACTGACGGTCTCCGGCGGAGAAGGCGGCGTAGAGCTCTCGGGCGAGCTCCTTGCGGTCGGCTCCCATGCGGGCGACCCTACCCGCTCCTGGCCGAAATCCTCGATCACGCGGCCGCCCCGCCCGCGGGTGAAGAAGCTGAACGCCCAGCGGATCATCACGAGGATCCGGTTCTGGAATCCGATCAGATAGAAGATGTGGACGACCAGCCAGGTGACCCAGGCGGGGAACCCGCTCAGCTTCACCGCGTGGAGGTCGGCCACCGCGCGAGCGCGGCCGATGGTCGCGAGGTTGCCCTTGTCGCGGTAGTGGAAGGGCTTCGTGCTCCCGGTCGCGCAGCCGCGCCTTGACCACCCTGGCCGCGTAGCGACCCTGCTGCATGGCAACCGGCGCGACGCCCAGCAGCGGCTGCGGCTCGCCGTGCTCGTCGAGCACCCGGACCATGTCGCCGAGCGCGAACACCTCGGGGTGGCCGGGAAGCGTCAGGTCGGGCGCGACCGAGACGCGCCCAGCTCGGTCGACCTCGGCTCCCGTGGCCTCCGCCGAGCTGGCGCGCAGCGCGGAGGCCGTCACGCCGGCGGCCCAGATCACGGTGCGCGAGGGGACGCGCTCCTGGCGCGTGGTCGGGATCCTCGATCGTGACGCCGTGCTCGTCGATGTCCACGACCGTGTGGCCGAGCAGCGGCGTGACGCCGAGGTGCTCGAGCGACGCGAGCGGCCTTCGCCGACAGCTACGGCGGGAAGCTGGTCAGCACGCCGGTCGACGATCTCGACCAGCAGCACCTTGCCCTCGGCGGGATCCATC
Source organism: uncultured Solirubrobacterales bacterium (assembly GCA_963848955.1). GTDB lineage: Bacteria > Actinomycetota > Thermoleophilia > Solirubrobacterales > 70-9 > DASUPK01. The sequence continues at coordinate 44,211 of CAWKFQ010000011.1, read as the reverse complement.
GAGCGGAACTCGCGCCGCAGCGTGTCGCGGGCGAGCTCCCCGATCTGGCCGGCCATCTCGACACCGGTCGGCCCGCCGCCGACCACGACGAAGGTGAGCCAGGCCGCGTCGCTCGCTCCTCGTCCGGTCTCGAGCTCGGCGGCCTCGAAGGCGCTCAGGATCTGCGCCGCGCACCGCCGAGGGCGCTCTCCAGCGACTTGACCTCGGGCGCGACCTCCTGCCACTCGTCGTGACCGAAGTACGAGTAGTGCGAGCCGCCGGCGACGATCAGGGTGTCGTACGGGATCGTGAGCGGTCCCGTCGTCGCCGGCTCCGGGCTCGAGGCTCACCGAGCGTCCGTCGAGGTCGAAACCGGTCACCTTCCGCCAGCAGCACCCGGACGTTCCGACTGCGCCTGAAGATCGCACCGCAGCGGAAGCGATCTCGCTCGCCGACAGCGCCCCCGTCGCCACCTGGTAGCTCAGCGGCTGGAAGAGGTGGAAGTTGCGCCGGTCGATCGAGCGTCACCTCGACCGTTCGCCCGGCGGAGGTGCATGCACCGCCTGCAGGCCGCCGAAGCCGCCACCGATCACCACCACGCGTTGGCGCCCGTTCTGGCTCATGAGCCGGTCAGGTCGCGGCGTTCGAAGAGGCGCACAAAGCAAGCATCGCAAGAACGGCGATTACCGCGCTACTCGCGCTTGCTCAGCGCGAGCGCGGCGATCCCGGCGAACATCGCGAGCAGGGCGAGCACGGCTCCGATCCGGCCGGCGGTCGAGTGATGGACGCGCTCCTCGAACAGGGTGAGGCCGAGGACCACGCTCACTGCCGGGTTGAAGATCGAGCTGGTGGCGACCGCAGGCGGCAGGATCCCGGTCCCCAGGGAGAGCTGGGTGATGGTCATCCCGGCGAACCCGACGACGATCAGGGCATAGAGGTGCCAGTTGGCGAGCACGCCGACGCCGTCGTCCTGGAGGACCTCGACGGCGCCCTTGGTCAGGGCCGAGACCAGGCCGAAGAGCAGGCCGGATGCCGTGCCTAGAAAAGCGGCCCGCAGCGCCCCCGCGCGGGCAAGCCCCGCGACGGTCAGCCCGGCGGCGACGCCGATCACCACCGCCCCCGCGACGACCCACTCGCCAAGCGGCGCGTCCTCGCGGCCACCGGAGGGATCCGCCAACACCAGGAAGAGGGCGAGGCCTGCGGTGACCACGAAGGCGGCGATGACGTCTCGCCTCGTGACTCGCTGCGCCGAGAGCCAGACGCCGAGTGGCAGCGCGAACACGATCGTCGTCGCGAGGATCGGCTGCACCACGACCAACCGACCGTCGCCGAGCGCGGCCGCCTGCATGCCGAAAGCGATTCCGTACGCGGCGATTCCGGCCAGCCAGACCGGGTGCTGAATCAGCCGGAAGAGAAGTCCTGCGCTCGCCTCCTTCGCCTCCGGCGCGTCCATCACGACGCGCTGCTGCAGCACGATCCCCAGCGCGAAAACCGCGGCGGAGCCGAAGGAGAGGATCACGGCCATGGCCGGACCCTATGCGTCGAACCGGCGCTCAGACCGTGTAAGACTGGCGAGAGTCCGAGCCGACAGGAGGTCTGAATGCACGCCCGCGTAACCCGCTACGAGGTCGCACCGGAGAACATCGACGAGAACCTGCAGACGAAAAAGCAGGTGCTTCCGACGGAGCCGGGGCAGACCGATGAGATGAAGGGCGTCGTCTTCCTCACCGACCGGGAGAACGGAACCATCGTCGTGATCTCCATTTGGGAGGACGACGATGCGATGCAGGCGAGCGAGGACGAGGCGACCCGCGTACGCGAGGAGGTCACCGGGCCCGGTGAGACCGCGTCGGTGGAGCGCTACGAGGTGTCACTTCTGGAGGTCATCCAGCCGAACCAGGCGAGCTGAGGCGCCTCCGAGGGGCCCACTTCGGCGAATCGCAATCATGGAGGGGTGACACCCGCCCTTCAGTTGCGCCAACTGACCAAGCGCTACGACGACGGCACCCTCGCCCTCGACGCCCTCGACCTCGAGGTGCCGGCCGGCAGCTTCTTCGGCCTGCTCGGACCGAACGGGGCCGGCAAGACCACGCTGATCAGCGCGGTCTGCAACCTGCTGCGGCTTACCGACGGCGAGATCACGGTGTTCGGCCATCCCGGTGATTCGATGGAGGCGCGGCGGCTGATCGGGATCGCCGAGCAGGAACCCAACCTGGACCGCTTCCTGACCGTCTTCGAGACCCTCGTCTACCACGGCGGCTACTACGGGATGAACGGCGAGGCGGCCGCCGAGCGCGCCGAGGAGATGATCGACGTCTTCGACCTGCGCGCCAAGCGCGACGTCCGCGCGCCCAAGCTCTCCGGCGGGATGCGCCGCCGGCTGCTGCTCGCCCGCGCGCTTCTACACGAGCCGCGCCTGGTGATCCTCGACGAGCCGACCGCCGGCGTCGACCTCGAGCTCCGCCACGAGCTCTGGCGCTACATCCGCCGCCTGCACGAGCGCGGCACGACGATCCTGCTCACCACCCACTACCTCGAGGAGGCCGAGGCGCTCTGCGAGGAGATCGCGCTGATCGGCGGCGGCCGGATCATGGCCCGCGACACCGCCGCCGGCCTCAAGGAGGCCTTCGACGCCGCCACCCTCGAGGACGTCTACATGAAGACCGTCGCCTCAGCTCGGGCCGGCGTCGATCGCGTCGCGCACGTCGGCGAGCCGGGGCTGAAGTGAGTCGCTGTCGGTGAGGATCCAGGTCGCGCCCGCGGCCTCCCATGGAGCGGCGTCGTCGCCGAAGGGGATTTCCACGACGAGATCGAAGGGATCGTCATTTCCCGCGCGTAGGTCGCGAACTTCGTTCGCGACCTCCTCCAGCGCGTCCGGTCGCCCGGCAAGATCGATCACGAAGAGGCCATCCCAGCGGGCGGCTCGCCTCACGGGTCGCCGGTTCGGCCAGCGAGCCGCCACCCAGACGGGGATGCGCGGCTGCTGGACGGGAGGGGGCTCGAACTCGCCTGCCCAGTACGCGGTCAGCCTCGCAAGCCCTTCGTCGAGCAACTGCGCCCGCTTGCGTGGGTCGACCTCTTCCCCGAACGGCTCCAGCTCGATGTCCTCCGCGCCGCCGAGCCCGACTCCGAACGTCAGGCGCCCGCCGCTGAGGCGGTCCAGCGTGACCGTCTCCCGGGCCACCTTCTGCACACGCCGCCGCGAAAGCGGGGTGACCATCGGCCCAAGCCGCAGCTTCTCCGTCGCGTTGGCGATCGCGCCCAGCGCAACCCAGGGGTCGGCGAGGGCTCGCACGGGCGCTCGGTACGCGATGTGGTCCCAGAGGAAGAATCCGTCCCAGCCCCGCTCCTCCGCGGCCTGCGCGAGCTCCACCAGGGTTCTGGGATCGACCAGCTCGTCGAACGGCGGGAGGAAGATCCCACGCTTCGCGCTCACCGGCTCACACTATCTCCACGCGGCGAAGCCGCCGGTCGGCGCGAGATAGAGAAGTCCCGGACCTAACCGCCCTCTCCGAGATGGAGGGCTAGAGCGACCCGAAGTCGATGTTCTGCCCTTCGCGGCTCGCTGCTCTTGCCTCGCTGATGGGCACTACTTCTCGCCCGAAGGGCAGCAACGACACCATCACCAGCTTCAGGTTGGCCAGGGCGAGCGGGATGCCGATGATGGTGATCGCAAGGAGGACCGACGTCACCAGGTGAGCGATCGCCAGCCACCAGCCGGCGAGCACGAACCAGATCACATTCCCGATCGCCGAGGCGACTCCCGCCTCGGGCCGCTTCACGAGAGTGCGGCCGAAGGGCCAGATGGTGAGAGCTCGCGATCTTGAAAGCCTGGATTCCGAAGGGGATCGTGATGATCAGGACGCACATCACGATCCCGGCGAGACACCAGAGGATGGTGGCCCAAAGGCCGGCGAAGACGAGCCAGATGATGTTGAGGACGATTCGCACGCTCAGGCCCCCAGGTGAGAGCGTCCGAACTCTACGAGCAAACCTTTCCGTGCCCTCCGCCCTACGGGCTCTTTCTCTGCATGAACCACTCAGTGAACTCGCGGCAGCGCCCCTCGGAGTCGAACTGCATCACGAAGCAGTTGTCGTAGACGCGCGCCACCGGGCCGTCGGGTGAGTCCCTGTAGGAGCTGATGCCGGTGGCGACCGCGACGTCGCCGTCGACCGCCACCGCCCGATACGCGGCCTCGAAGGTGCCGGGCTCGTCCCGCGTGCCGGCCTCGGAGTGGTCGCCCTCCTCGCGCCAGGCCTTGACAACCTCGTCGCGGCCCTCGATGGCGTCGTCGTAGGGGTGATACCGGTAGGCGATGTCCTCGCTGAAGAGCGCGGCGATTCGCTCGGGGTCGTAGGTCTTCCACGCCTCGACGTACTCGGCGAGCCAGCGGTCGACGTCCTCGCGGGTCACAATCCGATCCTATGTCCGAGCGCAACGTGGACGTCGTCAGGTCGCTGCTGGAGCCGTTCCAGGCGATCAACACCGCCGAGGTCGACTGGGGCGCGGATGTGGTCCGCGAGGCTCTCGCGCCCAAGTGCTCGCCCGATATCGAGATCAGGACCCTCGACTCGGGAATCGGCACCGGCATCGACCCCGTCTACCGCGGCCTGGACGGCGTGGCCCGCTATCTCGGGGCCTGGATGGAGCCCTTCAGCGAGTTCCACTCGACCTGGATCGAGTTCATCGATGCGGGTGATTTCGTGCTGGTGCCGAACAGCCACTGGGGGCTCGGCAAAGGCAGCGGCGCCAGGACCGAGCTCGAGATGTCCTACGCCTGCGAGGTCAGGGATGGGCTGATCACGCAAATCCTCCAGTACGACACGCTCGAGGACGCGCGAGCCGCCATCGCGGCCGGCGCTTAGAGCGTGGATCTCTCGCCGACGCAACGCGACGGGCTGAAGGTGGGAGTGATCGGCGTCCCAACCAGCGCCGGAGCGTTCGCACCGGGCCAGGAGCAGGCGCCGGCGGCGCTGCGCCAGGCCGGCATCGTCGAGGTTCTCCGGGACTCCGGCGTCGAAGTCTCGGACTACGGCGATCGCGAGGTCTGGCGCTGGCGGCCCGACCGTGCGCGGCCGCTCGCCCAGAACCTCGGCAAGGTCGTCGAGATCGTCGACGACACCGCGGCGCGCGTCGTCGAGTCCATCCTCGCCCAGGAGATCACCCTCGTCCTGGGTGGCGACTGCACGATCGGAGTCGGCACCGTCGCCGGGCACGTCGAGCGCTCCGACAGCGTCGGGCTCATCTACTTCGATCTGCACGCGGACCTCAACATCCCGACGAGCGCGCCGCCGGGCGCCCTCGACTGGATGGGGATGGCCCACATGCTGGGCGACGAGGGCGCCGAGCGCGAGCTGGTCGAGGTCGGCTCGCGCGTGCCGCTGCTTGCGCCGGAGCAGGTGGTGCTCCTCGCCTGGGGCCCCGAACAGGCACGGCCGCACGAGCGCGAGACGATCGACCGGCTCGAGCTGGAGGCAATCCCAGTGGACGAGGTGCGTGACGACCCCGCCGGGGCGGCCAAGAGGGCGCTCGACGTGCTAGCCGGGTCGGATCGATTGCTCGTCCACTTCGACGTCGACGTGGTCGACTTCACCGATACCCCGCTCTCGGAAAATCCAGGCCGCAACGAGGGGCTCGCCTACGAGCAGGCGGCAGCCGCGCTGGCGGTGCTACTCGCCTCACCCGCCCTCGCCGGCGTCACGGTCACCGAGTTCAACCCGAACCACGTCGAGGAGGGCGCGGGTTCGATCGAGCGCCTCGTCGGCGATCTCGCGGCGGGACTGACGGGAACTGGCCCTAAGGTTCGATCAGTGGAGGACCGTTGATCTCGAGGGCAGTACCCAACCTGCGCTCGGAGCAGCCGGACGAAACGCAGGATTTCTTCGTGCGGCTGCTCGGCTTCGAGCCGGCCATGGATCTGGGCTGGGTGATGACCGTCGCCTCACCTGACAACCCGGCGGCCCAGGTAACGATCATCTCGAACGACGACCCGGCGGCACCCGGAATCTCGGTCGGGGTCGATGACGTGGACGCCGTCCACGCCCGGGCCATCGAGCTGGGCTACGAGATCGCCTACCCGCTGCGCGACGAGGACTGGGGCGTCCGCCGGTTCATGCTGCGCGAGCCGGGAGGCACGATGGTCAACGTGGTCTCACACCGGCAGACTTGACGCCGCGGGGTGGCGCGAGCGAAATATGGATCTCTCCCTGACGCGAATCGAGGCGGCCGTCGCCGAGATCGATCCGGTCTTCCTCAACACCCCTCAGTTCGTCAGCGAGCGGCTTTCCAAGGAGTTCGGGCGTGAGGTCCTGGTCAAGGTCGAGACGCTCAACCCGATCGGCAGCTTCAAGGGGCGCGGCACTTCGCTGCTGGCACGAGAACTCGATCCCTCCCTCACCTGGGTCTGCGCGACCGCGGGCAACTTCGGGCAGGGGCTCGCGTACGCGGCCCGGAACCGGGGTGCGCCGGTCCAGATCTTCGTCGGGCCCGACGCCCCGGAAGGGAAGGTCGCCCGCATGCGGGCGCTCGACGCCGAGGTCGAGGTGCACGAGCGCCCCGAATCGGCCGCCCGCGAATATGCCGCCGACGGCGAGCGCCGCTACCTGGTGGTCGACGGGCTGGAACCCGCCATTGCCGAGGGCGCCGGGACGATCGGCGTCGAGCTGGCTGCGAAGGATCCGATCGACACCGCCGTGATACAGCTGGGCGACGGAGCGCTGATCACCGGCGTCGCCCGCTGGCTGAAATCGCGCCGGCCGGACACCAGAGTCGTGGGCGTGTGCGCGAGCGGCGCCCCCGCCATGGCGCAAAGCTTCGCGGCCCGACGGCCGGTCTCGGTCGCCGGCGAGGGGACGATCGCCGGAGCACTCGCGATCACGGATCCGGTGCCTGAGTCGCTGGAGCGAGTCCTGGAACTCGTCGACGAGGTGGTGCTTGTGGATGACGATGACCTCCGGGCCGCGATGGCGCTGGTCGCTGAGTCGTTGGGCGTGCTGGTCGAGCCGGCCGGGGCCGCGGGGGTCGCGGCACTGGCTCGGCACCCCGAGACGCTCACCGGGGAGCGGGTCGCCGTCCTCCTCACCGGCGCGGCTGCGTAGCGGACGCGGGGCCACGGCTACTGTGTTTGCGATGAGCGAACACGTCGAGGCGAACCCCTGGCAGGGCTTCCTCTGGCTCTCGCGCCGCGAGTGCCACCGCGTGCTGCGCCTCTGGACCCAGACAACGCTCGCGCCGGTGGTCTCCTCCCTGCTCTTCATCGTCGTCTTCGGACTCTCCCTAGGCGGGCGGATCAAGCAGGTGCAGGGCTTCGACTACGACGAGTTCATCGTCCCCGGCCTGGTCGCGATGGCGATGGCGCAGGCCGCCTACTCCAACAACGCCTCGACGATCTTCCAGGGCCGGAACGACCGCTTCATCGACGACGTCCTCGCCGCCCCGATGCACCACTGGCAGGTCAACGTCGGCTACCTGATCGGCGGCGCCTTCCGAGCCCTGATCATCGGCGTCGGCCTCGCCGCCCTCGCGATCCCGATCACCGGCGCGCCGGTCAACCAGCCGGCCTTCCTCGTGATCGCCGTCCTCCTCCTGGTGGTCGGTTTCGGCGCCCTCGGCACGATCGTCGGCATCTACGCCGAGACCTTCGACCACACCAGCTTCATCAACAACATCGTCATCCTCCCCCTCACCTTCCTCGGCGGCGTCTTCTACTCCGTCTCCCGCCTGGGAGCCCCCTGGGAGCAGCTCTCCCACGTGAACCCGCTCTTCTACGTCGTCGAGACGATCCGCTACGGCTTCCTCGGCACCTCCGACGTCAGCCCCTGGATCGCCTTCGCGGTGGTCGCGGCGATGTGCCTGGCGCTGCTGGCGTGGAGCCAGTGGCTGTTCACGACCGGGCGGAAGCTGAAGCCCTAGTCAGTCCGGATAGATCCACCCGGCGCCCCAGGGCACTCCCTAACCTCAAGATATGAGGGAGATCCTCGTTCCTCCGCTGCGGGCCACGGCCTTCGCCGCCTTCATCGCCGGGTGCCTGCTGCTGTTCCTCAACCCGCCGTCGTTCGCCCATCTCGGTGGGCTGATGACGATCGTGGTCGGGGCGGTCGCGATCGTGCTGATCACCGCGTGGGCGACGACGATGGCGATCGGCAGGGAGATGCCCGAGCCCGAGTTCCGGAAGCTCGTCGATCGGAGTGAGGCGCTCGCCGCGATGCCGGCTCCCGACTATCCGCCAAGCGAGTTCGATCTACTGGTGATCGAGGCGATCGACGACCTCCCGCCGGAGTTCCAGGCGCTGCTGGAGGACACGCCGGTGGTGATCTCGAACCTCGGGCACGAGCACCGCGCCTACGGGATGTACATGGGCGGCACCGTCGCCCGCGACATCTATCCCGACCGGATCGTGATCTACCAGGACACCCTGGAGCGCGACTTCGGGCACGACCCGGACCTGCTTCGGGCGCAGGTCGAGCGGGTGGTGAAGCATGAGCTTGCGCACCACCTGGGCTGGGGCGAGTCCGGCGTACGCGGGCTCGGGCTCTGAGCCCAGCTGGTACTAGGGCGCCGACGCAGTCCAGCTCAGGACGCCGCTGTCGCAGGTGCGGTAGTCACCGTGGTTGGATCCGTCGTTGTAGTGGTTCTCCATGTGGATCGTGCCGCTTGCGGTGCGGCCGCGGAACTTGCCCGTGATGCTCAGGCTGCCGCTGTCGATGTCGCCGCTGCTGCCATCCGTCACCCCGAACTTCTTGTTCTTCTTGACGAAAATCGTCTCCTCGAAGGAGATGTGCGTGCTCGTCGACGCATCTCCGCCGCCGACGGATGGGTAGTAGATCTGGCCGTCGGCACACGTGTAGTAGACGTTGGTCAACTTCGCCATCAACGACTTCGGCACGAACTTCTTGCTGCCGTGCTTCTTGCGCCCGAAATGGACCTTGAGCTCGATGGATGCCTGTCCGAATGTCCCACCCCCCGGCGGCTGGTTCACTGGACCGATCCACTTCGGGTCCTTGGCCGAGGTCGAGCCGGCAAGGAGAGCGAGGGCAGCGCAGGTCATCGTCGCCAGCCCCACTACGCGAGCAGTTCGCATCGGGTTCCTTCCCTAGGAGTCGAGGCGGATCGGGAAGATCCAACTCTCGGACCACCGTACTCCGTTCAGGGCAAGGGCGGGATGTTTTGGTTCCGGTGCAGGACGTTTTCGGGGTCGTAGCGGGATTTCAGCGCCCGGAGGCGCTCGAAGTTCTCGGGGCCGAAGGCGGCGCGGACGCGGTCGAGGGGCTCGTCGGCCTGCATGTAGTTGGCGTAGCCTCCGCTGACTGACCAGGGCTCGATCGCCGCGGCGGTCTCGCGGGCCCAGGTGATGGACTCGTCGTCGACGGCGGGGTCGAGCCAGTCCGCCATCACGCTGACGTTGAACGCGGCGTCGCGGTAGCCGAGGGCGGCGCTGTCAGCGTCGACGTCCTTGGGGGCACCGCGGAGCGACTCGATCAGGATCGCACCCGCAGGCCTGCCGAGTGCGCCCAGGGCGCCCACGAGGATGTCGATCACCTCATCGGGCAGCTCGCGCAGGAAGTGGCCCTTCCAGTAATTGCGGTCGACGCCGTATCCGGGATCGAAGATGCGCTGCTGGTCGAGGAAGGCCTGCTCGCGGACGGTGTCACTGGCGAGTCCCGGCACCGAGCGCAGCTCACGTATCTCATCGATCTCCTCCTCCGCGCCCGTGTAGCAGGGGACGACCACCAAGGTGGGCGTCAGGTCCTGCTTCGTCGAGATCTGGCACTGGATGCTGATCTCGTTGCCGGCGCTCGCATCGACGTCGCGGAAGGCGCGAAGCGCATCTCGCACCGCATCGCCCTCGAAATCGAGTCGGCCGCCGACAACACGCTCCAGCGAGTGGAGCCGGAACTCGGCCCGCGTCACGACGCCGAAGTTGCCCCCTCCCCCACGCAGCCCCCAGAGCAGATCCGGATCCCCGTCCTCCCCCGCCCTGACGATGTCGCCGGTCGGAGTGACCACGTCGGCGCCGATCAGGTTGTCGCAGGTGAAACCGTGCTGGGCGGTGAGGTGGCCGATGCCGCCGCCGAGGGCGAGACCTGTGACGCCGGTGGAACCGACCACGCCGCCGGGCGTGACCAGGCCGTGCTGCTGGGTCGCCGCGTCGAAGTCGAGCCAAGTCGCGCCGCCTCCAGAGCGGGCGATGCCCGACTCGGGGTCGACCTCGACCTCCCGCATCCGCGAGAGGTCGATCACAAGCCCGTCGTCGACCGCGCAGTGCCCGGCGGGGTTGTGCCCGCCGCCGCGCGCCGCGATCTCCAACCCCTGCTCCTGCCCAAAGGCGAGCGCCGCGGCTACGTCATCGGCGTCGACGCAGCGCGCGATCGCCATCGGTCGCCGGTCGACCAGCAGGTTGAAGCACAGCCTCGCCTTCTCGTACTCGCGATCGTCGGGCTCCACGACGTCGCCCGACAGCGATTGGCGGAGCTCCTCGATCCGTTCCGCCATCTCAGGGGCTCTCGTAGAGGAGCTCGACCGCGCCGCCCGGGAGGACCCGCTCGCTCTTCAGCGTCAGCCTCTCGTCGGTTCGGAGGGAGGGAGTGAGTTGCATCCCCTCGCCGGCGAAGATCGGGAGCACGACCAACCCGAACTCGTCGATCGCCCCGCGCTGCCGGTAGGTCTCGATCGTGGTGGGACCGCCGATCAGGTGGACGTCGCCGCCACGATTCGCCTGTCGCACCTGCTCCAGCAAGCGATCAGGATCGCCTTCGACCACGACCTCGTCGGGAATGCCAGGCGGCCGCTCGGAGCCGAGGACGAAGACGTCGACGTCGGACCATGGCCATGGTTCGGCGTCGATCGCCGGGCCGAGGGTGGTGATCCCCATCAGGACGGCGTCGCATTTCGACTGAAGCTCGACGAACCCGTAGGCCTCGGGATCCCAATCCGGGTCTGAGAGCTGCACCGGCAGGCCGTGCTCGTTCGATATGTGGCCGTCGAGGCTCGTGCACATGCGAGTTCGGATCTGCATCTGACTCCTTTCAGCGACTCGACCTACAGACGTCCCGAAGCCCGCAAACTCATCGCGCCCTCGGTGAGCCTTTGGGGCCCGCTACTCGGGCTTGTGACAGACGACCTCGATGTTGTTGCCGTCGGGGTCGCGCACGAAGGCGCCGTAGTAGGTCGGGTGGTAGTCACGGAGACCCGGCTCCCCGTTGTCGGTGCCCCCGGCCTCGAGCGCCGCGGCGTGGAATGCGTCGACCGTCGCCCGGTCGGGCGCCGCCAGTGCGACGTGCACGTTCTCCGTAGTGGGCTCCCGCAGCTCCAGAGATCCAGAAGTCCGGTTTCCCCTCGCGGCCGAACCCGCCGTGCGTCTCCGCCGGCTCCATCAGCAGGGAGTAGCCGAGTGGCTCGAGCGCCTTGGCGTAGAAGTCGCGGCTGCGCTCGTAGTCGGAGACGTTGATGGCGACGTGGTCGAGCATGAGCGGAGCTTATGCGGCCTCGAGGATTCGCTTCAAGTCGGCGAAGTTGGAATCGACCCCTCGCTTCACCGCGCGCGAGGCGAGTGGGCCGAGCGCACCCGCAATCCCCGAAAGCTCGACGTCCGCGCTCAGCTCCACCCGCGCGGCGGCACCGTCGGAGTCGAACCGGTAGCGGTAGACGAAGGGCGTCGGGCCCGAAGTGGTGCGGATCGTGAATGCCGTGGGGCGCTCGCGGTTGACGACCTCGAGTCCGTTCTCCGCGCGGCCACCCGGAAGCTCGCGCTCCATCAGGTAGGTCGACCCCGGCTCGCCCTGCCCGGATGTCAGGTTCACAGCCTGGACCGCCGAGTTCCAGCTCGGGAAGTTGCGGGGATCCGAGATGTAGTCGAAGACCTCCTCGACGGGCCTCTCGATCGTTACGGCGGTCTTGAAGTTCATGGCTGCAGCACTTGTAACCCAGACTATGGTCCTCCTTGTGGGTGAGGGAGCGAGCGAGGGATTGCGCGAGGAGAAGCTCGTCTTCGGCGAGGTGACCGTCGTGATCAAGGTCAGTGCCGAGGACTCCGGCGGAGCGATGACCGTGCTCGAGGAGGTCCGGCCGATGGTCGACACCCCCCTCCACGTCCACAGCCGAGAGGACGAGCTGTTCTACATCGTCGAGGGCGAGCACATCATCACGCTCGGCGAGCGAGAGCACCGGCTGGGACCGGGCGAGGCGATCTTCGCTCCGCGGGGCGTCCCCCACGCCCAGCGCCGGGTCGAGCCGGGAGTCGGCCGCGAGCTGGTCGTGCTCACCCCGGGCGGCTTCGAGCAGTTCTTCCGCGACCTCGCCGAAGCCGAGCGCAACGGCACCCTCGGCCCGGACGCCTACGCGGAGGCGTCCGAGCGCGCCGGCATCAGCTGGCTCTGACCCCACGGCAACGGCTCACCCGTCCGCCGGCGGGATGTTGTGGTTGAGGTGGAAGAGGTTGCCCGGGTCGTAGCGGCGCTTCAGGCCGCGGAGCCGCTCCCAGTTTCCGCCCGGGTAGGCCGCGCGGATGGTCTCCTCGTCGTCCTCGCCGAGGAAGCCGACGTACCCGCCCGCCCCGTTCTTGCCCAGGGCGCGGGAAATGCCTTCGACCCAGGCGTCGTGGGTCTCCTTCTCGGCCGGATCCATGTACATCGCCGCGACGTTCACGAGCATGCCTCGATCGCGGTGGGCGAACGCCGTGGCGTCGTTCGGCGTCCGGGCGATCGCTCCGCCGAGGACCCGGATCTGGACGGCCCTCATCGGCGCTGTCGACTTGGGGAGCCACTCGAGGATCCCCTCCGAGGCCTCCGCATCGAGCGAGTCGGCGAAGAAATTCGTGCCGGCCCCGAGCTGAGGCTCCTGTTCCGGGCCCTCGTAGAGCTCTGGGTAGCGCATCGGCCGCAGCATGTCGGCGAGCGGCTCAGCGAGGGCACGGAACGGTGCGAGCACGCCCGCGGCCTGGTCCGGTGGGCCGACGTAGGCCATCAGAGCCATGACGACCGGCTTGCCGTGCGCCGCCTCCGGAAGGAACGGCATCGGCGGCGCGATCATGATGTTCGCGATGGTCGAGAGCTCCTCGGGGGCCGCATCAGCCGCCTCGAGAAAGCCCGTGATCGTCTCCGGGGTGGCCGGGAGGATCAGCATCCCGCCGACGATCTCCGAGATCTCGTGCAGTCGCAGCTGGAGCCGAGTGGCGACGCCGAAGTTCGACTCGCCCCCGCGGATCGCCCAGAACAGCTCGGGCTCGGACTCCTCGCTCGCCTGAACCAACTCACCGTCGGCGGTGACCACCTCGGCCGCCAGCAGATCGTCGATGGTCAGTCCGTTCCTGCGGGCCAGGAATCCGATGCCACCGGCGAGGGTGATGCCACCGATCCCGACCGAACCTGCGTCGCCGAAGCCGGTGACGCGCCCACGCTCGCCGGTGGCGACCGTGTACTGGGCGGCCGTTGCCCCGGTTCCGACCCAGGCGGAATGTCCGGCGCCATCGATCTCGATCGAGTTCATGCCGGAGAGGTCGATGACGAGCCCGCCGTCGGAGGTCCCGTAGCCGGCGCGGCTGTGGCCACCGCTCCGAACCGCGAGCTCCAGGCCGGTCTCCCGCGCGGCGGTCACGACGCGAACGACGTCGTCGGCATCGGCTACCCGCGCCACCGCGAGCGGCCGCCGGTCGATCCCCTTGAAGAAGACCTGGCGGGCCTCGTCGTAGTCGCCTTCCTGCGGCGTGATCAGCTCTCCTTCGAGTTGGGACCGAAGCTGATCGGTCGGAACATCCTTGGCTTGCGGTGCTGGCGACATGCTTCCCCCTTCGTGTGGGACGTGATTGTTTGGACTCGAAGAAATGACGATTTCCGGTCCCGGAATGTGACGCTCTCGATCTAGAGGAAAAGACGATCCCCGGTCCCGAAACTCATCGCGACGTGCCCAGAATCTGACTCTATTCAACCATCTGGTTTAATACTCCGCGGTATGACGACCGCGCAACTCGACCGCACCTTCGCCGCCCTCGCCGACCCGACCCGCAGGGCGATCCTCGGGCGGTTAGCCTCGGGCGACGCGACCGTGAGCGAGCTTGCCGAGCCACTGCCGATCAGCATCCAGGCTGTCTCCAAGCACCTCAAGGTGCTGGAGGGCGCCGGCCTGATCACGCGCGGGCGGACGGCGCAGCTTCGGCCCTCCCACCTCGAGGGCGACTCCGCTGAAGCAGGTCGCCGACTGGGTCGAGGGCTACCGGGGCTTCTGGGAGAGCGGCTTCGGGCGGATGGACGAGCGGCTGCGCTCCAGGCGAAAGGCATCTCATGGCTGAGACATCCGGCGGCAACGGCGGGCCGGACATCGAGCTCACCTGGACCTTCGAGGCTCCCCGCCAGGAGGTCTGGCGCGAGTGGACCGAGCCCGAGCGCTTCGCCGACTGGTACGGCGGGCCGACCGGGAAGGTCCCGCTCGACACGGTGTCGATGGACGTGCGGCCCGGGGGTCGGTGGAGCATGGTGATGCTCGCCCAGCGCGGCGAGATTCACTGGGATGGGGAGTACCTCGAGGTGGATGAGCCCGAGCGCCTCGTCTTCACCGTCACGGATCAACCCGACGGCGACATCTACGACACCTGCACCGTCGTCCTCACCGAGATCGACTCGGACCGGACCGAGATGCTCTTCCAGCAGAGCGGCGGACACATGTCCCCCGAGAGCTACCGGCGCGCCGCTGAAGGCTGGTCGGGCTTCTTCGAACGCCTCGCCGAGCGCCTGGCAACCGATTAGTCCCGCGGATCTCAGCGTCTGTACCACCGACTTCGAACGAACAGGAGGAAACAGATGGGCAAGATTGTCGTCACCGAATTCATCTCGCTCGACGGCGTGATCGAGGATCCGGGCGGATCCGAGGACTACGAGTACGGCGGCTGGAGCTTCGAGTACGACCGCGGCGAGGACGGCGACCAATTCAAGATGGACGAGCTGATGGCCGCGGACGCCGAGCTCCTCGGCCGGGTGACCTACGAGGGCTTTGCAGCCGCGTGGCCGGAGCGCGAGGGCGACGAGGACGAGGGCGGCTTCGCGCACAAGTTCAACAGCATGCCCAAACACGTCGTCTCGACCACGCTCGAGGACCCGGAGTGGCAGAACTCGCACGTGATCTCGGAGAACGTCCCCGAGGAGATTGAGAAGCTGAAGGAGACTTACGAGGGCGACATCCAGGTCGCGGGGAGCGCGACCCTGGTTAAGACGCTGGTCGAGAACGACCTCGTCGACCAGTGGAACCTGATGGTCTTCCCGACGATTCTCGGCTCCGGCAAGCGGCTGTTCGCCGACGGAGTCCCGCGCCGCAAGCTGAAGCTGGTCGAGGACCGCGGCGTCGGTTCCGACGGCATCCGGGTGCAGATCTACGAGCGCGCCTAGTCAGGGAATCAGGACGATCTTGCCCCTCGCCCGGCCGTCCTCGAGGCGCCGGTGCGCCTCTGGCTGCCTGGGCGAGGGGAAAGGTCTCGTCGATCTGCGACGGTGAGCTTTCCCTCGTCGACGAGCGCGGCGAGGGATTCGAGGGCGCAGTAGTCCGGCTCCACCTGGATGCCACTGGTTCGCTTCGACTGCTGATCGGCGGCGGTGGCCACCGCCTCACGAACGCCGCCCGGAACGGCGATCAAGAGGCCGCCCTCGCGCAGCGTCTGCAGTGAGCGGAGACCGTAGTCCTCGCTGCCGATCAGGTCGAGGACGACGTCGACGTCGGAGACGGTCTGCTCCCAGGGCGTGGTCGTGTAGTCGACCGGCTCGTCGACGCCGAGTTCGCGGAGGAAGTCGTGATTGGCGGCGCGGGCGGTGCCGATCACGTACGCGCCGCGCGCCTTGGCGATCTGCACGGCGAGGTGGCCGACGCCGCCGCCGGCGGCGTGGATCAGGACCCTGTCGCCGTCGCCCACCCCGGCGAGGTCGACAAGCGACTGCCACGCGGTGAGCCCGGCGAGCGGCAGGCCGGCGGCCTGCTCGTCGGTGAGCCCATCGGGGGTACGGGCGAGCTGACGCGCAGGCGAAGTGGCGTACTCGGCGTAGGCGCGGGCAAGGCGCGGGAACCAGGGCATCCCGAAGACGCGGTCGCCGACGGCGAACCGGGTCTCGCGGTCGCCGGGCTCCTCGACCACCCCCGCAACGTCCCAGCCGAGGATGAGAGGCGGCTCGCCGACCGCCTTCGGGTTGCCGCCGTAGCGCCGGGTCTTGTAGTCGACTGGGTTGATTCCCGAGGCGGTGACCCGGACCAGCACCTCGGTCTGGATCGGTTCCGGACGCTCGACGTCCTGCAGCTCGAGGACCTCCGGACCCCCGGCCTCGCGCATCACGACGGCCTTCAGAGGCTCACCTCGACGCGGTGATCGTGGTCGTCGAGCACGTAGATGGCCTCGGCGGTCGCCTGGTAGAGGCGGTGGCGGGCCGGCGGGCTGACGTCCTCCGCGGAGATCTCCTCGCCGCCGTGGCTCACCGAGCGCTTGGAGAAGATCTCGATCCCTTCGGCGGTCTCGTGCGCGGGGAGCTCGCGGGCGACCCCGAGCACGTAGGCGCCCTCTCCCGTCTCGATCGGTTGCGAGGAGTCGAAGATGGCGATGCCGACCTCGCGCCGCTCCCGGAGATTCTCCGAGTGGGTCGCGTCGGGCTGGGAGATCCAGAAGAAGTCCCGGTAGTCGTGATGGGCGAAGTAGACCGGCGAGGCCCACGGCTGCCCCGATGGATCGGCGGTGGACACGACCATGTAGAGGCTCTTGTCGATGATCGCCCTGGCGAGCGCCTGGTCCCGGTCGTCGTTCATTGGGGGGATTATCGGGTAACAGGAGAAATCAGGCGAGATGACCGATCAACCGACAGCCGAGCAGGCGCTAAAGGAGCTCGAGGTACTGGTCGGGGAGTGGTCGCAGGAGGCGATTCCGCCGGGCGGCGAGCCGTGGCCGGGCGAGGCGACCACGACCTTCGAGTGGCTCGAGGGCAGCGACAAGCGGCTGCTGATCGAGCGCTCGACGATCGAGATGCCGGAGGCGCCCGACAGCGTCTGCGTCATCGGCTGTGACGCCGCCAAGGGCACCTACTACCAGCTCTACACGGACGACCGGAACGTCTGCCGGGTCTACGAGATGAGCATCGGGCAACGGCGAGTGGAAGCTCTGGCGAGAGGGCGAGCCCTTCAACCAGCGCTTCACGGCCAAGATCTCCGAGGACGGCAACCGGATCGAGGGACGGTGGGAGGCCGACGAGGGCGACGGCTGGAAGACCGACTTCGACCTGATCTCCACCAAGGTCAGCTAGTCGCCGTCCGCCATCTCTGTCCGATCTGGCGCAGCATCCTCGGATAGACGATCAGGTGCCGGAACGGCCGGATTGCGGTCAGGTAGCCGCTGCCGAGCAGCCCGTTCGGCTTCACCAGAACGGCCATCTGGCCGCGGTAAGCGCCGCTCCCGTCCGGGACCCAGCCGAGATGGAGCACGCCGTGCACGGTCCGGTTGGCGACCTCAGCGGCCCACTCGTCGTCAAGCAGGTAGAGGGGTCTGAAGGGGAGCGCGTCGAATGACGGCCCGGAGGGGCCGTCGCGCAGATCCGCCGGCATCCGGTCGCGGAGCGTCGGCACTCTCGAGCCGAGGCCGGCGTCCGGGCCGTCCCAACCGAGCAGCTCACCGACCTTCCAGCGGAGCGCGAAGAGGATGCGCACGAGGCGGGAGTCGTCATGGGAAGGGTCACCGGAGGCGAACCCCTCCAACAGCAGACCGAAGTCATCGGGGCCCCCCGGCGTCGGCAGCGCCCAGACGTCCTCGAGCGCGGAAGTCCGGGGCGATCTCGTGGATCCGCCAGGGGCGGGAGGTGTGGGCGCTGTCGGGAAGCCGGGTGTCCATCCGTGCCGTACCGTAACATACATACATGCATGTACGTACGTTGACGCAGGCGAACCGGAGCGCACGCACCCGGAGCGCCCTCCTGGAAGCGGCCGCGCGGGGCCTCTCCCGCTACGGCTACGGCCACCTTCGCCTCGAAGAGGTGGCGCGAGAGGCGGGCTATACGCGCGGGGCCCTCTACCACCAGTTCAAGGACAAGACTGACCTCGCCCTGGCGGTGATCGACTGGGTGAACGAGAACTGGATGCGCGAGGTCGGTGAGCCGGCCAGGCAGGAGGCAGATCCCGTCGGCGAGCTGTTGGCACTCGCCCGCGGCCACGCCGTCTTCTGCCGGCGTGACGTCGCCGGCGTCGTGATGGCGCTGCGGGTCGAGTTCAGCGGCCATGACCATCCGGTCGGCCGAGAGATCGAGCGGATCATGGAAACGGCGATCAAGCGAGTCGGCCGCCTGGTCAGCGCCGGGCGCAGAGACGGGTCGATCCCGCCCGGCCCACCCGCCCGGACGACCGCGCTGGCCTTCATGGGGGCCCTCGAAGGGGCGGTCATCGCGGTCGCCGGACAGGCACCGCACGACCAGGAGCTGGCCGTGCGGGCCGTCGCGGGAGTCCTGGGCCTGCGGCCCTAATCCGTCACGGGCACGGGTGCAATGGGGCCGACGGTTTCAACCGGCTCGCGCTCGATCTCGCGCTCGCGCACCAGCCAGAGCGCCAGCGCCGCGCCAGCCAGGCAGAGCAACCCGCCGAGGGTGAGCACGTCGTTGAGCCCGGCGAGGAAGCCCTCGTGGGCCGCGTTCGAAACCGCCTGCTGGGACTGTGGGGGCACCGCCGACAGGGCCTGATTGAGGCTGCCCGAGGACATGGCCTCCACCAGGTGGCGGGGCTGATCGCCGCTCGCCACCGGGGTCCCCGCGGTGAGCTCACTCACCTTGGCGGCGCCCTGACCGACGAAGATCGCACCCCAGACGGCCACGCCGACGGCAACACCGACCTGACGGAAGGTGTCGTTGATCCCGGCGGCCATTCCGCTCCGCTCCTTCGGCACCACGCTGAGCGCGACGTCCGCGATCACCGGGTTGAGGAATCCGACGCCCGCTCCCAGGACGAGGAAGCCACCGAGCAGAGTGGTCCACTCGGACTGGGCCGTGATCCCCGACATCAGCAGCAGGCCCAGCCCGGCGACCGCCAGGCTCCCGCTCATCATCAGGCGGGCGGGGGCACGTGACAGCAGAGCTCCTGCGACCGGAGCGGCGAAGAAGCTCACCAGCGTCAGCGGCAGGTAGCGCAGACCCGCCTCCAGCGGCGAGTAGCCCAGGTAGTTCTGCAGGTAGAGCGTCAGGTAGAGGAAGAGCGCGAACGCCGACGCCGAGACGGCGAACGCCGCCAGCTGAACCCCGGTGAACGACGGCCGCTTGAAGAGCCCGAGCGGGAGCATCGGCTCCCTGACGCGGCTCTCGATCGCGACGAAAGCGGCCAGCAGCGCACCCGAGCCGGCGAACAGAGAAACGATCAGCGTGCTCCCCCAGCCCTCGTCATTACCGCGGACCAGCGCCAGCACCAGCATGAAGAGAGCGGCACTGAAACTGGTCACGCCGCCCCAGTCGACGCGGGTCGCATTCGGATCGCGGCTCTCGCGCAGCTTCAGATAAGTGAGCGCGATCGCGGCAATGCCGATCGGGATGTTGAGGTAGAAGATCGACTGCCAGCCGAGCCCGTCGGTCAGAGCTCCGCCCACCAGGGGGCCGATCGCCACCGCCACGCCGATCGTGGCGCCGTACAGGCCCATGGCCGTCCCGCGCTCGCGTCCGGCGGGGAACTCCTGCGCCAGAAGGGCCAGGGACACGGCGAACATCACGGCGCCGCCAACGCCCTGAAGGGCCCGTGCGACGTTCAGGAAGGTCGGATCGGGGGCCAGCGCGCAGAGCAGCGAGGCGGCCGAGAAGATCCCGAGCCCCCAAACGAACAATCGGCGCCGCCCGAAGCGGTCGGCAAGGGTGCCGGCCGTCAAGACGAGGGCGGCCAGGGTCAGCGCATAGGCGTCGACCACCCACTGGAGGTCGCTGAAGCTGGCGCCGAGGTCATCGCGAATCGACGGCAGCGCGACGTTGACGACCGTGATGTCGAGCAGCAACATGAAGGTCGCCACGGAGACTGCGATCAGGGTCCACCATTTGCGAGCCATGTCTTCCTCCTTCGGCCGTCACATCGGCCGCGTTTGGTTCGTCACCCATGATGACGGATCAGAACGAAAGGACGTGACTGGCTGTGACCGACGACACACTTCTCGCCCAGGAGTTCGAGCAGCACCGGCCCCACCTGGAGGCCGTGGCCTACCGGATGCTGGGCACGACCGGCGAGGCCGACGACGCCGTCCAGGAGGCGTGGCTGCGCCTTAGCCGCACCGACTCGGATCAGGTGGAGAACCTGCGGGCCTGGCTGACGACGGTCGTCGGCCGCGTCGCGCTCGACATGCTGCGGGCGCGAAAGGCGAGGCGCGAGCAGCCCGACGACCACCTCGAGCCGATCGTCAGCGAATCGACTGAGGAGAACCCGGCCGAGGAGGCCGAGCTGGCCGACTCCGTCGGGCTCGCGATGCTCGTCGTGCTGGAGAACCTCTCCCCCGCCGAGCGCGTCGCGTTCGTCCTGCACGACATGTTCGGCGTTCCCTTCGCCGAGATCGGCGAGATCACCGGCCGCGAGCCCGACGCCGCCCGTCAGCTCGCCAGTCGGGCGAGGCGGCGGGTGCGCGGCTCAACTCCGCCCACCGACGCCGACGTCGCCGAGCAGCGGCGGGTCATCGACGCCTTCCTGGCGGCGGCGCGCGCGGGCGACTTCGAGGCCCTGATGAACGTCCTCGACCCGGACATTGTCCTCCGCGTCCACACCGGGGAGGGCGATCCGCGCGCGGAGGTGCTCGCGGCTACCGGCCCCGAGAAGGTCGTGGAGCGGATCGTCACGCAGGGGCGGGAATTCCTTCCCCTCGTGCGCCCAGCAATGGTCAACGGCGCGCCGGGGACGGTTGCGGAGCGCGACGGCAAGATTCTCGGCGCAACGGCGTACACCGTCAGGAACGGCCGGATCGTGACGATGGACCTCGTGATCGATCCCGACCGATTCCGGGATTCAAGCGACTAGGTCTCGGCGGAGCCGGGTGCAATCCCCGCGGCGAGATCCGCCGTATCCAGACCAAGGCCGTCAGTCCCGCCCTTCGATCCCTCACCCCGGCGGGGCTGGCGGCCGTCTCGTCCCGGGTATCGGCACGAAGCTACTGCTCCGTAGGTAACGTAGGGCCCTGCGATGGCGCTGAAGAAAATGGGTCTGATCACCGCCTCGGCCGTCTGCTCGATCAACCTCTGGACCGGGGCGCCCCTGTTTGCGATCTGGGTCGGCTCCAAGGTCCAGGGCAGCTTCAACACCCTGAGCATGACCGCGGTCTTCGCGGTCATCGCGATACTCGCGATCACCGTCTTCGCACTCGGCTACCTACTCACCGTGATCAACAGCAAGTACGACGAGCTCACCGGGAGGCCGGCCGTCGCCCGCCAGACCTCGCCGTGGCTGCGGAGCATGCGTGACGAGCGCGACGACGCGGTCCAGCGCAAGTACGGGATCGGTGGGATCGAGCGAGTGGTTGTGCTCTGCGCGGTGGCCGGCGTGCTGGCCTTCGAGGCCTGGTTCTTCTTCTTCGCGGGCTCCTCGCTGCCGAACGGCTAGCCCTACTTCGTGAAGCTGATCAGCTCCTCGCGCTCCGAGCCGCCGGAAACCGTCTGCGCCAGCACCTGGCCGATCCCGGGCGCGTACATCTTGAGCTCGAGCACGTTCGGCTCGACCGGGGTGTAGTCCTCTGTCAGGATCACGTCCCGGAAGTGGCCGAAGGGGACCTCGGCCTGCTGATCGAGAGCGAGCACCCGGCTGCGGTCCTCGGCGTGCCCCGCGTAGTACTCCTCGCGGTAGGTCTGGCCGGCCGTGGGCTGGGCGAGCATCGCGATCCCGGCGTCGGCGCCGTCGACACCGGCTTCGAAGGAGCCGCTCGAGTCGCGCTTTCCGTTGGGGTGGATCTCGGTCGTGTCCTCGCCGAAGTACCAGACGTTGCCCTCCTTGTCCTGTGCGTACCAGTCCTTGGTGATCTCGACTGGCTTGCCGCCCTCGTTGACGACGTCGTTCACTACCCGAGCCGTGACGCCGTCGGCGATCGGCTTCGTCTCGTTGGTCACCGTGATCACCTGGCGCTGGACGCTGCCCTCCTGGTTCGTCACGCGGACCACCCATTGCGCGCCAACAGGCAGTGGGAAGTAGGGGTTGTCGATCTGAGTGGTGAAGTCGGCGGGGTCCAGATTCGCCGGCTCGCTCGACTGCGGAAACGTGTTGGTGGCGGAACCCGCAGTCGAGGAGTCGCTCGAGGCGCCGCCGCAGGCGACGAGCAGCGCGGGGAGCAGCGCGGCCGAGACCGCGGCCGCTCCCACGCGCGCTCGTGCTCCGGAGATCATGGGCTAGTTGCCCGTGTCGCCGCTGCTCTCGCTGTCGCCCTCGACGACGACCAGCTGGTAGTTCTGATCGAGGCGGACGTCGACGGTGTTGCCGTCGGGCTTCGTGACCTCGACCTCCCAGGTGGCGCCGTTCTCCGAATCGCGCTCGACGGCGTTGGCGTGTCCGCCGTTGGTGATGTTCAGCGCGGCCGCCTTGGCCTGGTCCGCCTGCGGACCGGTCGCGCCACCCTCACCGTCGTTGCTGGTCGCGATCGCAGTACCCGCGCCGCCCGCCGCGAGGGCGAGGACGGAGCCTCCGACGATCATGGCCTTGCGTGATAGGTGCATCTATGACTTCTCCTTTTCCCTCCCAATTGACTGTTTCCAGCCGTCTTGTACGCCGATCGGATGAATCGACCGTGAAAGGAGCCGACAGGGCGCGCTAGGTGGGCCGCGCCGGCAGCTCGATCCAGACGTCCGCCCCGGTGCCATCGCGATTGGCCACGTGGGCGCTGCCCCGATGCGCGCGGGCGATCGCCTCGACGATCGCGAGGCCAAGCCCGGTGCCGTCGCCGCCGCGAGACGCATCCCCCTGACTGAAGCGCTCGAACGCGTGCGCGATGAAGTCGGGGGCGAAGCCCGGGCCACGATCCTCCACGTGGATCGACACCTCCCCACCCGCCTCGTTCGCACGGACGGTGATCTCCCCGCCGCCATGCTCGATCGCGTTCTCGACGAGGTTCGTCAGCGCCTGCTCGAGACGCAGCCGGTCGCCCTCTACCGCCATGCCGTTCGCCGGCTCGATCACCAGCGAGCGCCCCTGCTCGTCCATGCGTTCAGAGAAGCGCTCGCGCACGTCTCCGAGCAGCTCTCCGACCCCGACCCGCCTCAGGTCGAGCGCCAGCTTGCCGTCAGCGGAGCGGGCCAGTACGAGCAGATCCTCGGCGAGCTGGATCAGGCGGTCGACCTCGACGATCGCCGAGGAGATCGCGGCCCGCATCTCATCGGGTGTCTTGGCGTAGCGGAGCGCGAGCTCGAGCTCGGTCTTGTGCAGTGCGAGTGGGGTGCGCAGCTCGTGACTCGCGTCGTCGACGAAGGCGCGTTCGCGCTCGATCGCGGCCTCGAGTCGTCCGAGCATCCCGTTGAGGGTCTCCCCCAGCCTGCGGATCTCGTCGTCGGCATCGGGCAGCGGGAGCCTGCGCTCGGGCTCGGCCGCCGAAATCTCGGCCGCTCGCCGGCGCATCGCCTCGACCGGCCGCAGCGCGCGACCCGAGACCGCATAGCCCGCCACTGAAGCGAGCAGGAGGGCGACCGGGATACCGAGCAGGAGGATCGTGCCCAGGCTGGCGAGCGAATCGTTGCGGTCATCGAGGGATGCCGCCGCGACCACCACGAACCTGCCGCCGGGTCCATCGGCGGGGCGCGCCAGTAGTCGTGCCTCTTCGCTGATGCTGCGAACGTGCTCGCGCGTGACGATGAACGAGGCCTGAGACGCCCGGGCAGTCTCCGCCGGCGTGAGCTGCGGATCGCGACCGAGCTGAGGCGTGCTGGCGTAGATCCGGCCATCCGGGGTGAGGACCTGCGCGAAGCTCTCCTCGCGGCCCAGCAGCTTTGCGTTCCGGGCGAGGTCGCCATTCGCCACCAGGGATGCGATGTCGTCCCCATGGGTGCGGAGACTCTGATCGATCTGCGCGCTGAGCTCAGTATCGAAGCGCGCGTAAACGAAGTACCCGAGCGCGGCGAGGACGACAGCGCTGACGAGCGCGAAGGCCAGCGTCACGCGCAGCCTGATCGGGATACGGCTCATGCCCCACCGCCGTTCTCGCGCAACCGATAGCCGGCCCCGCGCACGGTCTGGATCGACTGGGTCCCGAACGGCCTGTCGATCTTTCGGCGCAGCAGCCGGACGTAGGAGTCCACGATGTTGGAGCGGTTCTCGTACTCGTAGTCCCAGGCGTGCTCGAGCAGCTGAAACCGCGAGAGGACCTCGCCCGGGCGGCGCATGAAGACCTCGAGGACCGCGAATTCCTTGGCGGAGAGCTCGATCTCCTCCTCTCCCCTCCAGACCTGCCGCTTGGCCGGGTCGAGGCGCAGGTCGCCGACCCGCAGCTCGGGCGAGCGCTCACCGTTGCCGCGCCTGGCGAGCGCCCGCAGACGGGCGAGCAGCTCGGCGTAGGAGAACGGCTTCACCAGATAGTCGTCCGCCCCGGCGTCGAGCCCGGCGACGCGGTCGGCGACGCCATCGCGCGCGGTCAGCATCAGGATCGGCGACCAGACGCCGTCGCCGCGGAGGCGCCGGCAGACCTCGAACCCATCGATGCCCGGCAGCATCAGGTCGAGGACGATCGCGTCGTACTCGGTCGAGCCAGCCATCCAGAGCGCGTCCTCGCCCTTGGCGGCGATGTCCGCGGCCATCCCCTCCTGGCGCAGGCCCTTGCGGATCAGGCCGGCCATCTTGGCCTCGTCCTCGACGATCAGCACACGCATCTCGGCTCACGGAGATTGTCCCGCGAAGATGAAAGCCGGATGAAAAGACGGCTAGCGGCTGTGCTCGAGCCAGACAGCCCAGCCGAAGAGCACGAGCGCCCCGAGCATCATCACACCGCTTGCGTCGACGGCGCCGTGAACGAGAGAAGGTGAACGCGACCAGCAGGCAGACGAATCCACCCCAGGCGCTCACACCCCAAATCGGTCGTCCGTTCATCGGCTCGAGATCCCCGTAGCCCGCACGATGCGGGCACATGGGCCTCCCCGGGTAAACCTCGTGTGAAACGTTCCTAAGTCGGCGAATTGCGCGGTGGCATGCAGCGGCACCGCGCCTGGGGATAGGGTCGGCGGTAGCTACCGAGAGGGAGTCATGGACGCGAAGTCAATCGACGCAGCGGAGTTCCGCGACGAGCAGCGTGACCAGTGGAACGGCGTGGCGGTTGGATGGAACGAGTGGTCCCGCTACACGGACGACCAGGCCGGACACGTCTGTGAGCGCCTGGTCGAGATGGCGGACATCAACGAGGGCGATCGGATACTCGACGTGGCCGCGGGATACGGCGAGCCGTCGCTGACCGCGGCGCGCAAGACCGGTCCGGATGGAAGCGTCATCGCGACCGACATCTCCGCCGAGATGGTGAACTTCGGCCGTCAGCGCGCGGCCGCTCTGGGCGTCGAGAACATCGAGTTCATTCAGTCCGACGCGAACTCGCTCGACTTCCCGGCCGAGAGCTTCGACGCCGCCGTCTCGCGCTGGGGGATCATCTTCGACCCCGACGGGGAGGGAGCGGCGGCCAGGGTGCGCGGCTTCCTGAAGCCAGGGAGCCGCTTCGCGATCGCCTCGTGGGGACCGCCCGAGCGCGTCCCATTCCTCGCGATTGCGATGAAGACCGCGATGGAGAGGCTCGACCTCCCACCACCTCCGCCGGGCACCCCCGGTCCGCTCTCCCGGCCGACCGAGGAGGCGATCGGTGGCCTGCTCGAGGGCGGCGGCTTCTCGAACATCGAGGTGGAGGAGCTCGAGGTCACCTTCGCCTTCGACTCGGCCGATGAGTACACCCAGTTCGTCAAGGCGATCGCGGCGCCGGTCGTGGCGATGGTCTCGCCGCATCCCGAGGAGGTTCAGCGCGAGACCTGGGAGGCGATCACGGAGGCGGCCCAGCAGCGGGCGGATGCTGAGGGTCGACTGAGCCTTCCCAACCTGGTTCTGGCGGCAGCGGGGCAGGCGTAGGCTGCTGGAGATCGCAGGCCACCAGCTCGAGACACACCGGTTCGAGGACGACGGGGCGTTTCCCAATTCGCCCCTGCCTGTCCTGATCTACCACGGCGTCGAGGCAGCCCAGGACGCGGACACCTGCGAGCAGCTCCTCGCCTCGAACGGCTGGCTGCCCGAGTGGCGGGACGGGATCTTCTCCTTCCACCACTTCCACTCGATCACCCACGAGGCGCTCGGCATCGTCGGTGGAACGGCCACGGTCACGCTCGGCGGGCCCAGCGGCCGAGGCTTCGAGATCGGGCAGGGCGACGTTCTCGTCCTGCCGGCCGGCACCGGCCACTGCAACCAGGGCTCGAGCTCCGATCTGCTCGTGATCGGCGCCTATCCGAACGGGATGCCGTGGGACATCCGCCGCGGCGATCCGGCCGAGCACGACGAGGCTGTGACCAGCATCCGGGCGGTTCCGCTGCCCGGTGCAGACCCGGTCGAGGGGCCGACCGGCCCGCTCACCGAGCTCTGGCGCCAGCCCGCCTGATGCGCTGGATCGTGGATGCGATGAATGTGATCGGAACGAGGCCCGATGGCTGGTGGAAGGACCGCCACGGAGCGATGGTCCGTCTCGTCGACCAGCTCGAGCGGTTCGTGGCCTCGACGGGAGACGACGTCACGGTGGTCTTCGAGCGCCCGCCGTTTCCCCCGATCAAGTCCCCGGTGGTCGAGATCGCTTCCGCGCCGAAGGCGGGGCTCAATGCCGCGGACGATGAGATCGTTCGCCTCCTGAAGGAGGACCCCGACCCGGAGGGGATCCGTGTCGTCACCTCGGACCGGGCGCTTGCGGATCAGGCCAGGTTTCTGAACGCCACCATCGAGCCGGCCGAGGCCTTCAGGCGCGAGATCGAAGGAGTGTGAGGGTGGCTAGACGAAGCGCTTGACGAAGTCGAGCGCCTTTTGCGCGACCTCGCGCCAGCCACTGTCGATCGTCAGCGCATGACCGCGGTTCGGGATCTTCTCGATCTCGGTGACCGCCTCGTTGTGGCTCTGCCGCTTGTAGGCCGCGTTCGCGATTGCCCAGGGCACGGTGTGGTCCTTCTCCCCGTCGATGATCAGGAGGGGTCCCCGATCCGGATTCTTGGGATCGACCTTGGCCTCGGTCCAGGGATTTAGGTTGGCATTCGCCATCTGCATCAGCGCTTTCCCAGGCGCCGCCACGTGGTAGGTCTCATAGAGCTGCTTCGCCTCGTCGTCGCTGAGCGCGTTCGCCCAGCCGTACTTGAACTGGTCCAGGGTGAGCGTGATCGCACGGTTTCGGTTGAACGGGTTCTTGAGCACGGGAGAAGCCGAGCGCAGTGCGGCGATCGGTAGCGGCAGCACACCGCGGAAGGGCCCGGGATCGATCGCGACTGAGGCGGCTGAGAGCCCGCGGTCCGCGATCATGTAGGTGAGCAGCCCGCCGGTCGAGTGGCCCATCACCGCCGGCTTCTTCTGGAGCCCGCCAATCACCTCGGCTGTGTGGTCGGCGACCTGCTTGAGCGACTTCTTCGCCAAGACATCGGGATTGGCCCTCGCCTCTTCGACGGTCTCAGGGTCGTCCGGCCAGTCGGGGGTCAGGCCCGCGTAGCCGTTCTCCTCGAAAAACTCCACCCAGTTGTTCCAGCTGCTCGGCAGCAGCCAGAGCCCGTGGATGAAGACGACCGGCGTGCTGCCGGTCGCGTTCGCCTTCTCGATTTGCTGACCTTCCCGCTCGCTGATCACCATTGACTGTCCCCCTCTTTCCGGTGTCGGCCATCCTGGCCGCAGTCGGGTCAGCCTACTGGTGCGGTGGGAAATGGAGCCGGTGGCATCGAAGCCACGTCCTCGGCCACGAACGATCGGTGTCTACAGGTTTAGCCGGCGCTTTTGATCTCGCCCTTCGGCCTCCGCTGCCGGCGGGAGATGCCGGAGGGCACAGCCCCTTCGATTTCCCCGGACGGTCGGGACGAGCCGACCGGGTGAGCCCGATGCTGACGCCGGGATCCCACCCCTCGGGCGCGGGTGGGCCGACGCTCACTACTTAGCTACTAACTAAGCCGCGAGGGCGAACTCATGGTCCGCACTTATTGGTTGGTCCAGGTGTTTAACGAGGCCTCCTGGAACCTCGACCTGCAACCTGATCGCACGGATGACCAAGTCGAATCCGATTCGGCCCCGCGCTATGTGCAGGTGAATGGTAGCCGCGAGCGCGCTCAGGGCTTGGCGTGCGGCCGGCGGCCCCGGTGGCGCTTCTTGCAGGCGCGATGGCCGCGCTTTCGCTTCCGCTTGCACTTTGCCGTGGCCTTGGACTGCGTGCCGGCGGAAGCGCCGGCTGTGCCGCTGGACGGAGGACAGGTCGCAGTCACGTAACAGCGCAATGGGGGCTCGGCGGGGACCTGCTCGGCGCCGGCGACGGCCGCCGCGATCGAGGCGGCGAAGTTCGCCTCGTCGGTGGCGAAGGTGGCTGGGTTGACACCCGGCATGAACAGCTGCGTGCAGACGCCCGGCGAGATGCGCGACGGATCGGCGGGGCCGGTGTGATCCAGCGCGTCGATCGCCAACGCGTAGGCCGTCGGGTCGTAGGAGCCGACGCCGAGGTGCTCGTTCACGTCGAGCGGGCAGGTCTGCTGGATCGGGACGTTCGAGATGTCGCCGCCGCCTCCATGAACAGGTGAGCTCCCGTTGTCATCGAGGTTTGGGTGACGATCTCATCGGTGTGGGTGTAGTCGACGGTGTAGTACCAATTCCTTGGAAGTGGCGAGACAGTTCCCGCCTCTGTCCCGTAACGGACCGCTAAGGCGCGGCGCTAACGTTGAGCTCGCACATGGAAGCGCACGAGCTGCCTACGAGACTCCCGGACTCCGGTCACGAACTCGAGCCGATCCACCCCGGTTCGGGACGCGGTGAGGGGCCGCTGAAGCGGATCGGCGCTGCCCTGGCCGCCGTCGGGCTGTTCGTCGTGAAGCTCGGCGCTCAGGCGAAGCTCCTGCTCCTCGCCCTGCCGAAGCTGAAGCTCCTCACGACGTCGGGCTCGATGCTGGTCTCGATCGTCGCCTACCAGCTGATCTTCGGCTGGCTCTTCTCGATCGGATTCGTGCTGCTCCTGCTGCTGCACGAGCTCGGGCATGTCTTCCAACTCCGGCGCGAGGGGGTCAAGGCATCCGCCCCGATGTTCATCCCCTTCCTGGGCGCGGTGATCTCGGCCAAGTCGATGGGCGACGACGCGGGCGCGGAGGCACGCGTCGGCCTGGCGGGGCCCATCCTGGGCTCGATCGCGACGCTGGTGCCACTCGGCATCTGGCTGGCGACCGGGAGCCACTTCTGGCAGGCGCTCGCCTTCATCGGCTTCTTCCTGAACCTCTTCAACCTGCTCCCGATCCTGCCACTGGACGGCGGCCGCGCAATGGCCGCCCTCTCCCCGTGGGTGTGGCTGGTCGGACTCGCGGGGCTGATCGCGATGGCCTTCTTCTTCCCCAGTCCGATCGTGCTCCTCATCCTCCTGCTCGGCGGCATGGAGACGTGGCGCCGCTGGCAGGCTCGGAACACGCCCGAGGGGCGCGCCTATCACCAGATTCCAACGCGCACGCGCGTACTCGTGGCGGCGACCTACCTCGCCCTGATCGTCGCGCTGGCCGTTGGCGTCTCGGCGACGCACCTGCCGCGCGGGCTCTCCGACGTCTAGAGGGTCAGCCTGTTCCTGACTTCGGTCAGGAACTCACCCGGCATCCCGGGGACGTCGGCGAGGTCGTCGACGGAGTTGAAGCCGCTCTGGCGCTCGCGGTAGGTGATCACCCGCGTCGCCTGCGTGACCGAGAAGCCGAGCTCGCGAAGATCCTCGAAGGTGGCGCTGTTCAGCTTGACCTGATCGCCGGCCGCGACGGTCTCAACCCGGCCACGCTCGGGCTCGTCTTGTGAGACAGCCCCCTCGTGCCCCTCTTCCTCGGTCCCCTCGCGGCCCGAACCGGTGCCGAGAATCGCACCGACGGTGCGACCCAGGATCCCGCCGCCACCCTCGTCCTCGCCTTCGGTCTGAGGGCTCTCCGGCGCTGCGGGGGGCGAGGGTGGCGAGGCTGCCGGGGGGTCCGGTGCGGGCGGCGGCGGAGGCGTTGAAGCTCTGGGCGGTGGTGGGAGCGGCGGGGTGGGCTCCTGCGGTGGGGCGGTCCCGATGTCGCGGGCGGCACGGATACTGCTGGCCGCGGCGGCCTCGGCCTCGCGGGCCTTGCGCTCGGCCTCCTTGGCCCGTTCCTCGGCGGCGCTGACGCGCTCGAGCACCTCGCGCAGCCGGCGCTCGCGCTCGGCCTCCTCGACCTTGAGCTGCGCCAGGCGCTCGGCGCGGGCTGCGCGCTCTTCGGCATCCTGGGCTCGCTTCTCGATCTCCTCGAGCCGTTTGTAGGCGTCCTCCATCGCGCGCTCGCGATCCGCGCGCTCCGCGTGCAGGCGGGCCTCGGCCTCCTCCACCGCGCTCGAGAGGTGCTGCTGCTCGACATCGGTTTCGGCGCGGGTGCGCTCCTCGGCCTCGCGCTGGAGTCGGGTGGCATCGAGGCCAAGCCTTTCCTCCGCCTCGGCGCTGACCCGCTCCTCGGCCTCCCGGCGGGCCTGCTCGGAGGCCTCGGCGACGCGCGCGTCGGCCTCGCGGCGCGCCTGCTCGATCGCCTCCCGGGTTCGCTCCTCGACCTCGCGCCGGACGCGCTCGGACTCCTCACGAGCCCGTTCCTCGGCCTCCCTGCGCAGGCGATCGGCCTCCTCCTTGACCCTCTGCTCGACGGTCTGGCGGGCCTCCTCCTCGGCCTGGCGACGAGCCTGCTCCGCGGCCATCCGAATCAGCTGCTCGGTCTCCTCCTCGGCGCGCTTGGTTCGATCCTCGGACTGACGCTCGAGCTGCTCGGCTCGCGCCAGGCGCTCCTCGACCGCTCGCTCGACGCGCTCCTCCTCCTCGTCCGACAACGCCGGCGGCTCGGCGGCGCGAGGCTCGGAGACAAAGGGCTCCGGGGCCGGCGGCTCGGCTGCGGCCGGCTCGGGCGGCGCGTCAAAGGGCCGGGCGGGTGAAACGTCCGGGGGAAGGTCCTGGGGCAGCGTCGCCTCGGCTTCCACGGGCTCAGGTGCAGGCGGCTCGGACACGGGTGGCTCGGGCGCCGGCGGCTCATCGGCAGGCGGCTCGGCAGGTGGTGCCTCGGGGGTCTGAGTGGCGCCCGCCTCCTCCCGCGCCAGGGCGTCGATCTGGGCCTGGAGCGAGGTGGCGCCCTCGGTCGGGGGGGAGATGTCGACGGGCTCCAGAGCGGCTGGCTCCTCCTCGTCCTCCTCGTCCTCCGGTGCCGGGGCCGAGGGCTCGGCGAGAGCATCCTCGGACGAGGTCGCCGCAAAGCCGCCGGGCGCGGTCTCCGGCTCGGGGGCGAGCGGGGTGAGAGCCGGTTCATCCGGCGCCTCGGACTCGGGCCCGGTGCCGGGCGGGACCCACTGGGAGATCGGCGACGGCTCCGGCTCGGGCTCGGGCTCGGGCTCGGGCTCGGGCTCGGGCTCCGGCTCCAGCTCGGGCTCCGGCTCGGGCTCCAGCTCGGGCTCCGGCTCCGGCTCGAGCTCGGCCTCCGCCTCCGGCTCCTCTGGCGCCTCGCTCACGCCCTCGCCGTCATGGTTGACGTCGGCGACCGCGGCGTGTTCCGTCGCCTCGCCCTCGCCGTTCTGCTTCTCGCCCTCGGCGAGGCCGAGCGCGGAGGCGAGCATCGTCGACTTCTCAGCGGCATCCCCCTCGGTGGCCTGAGCTGCCAGGGGCGCCTGCGAGGGCGCGGTCTCCTCCTGCTCCTCGGGTTCCGCCATCTGCTCCTCGGGCTCGGTCTCCTCCTCCAGCTCGGGAACGGGTTCCCCCTTGCGTGTCGCCTTCTGCTGCTGTCGGTCCTCCTTACGCTTCTGGCGCTCCTCGCGCCGGCGCTTCCGCTCCTCCTCCCAGGCGGCCCGATCCTTCTCCTCCGCCCGCTTCTTCTCCTCGGAAGCCTGCTTGCGCGTCGCCTTCCGCTGCTCGCGCCTCTCCTTCCGGCTGAGTTTGCGCTCCTCTCCATCGGCCTCGGCCTGGACCTCCGTCTCCGGCTCCGGCGCCTCCAGCTTCTCGGTGTCCTCTCCCTTCGACTTCTTGGCGGACTTCGCCTCGGCCTTCGCCGCACTCTTCTCGGCCTTGGCGTCGGCCTTCGCCTGCTTGGCGTCGACCTTCGCCTGCTTGGCCTCGGACCTCTTCCGCTCCTTGGCGGACTTGGCCTCGGCCCTCACCATCGCCTTCTCCTCCTTCTTGGCGCGGCGGGCATCCTTGCGCGAGAGCTGAGCCCCGGGCCCGGCCCCGGCCGCGGCCCCTGCGCCGTCGGCCTCGTGGGCGCGGCGACGGCGCACCATCAAGAAGAGGACCAGCAGCAGGACGACCGCCCCGGCGATCCCGTAGGCCTCACCCGGGTTGTCGTTGATGAAGTCGGTGACGGTGCTGGTGTCGATTGCAACAGGCATCGGCACGCCCAATGTTCGCACGGGACATCCCTTCTCGTGCGCTGGGCTATGCCCTCCCTTCGGGCGAAACGCTTGCTCAGCCCAAGCGCCGGGCGACCTTCAGCCGAGCCTCTGCTTGAAATCGCGCTCGACCTCGCGCCGGACGTCTCGATCGGCGATCTCCCGGCGCCTGTCGCGACCCTCCTTGCCCTTGGCGAGAGCGAGCTCGACTTTCGCCCTCGGGCCCTTGAAGTAGATGCGCGTCGGGACCAGGGTCAGGCCCCGCTCGGCCGTCTTGCCGATCAGCCGCTCGATCTCCCGCCGGTGGAGGAGCAGCTTCCGGGGCCTGTCCGGATCGTGGTTCTGGTCGGAGGCAGGCAGGTATGGAGGGATGTGGGCGCCGCGGAGCCAGACCTCTCCCCCGTCGACCACCGCATAGGCCTCGTTGATCTGGGCCTTCCCGTCGCGCAGCGATTTCACCTCGCTGCCCTGCAGCTCGATCCCGGCCTCCATCCTCTCCAGCAACTGGAACTTATGGCGGGCGCGCCGGTTCGTCGCGACGTCGCCGCTGACCGGAGCCCTGGGACCTTTCGAGCCCTTCTTCGCCATCACGACTCCACTGGGAGCAGGTCGACGCGGCCGCGCGGGGCCTCGACCCGATCGACCGTCACCCTCACCGGGTCGCCGATCCGAACCGCGTCACCGCCGCGCCCGCCGACGAGCATCGTCTCGGTCGGATCCAAGTCGTAGCGCTCCCGTCCTCCGATCCGCCGGGCGGGCAGGAAGCCCTCGTAGACGTCCGCGAGCGCACCGCCGAAGCGGACGAACGCCCCTGCCCCCACCACTCCTGACACCTCGCCCTCGAAGCGGGTGTCGGGACCGCGCTCGAAGAGCTCCCGCTCCAGCAGGAAGCACGCGCAGACCGAGTCGGCGTTGCGCTCGAGACGAGTCGCGTCGCGCTCACGGTCCGAGCAGTGGGCGCCCAGCTCCGCGAGGCGATCGGCGCGCGGCGCCTCCTCCCCCGCTCCGATGGCGGAGAGCAGTCCGCGGTGCACGATCAGGTCGGGGTAGCGGCGGATGGGCGAGGTGAAGTGGCAGTAGGCGGGACTGCCCAGGCCGGCGTGGCCGAGGTTGCGATCGGAATAGTGGGCCTGCTTCAGCGAGCGAAGCACAAGCGATGTATACGCCTCGCGTCCGTGGCGGCGGCGCTCGGCCTCTCGGGTGACCAGCCGGCTCGCCTCACCCGCCAGCTCGCCGGCCTGCTGGGGCGTGATCGCGTCCGGAAGGGGCGGCGTCGGGATGTCGAGCGCCGCCAGCTGCTCGATCAGCCAGCGGATCCGCTCGGGATCGGGCTGCTCGTGGACCCTGTAGAGGGTCGGAATCCGCCGGCGCTCGAGCAGGTCCGCGACCCGCTCGTTGGTGAGGACCATGAGGTGCTCGATCAAGCGGTGGGCCTCGGTCTGCGCCACCGAGTGGGCTCCGACGACCTGGCGGTCCTCGAAACGGAACTCGGGCTCGGAGCTCTCCACGTCGAGCGAGGCGCGCGGCCGGCGCCCCGCCAGGGCCGCGGCGGCCTCCCGGGCAATGGCCAGCGGCTCGGCGATCCGCTCCGGCGGCCTCGCCCTGCCGGCGAAGATCTCGTCGAGCTGCTCGTAGTTGAGGCGGGAATCCGAGCGCATCAGGCTGCGGTAGAAGTTCGCCGACAGCGGCTCGCCGGTCTCCGAGATCTCGATCTCGGAGGTGACCGCGAGCCGGTCCTGATCGGGGACCAGGCTGCAGGCGTCGCTCGAGAGGACCTGCGGCAGCATCGGCGCGACCCGACCCGGGACGTAGGTGGAATTGGCTCGGCGGCGCGCCTCCTTCTCGAGTGCGCCGCCCGGGCGAACGTGCGCGGCGACATCGGCGATGTGAATCCAGAGGCGATAGCCGCGCTTCGTCCTGGACGCAGACACCGCGTCGTCGAAGTCGTGGGCGCTCGCGGGATCGACGGTGAAGGTCGGAAGACCACGGATGTCGCGGCGATCGAAGTCGAGATCGCGCGCCGAGGTCGCCGCGCCGGCGGCCTCATCCTCCACCCGGCGCCCGAAGCCAACCCGCACGTCGCGATCGGCGAGCACCGCCTCGATCACGTCGGCTGCCAGGCCGGGATCGCCGAGCTCCTGGACCACCCTGGCGCGGCCACGGCCCTGGCCGAGCTCCACCAGAGCCATCCGCCCGGGCGTCGCAGCCCGGCGCCCACCGCCGAGCTCGACGCGGCCGCCGCGCTCGAAGAGCAACTCGCCGACCAGGAACCGACCCCGCTTGGAGACGAGGACGACGCGCCTTTCGGCTGCGGGCGCCGGGGTCAGAGCTGCTGGGCCAGCACCTGGAGCGCTCGCGCGCGGCCCTCGTCGGGCTTCGTCTTGGGGTTGTCCTTCGCCCTCACCTGCGGGGCGATCCCGGTGCCGTTGATCGAGGTCCCATCACGAGTCAGATACTCCCCCACCGTGAGATCGAGCGCGCCGCCGTTGTTCAGCGGGATCACCTCCTGGAACGTTCCCTTGCCGAAGGAGGTTGTCCCGACCACGGTCGCAAGGCCCGACTCCTCGAGCGCGGCCGTGACGATCTCCGAGGCGGACGCTGTGTCGCCGTTGATCAGGACGACCATCGGATGGCGCGGCAGCGCATCGCCCGTCGCATCGAATGTCCTGGTGCTCTGAGTGCGCCCGTGCGTCGAGACGATCGTGCCGTCGGGAACGAAGATGCTCGACACCAGCACCGCCTCCGTGAGCAGGCCGCCGCCGTTCCCCCGGAGGTCGAGCACGATCCCCTGTGCGCCCTGCGAATAGAGCTGCTCGACTTCCTTGCGCAGCTCGTCGTGCGCGCCGGGGAAGAATCCGGCGAGCCGCACGTAGCCGAGCTTGGTGCCGCCGACGTCCTCGAGATGGCCCGCGACCTGGGGGACCTCGACCTCGCGACGGGTGACGGTCACATCACGGCTCTTCCCGTCCCGCCCGAGGACGGTGAGGGTGACCTTTGTCCCGGCCGGCCCCCTGATTTGGTTGGTGACCGCGTCAGCATCTTTCCCGGCGATCGGCTGCCCGTTGACTCCGGTGATGATCTCCCCCGGCTGGATGCCCGCCTCCCGGGCGGGGGTGTCCTTGTAGACCGTTGCGACCCGCAGCCCCCGCGAGACCTCGGTCACCGCGATCCCGACCCCCGAGAGACGCGCGCCCTGCTGGAAGCGGTCGTACTCGGAAGGCGTGAAGTAGTGGGAGAACCGGTCGTGGTAGCGCTTCTTGATGTGGTCGATGATCGACCCGATCGACGCGTTCTCCAGGTCCGCTTCATCGACGGTGTGGAAATAGTCGTCGTGGATGACGTCGATCGCCTGGGCTGTCGCGTTCTCGCCAGGGTTGCCGAAGACGTCATCGACCGCGTCGCGGACGAAGTTCACCTGCCCGCCGACGACGATTCCCACCACCAGCGCCACCGCGACGGCCGCGATAGCGGCGAAGATGCGAGGGTGCGCCGTAGGCGCAACCCGTTTCATGAAGCTCAAATTCGGAGGAAGCGACGCAACGTCAGCCCGCTGCCCATCGCCGAGACGGCCATGGCCACGCACAGCAGGACGAGCGCGAGGGTGGCGAAGCCGATCGTGTCCCCGGAGTTGATCAGGTTGAAGTTGTTCTTGAGCGGATCCACGATCACTGTCTTACCAAGGAAGAGGAAGCCAATCGCGATCGCCGCCCCCAGCAGGCCGCAGACGAGGCCCTCGACCATGAACGGCCAGCGGATGAACCAGTTGGTCGCGCCGACGAGCCGCATCACCTCGACCTCACGGCGGCGAGCGTAGATCGAGAGGCGGATCGTGTTCGCGACGAGCAGCAGCGAGGCGATCAGCAGCAGCGCGGCGACGACGGCGAGGACCCAGCGGATCGCGCTGGTCGCCCCGCTGATCTTCTGAGCGTCGTCGCGCGAGTCGCCGATGTCCGAGATCAGGGGGCTGATCGCGGTCGGCTTCCCGTTCGCGCCGGGCGGGGTGACCGCCGCGCGCACGCCGCCCAGGTTCGAGAGGTCGTCCGGCGTCACGTTGAACGACGCCGGCAGGGGATTGTGAGCCCCCGGCAGCTGGGCGACGATGTCCTCACGGTTCTCGGACTCCAAGCGCTGGCTGAGGATGGTCTTGGCCTGGTCCTTCGAGACGAACTGCACGGACTGCACGTGTGGGATCGCCACGAGCTTCGCCTTCAGCGCCTGGACCTCGGCGGGCGGCGCCTGCTGTCCCGAGCCACCGGTGGCAACCGGCGTCCCGTTCGCGTCGACGTCGTTCAGGAAGACACGGAGACCGACCTGGTCGCGGACCTCGTTGGTCTTGCCGTTGGTCGTCTGGAGAACCGGGATCAGGACACCGAGCAGCAGCACCGTCACCGAGACGGTGACGATCGCGGCAAGGCTCGGTGCGGCGCTGCGTCGCAGCGCCCTCATGCCCTCACGAATGAAGAAGAAGATTCGGCCCATTCCTCGTCCCTACGTCAGTACGCCGGGCTCTCGTCGTCGAGGCCCATTTCCTCGCGGACGCGCCTGGCGAACTCGCGGGTGGACTCGTCATCGGACGTGTAGGTGCCTGCCGCCTGGTCGCGGACCACGCGACCGGAGTCGAGCTGGATGACCCGGCGGCGCATCTTGTCGACCATCTCGCGGTCGTGGGTCACCACGACGACGGTCGTCCCGGTGCGGTTGATCCGGTAGAGGACCTGCATGATCCCGATGGAGGTGTTGGGGTCGAGGTTGCCGGTCGGCTCGTCGGCGAGCAGCAGCGGCGGGTGGTTGACGAAGGCACGGGCGACCGAGAGGCGCTGCTGCTCTCCGCCCGAGAGCTGGTCGGGAAAGTTCTTCACCTTGTCGGCGAGGCCGACCAGGCGCAGGGCGTCCGGCACCTTCTTGCGGATCTCCGAGCGCGAGGCGCCGATCACCTGCAGCGCGTAGGCGACGTTGTCGTAGACGGTCCGGTTCGGCAGCAGCTTGTAGTCCTGGAAAACGGTGCCGATCCGGCGGCGCAGCTGTGGGACCTTCTTGCTGGAGAGCGAGCCGATGTCGCGGCCGGCGATCAGCACCTCTCCCTCGGTGGGGCGGATCTCGCGGATCAGCGTCTTGATCAGAGTGGTCTTGCCGCAGCCGGTCGGCCCGACGAGGAAGACGAACTCCCCGCGATCGACGCGCAGGCTGACGTGCTCGAGCCCGACGTGACCGCCGGGATAGACCTTGGTGACCCGGCGCAGCTCGACGATCGGCGGGCGGGACCGCTGCTCGGTGAGGTGCTCCGGCCGCCGCGTCGTGCGCGGACGAGCCCGGAGAACGTCGGATGTCTGTCGCCGTGCCATCTAGGGGGAGTGAATGCGAGGTGGGTGCGGCGTCCCCGGACGCCCACCTCACTGCGCGGCACAGGGTAGGGAACGCCCGGAGCCGGCTGCGCAAGTTCTCGTTCGCACCTCAACACGGCCCAGCTCCCTGAGTCGCGCAGTCAGTGGGTGAAATAGCGGCGGCGGGACCGAGTGGCGTCCTCTCGGCCCCGCGCGCCGCCGTGTCGCACTCCGGTGGCGTCCGAAGACACCGGAGATACGTTTTCGCCCCGGTCATCCCCCTTCATCACATGCCGTGCCGCCCGACCCTGGTGGAGGACCGGCGGGGTTGATCGGAAGTCAGGGTTGGGCGAGCTCATCGGGTCGACAATCCTCTGTCGCCGGCCCTCGTCGCCCCCATTCGCGACTCGTTCCTGCGCATCTAGCGAGAAAACACGATCCCGTCAGGGTCTCGCGTCTACCCGGTTCTATTGAACATGCGGCTGGTCGAACTAGAATACCCGACGCAGTTCAATAGGAGGAGCGATTGTCCGGCATCCACGGTCGGGCTCGTGAGTCCACAGGAATGCTTGGAGGCACGCCCTGGCAGCGCAGGGACGGGCTTCCTCGGCGGTCAAGGAAGAACAGATCCGAGGAGAAGGTCCCGAGACTGATGTGCTCCGAACATTTCCCGAACTTCGAAGTCTCCCCCAGGGGAGTTGCGCACCAGAAGGGGATGGCGCGTTGAGGCGGGCGGTGGAGCGGTCTAGCGGGGCCGCTCCACCCTCCCAGCCTGGGGGCGGCGACCCAACAGCGCTCAGCGTCCGCATCGAGGACGCAGCCGACGGTGCCTCGATAGTCGCCATAGGGGGCGAGCTCGACCTGAGCACGATCCCGAGGATGCAGGGGCCCCTGCTCGAGCAGATCGGTCAGCGCCCGGCGGTGCTCGTCGACCTCAGCGGGCTGACCTTCATCGACTCCTCGGGGATCGGGATCCTGATTCAGGCACTCCGCGGTTCAAACGGGACCCCGGTGCACATCCTGATCGCCACCGATTCACAGGTCGACAGGGTCTTCCGGATTGCCGGTGTTTCCGAGGCCCTGCCGGTGTTCACCGATCGCGAGCGCGCCCTCACCTGGACGCGGAACGGCGACGGCTAGGCGGCCGGCTCTTCCGCATCACCGGCGAGGGCTCTTCGACCAGCCGGCTCCTCGACGGGCTCCAGGACGAACAGCTCGACCGCGAGGTCGGGGTCGACGTGGATCGAGCTCATGTAGGCGATCACCTTGCGGCCCGTCGCGTCCTCGACGACGCTTCGGAACTCCTCCTCCATCGCCTGTTGGAAGCTGCGGCGCATCTGGTAGACGGACTCCACCTCTCCGGTATCAAGGAGGGTGCGCTCGACCGTGGTGAACCCGCCTCGAAGAATGCTGACGACGGTGCCGTTGAC
The DNA here is from genome assembly GCA_963848955.1 of uncultured Solirubrobacterales bacterium. Classification (GTDB taxonomy): domain Bacteria; phylum Actinomycetota; class Thermoleophilia; order Solirubrobacterales; family 70-9; genus DASUPK01. The sequence goes on along the minus strand of CAWKFQ010000011.1, from coordinate 4,984 downwards.
CATGTGCGTCTTCGCCTTGGTCGGCCCCTTCCCGTAGTAGCGGGAGTGGAGCTGGACGAGGCCAGTCGAGATCTGCGCCAGCATCTCGCCGCGCGCATGCCCGTGGGTTGTTGCTCTATCGGGGGAAACGGCAAACCCTCCAAATCCATCGGTTGCCGCCCCTCTTGGGTAAGCGAATTGCACGAAGGGAAGAGTTGCGGTGAGACCCAACGAGCGCGCGGCATCCTGATGGGTCGAGGTCTCAGTGCGGCGAACGCCACGCCGCCTTGTTCCAGGCTACTCCGATTGTTCCGCCCCATGTGGATTCAGCGTTCAACGGCCCTGGGCGAGGCGATGTAGTCTCCTGAGACTCACCGGGCGGAGCCGGCAGGCGACGCTCGGGCGGGCCCTAAAGCGTGATCGGACACAGCCGTTTCGGGCGGTGGGTTGGACGGTCGGACCACTAGTCCATGGTGGAGGTGGTTTCAATTTCCGATCGATCTGAACACGTTGAGGGCCCTGCTGACCCCGAGGGTCCCGCCGAGCGACGTGGACCTCCGGCGGCTGAGGAGGTGCGCGACGAGATTGCGCGCGAGATTCTCAGGCTTCATGAGGAGTCTTACGGCAAGGGGGCAGGTCGGGCTCATGCGTTCGTTGGCGACGACTTCGTGGTCGCGGTGCTCGACGAACTCGAGCTGCTGCCCAATGAGAAGTTCCTCATCGACCATGGAAAGCACGAGACGGTGATCCAGGTCCGCAGCCAGTACCAGCAGGCGATACAGGCGACCTTCCGGGCCGCGATCGAGCGGGCGACCGGGCGCACGGTCGTCGGCTTCGCCAGCACCACCAGCATGGACGAGCCACGCTTCGCGGCCGAGATATTCAAGCTCGAGTAATACCGGTTACCAAAACCGCCGCTCGGGTAGCCTGGCTGCGATGGAGACGGCCACAAGCGCGCTGCCATCCGGGTTGGCGATCGAGGAGCTGCTCGATTGGCGGCCCGAATTCGGGGTGCTCACGGTCTGCGTCGAGATCGATCCCGGCGACCGCGGCGAGGGCTGGCTGACCGAGCTGCGCAATCAACTCAACGCGGCCGTCGAGGCCGGCGACGACGGACACGACCGCGGGCGGGCACTTAGGGCTTCCGCGCAGAGAGTCCTCGATCGCTTCGAGGGGGAGGAGCTGCCCTCAGGGCGCTGCCAGATCGGCTTCTGCGAAGCCATTGAAAAGCGGGCCCGGGACATCTGGACATTGGCCCAGATGCACGGCTTCCCCACGAGGGTGCGCTACGGCGATCGCCCGCAGCTGACACAGCTGCTGAAGCTGCTCGACGAGGGCGCGGCGGTCGGCGCGGTCGCGATTTCGTCTGAGCGCGTCCACCTCTACGAGTGGAAGCTGGGGGCGCTCGAGCTGGTCCACGACTGGGAGGCCGAGATGTACTGCTCGACTGGCGGGAGCGAAAGTCGGAGAAGCCCTCGAACCTTGCCCGGACCCAGGGTGCCGCTTCCTCGGGCCGCGACCAGTACGACCAGCGGCTGGAGCACAACCGGGCCCGGTTCCTCGAGGAGACCGGCAGGCTGACGGCCGACGAGGCGCGGAGCCGCAGCTGGCGGAGGGTGATCGGCTTCGGCGATCCCGAACACCTCCGGGAGTTCAACGCGGGAGCCGAGAAGGGCACCGAGGTCGAGCTGGCCGAGGCGGTGGACGTGATCTCCGAGGAGCGCGGCAAGGTGCTCGAGCGGGTGAACGCCGCCGTCGCCGACGGCAATCGCCGCCGGGAGCTGGACCTGATCGAGAGGGCAGTGGAGGGCGCGCGGACGCCCGGCGGCCACGGGGCGCTCGGCCTGATCGACGTCCAACGCTGCCTGAACGAGGGTCGCGTCGAGCACCTGCTCTTCGACGCCGATACCGACGTCCCGGAATTGGCCGAGCTCGAGGACGAGATCGTCGAGCGGGCGCTCCGCACGAGCGCATTGGTCACACCGGTCGAGGACGAGGCGGCCGAGGCGCTTGGCGAGCACGGCGGCGTCGCGGCCGTGCTGCGCTACTGACTCCCGGCTTCGCCATCAGATCGCGGCGGCAAGCGGCCGCCGCTAGGTCCAGGGCCCGCCGTGAATCGGCGGGTGCTGCACGATCGGCTTCTTGAGAAGTGCCTCGCGGGCCAGGTCGGCGATGCCGCTGGCGGTGAGGCCGAAGTGCTCCATGCAGGCCTCGGCGGTGCCTGAGACCCCGAACTCGTCCTGCATGCCGAGCGCGAACACCGGGACCGGATGCTGCTCAGCAGCGACCTGGCGGATTGCATCGCCGAGTCCGCCGACCACGCGGTGCTCCTCGGCGGTGACCGCGACTCCTGTCTTGGCGAGCGAGCTCAGCACGCTCTGCGAGTCGATCGGCTTGATGATCGACACGTTTACGATTTCTGCCTCCACCCCGTCCTCGCGCTCCAGGGTCTCGGCCGCCTCCAATCCGCGCCAGACCATGTGGCCGCAGACGAAGATCGAGATGTCCTTGCCCTCCCGAAGGACGTCGACGCCGGTGCCGAGGGTCTCGGGAATCTCGTCATAGACGACCGGCGTCTTCGGCCGGCCGAAGCGCATGTACATCGGCCCGTCGAATCGCTCGTAGGACTCGATCACCGCCGTGTAGGCCTGGTTGTAGTCCGCCGGGACGACGACCTGCATCTTCGGCATCGCCCTCATCAGCGCGATGTCCTCGATCATCTGGTGCGAGGCGCCGTCCTCCCCGAGCGAGACGCCTCCATGCGAGGCGCCGATCCGGACCTTCAACCCGTTGTGCGCGATGCCCAGGCGGACCTGGTCGTAGGACCGGGAGGTGGCGAAGATCGCGAAGGTCGAGGCGTAGGGCACCTTGCCGGTGGCGGCCAGCCCACATGACATCGACATCATGTTCGCCTCCGCCGCCCCCACGTTGAAGAAGCGCTCGGGGAACTGCTTGCCGAACTTCATCGACTGGGTCGAGACCGCGAGGTCGGCGTCGAGGGCGACCACCTCGGGGTAGCTCTCACCGAGGGCCACGAGCCCGTCGCCGTAGGCCTGCCTGGTGGCGACCGGCTCGGTCTGCGCCTCGGCTGCGTCGATCAGCTCGCTCGCCATCAGCCCCTCCCCCCGAGCGCCTTCGTCTGCTCCTGGTAGGTCCTCTCTAGCTCCTCCATCGCCTGCTCGGCCTGCTCTGGGGTCGGCGGCTTGCCGTGGAAGCCGAAGCGATCCTCCATGAAGGAGACGCCGCGGCCCTTCTTGGTCTGGCAGACGATCGCCGCGGGGCGGCCGATGGTGCGGCTCCGCTCCAAAGACTCGACAACCGCGTCCATGTCATGACCGTCGATCTCGACCGCGTCCCAGCCGAAGGACTCGAACTTGGCGCGGACGTCGCCGGTGTCCATGACCTCCTCCGTGGTGCCGTCGGTCTGCAGGTGGTTGTAGTCGACGATCGCGGTCAGGTTGGGAAGGCCGAAGTGCGCGGCGGACATGGCACCCTCCCAGCTCTGGCCTTCCTGGCAATCGCCGTCGGACATCAGGGTGAAGACCTGGGCGGTCTCGTCGAGGCCGTCGAGTCGCAGCGCCAGGCAGATGCCGACGCTCATCGAGAGGCCCTGGCCGAGGGAGCCGGTGGAGACTTCGATGCCCGGGGTCCGGGTCATGTCCGGGTGGCCCTGGAGGTGTGAGCCGATCTGGCGGAGCCCCATCAGGTCATCGGCGGGGAAGTAGCCGTGCTCCGCGAGGGCGGCGTACTGGATCGGGGCGCCGTGGCCCTTGGAGAGCACGAAGCGGTCGCGCTCCGGCCACTTCGGGTTCCGGGGATCGTGGCGCAGCGCCCGGTAGTAGAGGGCGGCGACGATGTCGGCCGCGGAGAGCGAGGAATCGAGGTGTCCCGCCTTGGCGACCGCCACCATGCGCACGCAGTGGATGCGCAGGACGGTCGCGTAGCGCTCGAGCTCGGCGACCGAGGGCTTGCCTCCCGCCTTGCTGGGCGGCTCGGGCGTGGGGTCTGGGACGGGCTTCAGATGCGCCATCGGGCGACTCGTCTTTCGCCTGGTCATAGGGGAGGGCAGGCTCGGATCGCAACTGACTCAGGACCGGGCGGCGAGGGTAGCAGCGGGCGGCACCGGGATGGAGCCTATGAATCGCCGCCGACGGAATCCCGTGACGGCCTAGCCTCCTTGCGATGAGAACGGGCGGGATCGTCATCGCAATGGCGGCACTGGCCCTTGCCGGGTGCGGGGGCGGGTCGGGCGACGGCAAGACAACCACCGTGGCGGGTGGCGCCACGACCGCCACCGGATCGACGGGGGTGGTCACCGGCAAGCTGCCCCCGGGCGCCGTCGAACCAGCCGACCCCGCGGAGGAGCAGGCGGAGGGCCCGGCGGCCACCGAGGCGAGCCCGGAGGCGGGAGCCGAGGGGCCCGAGGCCTCCGGCGAGCTCTCCGGAGAGGACCGGACGACGGCGGTCGCGGCCGTGAGCGACTACATCAGAGCGCTCGACCGCCACGATGCCGCGCGCGTCTGCGCGCTCCTGACGCCCGGCGCGCTCAACCTGGGACAGCTGCCCAAGAGACGCGGCGGCTGCCGCGCATCGCTGGCCGCGTCGATCGGGACGCGCCCGCGAGGCGGCGGTCCCGCGTGGCGCAAGACCACGCTGGTCGGGGTGAAGCCGGAGGACCTCGGTGATGACCGGGCTCGCATCAGCGCGACCGTCACGCATCACTTCTCAGATCGCAAATACGTCTCGGTCGAGGACGACGTGATCTATCTGGAGCGGCTCGGCGGGCGCTGGCTGCTCGCCAAACCGAGTGCAACGCTGTACCGGGCGGTCGGCTACCCGGAGCCTCCGCTCGACGCCTTCACTCCGCCGCCCGGCTGGCGCTAGCCACGGTGGGCGGTCCAGCGGAGGACGCCCGAATCGCAACTCGTCCCCTGGCCGCTGGGATCGACCGGGACATTGCCCGAGACCTGCAGCGTCCCGCGGCCAGGTTCCCGTGGACCTGGAG
>CAWKFQ010000010.1:0-304226 GCA_963848955.1 uncultured Solirubrobacterales bacterium | reverse complement strand
CGCGGATGCGCTTGCACTTGGAGAGCCGGTCGCGCGCGGAGCTGCTCGTCGCGGTGGAGGGCTGGGGTGTCGACGGAGGAGTCGGGTTACCGGTAGTAGGCGGCGGGTCCGGCCTGTCGGGAGGAGGCTGGCCCCCGCTGCCGACGATGTTCTCGGAAGCGAGGAGGTAGGTGGTCTCGAGCTCCGTGACCTCCGCGACCACGTCATCCCGAAGGCCATCCGGCGCCGCCTGGGCGATCCGCGTATAGACGCCCGGTGCGTCAGGGATCGACGCAACCGAAGCCCCAACTCGTGATCCCGACGAGCCTGTATCCCCCGCCATCGAGCGGTGCCTCCAGTGGCCCGCCGCTGTAGCCGCCCTGGCGGGCTGTCGACGCCACCATCCGGATAGCCCGCGCAGACCATCGTCCCCGGATCGAACGCGCTCCCGTAGTCGGCGGCCGAGCCACAGGTCGAATCGCCGACGATCGGCACGGTCGCCGCTCGCAACGAGTCGACCGTGGAGCCACCCCAGAAGGTGCTGCCCCATCCGCTGATTTCCACCGGTACATCGGGTGCCCAGACCGCGGCCTCGTCGTCACCTGCGATATCGATCGTCCGGACTGCCGGTCCCGTGGTCACCGGGGCCGCGAGCACCAGATAGGCGATGTCGTGCTGAAAGGTGACCGGATCGAAGCCCGGGTCGTAGGAGGCACCCTGGACCGGATGCTCGTCCCCTTCGCCGGCGATCGAGAGCTTTGTCACTCCAAGCACGACCGCGACGTCATCGACATCGAGCCTCTTGGTGCCGTCACCCCCGGGATCGCCTGGGAGACAGACGTCGACGGCGCCGCCCCGGTCCGCAGTCCGGATCTGAGTCGTAGACGCAGTGGGCGGCCGTCAGCACGATCGAAGTCGTGATCAGCGAGCCTCCGCAGAACTGGCGCTGGTGACCGTTGCCGGCATCCTTCACTCAGACCCACGACGACCGCGGCCTGCCAGCGTGACGTCGATCGTCGTCTGGCTGCCGCCGACCACCCGTGGTTCGGGCGACCGTGCAGAGGCGGCCGGCGCGGTCGCCAGCAGCATCAGGATGAGGCAACTCAGGAGCCGAGCAGTGGTCCTCCCCATTACCGACATTCTGTCGGAAATGATGGCGAAATCCTTGAGTCTGCGGGGGACCCACCGCCGCCTCACGCGGTCTGGAGCTTCTTCCTGACCTTCTTCACGCAGCGCTTCCGCTTCTCTTGTCGCGGATGCGCTTGCATTTCGCGAAGGGCTTCTTGGCGGATTCACCGGATGTGGTGGCGGCGGCAAGCTGAAGATCGCCTCATGCGGCAGTCCGAATTGCGATTCCAGGGTTGCCATGTCGGATGCGATCAGGGGACTCAGGGTCGTGTCGGCGACGCGCGTGTAGATGCCGGGGATCCGGGCCGGCGCAGCCCTCTCCCCAGCTCGTGATGCCGACAATCGGTAGCCGCCCGCCGGGTGCGGCGCCTCGAGCGGGCCACCGCTGTCACCCGCGCAGGTATTAACCCCGCCGCTCTGGAAGCCGGCGCAGATCATCGTGCCGGGATCGAAGTCGCCCCCGTAGTCGGAGCTGCAGGTGCCGTCGTCGATCGTCTGGACAGTCGCGGCCCGGAGGGCGAACGGTGCTCCACCGGACTCGCTGGTATCACCCAGCCGGCGATGTCGACGGGGCTTCCCGGATCCCAGAGCGCGCCCTCGTCGCTGCCGGCGATCTTGATCGGCGTCTGGGCGGATCCCGAGGAGAGCACCAGGTATCCGACATCGAACTGGGGCACGTCGGGGCTGTTGAAGTGGGGTTGTAGTTCGATCGATACGACACCCCGACGACGGGCGTCTGCGGGCCGTCGAGCGTCGTGCTCCCCAGCATCACGCTCACGTCGTCTGCGTCGAGCCTGCTGGTCCCGTCCCCTGGAGGCGGGTCTGTGAGCGAATTGCAGATCAGAGAGCAGTCGGGGTCGGTGTCAAAGACGCAGTGCGCCGCGGTGATGACGATCCGTGAGGTGAGAAGCGACCCACCGCAGATCTGCTCGCCGTCGACGAAGACCGCTGCCTGCCACGGATACTGCGTGATCGAGGCGGCGTGCCCGCCCACGACTTTCGGCTGTACGTCTCCCTTGCTCTGCGCTGCCGCGCCCGCAGGAATGAGAAGCGATACGACGAGCGCACCGAGAACGGCGAGTCGGGCCCTCCGCATTGGGCCTATCGAACAGCCTTGCGCTGAAAAGTGTGTAGGTCGCTAGCCGATCGCGACCATGCGCTCGATCGGCAGCGTGGCGCGCTCGGCGATCTCCGGCGGGACCTTGACCTCGTATCTGAAGTCCCGCAGCGAGTCGCGGACCTTCGGCAGCGTGATCGCCTTCATGTACTTGCAGAACGCCATCCGGTTCGCCTCGACCAGCTTCGCCTGCGGTGCCGCCTGCTGGAGTGGATAGAGCATCCCGTTCTCGGTGGCGACGATGTACTCGCCCTCGGGGTGCTCCTCCATGTAGTTGAGCATCCCGCCGGTGGAGAGCATCTGGACGCCGTCGGGGTCGATGTCTCCGGCGGCCACGTACTCCATGGCCTGAGTCGCGCAGCCGCACTCCGGGTGGATCAGGAACTCGGCGTTCGGGTGCTCGTCGCGGACCGTCTTGATGTCGGCCGGGCGGATGCCGGCGTGGACATGGCACTCGCCGTCCCAGATGTGGAAGCGGGCGCGGCGGTCGGAGTCCTCCTTGATCCCGGTCTCGCGCTCGACGAAGGCGCCGAGCCACATGTCGGGGCCGAAGAGGATCTCCGTGTCGGGGCCGTGCTCGCGGAGAATGTGCTCAACCACCTGCACGGCGTTCCCCGAGGTGCAGCAGTAGTCGGTCTCGGCCTTCACCTCGGCGGAGGTGTTGACGTACATGACCACCACCGCGCCCGGATGTTCCACCTTCCACGCGCGCAGCTGGTCGGCGTTGATCGACTCCGAGAGTGAGCATCCGGCGCCGAGGTCGGCGATCAACACCGTCTTGTCGGGACAGAGGACCGAGGCGGTCTCGGCCATGAAGTGGACGCCGCAGAACTCGATCACCTCGGCATCGGTCTTGCCGGCCTGCCGGGAGAGGCCGAGGGAGTCACCCACGAAGTCGGCGACGTCCTGCAGTTCGGGCAGCTGGTAGTTGTGGGCGAGGATGACGGCGTCCCGCTCGGCGGCGAGCGCGCTTGACCTCCTCGCTCAGGGTCGCGATCTCCTCCTCGGTCAGCTTGGCGGGAAGCTCGTTGACGGTAGGAAGCTCCAGCACGACGGCGCGCTCCTTGACGTTGGATGTTCGCCTTCCCGGCGCCCTTGACGCGAGGGTGCTCCGATAGGAGCAACCCGCTTGATTCTGGCCCTGGAGATAGGCGAATGAACTGACTAAAGGTTAGCGCGGGCCTACCCTTGGGTTTATGCCCGAGCTACCCGAAGTCGAGATCACCGCTCGCCGCCTGAGCACGGCGCTCGAGGGGGCCGACGTCGAGTCGGCCCTCGCCACCGGCGTGGCGACGCTGAAGACCTTCGAGCCGAGCCTCGATGCGCTCACCGGTGCCCGGTCGAGGGAGTCCGCAGGATCGGCAAGATGCTCGCCGTCGACTTCGATACCTCCCCGCAGAACGGCGGCGAGCCGCTGACGCTGTTGATCCACCTGATGTCAGCCGGCCGCCTCCAGCTCTTCGACAAACGGGCCTCCCTGAAGGACCGCCGCTCGCGGATCCTGATCCGAATCGCCGACGGCCGCGAGCTGCGCCTGCGGGAGTTCGGCACCAAGCAGGCGGCCTGGGCGAAGCTGCTGCCCCGCGAAGCCGTTGCCGACGACGAGTTGGTGGCCACCCTCGGCCCCGACGCCTGGCCCGCACCTTCCGTGGAGGAGCTCACCAAGCGGCTCGACCAGCCGCGGCACCTTCACCCACTGCTCCGCCACCAGCGGGACATCGCAGGGATCGGCCGCTCCTGGGTCGACGAGATCCTCTGGGAGGCCCGGCTCTCACCGTTCAAGAAGGGCTCGGACCTCCGGGGCGAGGAGATCAAGCGAATCCAGGACGGTCTGCATGTCCTCGGCGACGCCATCGATCACTACGAGGAGGTCATCGGCGACGAGATCCCGGACAAGATGCCGATGCCTCTCAAGGTGCACCGCCGTGAGGGCGAGCCATGCCCTCGCTGCGGCACGACGATCGAGGCCGTCTTCTTCGCCGAGCACCAGATGAACTACTGCCCCGAGGAGCAGACGGAGGGCCGGATCCTCAAGGACCGCCGCCTCTCGCGGCTTCTCAAGTAGATCGCCGGCTCAGCCTGCCAGTACCCACATCTCCTTGAAGGGGAGGGTCAGGTGCCAGGTCGTGACGGCCCCCTTCGGCAGGCACGCCATGTCGCCCTCCTTCAACTCCAGTTGAGGACCTCCCTCGATCTCGATTCGCGCCTCGCCCTCGAGGACCAGCAGCACCTCGGTAGCCGGCAAGGTCCAGACCGGAAGGGTGGCGTCGGCATCCTGGGAGAACCGGCTCAGCCCGGCGCGTAGCTCATCCGTCTCGAAGAGGACGTGCTCCTCCGCGCCGCCGCCGATTTCGGGATCGGCTCGCCACTCCTCCGTTCCGACATTGGACACGAATACCCCGGGATGGAGCTCCATTTCGACCTCCTAGTCGCGATCGCAGTGACGATCGTCCCACCGATTCGGAGGTCACCGGCCGGTGACACGGCGGACCAGGCCGCGACCGATCGTCAGCGGGTGGCCGATGAGCGTCTCCACGCGGCCGGTGAGGCTGGTCGGGTCGCGGGCGATGCCCAGTTGGCGCAGAACAGTCAGCTGGTCGAAGTAGATCCGCTCGCAGAGGAGTCGGTCCTCCTCGAAGACGAAGAACGCCAGGATCGGCAGCTCGTACTCCCGCCCGGTGGGCGGCAGGCTGCGGAGCGGGCCCCTGTGCGTGCCGCGGATGATCGCCTCGACCATCACGCCGTCGTCGGTGTGATGGAGAGCGCGCAGCTCGTTGCGCTGGTCCGGGAAGGCGCGCCGGCTCTCCTCGAAATAGCCCGACACCTCCTCGGGCCCGTCGTAGACGTCGCCGGTGGCGATCAGCTCGTAGCGGGGGTGGTCGAACGTGTCGAGGGTGGCATCGAACTCGTGGCGGTTCTCCGAGTCCATGTGCTCCCGAACGATCGCCTCCCGCTTGCGGCGCATTGCGGCGGTGGGCGGCATAAACGGGTTGCTCCTGCTCGCCTGCGGAGCACCCTCGATATGATCGATCGTCATGCTGAGGTCGAGCGCGGGAGCGGAGTGCGTGAGCGCGCCGACTGAGACGTAGTCGACTCCGTCTCGGCGATCTCGCTGACGTTCACCAGGTCGATACCGCCGGATGCCTCCAGCTCAGGCCCGTCACCGGACCGCCGGGCCACGGCCACGGCTTCCCGCAGCTCCACCGGGCTCATGTTGTCGAGCAGGAGCCGGTCGGCGCCCGCCTCGAGCCCCTGGCCGACCTCCTCCAGGTCCCGGCACTCCACCTCGACGGAGAGCTCGGGCCTCGCCTCGCGCGCGCGCCGCACGGCCTCCCCCACCCCGCCGGCGATCGCGGCGTGGTTCTCCTTGATCAGGATCGCGTCGTAGAGGCCCATCCGGTGATTGGTCCCGCCCCCGGCGGCGACCGCCGCCTTCTCGAGGGCGCGCAGGCCCGGCGTCGTCTTGCGGGTGTCGAGAACCTTCGCGCCGGTCAGCTCGACCCGTCCCACGAACGTCGCGGTCAGCGTGGCCACGCCCGAGAGGTGGCAAAGGAAGTTGAGCGCGGTGCGCTCCGCCGCGAGCAGCGCCCGCGCCGGCCCGGCGACGCTCGCCACGGTGGCCGGGACCTCGTCTCGCCACTCCCCCTCCTCCGCACGGCCCTCGAATTCGCCGGCGCCGGTTTGCCGGAAGACCTCCGCCGCCACGTCCAGGCCGAAGACGACACCGGATTCCTTCTGCGTGATCGTGGCCCGGCCCTGAGCCTCCTCCGGCACGACCGCCTCGGCCGTGACATCACCGGGCCCGAGATCCTCCAGCAGGGCACGTGCAACGAGCTCGCGGGTGTCGGCGTCGATCTCCATGACCAAATCACAGTCTCACGAAAGCACGGTGTGCGACGTTTACTGGGCAGATGTCGAATGAATCGCTTCCACCCTTCCAGGAGCTGCTCGACGAGCACGGCTCGGACGTGCTCGGTTATCTCGTCGCGACCGTCGGGCCGCACGATGCCGAGGACGTCTTCCAGGAGACCTTCATCGCCGCCCTCCGCGCCTACGAGGGGCTGGAGCACGCCCGCAACCTCCACTCCTGGCTGCTCACCATCGCCCACAACAAGGCGATCGACCACCACCGCGCCCGCGGCAGGCGGGCGGTCCCCGCAGGAGACGCCGAGGAGGTGGCGGGCTCGGTTCCCAGCTCCAACTCGAGGCCCGATCAAATCGTCGGCTCGGGTGATCCCAACCTTTGGCGCGCCGTCAGCGCGCTGCCTCCGAAGCAGCGCAGCGCCGTCGTCCTCCGCTACGCCACCGACATGTCCTACACAGCCATCGCGCAGGCAATGGACAGCTCCGAAGCGGCCGCGCGCCGCAACGTCCATGAGGGCCTGCAGAAGCTCAGAGGTGAATTCGCATGAACCCGTTGACTGAGAAGCAGCTCGAGAAGATGCTGCGTCAGACGCCCGCCGACACGGATCTCGACCGCGCCGTCCAGGGCCTGCTGGCCCGCGCCGAGCGCGACGGCCTGATCGACGTCGCCTACGCGACGGTGGACTCGCCGTTCGGCGAGCTGCTCGTCGCCCGCACCGACCGGGGCGTCGTCAAGCTGGCGCTGCCGACCCATCGCGGCAGCCAGCGCTCCCGCGACGAGGTGCTCGAGGAGCTGGCGACCGTCGTCTCGCCTCGCGTGCTCGAGTCGCCCAAGCGCCTCGACGAGGAGCGACGCGAGCTCGAGGACTACTTCGAGGGGCGCCGGCAGAACTTCGACGTCCCCGTCGACTGGAGCCTGACCTCGCCCGGATTCCGCAGCCGAGCGCTACACGCCGTCGCTCGGATCCCGTACGGGAAGACCAAGACCTACAGCGAGGTCGCGAAGTCGGCCGGCAACCCGCGCGCCTTCCGCGCGGCGGGCACGGCCTGCGGCCACAACCCGGTCCCCCTGATCGTCCCCTGCCACCGCGTGGTGCAGTCGGGCGGCGGGATCGGCAACTACGGCGGCGGCCCGGAGATGAAGCGGGGGCTGCTCGACCTCGAGGGCGCGCTCTAGACCGGGAAGACAGCCATCGTGGCGGTGAAGCCGTGTAGGAAGTTGCGGCCGCCCACCGGGCCGATCTCGCCGGCGCAGAAGAAGCCGGCGGTCGGTGCACCCAGCGAGTCCTCGATCGCCCCGGCGTCGTGGTCCGGCACCTCGAACATGTGGGAGCCGCGCCCGTTGCAGGTGAAGAGCAGGGCGCCCGCGGCGCCATCCGAGCCGAGGGCCTGTGCCTGCGCGCGGAGCGCCTCGCGCAGGTCCTCGTCGGCCGAGGCGGCGTCCCGGACCTGGAGGCGGACGGTCTGGCCGACCCGAACCTGCTCGCCGATCGCTATCGCCCCCGACTCGCGGTCCGCGCCGATGATCGGGCGGACCAGGAAATCACCCCGGTCGTATTCGGGCCGGTTCTCGTCGATGACGACTCCGATCAGGACTCCCGAGGAGGCCAACTCGCGCTCGTTCTCCGGGAGGGCGGCGATCACCTCGCCCAGGCGCTCCATCGCGGGCTTTCCCGCGAGCTCGCCGATCACGTTCGCCTCCGCGCGGGTGATCGTCATCTCCGGGCCGACCGGACCTGCGCCCTGGGAGACGCAGGGCAGCATCTCGAGACCGCGCATCCTGACCGCCACCGCGCCATCGGTGTGGACCTCGCCGTCCTGGAGCAGCACCGCCCCGCCCGCGAACGAAGCGCTGGCGAGGCCGCCCAGGATCGGCACGTGGGGCCTCGAGCGCTCGAGCGCAGCCAGCAGCTCCTCGGGAGGAAAGCTGAAGGGATCGCAGAGCGCGATCAACGACTCATCCGCAACCGGGTCCTCGACCGTGCCAGCCAGCGACTCCGGCAATCCGAGCAGCCGAAACCCCTCCGCATCGCGCTCCGCCGTCATGTGCATCGTCTCGAGCTCCGCCTTCGGCAGCGACGCGCCCCAGACGACGATCCCGGGGGTGTCCTCGAGCTCGCGGCCGCGGGCGACCGTGCCACCGGCGCCGCAGCCGAGCAGAGCCCTGGGCTCGAGGCGCTCATGCACCTCGGAGAGCAGCCACTTGGCCATCCCGAGGTGCTGGCCCGAGGCGAAGACGAAGGCGAGGTCGCAGGATCCGTCGAGGCCGGCCCGGGCGCGGTCTGCCGCCTCGGCGGCGGCCTCGACCGTGTCGAAGCTCTCCGACTCCCCGACCGAGACCTGCACGCTCGATGGCTCGGCGACCGCCATCAGCCGGAGTTGCCCGAAGCGGCGCCGGAGGAGGCGGCCGCCTGGTTCAGGTACGCGCGAACGAAACCGTCCAGGTCGCCGTCCAGCACCCGCTGGGCGTCGCCGACCTCGAAGCCGGTGCGATGGTCCTTCACCCGCTGGTCGGGATGGAGGAAGTAGCTGCGGATCTGCGATCCCCACTCCGCGGACTTCTGCTCGCCCCGCTCCTTTGCGAGCTCCTCCGCGCGCTCGTGCTCCTTGCGCGCGAGCAGCCGGGAGCGCAGGATCTGCATCGCCGTCGCCCTGTTCTGGATCTGGGAGCGCTCGTTCTGGGATTGGGCCACGATCCCAGTCGGGATGTGGGTGACGCGTACGGCCGAGTCCGTCTTGTTGACGTGCTGCCCCCCGGCACCCGAAGCCCGGTAGGTGTCGACGCGGATGTCAGCGTCGTCGATCTCCACGTCGACGTCGCCCTCCACCAAGGGCGCCACGTCGACCTGGGCGAAGCTCGTGTGCCTGCGGGCGGAGGAATCGAAGGGCGAGATCCGGATCAGCCGGTGAACCCCGCGCTCAGCGGCGAATAGCCCGTAGGCGTTCTCGCCGCGCGCGATGAAGGTCGCGGACTTGAGGCCCGCCTCCTCCCCAGGGGAGGCCTCCTTCATCTCCACCTTGAACCCCCGGCGGTCGGCCCAGCGCAGGTACATGCGCAGCATCATCTCGGCCCAGTCCTGGGAGTCGGTGCCGCCGGCGCCCGCGTTGATCGTGACCACGGCGTCGCCCGCGTCATACGGGCCTGAGAAGAGTCGCTCCTCCTCGAGCTCGGCGAGCCGCCGTTCCACGGAGGCGATCTGGTCGGACAGCTCGGCGGCCACCTTCTCGTCGTCAGCGGCGAACTCGGCGTACTCCTCGAGATCGCCGACGTCGATCACCAGCTTTCCGAAGTCCTCCAACCGCTGCTGCGTGCGGGCATGTCGAGCGGAGATCTCCGCCGCGGATGGCTGATCGTCCCAGAAGCCTGGCTTTTGCATCTCCCCCTCGAGCCGATCGACCTCTCTTTTCAGCGCTTCTGGGTCAAAGGTAATCCGAGAGCAGCTTGAGCTGCCCCCGGATCTCGGCCAGGCGCGCTGAGATTCCCTCCTTGGGAAGTGTCTCTGCCATCGCCATGAAGGGTATTCGGCGGCGGCTACTGGGGAACGGTCGCGCTGACGATCCAGGTGGACGCTGGGCCTCGGACGACACCGTCGGCCTCGACGTAGTCGGCGAGCACCTCCCGGATCTCCTGCTGGACCTTCGGACGCAGCCGGTCGACCTCCGCCGCCGGGCAGATACGCAGCAACTCGGCGGCGGGGCCGATCGCCATGTTGAAGGCGACGGCCTGATCGAGGTCGCCGCCGATCTTGATCGGTAGATCGCAACGAGTGAAGGTCGGACGCTCGAAGCCCGCGATCTGGAGCTGGTCGGAGACTGTGTCCGCGTTCGCCATCGAGAAAGGCCCGGGTCCGCAGCGCACGTCCTCGGGCTCATCGGGCTCCTCGAGGTACTTCTCGACCGCCTGCTCCGCCCGGTGAAGCCACTCGTTGTCGAGCTTGCGCCGCCAGACGGCGGCGACGAGCCTGCCTCCCGGACGAAGGGCGCCGCGGATGTTCCGTAGCGCCTGCACGGTGTTGGCGAAGAACATCACGCCCATCCGCGAGAACGCATAGTCGTAGGGGCCTCTCAGGTCGCCGACCTGGACGTCGGTGGCGAAGAAGTCGACGTTCTGGACGCCCGCCTTTCGGGCCTCGTCGATCGACGCCTCGACGAAGGGTTCCGACACGTCCACGCCGGTGGCGTGACCGTTGGATCCCACCAGCGCCGCCAGCTGCTGGGTGGTGTCGCCGAAACCACAACCGATGTCGATCACGCGGTCCCCTGCCTCGGGAGGGTGGAGCCGCATGGCGGCGTCGCCGTGCGCCTTCAGCCCGGCGACGACGAGCTCGCGGTACTGGACGAAGCGATCGAAGAGGACGCCGCTCCAGGCCTCGGTCGCCTCCTCATTCTCGGGGGCGATGAGGGCGGCGGACGCCGGCTCCTCTCTGCCCAGGGCTGCCTTCTCCATGGGCGCATGGTACGACGACCCGGACAGTTGTTACACATCGCGCGTGCTCGCGACCTCGATCGCCGCGCTGGCCGTCACCGCGCTCCTCGGTGCGTCCCCCGCCGCCTCAGATGCACCGACCCCGTACCAGGCCGCCGTACACCTCTCCGGAAAGATCGGCTCCCGCCCCTCGACCAGCGGAAACGAGCGGCGTGCGCACCAGTACGTCGCGCGCCAGTTCCGGGCGGCCGGGCTCGATGTCGAGGTGGACGCATTCCAGGTCCCGGGACGCGGGCAATCCCGCAACGTGATCGGCAAGCTCGATCGGCCCGGAGGCTGCCTGGTCATCCTCATGTCCCACACCGACAGCGTCCCCCCGGGGCACGGAGCGATCGACAACGCCTCGGGCGTCGGGGTCCTCGTCGGCCTCGCACCGAGACTTGCCTCTCTCGATCCGGCGTGCGACGTCTGGCTGGTCGCGACCGGATCGGAGGAGCGCCAGGTGACGGGACTGTCCTACCACGCCGGTGCCGCTGCGCTCGTCAAGCTGGTCAGGTCCGAGGGCAGGGCCGCGGACCTTCGCTTCGCGCTCTCGCTCGACGAGGTCGGCCTCGGCAGGCGCTTCTACCTGCGTTCACCGGCGTCCGCGGTTCGCGGCGGAATCGAGGGGGAGATCCTCGAGGCATCCCGCCGCGCGGGAGTCACCGTCCACTGGGCGCGCGACTCGGGGACGGGAAACTCGGACCACCGTGAGTTCGAGCTGGCGGGGCTGCCCGGAGCGGTGCTGGAGGTCTGGAAGGGCGTCTTCGCCTGCCACCACCTGGCCTGTGACCGCCCGCGACTTACTGCAGAAACCGGCAATGAAGAGGGCGCTGCGAATCGCCGAGGAGGTCGAGTTGATGGTGTTGAGCCTTCCCGCCTACCGGACCAGCGGAGAACTCGTCTTCGAACTCGGTGAGGAAGGTGTCGCCCATCTCGCGCGCGCTGCCCGGTCCCTCGCCGTAGAGGCGCTCGAAGAACTCCGCGGTGCGGAGCGCCGGCTTTACCTGCCAGCTCATCCGGGTCGGGCCCTGTGCGGCCATCTGGTGCGGCGTGCCAACCGGAACCTCGAAGCTCTCCCCCACGTCGTAGACACGCTCCTCGCCGTCGACGATCGCGCGCATGGAGCCTTCGAGAACCTCGAATCGCTCGGCCTGCTTTGGATGCAGGTGCTGCGGCGGCATCCCCGCCTCGCCTGAGTAGCTCGCCTCCATCTCGAGCAGCTCGCCGTCCGTCTCCTCCCCCGTGCGGACGAGCAGGAGGCTCATGCCCCCGAAACCCTCTATCTCCTGGCCGGCCTCGGGCACTACGCGCCGTGGCACTTCTTGTACTTCTTGCCCGAGCCGCACCAGCAGGGGTCGTTGCGGCCGATCTTGTCCTTCTCGTCCTTGACGACCGTCTCCTGCTCGGGGATCACTCCGCCGCCGTTACCGGCCTGCCCCTCAATCGCCTCCTCGGCGGCCGCGTCGGGCCCTGAGGCCGTCGCGACGGCGGCCTGGCCGAGCGCCGAGGGCTGCTCGGCGGTCCCGCCTGAGTAGTCGACCTGCAGCGGCCGCTCGGCAGGCGCGAACTGCTCCTGCGCCTGAGGCGCGACCTCGACCTCCACGTGGAAGATCAGGCGTGCGAACTCCTCCCAGATCGAGTGCATGAGGGCCTCGAACATCGAGAAGCCCTCGTTCTTGTAGGCGACCAGCGGGTCGATCTGGGCGAAGCCGCGGAGGTGGATGCCCTCACGCAGGTAGTCCATCTCGTAGAGGTGCTCGCGCCAGCGGTTGTCGATGATCTGAAGGAGGATCGCCCGCTCGAGCTGGCGCATGATCTCGTCGCCGAAGTCCTGCTCGCGCTGGTCGTATGAGGCCAGTGCGTCTGCGAGCAGCTGCTCGCGCAGGTCCTCGCGGTCGGTCTGCTCCGGCATCAGAGTCGAGACGTCGACCGTCGAGGGCCAGAGCTGCTGGACCTGAGTCTGGAGCTCCGCCAGGTCCCAGTCCTCGATCACGTCGCCCGGCGTGTAGTCGTCGACCATGCGGCTGACGACCTCGCCGACGCCCTCGCGGGCGGAGTCCGACATGTCCTTGCCCTCGAGGATCTCGCGCCGGTACTTGTAGACCACGCGGCGCTGCTCGTTCATCACGTCGTCGTACTCGAGGACCCGCTTGCGGATCAGGAAGTTCTGCTCCTCGACCTTCTTCTGGGCGTTCTCGATGGTGCGGGTGAGCATCTTGGCCTCGAGCGCCTCCTCCTCGCCCTCCTCGTTCACCGGGCCCAGCCGATCGAGGATCTTGTAGATGCGGTCCCCGGCGAAGAGGCGGATCAGCTGGTCCTCCGCGGAGAGAAAGAAACGGGATTCGCCGGCATCCCCCTGGCGGCCCGAGCGGCCGCGAAGCTGGTTGTCGATTCGACGGGACTCGTGGCGCTCGGTCCCGATGATGAACAGCCCACCGAGCTCGCGAACCTCATCCGCCTGAGCCTGGATCTGGGACTCGAACTGCTCGATCAGGTTCTTCAGCTCCTCCTCGTAGCTCTCATCCTCGGGCGTGAGACCGAGCTTGCGAAGTTCGGCCTGAGCCATGCCCTCGGGGCTGCCGCCGAGCTTGATGTCCACGCCGCGCCCCGCCATATTCGTGGCGATGGTGACCGCGCCCTTGCGCCCCGCCTGGGCGATCGTCTCACCCTCCCTCTGCGGCGTACTCGGGCTTGGCGTTGAGGACGACGTGGTCGATCCCCCGGCGCTTGAGCTGGTCGGCGAGCATCTCCGAGGTCTCGACGGAGATCGTTCCGACCAGGATGGGCTGGCCGATCTCGTGGCGCCGCTCGATCTCCGCGACGACGGCCTTCCACTTGCCGTCCTTGGTCTTGTAGATCGCGTCGTTCTGGTCGGCGCGGATCATCTCGCACATTGGTCGGAATCTCGACCGTCGGGACCTTGTAGATCTTCATGAACTCCTGGGCCTCGGTCAGCGCCGTGCCCGTCATCCCCGAGAGCTTGTCGTAGAGGCGGAAGTAGTTCTGGAGAGTGATCGTGGCGAGGGTCTGGTTCTCCTCGCTTGATGGAGACGCCCTCCTTCGCCTCGATCGCCTGGTGCAGGCCCTCGGACCAGCGCCGGCCCTCGAGGATGCGGCCGGTGAACTCGTCGATGATCATCACCTCGCCCTCGACCACCTCGTACTCGACGCCGCGCTTGTAGAGCGACTCGGCCTTGAGGGACTGGATCAGGTGGTTGACGAGGGTCCCGTGCTCGCCGAGGTAGAGGTTCTCGACCCCGAGGAACTCCTCGGCCTTCGTGATCCCACCCTCGGTCGGCGCGACGGTCTTGTGCTTCTCGTCGTACTCGTAGTCGTAGTCGACGTCTCCGCGTGTCCTTCGACTCGCCCAGGGACTTGAGCTTCTCCTTGTGCGGGCTCGCCCTTCATCTGCTTGGCGAGGCGGGCGAACGTGTAGTAGAGGTCGGCGGCCTGCTCGGGTCGGCCCGAGATGATCAGTGGCGTCCGCGCCTCGTCGATCAGGATGTTGTCGACCTCGTCGACGATCGCGAAGTCGTAGCCGCGCTGGACGCACTCCTCGAGCGAGCCCGCCATGTTGTCGCGCAGGTAGTCGAAGCCGAACTCGGAGTTGGTTCCGTAGGTGACGTCGCAGGCGTACTTCTCGCGGCGCTCGGGCGGATCGTCACCCTCCTGGATCGCCGATACGGTGACGCCGAGCGCGTCGTAGATCGGGCGCATCCACTCGGCGTCGCGGCGGGCGAGGTAGTCGTTGACGGTGACCAGGTGGACGGCGTCGCCGGCGAGCGTGTTGAGGAAGACGGGGAGCGTCGCGGTCAGGGTCTTGCCCTCGCCGGTCTTCATCTCGGCGATCGCGCCTGAGTGGAGGACCATGCCGCCGATCAGCTGGACGTCGAAGTGGCGCTGGCCGATGGTGCGGCGGGCCGCCTCGCGGGTGAGCGCGAACGCCTCGGGGAGCAGGTCGTCGAGCGCCTCGCCGTTCGCGGGCGCGCTCGCGCAGCTCGTCCGCCTCGCTGCGCAGCTCGGCGTCGTCGAGCAGCTCCATCTCGGGCTCGATCCGGTTGATCGACTCGACTCGCCTCTCGTACTCCTTGAACTTGCTTCGCACTCGCCCATCCGTAGGGCGCGGTCGATGAGTCCTCTGGCCACGGACTAGGTTAGCTACCGGCCCTGCTCACTGCCTGCTCAGGCAGTCTGCCGCCTTGCAGGCGCGCCATGATCTTGCGAGTGGTGTGCGCGCTTCCGCCGCTTCTCGCGATGCTTCTTCACCTGGCGGCGGATGTCCTCCGCGAGCTCGTGGATCGAGTGGAGCATCTCCGGGGAGGCCTCCTTGGCCCGCAGCGTGACCCCCTTCAGGCCGAGGGTCGCCTCGGCGACCATCCGGTCCGAGATTCGCGGGTTCTTCTCCTCGAGGAGCTCGACCTCGAGCGTGGCGAGCTCGGAGACCTGCTTGCCGACCCGCTGAAACCGCTGCACCACCGCCTCGCGAAGCTCCTCGGTCACCTCCACGTTCTTGCCTCGGACCTCGATCCTCACGTCGGCCTCCTTCCGTCGGGGTGGCGTTCTGATGCTACGCCCGACGCCCTCCCTCGGCAAGCGGTCAGCGACGCTTGTGCTTCTTGTGCTCCCGCTTCTGGGCCGGCACCCGCTTGAAGACCTTGCGCACCAGGGGCTCGGCCGGGACCGTCGGCACCATCGACTGATTGCCGTCGATGATGCCCCCGGCGGCATTCAGGAAGAGGCTCGTCTGCGCCTCGCTCAGCCCGGTCGCATAAGGATGTGAGCAGACATCGGGCGGGAAGCGAGAGACGCTGGCAGCCCCGCTCCTCCCCTTGCCCCCGTGGGCGACCGCGTCGACGAAGGCCGCGAAGGTGACCGAGTCCGACCGCGGTGCCGATATGGGACGTGGTGCGGCCCGGGCAGACGCCCTGGATGAGGATGTTGCGTCGCCCCGTCGAGCGCCGAGGTCGGGTGCTTGTCCGCCCTGCGGCTGGACGGTCTCGTCGGTCAGCGAGCGAACCGTCGTGTAGGCGCGTTGCCCGGGGTCTCGTCCGGCTGGTGAGTTGATGGCGCGCAGCAGGTTCGAGCCCTTGCCCTGCTGCCAGTCCGCGGGCGGGCAGCGGCGAGCTGGCGGTGCATCCGTCGAGGCCGAGGTTCGTGCCGTGCTGGGTCCCGGCGGCGCCACCACGTCGCCCACCTTCTTGCGCAAATCGGGCCAGTAGGTGAGCGCGAAGCGGGGCAGGAGCCCTCCCTGGCTGATGCCGATCGACGGCGACCTTGCGGTGGCCAGCGCGAACTCCTTGCGGCAGCCCGTAGACCAGGTACTGGACGGAGACCTGGATGTCCGCGGTCGTGAAGTCCGGGAAGTTCGACGTAACAGACCGGATGACCGTAGGCCTCGAAGGCGTCCTGGCCGATCAGATAGCCCTGATCTCCGCTTGCGCCCGTCCCCGTACCAGCATGACCGGCGTCACCGCCGCGTTGGTCGGGTCGATCGGGCACTTGAAGGCCGCGTCGAGCTCGCTCTGGGGACAGTCAGACGAGGGCCGCTCGCCATCGCCGGGGGCGCGCCGATGGCCAGCGCACCGAGGATCGCGACCATCACTGCCAGTTTGAGCCTCCCTGCCACCGGGCGAGCCTACTCGGATCACAGGGCGTGGGCGAGCGTCAGGGCGACGACCCTCCGCGCGCCGGCCCCGCGGAGGGCCTGGCGCAGGCCTCCAGCGTCGCGCCGGTCGTCCAGACGTCGTCGACGAGGAGCACGTGCCGGGGAACCGGCCCGGCATCCAGACCCGGGGCGGGTCGGTGAGCCTCTCCCAGCGCCTCCGGCCCACCTGACGGCGGCCGCGTCCTCGCCGCAGGCACCGATCGAGCGGCAACCCGGCCCGCTCCGCCGTCGCAATGGCGATCTCCTCGGCCGGATCGAAGCCCCGCCAGCGCCAGCGCCAGGGGCTCGGTGGCGTGGGGACCACCCCATCCGCAGACTCCGCCTCCGGCAGGGCGCGAAGCATCGCGTCGGCCGCGACACCGGCTAGCGAGAGCCTGCGGCCGAACTTGAGGCCGTGGACGATCCACCGGGCCACGCCCTCGAATGGCGACACCGAAACGACGAGGTCAATGCCGGGCGGCCCGGGCTCACGCACCCGCGGGGCCGACGCAAGCTCCGCGCAGCAACGCTCGCAGAGGATGCCCTCGGCAGGGCGGGTCGAGCCGCAGGCTGCGCAGAGCGGCGGGGCGATCAGTGAGGCGAGTCGTTCGATCAGGGCGGATGCGATGGGCCGAACGTCCGGCGCGAAGCCCGACGAGTGGCGCGCGCACTGTCAGAAAGCAGGGTCCGGGCGGGCCGAGAGCTGCAGACCTAGCCCAGGGGCCGGTCAGGCGCGATCCCGTACAGACCGCCGACGACGAGTGCGCCGGCCGGGACCTCCGCGCCCGGGAGTACGACGCAGTCGCGGAGCATGACGTCGGCGCCGAGCCGGCAATTGTTCCCGACCACCAAGGGGCCGTGCAGGTCGGACCCCAACCCCACCTCACAATCGCGACCGATCAGGACGGGGATCTTCACCTTGGCCGCGTCGATGTCGGAGCCCTCGCCGACGTAGACGCCCTTGGACACCTCCGGGGCGGGCGGGTCGATACCGACCTTGCCGGCGAGTGCGTCGAGGTTGCCCTGCACGTACTCGCTGACCGAGCCGATGTCGTTCCAGTAGTCGTCGATCTCGTGCGAGTAGAACGGGATGTCGCCGTCGAGCAGCGACGGGAAGACATCGATCGCCCAGTCGACGAAGCCGGGTGGCTGGTCATCATCGCCCGCCGGGCTCTTCTGATCGGGCGGCGGAAAGTGGTCGAAGATCTCCCGCCGGAACATGTAGATGCCGCAATTGGCGAGGTCGGAGAGCGCCTCGGCCGGCTCGGGCTTCTCCTGGAACCCCTGGATGCGCCCCTCCTCGTCGGTGATCGCGACGCCGAACTGCGTGGTGTCGGCAACCCGCTTCGTCGCCAGCGTCGCGATCGCCCCCCGCTCGACGTTGGCCTCGTGCGCGGCCCGCATGGCGCTCAGGTCGATGGTGGTGAGTGCGTCGCCGGAGATGATCAGGAACGAATCGGTCTCGGAGAGGAAGTCTCGGACCCTGCCCACCCCGCCCGCGGTCCCGAGCGGCTCGTGCTCCTCGCTGTACTCGATCTCGAGCCCGAATTCCGAGCCGTCGCCGAGTACGCCCCGGATCTGCTCGGGCAGGTAGGAGACATTGGTCACGACCTGCTTGAAGCCGTGCGAGGCGAGCAGCTCCGCGATCCAGGCGACGATCGGCCGGTTGAGCACGGGCGCGACCGGTTTCGGCATCACGTAGGTGAGGGGACGCAGCCGCGTCCCAAGCCCCGCCGCCAGGATCATCGCCCTCATACGCGCCAGATTCTCAGATCAGCGGCGTTGCTTCTTCTTGCCCTTTTTCTTCTTCTCGCACTTCTTGTGCTTGTGCTTCTTTTTCTTCGACTCCGCCGCGCGCTTCTTGTGCTTGCGCTTCTTGCACTTCTTGCCCTTCTTTCCCTTCTTCCCAACGGGGCACTTGCACTTCGGTGGAGCCGCTACGCAGGCCGGCTTTGCGGATGACGCGGAGCCGACGATGCGGAAGACGGTGCTCGTGTTCATCACATAGAGGTTGCAGGCGGAGTCCTCGCCGAAGCCGCGGGCGCTCACCAGGGCACCGACGGGGCTCTCGGCGCGATCGCCGCTCGCGAGCGGCAGGCCGAGGTGGATCGAACGCAGCTGCGCGGTGCAGAGGTCGGCGTACAGGTAGCGGCCTGAGATCTCGGGCGCCTGGCTGCCGCGGTAGACGTAGCCACCGATGATCGCGCAGCCGTGCGCAACCGCCCCGCCCGACCCGCTGTGCGGGTAGTCGAATACCGGGTTGACGAATGAGCCGCCGCAGCCGCCCGGGCCGGCGCTGAGACCCTCGCGGCAAGGCCAGCCATAGTTTGCGCCGCGGCCACCGCCCGCCGATGCCGGCGAGAAGTTGATCTCCTCGAGCGACACCTCGCCCACGTCGCCGATGATCAGGTCCCCGGTCAGGTGGTCGAAGGAAAAGCGGAACGGGTTGCGCAGCCCGAGAGCCCAGGTCTCCTGGGTCGCCCCCGGGGCGCCCGCGAATGGATTCGTCGGCGGAATGCTGTGGGCGCCCTCCCCCGTGCCGTGCGGGTCGATCCGGAAGACCTTCCCGTAGGGCGGCCCGAGCGACTGCGCGTTGCTGCTGTCCGCGTTGTCACCGGTCGTGATGTAGAGGTAGCCGTCGGGGCCGAACTGAAGCTGTCCTCCGTTGTGGTTGCTGGCGCTGTGAGGGAAGGTCCAAACGGTCCTGCGGCTCGCGAGGTTGGCGACGTTGGGGTTCGAGCTGACGTGGAACTCGTCGACATGGACGCTCCCCTCAGTGCCCCCGGAGTTCGTGCCGTCACCGGTGTAGTAGACGTAGAAGAGCCCGTTCGAGGAATAGTTGGGGTCGAAGGCCATCGACAGCAGGCCCCGCTCGCCGTCCAATGTCGTCCGCGTGTGGATGTCGAGGAACTGACTGACAGTGCCGTCGTGGAGAACCTGGATGAATCCGGGCCGCTCGACGACGAAGAGCCGCGGGTCTCCGGGCGGCGAGGTGGCGAAGATGGGCTCGTCGAAGCTCGGCCCGATCGACTGGAGGCCGAGCGCCGAGGCGCGCGCGGGCATGAACGCCAGCGCGATGAGGCACCCCATGAGCACAACCAACCGGACCCTGGCTCTCATCCCGGCCCCATCATGCCCGATGGAGAGGCGTGCGACCCGCTCGGACGGATTCAGTGCGGACCGAGCGCGTCAGACGGCCGCCGGGGTGCGCTTGGGGTTGACCCCGACCACGATCCGCCCGACGTAGCCGGCGCTCGGGCTGCCCGTCAGGCGGACCTCCGCCCTCGAGCCGCCCGCCTGCGATGTAGATGCTGTCCGACGAGTTGAGGGTGCGGGAATCCGTGTCGGAGCTGTAGGGGCCACCGAATACACGCTGGAGTTCGAGGACTCGGCGAAGAACAGCTGCCCCGTGTGGGAGACGCGCCCGCCGCGGAGGGTTCCGCCGCGGGCCTTGCCGCCGATGTGCACCTTCAGGTGGATGTGAGTCGCGCGACCGGTGTAGTGGCCGGGATAGACCGTCTGGATGGTCGCGTAGCCCTTCTTGTCGGTGAGCTGGACCCCCCGCAGAAATGTCTGGCCGGCGGTGCCATTCGAGGACTCGCCGGAATAGAGCCCGCCCGCGTCGCAATGCCAGATGTCGACGGCGGCGCTGTGGATCGGCTTGCACTTCCGCACATCGATCACCCGCGATCTTGAGCTTCAGCGGCACGCCCGGCCTGCCCTCGGTGATGTCCCGGCGGACCTTGTCCAGGTCGACGTAGAAGGGGCCCTCGGTCACCTCGGGCGTGAGTCTGCAGGACCTCGCCACCATCGCCGCGTCGACCTCGTCCGATCCGCCGAGCTCGGAGATCGCCTTGCCCGCGACTCCGCCGAGCGCCAGAGCACCACCCGCCGCCCCGGCGATGCCCAGGGTCTGCCTGCGGGTGAAGGCGCGCCCGTTTGACTCGTGGTCTCGCTCAGTCATCAACCCTGAGACACATTCCAGCACCGAAAGTCACGGCGTCCCGTCTTCTCGCCTCCTTTGCGCCGAGGCGTCGCTCTCCCTACCCGGACGCGGCGGCGGCATTCGCCGCGGTCACTATCCGCTCATGCGTCTCCTCCGGGTGGGAGACCATCGCGCAGTGGCCGCTGTCGACCTCTGAAACGACGTTGTGAACAGGTTCCCCGAGCGACCTGGTCAGCGAGATACTCAGAGTCGATGTGCGCGCCCTGAGCGAGGCCCTGGCCGAGGTCGACAGTGCTCGCCGGCAAGTAGCGCAATCGAGACCACGCGAAGGAACACCGCTCGAGCCAACCAAGGAAAGGAAGGTCATGAAGATCGTTGTCATCGGCGGAACCGGCCTGATCGGTTCGAAGGTCGTGACCTGCCTCAAGGAGGAGGACCACGAGGCCGTCGCCGCGTCACCCGACTCGGGCGTCAACACGCTCACCGGCGAGGGGCTCGCCGAGGTGCTCGAGGGCGCCTCGGTGGTGATCGACGTCTCGAACTCCCCGTCCTTCGAGGACGAGGCGGTGATGGACTTCTTCACGACCTCCACCACCAACCTGCTGGCGGCAGAGGCCGACGCCGGTGTTCGCCACCACGTCGCCCTGTCCGTCGTCGGGAGCGAGCGCCTGGACGAGAGCGGATACATGCGCGCGAAGATCGCCCAGGAGAAGCTGATCAGGGATTCCGTCATCCCCTACTCGATCGTCCACGCGACGCAGTTCTTCGAGTTCGCGAAGAGGATCGCGGACGACGCCACGGACGGTGACACCGTTCGGCTGCCGCATGCGCTGATCCAGCCGATGGCAGCCGACGACGTCGCCGCTGCCGTGTGCGAGATCAGCCAGAGGGAGCCGGCTGACGGCGTCATCGAGATTGCAGGTCCCGAGGAGTTCCAGTTCGACGAGTTCATCCAACAGGGCCTGATGGCGAAGGGCGATCCGCGAACCGTCGTCGCCGACCCGAAGGCGCGCTACTTCGGCGCCGAGCTGCAAGAGCGCAGCCTGCTGCCGACGAACGCGGCCCACATCGGCGAGATCCGTTTCAGCGACTGGCTGGCTCAGCCCGCCGCGGGGTAGCAGTTGATCGGGACCTGCTGCCGCTGCTAGTAGCGGTAGTGATCGCTCTTGTAGGGACCCTCGACCGGCACGCCGATGTAGGCGGCCTGGTCGGGCTTCAGCTCCGTGAGCTCGACCCCGAGGGCGTCCAGGTGCAGGCGGGCGACCTTCTCGTCCAGGTGCTTGGGCAGCACGTGGACCTCCTTGCTCGTAGGCATCCGCCTTGCCGAACAGCTCGATCTGAGCGATCACCTGGTTGGTGAACGAGTTCGACATCACGAAGCTCGGGTGGCCCGTGGCGTTGCCGAGGTTGAGCAGGCGGCCCTCCGAGAGCACGATGATCGAGTGGCCATCGGGGAAGCGCCACTCGTCGACCTGCGGCTTGATGTTGATCCGCTCGATGCCCTCGAAGCTCTCGAGGGCGGCCATCTGGATCTCGTCGTCGAAGTGGCCGATGTTGCCCACGATCGCCTGGTGCTTCATCGCCGCCATGTGATCGACAGTGATCACGTCCCTGTTGCCGGTGGCGCTGATGAAGATGTCCGCGTCGGCGACGACGCTCTCGAGCGCCCGCACCTCGTATCCCTGCATCGCGGCCTGGAGGGCGCAGATCGGGTCGATCTCGGTGACGATCACCCGGGCGCCCTGCCCGCGCAGAGACTCGGCGCAGCCCTTGCCGACGTCGCCGAAGCCGCAGATCACGGCGGTCTTGCCGCCGATCATCACGTCGGTGGCGCGGTTGATGCCGTCGATCAGGGAGTGGCGGCAGCCGTAGATGTTGTCGAACTTCGACTTGGTGACGGAGTCGTTGACGTTGATCGCCGGGAAGAGCAGCGTGCCGTTCGCCTGGCGCTCATAGAGGCGGATCACGCCGGTGGTGGTCTCCTCGGTGACGCCCTTGATCCCCTCGGCCATCTTCGTGAACCGCTGCGGCTCGGAGGCGAGGCTCTCCCGGAGCAGCTCCAGGATCACCTTCTCCTCCTGGGAGCCCGCGGTCTCGGCGCTCGGGACAGCGCCGGCGGCCTCGTACTCGACGCCCTTGTGGACGAGCAGGGTGGCGTCGCCGCCGTCGTCCAGCAGCATGTTGGCGCCGGTCTCGCCGTTGGGCCCGGGCTCCGGCCAGGTCAGGGCCTGGAGCGCACACCACCAGTACTCCTCCAGGGTCTCGCCCTTCCAGGCGAAGACGGGAATGCCCTTGGGGTCATCCGGGGTGCCGTCGGGCCCGACCGCGACCGCCGCGGCCGCGTGGTCCTGGGTCGAGAAGATGTTGCAGCTCGCCCACCGCACCTCGGCGCCGAGCGCGACGAGCGTCTCGATCAGCACCGCGGTCTGCACCGTCATGTGGAGCGATCCGGTGACCCTGGCGCCCTTCAGCGGCTTGGACTCGGCGAACTCCGCGCGCGTCGACATCAGGCCCGGCATCTCGTGCTCGGCGAGCCGGATCTCCTTGCGGCCGAACTCGGCCAGCGAGAGGTCGGCGACCTTGAAATCGACGCCTGCTGAGGTCGGGGCACTCGTGGCGGTGCTCATGCGGTGGCTGGTCTCCTGGGTCGAGGTTCGAGGATGCTCAAGGCTAACGGGGATACCGTCCCGAGCATGGATGAGGGCATCCGGGTCGCCGAGGATACGGTCATTCCGCTGGAGGAGATCCGGTTCCGCGCCAGCCGCTCATCGGGTCCGGGTGGGCAGCACGCGAACGTGACGGCCTCGCGGATCGAGGCCGTCTTCGACGTGGATGCCTCCGGCACCCTGAGCGATGAGCAACGGGATCTGCTCCGGCGCCGCGTCGGGGAGCGCGTCACCGCGGTCGCCCAGGATGCCCGCAGCCAGGCCCGCAACCGGGAGCTCGCACTCGAGCGGCTGCGCGAGAAGCTCGAGACTGGGCTGCGACGCCCCAAGCCTCGCCGTCCCACCAGGCCATCGCGCGCCGCCCGGGAACGCCGGCTGGAGCAGAAGCGGCGCACCTCGGACCGCAAGCGGAAGCGGCGGCCCCCGCCAGCCGACTACTGATCCGGGCGGCCCAGCTCGCGCTTGAAGGACTCGATGCTCTCGACCGGCATCGGGTCCACCCCGCTCGCCTTGGCGAGCTCGATCGAGACCAGGTCTCCCAGCATCACCGTGTGCAGGACGCGCTCGGTCCGAGTCTCCCCCTCGGTTTCGAGGCGGATCACGGCGGCGGCGTGGGGCTCGATCGCCTCGGCGGTGAGCTCGAAGCGTCTGCGCTCTCGCGGATGCTGGTCGCGATCCTCGAGGAGGATCGCGGCGAGCCGGCCCTCCGCGCCCGACCAGCCCTCCAGCTCGTTGTGGTCGCCCTCGGGCAGGACCACCGAATAGGCCGGGAGCTTCGCGTTCTCGTTCACCTGGCTCTTCCACCGATAGGCGATCGGCGCGGTGAGATCCCCACCCCAGATGACGGGGATGGCATCACCGATCTCAGCCGCGATCTCCGCGGCGCGTTCCTTGGCGGCATCGAAGCCCTGCCCGAGGTGAGAGGCGGCGGCGTCGATCTCGGTGTTGATGCGGGGCCCGGCCAGCGCCAGTGCCGCGAGCTCGGCGGCCACGCAGAACATGTAGCCGACCGCCGCCCGTGGCTGCAGGCCCGCCGGAAGTCCGATCACGGGGACGCCGTCGCCCCGAGCCGCCTCGGCGAGCTCCCCTCCGGTCGTCGCCACGAGCCGCTGGGCGCCCAGCGCCTCGGCGGCCGCGTAACAGGCGAGGGTCTCCTCGGTCTCGCCCGAGTAGCTCGAGCAGAGCACCGCTGAGCCGGCCGGGGACCACGTCGGCAGCTCATAGCCGCGCGTCACAATCATCGGCTTGGTCAGCCGGTCGGCGAGGGCCGCCACGGCCAGGTCGCCCCCGATGGCCGAACCGCCCATGCCGCAGACGAACGCCGCCGGCGCCTCCATCGTCGCCGCTCGAGCGGTCTCGATCCGCCAGAGCGCATCGCGCAGGTGCTCCGGCAGCGCCCTGACCGCGTCGAGCATGTCGCCTCCGATCACTGTCACGAGGTGGACTCGTCCGCTCGCCGCTCAGCGGCCGCGCCGGGTCTTTCGACCAGGTCACCCTCCGCGATCACGTCGCCATCGAGTTCCGCTCCGACCCCGACCGTTGCACCGGAGCCGAGGATGCTGTTCACGACCACAGCGTCGTCCTCAACCACGCAATCGTCGAGAAGCACGGAGCGTTCAACTATTGCGCCGGGACGGATCCGGCAATTCCGGCCGAGTACACACGGTGGACGTGGATGTGCGCCCGGCGAAATCTCGGTCCGCGCCCCAATCACCGCCGGACCATCCAACGTGGCGGGAACCCCGATCTCGACCCCTTCCTCCACCAGCAAGCCGTTCTCGTCCAGAAGTTCGCCGGTGACGGTGTCGACCCGACGCTCGAGGATGTCCCAGTTCGCTTCCAGGAAGCGCTCGGGTGTCCCGATGTCGATCCAGTAGCCCTCGAGCCGGATCCCGTAGAGGCCGTCGCCGATCAGCTCCGGGAAGACCTCGCGCTCGATGGAGACGGCTTGATCCGGTCGGGATGCGCTCCAGCACCGAGCGGTCCAGCAGATAGGCGCCGGCGTTGATCTCGTCGGTGTCGATCTGCTCCGGTTTCGGTTTCTCGAGGAACTCGGTGATCTCTCCGTCCTCATGGCGATGGCAGAGCCCGTAGCCGGAGGGGTCGTCCACTGGATAGAGGGCGATCGTCGCCCGCGCGTCGGTTCGCTCGTGCTGCTCGATCAGCGCGGTCAGGTCGAGATCGCAGAGCACGTCCCCATTGAGGACAAGGAACCGCTCACCGAGCATGTCCTCCGCGAAGCGAATCGCACCGGCCGTCCCGCGGGCGTCGGGCTCCTCGGCGTAGCGGATCTCGACCCCCGGCTCGAGCTCCGCGATTGCGCGGCGCATCCCCTCGGCGAGGTGGCCGCAGGAGACGACCACGTCGTCGACGCCGTGGCGGACGAGCCAGTCGATCACATAGGCGATGTGCGGCCGGCCGGCCAGGGGCAGAACAGGCTTCGGGACCGTGTGGGTGAGCGGACGCAGGCGAGTCCCCTCTCCGCCCGCCAGGATCAGCGCCTGCACAGCCCTCAGCCCACCACGGAGCGGTCGCCCGCGCTCGGGCGACCGATTGCCTCGTAGGTGATGCCGGCGTCGCGCACGACCCTGGGGTCGAGGAAGTTGCGGCCGTCGACGAGCAGCGGATTCGCCATTCGCTTGGCCACCTCGGGCCAGTCGAGCTCGGCAAACTCGGGCCACTCCGTGACCAGCACCGCCGCGTCGGCGCCCTCGAGCGCATCCATCGCGGAGTCGGCCATCTCGACGTCGGGGCAGCAGCTCACCGGCGCGCTCCTGCGCAACCGGATCGAAGGCGACCACCCCAGCCCCCTCTCCCTCGAGGCGGGCCGACAGGACCAGGCTCGAGGCCTCCCGCATGTCGTCGGTGTCTGGCTTGAAGGCCAGGCCGAGCAGGGCGACCCGCTTGCCCACCAGCGAATCGAGGTGCTTCGAGAGCTTCGCCATCACCCGGCGCTTCTGCAGCTCGTTCACCTCGATCACCGAGTTGAGGAGCTGGAAGTGGTAGCCCGAGTTGCCGGCGAGGATCTTGAGTGCCTGGGTGTCCTTCGGGAAACAACTCCCGCCGAAGCCGAGCCCGGCGTTCAGAAACCGCGACCCGATCCGCGGATCGAGGCCCATGCCCCGCGCGACCTCAGTGACGTCGGCGCCCACCTCGTCGCAGACGTTCGCGATCTCGTTGATGAAGCTGATCTTCGTGGCGAGGTAGGCATTGGAGGCGAGCTTGATCATCTCGGCGCTCGAGAGGTCGGTGCGCACGATGGGCGCACCGAGGGGCTCGTAGACCGCCTCGATCGCCTCGGCCGCCCAGTCGTCCTCGGCGTCCGCACCGATCACGACCCGGTCTGGCTCCAGAAAGTCCTTGACCGCGGTGCCCTCCTTGAGGAACTCGGGGCAGGAGACATAGGCGAGATCCGGCGCCTCCCGCCTGATCGCCCGCCCGGTACCCACGGGCACGGTGCTCTTCATCACCAGGGCCCTCCCGTCCGGCTCGCCGAGCTCCTCGACGGCCTGGTGGACCGCCGAGAGGTCGGCATCGCCCGAGTAGGTGGGCGGGGTCTGGACGCAGATGAAGAGCAGGCGCGGGCCCTCGAGGAGCTTTGCCATATCGGTGGTGAAGACGAGCCGCTCGCGGTTGCGCTCGACCAGTTCGGGCAGGGCCGGCTCGTGGAACGGCACCTCGCCGCGCTCGAGCGACTCCACCTTCTCGGGGACGACCTCGCGCACCACGACCCGGTGGCCGAGCTCTGCGAAGCAGGCAGCGGTGACCAGGCCGACCCACCCGGCTCCGACAACCCCGATCGGTTCCTTCTCGCTCACTCTCTCCTCCCAGGGATGATCGCGGAGATCGCCCGGCTACGTGCCGGGGAGCTGGCGGAAGCTCTGGGCGATCTTCAGCATGTCCTCGCTCGGGACCGTCTCGATGAATGAGTTCGAGAGCCAGAACGAGCCCTGGTCGGTCTGCCAGCCCACCATGCGCAGGCGATCTCCGTCGTAGAAGAGCTTGTAGTCACGGTCCCCGATCGTCTTCTCGTCGGTCGGGTTGTCGAGGATCGGCGGGTCCTTCCAGCGGGTGCCCTCGAAGCCGTAGTAGTCGCCGATCGTGGGCAGCGAGAACACCCACTTGTAGGCCGCCCTCTCCGAGTAAGGCGGCGACTGGTCCCCCTTGCCGTTGATCTTGTAGGCGCGGGGCTTCTGCGCGTAGTCGCTGCCAACCTCGAGCTGGGTCGGGTAGTAGATCGGGACTTTCAGCTTGCGGTCCTTGATCCCCTGGGCCAGTTGCTTGCCGTAGCTGGTCCGGACCAGATCCGTCTGTGCCACGGCCGACTTCTTCTTCGATGCCGGGGTGGACTTCGTGGCGTCAGGCGCTTCCTCGGGAATCACCTTCTGGTCGGGCTTCGCGGTCGAGCCCTGGGGACCGGGCGTGCTCTCGCTGCCCAGGAACTGATCGACCGCCGTCTTGATCTCACCCTGTGAGGCGGTGACGTATGAGGGCCCGAGGTGCCCCTCGAAATGGATCTCCTTGATCTGCGCCCCGCGGAGGTCGAAGAACAGCCGGAGCACGCGCAGCATCTCCTCTGCCGAGCCGATATCGGAGGATGTATAGGTCGTGAAGATCTTCACCAGCTTCTTGCGGTCCTCGATCAGGCGCTCGGGTGGGACCTTGGCGCGGGCCTCGCGCAGGAAGGCCTGTTGCCGCGCGGCGCGCACGATGTCGTTGTCGGTGTGCCGGTAGCGCGCGAAGGAGAGCGCGTCGAACCCGCAGAGCGCCTGGTAGCCCGGCTGCAGGTTGATCTCGGCGTAGTCGGAGGAGCTCGCGTAGGGGCCGTTCTGGTGGAAGTAGCGGTGGTCGACGTCGACATAGACGCAGCCGATCGCATTGACGGCGCGGGCGAAGCCGGTGAAGTCGACGTTCACCAGATGGTTGATCTGCAGCCCGGTCAGCTGCTTGACGGTCTGGAGGGTGAGCTTCGGGCCGCCGTACGAGTAGGCGGCGTTGAGCTTGTCGGTCCCAACGTTGGGAATGGAGACCTTGAGATCGCGCGGCAGCGAGAGCAGGGCGATCGCGTTGCTGTCCGGGTCGAGCCGGAGCAGCATCGTCGTGTCCGAGAGGCCGAACTTGCCGCTGATCTCCTGGTTGCGCTTGTCGGAGCCGATGATCAGGATCGTCTGCGCCCCGGAGCTCGTCGTCCTGGTCAGGAAAGGATCGACTCCCTCGATCGCGCTGTGATTCCGGAGCGCGTTGGCGATGTCGGACAGGTAGAGGATCAGGCTGGCGGAAGTGGCCCCCGCAACCGAAGCGACGATCACGAACGACGCCGTCAGGAAGCGCAGCCAGACCGGGAAGCGAACGTGCCGCCGGACCGCCTTGAAGCCAGAGGTCGTCGCCGAGCCGACCTTCTCGAAGCTCGAGGTGATCGCCGAGCCGGCTTTCTGGATGACCGTGGGCTCGTCGGCCGATGCCTCGGCGGCCTCGAGACCCTCCCACTCCTGGGTCTCCGCCGAGACGACCTCGGAGAGCCTCTCCTCGTCGGGGAGCTCGGCATCCTCCTCGTCGCCGTCTACGTCCTCGTCCAGGTCCTCGTCGAGCTCCTCCTCGAGCTCCTCGTCGACCTCCTCCTCCTCATTGACGTCCCCGTCCTCCAGATCGCCCTCATCGGGCTCCTGATCGCCGACGCCCTCGTCGGGCTGCTGCTCGTCTCGGGGCTCCTCGTCCCCGTCCTCACGGAGCTCATCGTCCAGGTTGAACTCCTGCGTCTCGTCCGGGCTCTGCGGCTCATCCGGGCGCTGCGGCTCGTCGCCTTGGCCGTTTCCACCCTCGCGCTCCGGGCTCACGGCGCCATCCCCGGGAAGCTCCTCACGAAGCCCTCGAGCGCTTGCCGGTAGTTCCCCAACGAGGAGACCGACACCCACTCGGCGGGCCCGTGGTGGCCGTCGCCGATCGGGCCGAACTCGACAGCGGGCACCCCAGCGGCGAGAAAGGAGACCGCGTCCGATGCCCCGTCCCGCCCGACGCTCATCACCTGCTCGGGGTGATGCGGCGAGGCGGCCTCACAGAGCCCGACCACGTAGGGAGAGTCCGGCTCGACCACGGCGGGAGGGCGCCGGAAGGTGGCGAGCACCTCGGTGTCCGGCAGCAAACCGACCTGCTCCAGGATCTCGTCGGGATCCTGATCGGGCAGGAAGCGGATATCGACGTCTATGACGCAGGTGTCGGGCACTTTGTTCAGGGCGTCGCCGCCCAAGATCCGACCGAGATTGATGGAGGGGCGGTCGAACAGGGCCGAGCTGTGGCGTGCAAACGGTAGCGACT
This sequence comes from uncultured Solirubrobacterales bacterium, assembly GCA_963848955.1. Lineage (GTDB taxonomy): Bacteria > Actinomycetota > Thermoleophilia > Solirubrobacterales > 70-9 > DASUPK01. The sequence continues at coordinate 275,102 of CAWKFQ010000010.1, read as the reverse complement.
CGACGCCCCTGAATACCTCGACTGCCTTAACGACGGCGTTATCCCCGAGCCACGGCGTGGCTCCGTGGGCCGAGCGCCCGCGAACCCGCAGACGCATCGCCAGCACCCCCTTGGCCTGTACGCCGACCTGGAGGTTGGTCGGCTCGCCGGTGATCGCGAAGTCGCCGATGAAGCCGCTCGCGACCAGCGCATCCGAGCCGCGGTTCTCCTCCTCCTCGGACTCCTCGTCCGAGACGATCCCCAGGCGCAGGCGCACGTCCTCCTGGTCGCGGAGGTCATGGAGAACGGTCAGCATCACCGCCAGAGCACCCTTCATGTCGTAGGAGCCCCGGCCGTAGAGGCGGTCGCCGTCGATCCGCGGCTCGAACTGGTCACGGCCACCGGGGACCACGTCCAAGTGGCCGTGCAGGACGAGGGTGGGCACGTCGGGCGGACCCACCTCAGCCTTCGTCACCGGCAACCCGCGGGCCTCGGTCTGCTTCGCCTCGATGTCGTTCGACTCGAGCCAGCCGCCGACGAACTCGGCGGCGCGCCTCAGACCCTCGGCGTTCGAGGTGTCGAAGGCGATCAGGCGCTGTGCCAGGGCGAGCTCGTCCATCGCCGCATCGTAGGTGCAGGCGGCCCGGCGGCCGCCGGCGCCATGCTCCGGACCAGCAAGAGGAGCTTCAGGAGCGGGACTCGGCTACTTCGAGGAACGCTTCGGCGCGCGCCTTGTCCTTCTCCGCCTGCGTGTGGGCGCCGGAACCCTGCTCGGATTCCCTTAGGCGGGCATCGGCGTCCTCGATCCGGTTTTGCAGCTCGCCCCGTGTCGAGGCTCTCGGGCGGGATCGCCTCGCCGACCAGGACGGTGGCGCGGTTGGCGAAAACCTGCAGCCAGCCCTCGGCCTGCGCCCAGCGGCGGATGTCGCCGTCCGGCATGTGCAAGCCGCAGCTCGGTCGGCAGCAGCCGCGCCAGCACGGGAACATGGTTCGCGAGGATGCCGATCTCGCCCACGGAGGTCCGGGTAGAGACCTGCTCCACCTCCCCCGTGAAGACCTCACCCTCCGGGGTGAGCAGGCGGACTTCGACGTTGTGCTCGGCCATCGCGATTCAGGCGATCAGGCCGCCTCGTCCTCCGCCTGCTCGCCCTGATCCTGGTCCTCGGCTCGCCTCCGCCCGCTGAGCCTCCTGCTCTGACCTGGTCTTCCTGCTCGTCAGCCTCGGCCTGAGCGGACTCCTCGGGCTCCTCGGCCCCCATCTTCTTGGACGCATCCAACACCTGGTCGATCGAGCCCTGCATGTAGAAGGCGCGCTCCGGGATGTCGTCGAGCTCGCCGTCGACGATCTCCTTGAAGCCGCGGACGGTCTCGGCGACCGGTACGTACTCCCCGTGCGACCGGTGAACTGGGAGGCGACGAAGAACGGCTGCGAGAGGAAGCGCTGGATCTTCCGCGCCCTCGACACCGTCTGCTTGTCGGCGTCGGAGAGCTCATCGATCCCGAGGATCGCGATGATGTCCTGGAGCTCGCGATAGCGCTGCAGCGTTTCCTGGACACGCGTCGCCGTGTTGTAGTGCTCGTCGCCGAGGATCTCCGGCTTGAGGATCGTCGAGGTGGAGTCGAGTGGATCGACCGCCGGGTAGATCCCCTGCTCCACCAGAGACCGCGTCAGCGTGGTGGTCGCGTTGAGGTGCGCGAACACGGATGCCGGCGCCGGGTCGGTGAGGTCGTCCGCGGGCACGTAGATCGCCTGGATGGAGGTGACCGATCCCTCGCGCGTGGAGGTGATCCGCTCCTGGAGCTGACCCATCTCCGTCTCGAGGGTCGGCTGGTAGCCGACAGCGGAGGGTATTCGGCCGAGCAGCGCCGAGACCTCGGAGCCCGCCTGCACGAACCGGAAGATGTTGTCGATGAAGAGCAGCACGTCCTGGCCGCCCTGCTGGCGGAAGTACTCCGCCATGGTCAGGCCGGAGAGGGCGACGCGCAGGCGCGCGCCCGGCGGCTCGTTCATCTGACCGAAGACCAACATGGTCTTGTCGATGACGCCGGACTCCTTCATCTCGAGCCAGAGGTCGTTGCCCTCGCGCGAGCGCTCGCCGACACCGCAGAACGCGGATAGGCCCTCGTGCTCCTCCGCGATGGAGCGGATCAACTCCTGGATCAGAACCGTCTTTCCCACGCCTGCGCCGCCGAACAGGCCGACCTTGCCGCCCTTGGCGTAGGGGGCCAGCAGGTCCACGACCTTGATCCCGGTCTCCAGCAACTCCTGCGAAGGGACGAGGTCCTCGACCTCGGGGGCGGGGCGGTGAATCGGCCAGCGCTCCCCGTCTGTGAGCTCCGGGCCCTCGTCGATCGTCTCACCCAGCAGGTTGAAGATGCGGCCCAGGGTCTGGTCGCCGACCGGAACCGTGATCGGCCCACCGGTGTCGAGCACCTTGTCGCCACGCTTGACGCCGTCGGTCGCGTCCATGGCGATCGCCCGGACGCGATCGTCGCCGAGGTGCTGCTGCACCTCGCAGACCAGCCTTCCCTCGGTTCGTCCACCCTCGGGCGGCACGTCGATCTCCAGCGCGTGGAAGATCTCCGGGATGTGGTCGGGAAAGGCGACGTCGATGACGACGCCCGTCACCTGCTCGACGGTGCCCACCTTTCCGTTCTTGTCTCCGTTGTCAGCCATTCGTCTCCTTCGATGATGCGAGGGTGCGCCGCAGGCGCAACCCGTTTTAGGTTGGTTAGCTCACGCCCTCGGCTCCGGCGACGACCTCGAGGATCTCCTGGGTGATCTCGGCCTGACGGACCCGGTTCATCTCCAGGGTGAGGTCCGAGATCACCTCCTTGGCGTTGTCCGCCGCATTCCGCATCGCGGTCATCCGCGCGCCGTGCTCCGACGCTGTCGACTCGAGCAGCGCCCGGTAGACGTTGAGCTGGGCATATTCGGGGATCAGCTCGCCGAGCAGCTCCTCGGGCTCGGGCTCGTAATCCCACAGCGCCTTGCGGTGAGCCTCCACCAGCTCCTGGTCCAGGTCCTCGTCCTCATCGGGGCTGAGCTCCCCCACCCCCTCGCCGAAGACGTCGGCCTGCTGAACCGGGAGCAGCGTCTGCCGCCGCACGTACTGGGTAAGCGGCGAGACGTAGCGGTTGTAGATCAGGTCCACCCGGTTCAGGTCCTTGTCGACGTAGGAGGCGATCAGCGCGTCGGCGATCTCCCTCGCGTTCGCGAAGGCGGGGCGGTCGGTGAAGCCGACGTACTCCCCGTGCAGGTCCTCGCCTCGGAAGCGCATAGTCGAGACGCCGCGGCGCCCCACGACCGAAAAGCGGACCTCCTTGCCCTCCCGGGAGAGCTCGCGCTGAAGCTGCGCCCCGGCCCGGATGATCTGCGAGTTGAAGGAGCCGGCCAGACCTCGATCGCCGGTGACGAGCAGGATGCCAACCGTGCGCTGTTCCTCATGCTCCTGCAGGACGGGCAGGTTGCGTGCCTCCACCCCGGCCGCCTCGGCGACCTGCCGGGTCATCCTGCGCAGCTCGCGGGCGTAGGGACGTAGGGCGTCGATGCGCTGCTCGGCCCGCCGCAGGCGGGCGGCGGCAACCAGCTCAAAAGCGCGGGTGATCGTCTGCACGTTCTTGACGGAGGCAATGCGGTTCTTTACTTCCTTGCGAGTCGCCATGCGTCAGGCGGTCGCGCCGGCCTCCTCCTGCTCCGCCTCGGCGTCGGCCTCGGACTCGTCGGCCTCAGCTTTGCCCGAATCCCCGTCCTCGGAACGCGTCTCCCCCTGGGACCCTTCCGACTCATCACGCTGCGTGACCCGATCGGACTCGCCCTCCTCGAGCGGGTTGCCCTCCTGGTCGAAGTCGGGCCCGAAGTCATCGATCGCCTGCGCGATCGCCTTTCCAAGGGCCTCCTCGTCCTCGTCGGAAAGGTCGCCGCTCTCGTTGATCCGGTCGAGCAGGTCCTTCTCCTGGGAGCGCAGCCTGGAGACCATGGCGCCGAGGAACTCGGTCACCCGCTCGGTCTTGATTCGATCGAGGTAGCCACCCGTGCCGGCGTAGATCGAGGCGACCTGTTCGGCCACCGGCATCGGCTGGCGCTCCTTCTGGTTGAGCGCCTGGACCATCCGCTCGCCTCTCGCGAGCTGCTTCTGGGTCTCGGGGTCGAGCTCCGAGCCGAACTGGGCGAAGGCCTCGAGCTCGCGGTACTGGGAGAGATCCAGGCGGAGCTGGCTGGCGACCTTCTTCATCGCCTTCGTCTGCGCGTTGCCGCCGACCCGCGAGACCGAGGTGCCGACGTTGATGGCCGGGCGAACTCCCGAGTAGAAGAGGTCGCTCTCCAGGAAGATCTGCCCGTCGGTGATCGAGATGACATTCGTCGGGATGTAGCCCGAGATGTCGCCTGCCTGCGTCTCGACCACCGGCAGCGCGGTCAGCGAGCCGGCGCCCTGTTCGTCGGAGAGCTTCACCGCCCGCTCCAGCAGCCTGGAGTGGAGGTAGAAGACGTCGCCCGGATAGGCCTCGCGGCCCGGCGGGCGCCGGAGCAGCAGCGACATCTGGCGGTAGGCCGCGGCGTGCTTGGAGAGGTCGTCGTAGATGCAGAGGGCGTGCTTTCCCTGGTAGAGGAAGTACTCGCCCATCGCGCAGCCGGCGTACGGCGCCATGTATTTGATCGGCGCCGCCTCGTCGGCGGGCGCGGCCACGATGATCGTGTTCTCCATCGCGCCGTTCTCCTCCAGGGTCTCCATCACCTGGACGACGGTCGACATCCGCTGGCCGATCGCGACGTATACGCAGACGAGATCGGAGCTCTTGTTGTTGATGATGGTGTCGATCGCGATCGCCGTCTTGCCCGTCTGGCGGTCGCCGATGATCAGCTCGCGCTGGCCCCGGCCGATCGGGATCATCGAGTCGATCGCCTTCAGGCCCGTCTGCATCGGCTCGACAACCGGCTGGCGGTGGACCACGCCGGGGGCCTTGTGCTCGGCGGAGCGGGTCTCGGTGGTGTTGATGTCCCCCTTGTCGTCGAGCGGCCGGCCGAGCGGGTCGACCAGGCGGCCGAGCAGCTCGTCGCCGACCGGGATCTCGAGCAGCTTGCCGGTGCGCTTGACCGTGTCCCCCTCCGAGACCTCGTCCCAGTCGCCGAAGAGCACGGCGCCGACGTTGTCCTCCTCGAGGTTGAGCGCCAACCCGACCACGTCGTGCGGGAGGTCGAGCATCTCGAGGGACATGCAGTTGTCGACCCCGTGGATGCGGGCGATCCCGTCGCCGATCTCGAGCACGGTCCCGACCTCGGAGAGGTCCGCGGAGTCTGTGTCGAGGCCCTCGATCCGCTCGCGCAGGATGCTTGCGATCTCGTCCGGCTTTATCTCCATCTCTCTACGTCACTCCTTTGCCTACGCCGCCGCAGCGACGCTCTTTCGAAGTTTCTCGAGCCTGTTGCGGATGCTCGTGTCCAAGACCATGTTCCCGACCTGCACGACCAGCCCGCCGAGGATGTCGGGATCCACGTTGCTCTGCAGCTCGACCGTGTTGCCGGTCTGCTCCTCGATCTCCGAGCCGATCCGCTTGACGATCTCGGGATCCAACTCGACCGCGCTGGTCACGGTGACGCCGAGCCGCTTGTTCTCCTTGTCCCAGAGCGCGTCGTACTGGCTGCGAATCCGGTAGATCACCGGCATCCGGTGCTTTTCGAGCAACAGCTCCAGGAAGTTGAGCAGCTCCGGCTCGGCATCGGACACCGCCTTCTTCAGGCCCTCGATCTTCTCCGCCGAGGAGAAATAGGGGCTGAAGAGGAAGAGCTGCAGATCACGGTTGTCCCTGAGCGCGTCGACGAACTGCCCGAGTTGATCGCGGATCGCGTCGAGCTTCCCCCGGTCCTTGGCCGCCCCGAACAGGGCGGTTGCGTATACGCGGGCGATCTCCTCCACCGCTACGCCTCCTCAGCTTCGCTTCCGGGGGCTACGCGAATCAACTCGCCGCCCCCTCCGTGACTTCGCCTGAGCCGTTCCCGCTCAGGCTGGAGAAGTCCACCTCGGCGAGCGCCTCGTCGATCAGCCGCTTCTGGTCGTCCGCGTCGAGTGACTTCCGCGTCACCTTCTCGGTGGTCAGAACTGTCAGATCGGCGACCTCCTTGCGGATCCGCTCGAGGGAGCGTCGCGTCTCCGCCTCGATGTCCCGGCGGGCGGCGGCCAGCAGCTCCTCTCGCTTCTCGCGTCCCTGCTCGGTGGCGTCGGCGGTGGTCGTCTCGGCCGTCTTCCGGGCGCGAGCGGTGATCTCGTCCGCCTGCTCGCGGGCCTCCTTGAGCCGGGCCCGGTACTCCTCGAGGACCTCGTTGGCCTCGGCCCGGGTCTTCTCCGCCTCGTCGATGGAGTCGCGGATCAAGTTGGCGCGCTTGTCGAGCGCCGCCTGGATCCGCGGGAACGCGACCTTGCTGAGCACGTACATCGTGATCCCGAAGACGAGCAGCGTCCAGATCATCAGCCCGAGGTTGGGCGAGACCAGGAAGCTGCCGCCGGAATCACCCTCAGCGGCGAGCGGAACGACGGTTGTTGTCAGCGTGACTGGATCCACTGTCGGCCTAGAGGAAGAACGCGATCAGACCGAAGATGAACGTGTAGAAGGCGACCGCCTCTGTCAGCGCGAAGCCGAGCCAGCGGATCTGCTGGAGGTCGTCCTTCATCTCGGGCTGGCGGGCGACGGACTCGATCTCCTTACCGAAGATGAAGCCGATGCCGATTCCTGCCCCGATCGAGCCGAGTCCGGCACCCACGCCCAGCGCGATCGCCTTGCCGGCGTCTGTGACTCCGGTGTCCGTGACGCCCTGGGATGCCTGGGCGAGCGGAACCAACACTTCAACCATGAATCAGCGCTCCTTTGCTTAGTGGGTTTCGGCGACGGCGCCGCCGATGTAGATGGCAGAGAGGGTGGCGAAGATGAACGCCTGCAGCGTTGCGATCAGGCCGACCTCAAGGACGAAGAAGACGAATGCAAGCGGGAAGGTAAGGGCTCCGAGGGCCGAGAGGCCGAGCAGGACGGCCAGCCCGCCTCCCATGAAGAGCAGGAGGAGGTGCCCGGCGAGGATGTTGGCGAAGAGTCGTACGGAGAGCGAGACGAGCCGCATGAACTGGGAGAGCAGCTCGATGCCGAAGATCAGCGCCTTGCCGATCGGATTCATGTTCTCGAGCCCCGAGGGCAGGAAGCTTCGCAGGTAACCGATGAACCCCTTCGCCCTGATTCCCTCGATGTGGTAGCTGAACCAGACGACCAGGGTGAGCGCCAGGGAGAACGAGATGTTCGCCGTCGCGGCGTAGATCGCGAACGAGGGAAACCCGACCCCGAAGATGTTGACGGTCTCGGCGCTGTTCGTCGGCAATGGCATGTAGCCGATCAGGTTCGAGAAGGCGATGAAGAAGAACAGGGTCGCGAGGAAGGGGAACCACTTGGTCGCGTAGGAGGAGGAGAGGTTGGTCCCCGTGATGTTGTTCTTGGTCAGGTCGTAGGCGGTCTCGACCGCGGCCTGGGTGCGGTTCGGCTTCAGCTGCATGTGACGGGCGATGTAGACCATCACCCAGATCGTCAGGGCGCTCGCCAGCAGCAGATAGAGGACCGCGCGGTTGATCGAGAGGTTGAGGGGCCCGAGGTGGATCGGGATCCAGTCGTGGAGCTTGAACTCGTCCTGAGGCCTGAACTCCTCGTTCTTGCCGTCGTCGCCGAAGATCAGCAGGAGCAGGATCGAGGGGATCAGCCAGGCGGCGATGAAGACTGCGATCTTGCCGAAGAACGGGAGGCCCTTGAGCCAGTTGAACAGGCGATCCGCCATCAGGTCGGGTCCTGGGGAGCCGTCACGCGCAGCAGCACACGCGAGCCGAGGTGGACTGTGAAGAGGATCAACGCGAGCAGCGCCGCGGCAAGGCCCGCGTCCTTGCCTGCCGCCAGACCGACGATCAGGACCGCGAGCGCGACCACCCACGCGCTGGCCAGGCTGGTGGCCCCGAGCCAACCCATGGCGGCCCGGCGGTCGCGGCGCTCGACGGCGCCGGCGATGGCTCGATTCGAGGCGATCTCGATCCCGTACATCACGATCCAGATCCCGGCCACCGCGAGGTAGCCGGCCATCGGCAGATCCGCGGCGATGAACACGGGCAGGGCCACGGCCAGCAGGACCAGGTCCAGGTAGCGGAACGCGCTCGCCATCCGAGACGAACCGGCCGCGCCGGACTCGTCTAGGGCGACAGTCGACAACTGCGGACCCCGAATGAAATGTCGATCTTGAACGAGCGCATCAAGTGCTTGCCCCCCACCTGGCAAAGGTCACCCCCCAAGGCTGCCGGAGGGGCGGCGAATCCTAGCGGCTGCGCCTCGGCGAGGCAGTGCCTTCAAGGACCTCCCCGGCCCGGCGCGAAGCGGCCGCCGGCTTGGCCGGCGGCCGCTCCTGGAGTGGACCTCCGTGCGATCAGAACGCGATCAGCGTGAATGTCCTGCCGTCCACGAACGCTGCGTCGCCGTTGTTCCAGACCTTGACCAGGAAGGAGCCGGGATCGAGCGACGTCGCCGCGGCGACGCTGTTGCTGCCGGCGCTCGACGCAATGGCGACATCGGCGTCGTTGTCGGCGAGCGTCACCGTGTACTGCCCGATCGCTTCCCTCTGGACCTGTACGGCGTCATCGGCCGCGCTGGCGCAGTTGAAGCCGGGAACGCCGATCGGCTCGCCGATCGTTCCATTGAGCGGGGTCGTGTCGACGGTCGTCGATGCCTTGAGCCATCCGGTCTGACAGCCGCCGGGGGCGACGCCGCCGAGTTTGTCGGCGTTCGCCGCGTTCATCGCATTCACGGCGTTGGTCGCATACGGAGCGACCGCGTTCGGCGCGAGCTTCGGCGTCGTCACGGCGCCATCGGCGATCTTGGCGGTCGTCACCGCGCCGCTCTTGATGTTCTTCGCCTTGACGCTGTTCGGCTTCAGCTTTGCGGTCGCGTAGCCGATCCCGCCCATCGCTGCGAAGAGGGCGACGAACGCCACGATCAGCGCCGGGCTGGGCCGAAGGATTCCTTTGAGGGTTCTCATGTTGAGCTCCTTGGGTCGATTGCAAGCCCAAGGACGGCTCCCGCACGTATCTATTCCGTGGGCCCTCGGAATAGATCCCTCGCTCGCGCGTCTTCATGGGTGGAGCACGCATGAACGGTGATCGATCGCACAGAGACCTCGATGAGCAGACCCGGCGCCAGCTCGCGTCCCTTGCGGACGGCTCGCTGGAGGGCTATCCGCGGACGGAGCTAGAGACCCGGCTCGCCGGATCTCCCACCCTGCGCGCGGCCTTCGAGCGCCAGCGCGCCGGGGCCGCGGCGCTTCGCGGACTCAATCTGCAGGCCCCGGCATCCCTGCGGGCGCGGCTGGTCGCCGAAGCCCCTGCGGCCTCCCGCGGCACAGCCCGACGACGTCTCGTCTTCGGCGGCGGGCTGGCCGGTGCCGCGGCTGCAGCGGTCCTCGCCGTGGTCCTCGTTCTTTCCAGCGGGTCGGGAAGCCCAACCGTCGTCGAGGGCGCGCGCCTCGCCGAGCGGCCGTCCACCGGCGCGGTTGCGGTCGATCCCTCGAATCCGAAGCTGCTCGCCGCCGACGTCGAGGGCGTCCCATTCCCCAACTGGTCGAAGAAGTTCGGCTGGCGCCAGGCCGGGATCCGCTCGGACGGACTCGGCGATCGCGAGGCCCGGACCGTGCTCTACGAGCACGCCGGCAAGCGCATCGCCTACACGATCGTCTCCGGCGACGGGATCGCCCGCGCCCAGCGACGCGACCACCACGACGCGCAACGGCGTCAACCTGCATTCCCTCAGCGACCGTGGTCGCGGGGTGGTCACCTGGTGGCGAGACGGCCGGACCTGCGTGCTGTCAGCGTCGAATGTCGGCAATCGCGAGCTGCTCAAGCTCGCGTCGTGGAAGGGCGACGGGGCGGTGCCGTTCTGACCGCACTCGCCGCCCAACGGGAGGAACACCGGCTGGACCCCCAGGCCGCCGGGGACCACATCGACAAGCTGTTTCGGGTGGCGTGCGCGATGTGCGGCTCCCGCGACCTTGCGGAGGACCTCGTCCAGGAGACCTACGCCAAGGTCCTCTCACGGCCTCGACTCCTGCGGCGCGACGACGATCTCGGATACCTCGTCAAGGCCTTGCGGAACACCTGGTACAGCCATCTCCGTGACGAGCGCACCCGCCGCGCCTCGACCGATCCGCGGGAGCAGATGCCCGAAGAACTGGCGGCCCGAACCTCCCAGGGGGACCCGGAGTCCTCGCTGGAGGCGGGAGAGGTGCTCGATGCCCTCGCCCGGCTCCCGCAACCCTTCCGGGAGGCCGTCGCCGCCGTCGATGTCGCGGGCCTGAGCTACGCCGAGGCGGCCAGGGCCCTGGGAGTCCGCCAGGGCACGATCATGAGCCGCGTGTATCGCGGGCGCGAGCAGGTTGCTCGGGCGGTCGGGGCGGACTGACCCCCTCCCCGTCCTCCGGCTCGACTGCCTCCAGCTCGCCGGTATCGGGATCCACGGCGGTGAACTCGCCGGTCCCCGGATCCACCACCGAAAAGGTCCCGGTGTCGAGCTCGCGCAGGACGCCCTCCTCCACCTCGGGCTCGAAGGGCGCCTCGGGGAACTGAGCGAGCCCGAGCCGGCGGCGCCACTGCCTGTTTCGCACCTTCAGCAGCTTGAGGATCTCCAGCGCGCGCGAGCAGCCTGAAGCTCGCCACGGCGGCGGCGATCAGGCAGGCGGCCATGACGACAGTCCAGAACGGGTCGAAGTTGCCGTGGTTGTCGCTGTAGGGGACGAAGCGGAGGGCCAGGGCGAGCCCCGCGAGGACCAGCGTCCAGCCGTATAGGTAGGCGATCGTGCGCCGCTGGCTGAAGCCGATGCGGGCCATCCGGTGGTGGAAGTGCTCGGTGTCGGCGCGGTAGATCGGCCTGCCGTACTTGACCCGCTTGGCGACGACGAAGCCTGTGTCGAGGATCGGCACGGCCAGCATCGCCAGCGGGAAGAAGAGCGCGACGACCGCGTTGGTCTTCAGCGCCCCCTGGACGGCGATCACCGCCATCAGGTAGCCGAGCAGGTTGGAGCCGGTGTCCCCCATGAAGCTCGAGGCGGGTGGGAAGCCGTGTCGCAGGAAGCCGAGCGACGCCCCGGCAGTCACCGCCGCCAGCACGCCGGCCGCGTTGCGATCGAGCGACAGGGCGATCACCGCGAGAGCGCCGGCCGAGATCAGGCAGACCCCTGCCGCGAGTCCGTCGACGCCGTCGATCAGGTTGATCACGTTGGCGACCGCCACGATGCCGAACACGGTCAGCACCTGGCCGAGATCGATCGCGCCGATCAGGGGCGGGTCGATGCAGCTCGACCGAGCCGGGATCGACGCGGCCGAGGAAGGGCAGGGTGAAGTTGTCGACCGTGACCCCCGAGGCGACCGGGATGATCGCCGCCGCGGTCTGACCGAGCAGCTTGACGCCGGCCGGGAGGTCGACCAGGTCGTCGATGACGCCCGACCGCCGTGATCACGATGGCGCCCGCCAGGATCGAGCGGGTCTCCTGGTCCCAGGGCAGGAAGATCGAGCCGCCGATCAGGACCGCCACCAGGATCGGCCAGACCGCCCGAGCTTCGGGGTCGGCACCTCGTGCAGGCTGCGCTCGTTGGGGACGTCCATCGCCCCGATCCGCACGCGCGAGCGCTTCGGTGGCGGGACGAGCGCCCAGACGGCCGCGCCGGCGAAGATGAACGCCGAAGAGGGCGTCGATCGTGTCGGGCATCTACATCAACGCTCCGCCTGCTGCCCATCTCACGGGTCGCGCTGTCGCGCGCCCTCGCATCATCGCGGGCTACGCGAATCTCGGCCGCGCCGTTGCGCGGCTCACGGGCGTAGCGGTCGAACCAGAGGGTGAAGGCGAGCAGCCCCCAGATCTGCCGGCTGAGGTCCTCCCTGCCGGAGATGTGCTCGTCGAGCACCCGCGTGACGGCCCCGGCGTCCAGGTACCCCTGCCGCTCGATGCGTCTCGGGTGAGAGGACGTCGCGGGCGAACGGCTCAGCGAGGTCGCCGCGCAGCCAGGCGGCGACAGGGATCGAGAAGCCCTGCTTGCGGCCGCGGACGATCTCTCGGGGCAGCGAGCGGCGCCAGCGGCCCGCCGCAGCAGCCGCTTCTTGGAGAAGCCGCGCACCTTCTGCTTCGTCTGGCAGCGCCAGGGCGAGCTCGGCGACGACCGGGTCGAGGAACGGCACGCGAGCCTCGAGGGAGTGGGCCATGCTGGCCCGGTCGGTCTTCACCAGCAGGTCGTCGACGAGGTAGATGCCGAGGTCGAGGTCCTGCAGGCGCGCCAGCTCCTCCGAACCCTCGGTCTCTCCGTAGCGCTCCCGGTAGACGTCGAGCGGGTCGGACGTCCGCGCGGGCGCTCAGCAGCTCCTGCTGGGCATCCGCGGAGAAGATCTCCTTCCAGGCGTGGTGGCGCTCGAGCGGCGGCAGGTGCGCGCCGCGGACGAAGCGCTTGGCCTTGTAGTCGAAGCTCGACCCTCCCCGAGGAGCTCGGCAGCCGGTCGACCAGCGGGCGCAGAAGCGGCGCGGCCCTTCCGATACGCGGCGCCAGCCGGTCGGCGACGTAGGTGTAGTAGCCACCGAAGAGCTCGTCGCCGCCCTCGCCCGAGAGGACGACCTTGACGGTGTCCGAGGCCAGCTGCGAGACCAGATACGTGGGGAGGGCCGAGGAGTCGCCGAAGGGCTCGTCGAAGGCGTCGACGAGGCGCGGCAGCAGGTCCACGGCGTCAGGGCGCAGGACCAGCTCGTGGTGGTCGGTGCCGTAGCGCTTGGCGACCAGGCGGGCACAGCTCCAGCTCGTCGAAGGACTGCTCCTCGAAGCCGATCGAGAACGTGCTCACCCTGTAGCCGCTCTCGGCCGCCGCCAGCGCGGTGAGGGTCGCCGAGTCGATGCCCCCCGAGAGCAGCACGCCGACCGGGACGTCCGAGACCAGGTGCGCCCGGACCGAGTCCCGCAGGCGCCCTCGGAGCTCCTCGGCGAGCGCCTCATCCCCCTCGCCGCGGACCTGATCGGCGGGGACCGGCGCGGGCCTGGCGTAGCGGTGGATCTCCACCCTCCCCCTCTCGGCCAGCGAGGGTGTGGCCCGCCGGCAGCTTGCGCGCCTCGGTGAAGATGGTGAGCGGCGCGGGGATCGAGTTGAAGGCGAGGAAGGCCTCGAGCGCCGCCGGATCGATCTCGCGCGAGAACCCGGGTTGGCGCAGCAGGGCCTTGAGCTCGGAGCCGAAGGAGAGCCAGCCGCCGGCGACCCGGTAGTAGAGGGGCTTGATCCCGAAGCGGTCGCGCGCCAGGACGAGCCGGCCGTGGCGGGCATCCCAGATCGCGATCGCGAACATCCCTCGCAGCGCCTCCACGAAGGCGGGGCCGCGCTCCTCATAGAGGTGGACCAGGACCTCGGTGTCGCTGTGGGTGGAGAAGGTGTGCCCGCGGCCGCGGAGCTCCTCCATCAGCTCGCCGTAGTTGTAGATCTCGCCGTTCTGGATCACCTGGATCCGGCCGTCCTCGTTTCCGATCGGCTGGTCGCCGCCCGCGAGGTCGATGATCGAGAGGCGCCGCATCGCGAGTCCGCAGGGGCCGTCGATCAGGCTGCCGTCCGAGTCCGGGCCGCGGTGAACCAGGGACTCGTTCATCGCGGCAAGAGCCGCGGGATCCGGGGCCGTGGCCCCGTCGAGGCTGACGAGACCGCATATCCCGCACATGCGGGGAAGACTAGAGAGCGCCCGGGATCACTCGCGCGAGACCGAGGGCACCGCGACTAACCCTTCTGCTTCTTCGCCTTGCTCTTCGACTGCAGCCAGAACTTGGCCTCGCCGGCGACATCGTCGGTCAGGTTGCCGAGCGCGATGTTGGCGTCGACCAGGTGGAGTCCCCAGGTCGCGTCCGGGACCGCGCGCAGGGTGGGCGCGCCGGCCACGGGGCTGATCTGCAGCACGTGCGCATCGTTGGACGCGTCGCAGGCGCCGGCGTAGGCCTGAGTCTGGAACCACGGCGTGGTCGCCCCGGAGGGCATAGGTACGCCGACTGCTCCGGTCGCGAGGCCGATCGTCGTTCCCGGCGCAAACGGCTCCGTCGGGAATACCGAGGTGAGCACCGTGGAGCCGCCGCCGAGCGCGGCCGGGTTCGTACAGAGCACGTCGCCGGTGGTTGCGAGGCCGGGCCCGTTGAGCGTGTTCGGGCGCCCGAACTTGGTGTCGTTCGGCACCGGGGCGTTGAAGGTCGAGAAGGCGATGGCGCAGCCGGCCTGCTTCACCTTGCGGCAGCCGGGGATGTTCTTGAAGTCGCCGCCGACGTTGCCGCCCTCGCGCACGGTGACGTCCCCTCCCAGGAGAATCGCCGAGATCAACCGAGCCCGCACCTTCTTGTTCGGGTCGACGAGCTGGTGGATGAGCTCACGCAGCACGAAGGTTCCCTGGGAGTGGCCGATGAGGACGACGCCGCGGCCGTGGTTGTACTTGCGCAGGTAGGTCTTCCAGGCGGCTGCCACGTCCCCGTAGGCGATCTGCTGCGCGTCGGGAGGGATCGGGGCGCCGCTGAGGATCGCTCCGAGGGTCAGCTGCCGGTACATCGGCGCGAAGACTCGGCAGTGCAGGCTGTAGCGGGCCGCCTGATAGAGCGCGATCGAGCGCTCCTCAGGGTCGATCGAAAGATCGGAGTTCGGGGTCTTGTCGTCGCTGACCGTCGGATAGACGTAGAAGCAGTCGAACTTGCGCTTCCGGTCTGGCTTGACCGACTGGGTGCCGACCACCTGGCCGGACGGCGACAGCAGGGTCGTGTCGAAGCCGGGCTCGCACGGGTTGTTCGGGATTCCCGGCTTGCAGAGCCAGACCGTGTTGTCCTTCACCTGCTTCGAGTGCTTCTTGGCGGCGAGGGCGGAGGGCGCCACCATGCAGCCGAGCGCGAGCGCGAGCCCGATCACCAGCCCAAACCTGCGGAAGCCCTGGCTCCCCTCCTGCATCGTGCGAAAGCCTATACCCATTTGAGACACGTCGGCGTCTATGTCCCGCCGGGGTGCCCTGCTAGCGGTTGCGCCCGTTCAGGGTGAGGCGAATGATGCGGGCCATGGTCGCGCCGAGCACCCGAAGGTAGAGGCGGATCGAGCGGTCCGCGATGTACTCGAGGTCGTGGATCAGCTTGTCCTCCCAGGAGTCCTCGCGCGTGATCCTGGTCTGCGCGAAGCCGGTGACGCCCGGCCTGACCACGAGCCGCTGCCAGTACTGGGGGACCTCTTCGACCAACCGGTAGAAGAAGGCCGGCCTCACCGGCCGGGGGCCGACCATGCTCATGTCGCCGCGAAGCACGTTGTAGAGCTGCGGCACCTCGTCGATGTGAGTCAGCCGGGCGGCCTTCCCCACCATCGTCACCTCCTGCTCGGTGCGCCGGCTGAGCTCCTCCCCATAGACGTTGCCCAGTCGCCCCTCTGCTCCCCCCTTCAGCGTCCGCAGCTTGAACATGGTGAAGACGCGGCCGGCCCTCCCCACCCGCTCGCCGCGGTAGAGAACCGGGGTGCCGGAGGTGAGCAGGATTCCGAGCGCGAGCAGTCCCAGGAGGGGCGAGAGGACGATGAGTGCGCTTCCGGCGATCAGCAGGTCGAGGGCGCGGAGAGCGATGTCCACCCGGCGCGGCGCGAAGTCCTCAGAGGCCATGACCGAGTACTGCTCGGCGAGCGAAGGGGTGCCGTCGGAGCCGGACGCCGCGGTCTCGCTCTGCGCGGGCGTCCGTACCGGAGCGCTCACGTCGCGGCCTCCGGCTCGGCCGCGCCCAGCATCAGGTCGACGAGCAGCTGGGGATCGCGACGGACCCGCTCCCCCTGCCCGCTCTTCTTCTCGAGCTCCAGCGCCCTGGGATCTGTCAGGGGACGCAGGCGACCCGAGCGGATCAGCGCCTCATCCACGCCGCCCAGCCTTCCGCCGTAGGTCGTGTAGACGGGGGTGCCGAGCGCCACAGCCTCGCGGTTCATTGTTCCCCCCGCCGAGACGACCAGATCGGCGAGGGCCACCAGACTCTGCGCTTCCACAGCGTGATCGGGGACGATCAGTGACGGCAGGGCGAGTTCCTTGACGTAGGCCCGCTGCTCTTCGGTGCGGGGCAACACGACCGCGTGGACACCGGGATCAGAGCCTACTCGCGCGAGCACCTGCGGAAAGAGGGGGTTCGAGCGGCGGTGGTAGAGCGAGACGTCGGGCGGCGGGCGGACCACGACCACGACGCGGTCTGTGTCGACACCGAGCTTCTCGAGCGCCTGCTCGTCGACCACGAAGTCGGAGAGGTAGTACTCCTCCTTGATCCCGGGGTACTGGAAGAGCTTCTCGGGAGTGACGCCGAATCGCTTCAGCCGCTCGGGCGGCACCGAGTCCGGGAAGATCACGCGCTTCGCGAGGCGACAGCCGACCTGGTGCTGCGCAATCGCGAACTCGTAGTCGTGCATGTTCGCCTCGGGAATGCCGAGCATGCGGGAGGCGATCGCGATGTCGTTGGAGCCGTGCGCGATCGCCAGGTCGAACCCCTTGTCCTTGCCGAATCGGCGCATCCCGCCGGTGCGCTGAATCAGCCTGAACAGCTTGCGTACACGCGAGGCACCGCCATGCTTCCCGATCAGCGTGTAGTCCATCCCGTGCAGCTCGAGCAGCTCGAGGGTCTGGGTGTACACGCGGGCCGTGACGAGCACCTCATGGCCCTGCGCCCGGAGGCGCTCGATGATCGGCCGGAGCACGAGGACATGCGCCGGGCCACTCATGTCGGCCCAGATCTTCAAGCGGCGCTAGACGGTCGCGGCTGAGAGCTGCGGGTAGAGGGGGTACTTCTCCATCAACGCGCGAGAGCGCTCGAGGAGCGAGTCCCTCTGGGAGTCGAAGTCGTCTCCGAGTGCCACGGCGATCACCCTGGCGATCTCGCGCAGGTCGTCCTCGACCAGCCCGCGGGTAGTCAGAGCCGGCGTCCCGATCCGCAGGCCGGAGGGGTTCATCGGCGGGCGCTCGTCGAACGGGATCGCGTTGCGGTTCACCGTGATCCCCACCTCCTCGAGGCGGTCTTCGGCGGTCTTGCCGTCGAGCCCGGTGTTGGTCAGGTCGACCAGGACGAGGTGCACGTCGGTACCGCCGGTGAGTACGTCGATGCCGCCGGCGATCAGCTCATCGGCGAAGGCCTGGGCATTGGCGATCGTCTGCCGCTGGCGCTCCCTGAACGGCTCGCTCTGGGCGATCTTCAGGGCCACCGCCTTGGCGGCGATGATGTGCATCAGCGGGCCGCCCTGCTGGCCCGGGAAGACGGAGCGGTTGATGTCGGCGGCCAGCTCCTCCTTGCAGAGGATCATGCCGCTGCGCGGTCCGCAGAGGGTCTTGTGGATGGTGGTGGTCACCACGTCGGCATGCGGGACGGGGCTCGGGTGCTCACCGGCCGCGACCAGGCCGGCGAAATGAGCCATGTCGACCATCAGCTTTGCCCCCACCGAATCGGCGATCTCGCGGAAGGCGGGGAAGTCGAGCTGGCGCGGGTAGGCGGACCAGCCCGCGACGATCACCTTCGGCTGGTGCTCCTTCGCCAGCTGCGCGACCTCGTCCATGTCGACGAGCTTGTCCTCGCGGCGCACGTGGTAGGCGACGACGTCGTAGAGCTTGCCCGAGACGTTCAGCTTCATCCCGTGCGTGAGGTGGCCGCCGTGGTCCAGGGCCATCCCCATGATCGTGTCGCCTGGATCGAGCATCGCCATGTAGGCGGCGTTGTTTGCCTGGGCGCCGGCGTGGGGCTGGACGTTGGCGTGCTCGGCCCCGAAGATCTCCTTCGCCCGATCGATCGCCAGTTGCTCGGCGATGTCGACCCACTCGCAGCCGCCGTAGTAGCGCTTGCCGGGGTAGCCCTCGGCGTACTTGTTGGTGAGCACGGAGCCCGCGGCATCGAGAACCGCCTGGGGCACGAAGTTCTCCGAGGCGATCATCTCGAGGGTCCCCTGCTGGCGGCCGAGCTCGCCGTCGAGCACTCGCTGAATGTCGGGGTCGACGTCGGCGAGGTGGGCGGTCTGGAAGTCGTCGGGGAGCTCGCTCATCGCCCGGCCACGATAGCGATGGCCGTGGACTTGACATTTATTGAACGGATGGTAAATAATGCGCCGAACCACGGACCCGAGCGAGGAGGAGCAATGACAGACGCCACCGCCACCCAGAATCAACGGCGGCCACAAACACCGCCGCCGGATGAGCTCCACACCGACGACGAGGCGCTGTCAGTCCTGCTGGACGGCGACATCGACAAGGTGATGGCGGGGCTCGACCGCATCGTCGAGGCCGCCCCCTCCTACGAGAAGCTGTTCATGCGCTGGCAGCGACAGCATTGGTCGACCGAGGACTTCGACTTCACCGAAGACGCCAAGCAGTGGGCGGACCCGGACATGTTCACCGCCGATGAGCGCAGGTTCCTCGAGTTCGGGTTCTCGGAGTTCTTCCTCGGCGAGGAGCGGGTGACGCTCGAGCTGCTCCCGTTCGCGCTGGCGGCGCCGACCCACGAGGCGAAGGTCTTCCTCACCACGCAGATCTCCGACGAGGCGAAGCACACCGTCTTCTGGAACGGCTTCTACCGTGAGGTCTTCGGCATCGAGGCCGGCAGCCTCGGCGAGATGATCGACAAGCAGCGCTACGTCGTGAACGATGACTGGGAGACGCTCTTCAACGGGATCCTCCACGAGTGCGCCGAGGACCTGCGCAAGGACCCGAGCGACTTCCCCAAGCTCGTCCGCGGCGTCACCGTCTACATGATCGTGATCGAGGGGATGCTCGCCCTTTCCGCAGCCCGCTTCATGATCAAGTCGATGCGGGAGCGGAATTGGTTCCCTGGCTTCACCGCGGGGTTCACGGCGGTGAACCGGGACGAGTCCCGCCACGTCGGCTTCGGGGTGAAGTTCCTGGCCGACGCGATCAAGGACGACCAGGCGAACGCGAAGATCATCGAGGACACGCTGAAGGAGTGCCTGCCGGTCGCCACCCTCGTCTTCGTCCCGCCGTGGGTCGAGGACCCGTACAACTTCCAGACGCCCTTCTACCACTCGAGCGAGATCTTCGAGTACGCCGCCAAGTCCCTCTCCAAGAAGCTCGCGGCGATGGGCCTCGATCCGGCGATGCTCGCCACCGCGTGACACCACCATCATCGACGGCGGCCACAAACACCGCCGCCGAAGCTACAGGCGCGACCCCGGCCCGCAGGGGCCGGCCCTCGACCGGCGCGCGCGAGCGCATCCTGGAGGCGGCGATCGAGGTCCTGAAGTCGGACGGCTACGCCGGCCTGACCATCGCCAAGGTCGCCGCTCGCGCCGGCGAGTCGAAGCCGCTGGTGGCATATCACTACGGCTCGAAGCAGGGCCTGGTGGGGGCGGCGGGCCGCTCAATCGCCGAGATGATCACCGAGGCGGTGCTCGAAGCAGTCGACGGTGCGGCCACGGTCGAGGCCGTGATCCGCGCCGTGGACGCCGGGATCGAGCGGGTGCTGGACGAGGACGAGCGGGTCGCTCGCCTCTACTTCGACCTCGCGGCGGTGTCTGTGGTCGAGCCGGAGGTCCGGCGGACGATCGCCGAGGTCAACGAGCAGTGGCGCGAGGTCCTGGTGCGCCTGCTTACCGAAGCGAGCGACGGGCTGACGCCGGCCAGGGCCCGCGTCCTCACCGTGATGGTGATCGCGGGCATGCAGGGCATGACGCTCGAGCGGATCGAGCGCGGGGTCACGCCGGAGCGGAAGCGGGCCCGCGAGCTCTTCATTCGAAGCGCGGTCACAGCCGCAGGCTGAAGTCCTACGCTGGGACAGTGGCGAGTAGCAACCTCGAGATCGTCGAGCTGGGCTTCGAGGCATTCAATGAGAGCGGGATCGAAGGAATCCTGCCCTTCATCCATCCCGACTTCGAGGCGACCACTCCGCCCGAACTCGCCTCCGAGCCGGACACCTACCGCGGCCACGAGGGCATCGGTCGCTGGTTCTCGTCCTTCGATGAGGTCATGGACGGGATCCGCTGGGACGCCCGGGGCTTCAGCGAGGTCGGAGATCGCGTCGTGGTCGAGTTCACGCTCCGCGCGCGCGGTAAGACCACGGGACTCGACTTCGGCCAGGACGCGGTAATGGTCTGGGAGCTGCAGGACGGGCAGGCGATTCGGCTCTCCCTCTACCCCACGCTCGATCAGGCACTCTCGGCGCTCGAGCAGGGATCGTCGACATGACGATGGCCGACTACCAGCCGCTGCTCGAACGGCTGCGCGACTCGTACAACGCGCGCGACGCCGACGCCTTCGCCACGGTCTGGAACCCGGACTGCGAATGGCACCCGTTCCTGACCGCTCGGGTCGAGGGAGACCCCGGATACCACGGCCACAACGGCATCCGCGCCTGGTTCGAGGACGTCGACGAGATGTTCTCGGAGATCCACGTCGAGCTGGGTCAGATCCGGGAGATCGGCGATCGACTGCTCGTCCTCGGGCAGATGACGGCTACCGGGCGAGGCAGCGGCGCGGAGGTGAGCAGCGAGGTCGGCTGGGTCGTGGAGCCGCGCGGCGACGGTTTCCAGCGCGGCTGGGCCTACACGACCCACGCCGAGGCTGAGCGCGAGGCCCGGGCGGCGGCCTCCTAGCCGCTCGCCGTCTCGCCCAGGATCAGATCGATCACGCCGCGCGGCAGGGCGCCTTCGCGCAGGACCTCCCAGCGGCCCCCCGAGTCGAGCTCGCTCAGGTCGATGACGGTCGAGGGGGCACCGATCAGCTCCTCCCCGCCGTCGATCGCCATGTCCGCGGCTGCGAGCACCTCGTCGTCGATCTCCTCGAAGCTCCGCGGGGCCGGGCCACCGGTGCGGTTCGCGCTGGTCTGGAAGATCGGGGTCATCGTGCCGGCGAGGGGGCCCTCGATCAGTCGCACGCCGAGCCGCTCGGGATCGTCGCGCGAGGCGAGCGGATAGCGGCGTTCCGGGTTGGCGATCACCAGGGTTACCGGGCCCGGCAGCAGCTGGGCGACCGCTTGGCGGGAGCGCTCGCCGAGTCCGGAGACGACCTCTCTCATGGCCAGTGGCGAGAAGTACATGACGGCCGACGGCTTGTCGTCGTCGCGCCCCTTGATCGAGTGGATCCGCTCCACGGCGCGGGGGTCGAGCGGATCGCAGGCGAGGCCGTAGAGGGTGTCGGCCGGGAAGATCGCGACCCCTCCCTCCCCCACGGTGCGCTCGAGGGCCGAGCGAGCCGTATCCGGGCCGTCGGCCTCGACGGAGACGATCTCGGTCATCGCCCGATGACGACGCGGTCGTGGCCCGCGAGGTCGGAGCGGACCTCGACGTCCGTGTAACCCGCCGCCCTGACCAGCTTCGAGACGACCTCAGCCTGGCCGGCGCCGATCTCGAGCGCGACGACGCGAGGTCGCGGCGCCAGACCCAGGAGCTCTTCGGCGAGCGCTTCAATCGCCTCCAGCCCGGTCTGGCCCGCGACGAGCGCCTCGCGCGGCTCGTACTCCCGGATCTCTGGCGCCAGGTCCTGCCACTCGTCCTCGCTCACGTACGGGAGGTTGGCGAGCAGCAGATCGAACGCTCTGTCGTCGGGCACCGCACCGGTCAGCGAACTGGGGCCCCGCAGGACGACGTCGACGCGATCCGTGAGGCCCAGGCGCTCGGTGTTCGCCTTGGCGACCCGAACCGCGTTGAAGGAGGTGTCGATGGCGGTCACCCGCGCATCCTCGAGCTCGTCGGCGACCGCGAGGGCGATTGCGCCGCTCCCGGTGCCCACGTCGAGGACCTTCGTGGGCGCGGCCTCGAGCGCCAGCTCCACCAGGAGCTCGGTCTCGGGCCTCGGGATCAGGACTCTCCGGTCGACCAGGACCTCAATGCGGCGGAATCCCTTGCGACCGAGGATGTAGGCGACCGGCTCGCGCCTGACGCGGCGCCGCACCATCTCCGCGAATTCACGTGACGCGCCAACCGGCAGGCGAGCGTCGGGCTCGGCTGTGAGCTTGGCTCGGTCCCAGCCTGTCGCCTGGGCCAGCAGCAGCTCGGCATCGAGGCGTGCCGTCTCGCAGCCGGCGGCCGCGAGCGCGTCGATCGCGGCCTCCAGCGCGTCACCGACCGTGTTCCCCTGCACCGGCCCGCCTCAGGCGGTTTCCGCCGTCTGGGTTTCGAGCCGGCGGCGCTTCTCCTCGGAGGAGAGCGCCTCCGTGAACTCGTCGAGGTCTCCGTTCAGAACCCGGTCCACCCCGCTCACGGTCAGCTTCACGCGGTGGTCGGTGACGCGGTCCTGGGGGAAGTTGTAGGTACGGATCTTCTCCGAGCGCTCGCCGGTCCCAACCTGTGCGCGGCGCTCCGATGCGATCTTCGCCTGCTGCTCGGCGATCTCCCGTTCGAGCAGCCGCGCGCGCAGGACGCGCATAGCCTTCTCTCGATTCTGGAGCTGCGATTTCTCGTCTTGCATCGAGACGACCACTCCGGTGGGCCTGTGGGTGATGCGGACCGCCGAATCGGTTGTGTTGACCGACTGTCCTCCGGGGCCAGACGAGCGATAGACGTCGATCTGCAGGTCGTTCGGATCGATCTGGAGGTCCACCTCCTCCGCCTCCGGTAGGACCGCGACGGTGGCCGTCGAGGTGTGGATGCGCCCTTGGGATTCGGTCTTCGGGACCCGCTGGACCCGGTGGGTACCGCCCTCGTACTTGAACACCGAGTAGGCCCCGTCCCCCTTCACCGCGAAGGTGACCTCCTTGAAGCCGCCGACCTCGGCGGGGGACTGCGAGAGGTTCTCGACCGAGTAGCCGCGCCGCTCCGCGTATCGGGTGAGCATCTTGTAGAGGTCGCCGGCGAACAGAGCCGCCTCATCGCCGCCGGTGCCGGCCCTGATCTCGACGATCACATTCTTGTCGTCGTTCGGGTCGCGCTCCACCATCGCCAGGCGGATCTGCTCGGAGAGCTCCTCGAGCCGCCCGGGGGCGTCGGCGAGCACCTTCTTGATCTCCGGGTCGTCCCCGTTCTCGGCGACCAGCTCGCGGGCGCCCTCGAGGTCGTCATTGAGCGTCAGCCATTCCCGCGCCAGCTCCTGCGCGGATTGAAGCTCGCGGTACTCGCGCCCGACCTCGGCGTAACGCTCCCGGTCGGCGATCACCGCGGGGTCGGACATCTGCCGCTCGAGCTCGGCGAAGCGGCCCTGAATCTGATCAACGAGGTCCTCGATCACACCCTAAGTGTGACGCGAGGCCGTCTCAGAACGAAAACCGGCAATGAAAGGGGGACGAGCCGGGAGGCTGTCCGGACTTGAGGGCCTTATGGGCCCCAAAGTCCGGACAGCCGACCGAGTCATCCGGGAGCTCGCAAGCAGGGCGCACGGTGTGGTCACCCGATCCGAGCTCGTGGACGCGGGACTCTCAACGGATGAGGTCAAGCTGCGCAGGGAGAAGGGATTGTTGATCCCCGTTCATCGAGGTGTGTACCGCTTCGGTCACCAATCCCCGAGCCTCGAAGCACGGTACCTCGCAGCGGTCAAGGCATGCGGCAATGAGGCTGTCCTGTCGGGGCGCGCCGCGGCATATCTCTGGCGCCTGATCAAGGGGTCTCCTCCTCAGCCAGAAGTTCTCACTCCGAATGACCGCCGCGTGCCGGGCGTGCGCATACACCGTGCGCGCCGGACCGATCTCGCAGAGATCGGCAAGCGTCAAGAGATTCCCATCACGACCGTCCCCCGCACACTGGTGGATCTCGCCTCTTCATTGTCCGAACCCGCGCTGGCCCGGGCCTGCCATGAGGCGGGTGTCCTCTATCGGGTGACGCCTGCACAGGTCGATGAGGTCCTCCGTCGGCTGCCGAATGCACCGGGGCGGGCGAAGCTCGATCGAGTCCTTCACGGTGACGTGCCGGTCACTCTCAGCAAACTCGAGGCCCGATTCCTGCAGCGGATGAAGGAAGCCGTACTCCCGCTCCCGATCACGAACCGCATCGCCGGTGGCCACCGCGTGGATTGCCGGTGGCCTGCACATCGGCTCACGGTCGAACTCGACAGCTACCGATTTCACAACTCCCGGCACGCGTGGGAGAAGGACCGGCTCCGAGAGAGGGAGGCACGGTCGCGCGGTGATGCATTTCGGCGTTACACCTGGGGCGATGTCATCGAAGACCCCGAATACATGCTCAACGAACTTCGAGAGCTTCTTCGGTGAGCCTCGGCTACGCGACGATCTCGATCGTCTGGTCGCGCTTCGCCTCGTACGGATCCTCGACGGCTAGAACGGCCTTGAGAGACTGGATCGCGACCTCGAGCTGGTCGTCATCGGGCTCGCGGGTGGTCAGGTTCTGCAGCATCAGTCCCGGCCACATGAGGGCGCGCACCCAGCGCTTGTTGCGGTGCTTCCCCGCCCACTTGATCACCTCGTAGGAGAGCCCCGCGATCAGCGGGATTCCGAGGATCCGGGAGAGGACCAGCCAGTACCAGGCCGGCAGACCGATGGGCGCGAAGACGAAGATCGCCAGCACCATCACGATCAACAGGAAACTCGTCCCGCAGCGCGGATGCAGGCGGGAGTACTGGCGCGCGTTGGCAGGCGTGAGCTCGTCGCCCGCCTCGAAGGTCGAGATCGTCTTGTGCTCGGCGCCGTGGTACTGGAAGACGCGGCGCAGGTCCGGGAGCTTGCTGATCAACGCCAGGTAGCCGATGAAGATCGCCGTCCGCAGCACCCCTTCGACCAACCAGAAGAGGAGCGCGGAGCCGAGCCAGTCCTTGATCAGGCTCGTGGCGCCCACGGGGATGACGAAGAAGAGGCCGACGGCCAGCAGGAGCGAGAAGAAGATCGTCAGGCCCCAGGTGAAGCCGCCGATCTCCTGCGGCTCCTCCTCGTCGGCAAGCTGTGCATTGGCCGAGATCGCCAGGGCCCGGAAGCCGATTTTCAGCGACTCCGCCAAGGCGACGACGCCCCGGATCACGGGAAGCCTGAGGATCCGGCTCCGCTTGGCCCAGGAGACGATGGGCTCCGACGTGATCTGGATCTCGCCCTCGGGGGTCCGGCAGGCGACCGCCCAGACGGAGACCCCCCGCATCATCACGCCCTCGAGGACCGCCTGGCCCCCGATGGGCGCGTCGCCGACCGCCACCGGCCGGCCATCGGGCATGCGCTCGGACTGGGCGACGCCGGAAGGCGCCCCGTTGGACCTAGGGTCGGACTCCGGGCTCAACGGGCGCGCTTGGCGGCACGGCGGCGGAACCGCTCGACGCGGCCGCCTGTGTCAACCAGCTTCTGCTTGCCCGTGTAGAAGGGGTGGCACTGCGAGCAGATCTCCACGTGAAGCTCGGGCTCCGTGGAGCGGGTATAGAACTCGTTCCCGCACGAGCAGTGGACGTGCGAGAGGACGTAGGTCGGGTGGATATCTGTCTTCATCGCATTCAAGTCTAGCCGGGGATGGAAACACAGCCTGCGGCTGCAAGGAGCGGCGCAGCGTGTGTGTCCT
Organism: uncultured Solirubrobacterales bacterium; assembly: GCA_963848955.1. Taxonomy (GTDB): domain Bacteria; phylum Actinomycetota; class Thermoleophilia; order Solirubrobacterales; family 70-9; genus DASUPK01. The sequence continues at coordinate 249,656 of CAWKFQ010000010.1, read as the reverse complement.
CGCTCACATTGACATACAAGCTGTAGGCCAGTTATACATACAACCTGTATGCGAATTCGACCTTTGGAGGCGACCCGATGACGACAGCAACCGATTCGATCACGGCGATCCGGATGCTCGCCGAGCGCTACGGCGAGGCCTGGAACCGCCAGGACCTCGACGCGATCATGGACCTGCATACCGAGGACTCCGTCTTCGTCGCCCACGCAGTCGGGACTCCCCCGGCCGAGGGCAAGGAGGCCGTCCGCGAAGCGTTCGCCGGCTACCTGGCCCTCCTTCCTGACATCAACTTCGCCGAGCGCTCGCTGCATGTGGGCGATGACCACTGGGTCCTGGAGTCGACGATGACGGGCACGGCGGCCCAGGCGATCGAGGTCGAGGGCGAGGCCCTTGGCGAGAGTGGCGCCGGCGTTGAGGTCGATTGCGTCGACGTGATCGAGGTCCGCGACGGGCTCGTCTCGAGCAAGCAGACCTACATCGACTCGCTGGCGATGCAGCGCCAGCTCGGTGGCGAGTGATGCCGGCCGAGGCCGGGAACGGCGGGGTCGCAACCGCCGCCCCCGAGACGACGGCGGAGCAGGCGGAGGGAGCGGCCAACTGGGTCGCTGTCTTCGCCTCGGGCGCGCCCAACTCCGTAGCCTGAGGAGGGCGGCATGAGCGAGGCAAAGCTCTCCCAGGGAACGATTCGGTACCGCGAGTCCGGCGAGGGCCCGCCGATCGTCTTCGTCCACGGCCTCCTGGTCGACGGCCGGCTCTGGCGGAAGGTGACGCCCCTGCTGGAGGACAGCTTCCGCTGCATCGTCCCCGACCTGCCACTCGGCTCCCACAGCACCCCGATGGACGCCGACGCCGACCTCTCTCCTCCGGGCCTGGCGCGGATCGTCGCCGACTTTCTCGAATCGCTCGGCCTCGAGGACGTCGTCCTCGTCGCCAACGACACCGGGGGAGCGATCTCGCAGATCACGGCCGCCAACCATCCGGAGCGGATCGGCCGCCTGCTCCTCACCAACTGCGACGCGTTCGAGAACTTCCTGCCGCCCGCGTTCCGGCCGATGCAGTGGGCGGCGAGGGTGCCGCCCGTTCTCAGCGGCGTGATGCAGGGCATGCGCTTCGCTCCGATGCGGCGCCTCCCCAACGCCTATGGCCGGCTGATCAAGCACGACTTCGACGGAGCACCGACCCGCGAGTGGGTCGAGCCCTACCTGTCGAATCCCGGGATACGCCGCGACACGGTCAAGGTCCTGCGCGGGATCCATCCTCGCTACACGCTGGAGGCCGCTGAGACGCTTCGCAACTTCGACCGGCCGGCGCTGCTCGCCTGGGCGGTGGAGGACCGCTTCTTCAAGATCTCCTTCGCGGAAAGACTCGCGGCCACGATCAAGGGGGCGCGGCTGGAGCGGATCGCGGACTCCTACACGTTCGTCTCCGAGGATCAGCCCGAGCGGCTCGCCGAGCTGATCGCCGGCTTTGCCAGAGAGCCCGCATCCGTCGCGTAAGGCGAGCGCCGCGGCCGGGAGCGCCGCCTTCCTGCTGCTGGCTCCTGGCGTCGTCGCCGGGGTCGTCCCCTGGCTGCTGACCGGCTGGCGGATCGAGGACACGCCGCTCTCGATGCGCATCGCCGGCGGCACGCTGATCGCTCTCGGCGTCGCCTTCCTGGTGCATGCTTTTGGGCGCTTCGTGCTCGAGGGTCTTGGTACGCCGGCGCCGATAGCACCCACCAAGCGGCTCGTGGTCGGCGGCGTCTACCGATACGTGCGCAACCCGATGTATCTGGCCGTCGGCACGACGATCGTCGGCGAGGCGCTCCTGCTCGGCCAGTTCGGGCTGCTCGCCTACGCGGCCGCCTTCGGCGCGGTCGTCTTCTGCTTCGTCCGGCTCTACGAGGAGCCGACGCTCAGCGCCCAGTTCGGCGCCGGCTACGACGACTACCGTCAGGCCGTCCCGGGTTGGATTCCCCGTTTGCGCCCCTGGCACGGCGCGGAATGACGCTCAACAGTGGAGCGTCCGCTTCAGCGTGACGATCCGCCCGTCGAGCGAGGTGACCACCGCCTCCAGCTTGGCGCCTGAGGACGCGCTGGGAAGGGTGGCCCGGATCGGCGCCTTCGCATCCCGCCGGATCTTCTTACCGCGGAGGTAGAAGGTCGCCTCCTGCGGCTTGCCCTTGCCGGCGACCTTCACGCTCGAGCAGCGCCCCTTCAGCTTGACGGCCGGGCGGGCCCTGCAGGTCTTGCCGGCGCAGTTCGCTTGCGAGGAGAGCAGGCGTCGGAGCGCCCCCTGGGTCTGGGCGTAGACCGGGTTGCCCACCTGGTTCTGGAGCTCGAACGGGTCGCTTTGCAGGTCGTAGAGCTCCTGCTCGCCGCTGCCGTGCTCCGCGTACAGGTAGCGGTCCGTGCGCACGCCTCGGTAGTTGAGCGGCGGATCCTCGGGGTCCTCCGTCGCGTCCGGAGTATTGAAGAAGGTCTCGACTTCGAGGCTGCGGCCCGGGAAATCACGCCTTCTCTCCATCAGCGGAGCGAGGGAGACGCCGTCCTGAAGGCGGCCGGCTGTGGCGTTCGCAAAGTCCAGGATGGTCGGCGCCAGGTCGACGTTGGACACGGGCTGCCTGCGGTGCACGCCCTTCGGCATCCCCGGTGCGCGGATCAGGAGCGGGACCCTGATGGAGGGCTCATACAGCCTGACCTTGCCTCTCGGGACGCGGTGCTCGCCGTGGAAGAAGCCGTTGTCCGAGGTGAAGATCAGGACGGTGTTCTTGAGCTCACCCGACGTCTGCAGCGTGTTGACGACGTTCTGGACGAGGTCGTCGACGCCCAGCACCGACTCCGCCCGAGCTCGATAGGCCGCATCGACATTTCCGATCTGCGCCGGGGTGAGCTGTGGCAAATCCCCGATATTGGAGGGCTTGTCCGAAACGTCCGCCTCGTTGAAGCTCGGGTCTCTCGGGGCCGTCAGGCCATTGAGTGTGCCCTCGTACCGGGGTGCGGCCCGCGGGTTGTTCTGCGGCGCGCAGTTGCAAGACGCTGCCTCACCATGTGGATCGCGTGGTGCCAGCGACAGATAGAAGGGCTGTCGGCTCGGCGCGACCCGGCGGATGAAATCGGCCGCCTTCTGCGAATAGACGTCGGTCTGATAGGTCGCCGGATCGACGACGTCGGGCGTCGAGCCGTAGTGGACGATCTGGCCGTTCTCGTTGAGCGTGTATCCGTAGGCCGTGTAGGTGCCACCGGTGAACGCATCCGGGTTGTCGAGCGACCCGAACCACTCGTTCCATCCCGGCGGGACCTCGGTGTCCGGGGCCGTCGTGCCGTAGCCGTTCAGGAACTTGCCGATATGCGCCGTGTAGTAGCCCGAGCGCTGCAGCCAGACCGGCAGCGTGTTGCTCATCGTGGGGGCGAGCTTGCTGTAGCCGCCCGTGGGGGGCGTGTTGCTCCGCACCCCGTGGTTGTGCGCGTACTGGCCGGTGAGCATCGTCGAGCGCGACGGGCAGCAGAGCGAGTAGTTGACGAACGAGTTGTCGAAGGTGACGCCCTTCGCGCCCAGCGCGGCGTTCGTCTTGGTGAGGAACTGCTGCAGGTTGACCGACTGGTCGTCGTCCATGATCAGGACGATGTTCGGCCGCGGCGGCTTGGCCTTCTTGCGCTTCTTCGCCTCGCCGCCGGCCGGGGCGAGCGCGACCGCCACCGAGAGCAGCGCCGCCAGGAGCAACGCCCCGGCGACTCTCCTGCTCACCGGCCCTCCTCTGAAACCCTGTCGTCCCATCCCCACGCCCAGATAAACCTAGCCGCGCGCCGGGAGTTGCGCCGCGCCAACGGGCGCCATCGACTTCGCGCGGAGTTAAGGTACGGCCGTGGACTCCACAGGGGGACAGGAGACGGGAGAGGGCATCTCTGTTGTCCTCGCTGACGACCATGCGGTCGTGCGCAGCGCCCTGCGCCTGATGCTCGAGCGGGAGAACGACATCGAGGTAGTCGCCGAGGCCGGCGACGCGGATTCGGCCGCCCGCTACGTCAGCGGCCATCGTCCCAAGGTCCTGATCCTCGACATCAACATGCCCGGCGGGTCCGGCCTGGCCGCGATCCCGTCGATCCGGGAACAGTCACCGGACACCGAGATCGTCGTGCTCACCATGCAGGACGAGACCGCCTTCGCGCGCGAGGCGCTCCAGGCCGGCGTGCTCGGCTACATCCTCAAGGAGGCCGCGAGCGAGGAGCTGGTCAAGGCCGTGCGGATGGCTGCCGAGGGGCGCACCTACCTGCAGCCCGAGCTCGGCGCGCGCCTGGCGGCAGAGCCCGACGCCGCGACCCCCGACGACCTCTCAGAGCGCGAGCTCGAGGTGCTGCGGCTGATCGCGCTCGGGCACACCAACAACGAGATCGCCGAGCAGCTCTACCTGAGCGTGCGTACGGTCGAGTCGCACCGCGCCCACATCCAGCAGAAGCTGGCGATGACGACCCGTTCGGAGCTCGTCCGTTACGCGATCGACCGCGGCCTGATCGACGTCTAGCAGAGGCCGCTCGTCGCTGCGGCTTTGTGGCGGAAGCCGTCAGGAGTCCTCGCTCGGCGGGCTGAGCGGGATCTCCGCCTGAATCCTGGTCCCGGACCCCGGCGCGGAATCGATACTCAGCGTTCCACCGAGCAGCGCCGCCCGCTCGCGCATCCCGACGAGCCCGAACCCTTCCCGCACCAGGTTCGGCTCGAAGCCGACCCCGTCGTCTGAGACCTCGATCTCGATATGGCCTCGGAGCTCTCGGACCTTGAGCTCTGCCTGCTGCGCCATCGAGTGCTTGGAGACGTTGTTGAGCGCTTCCTGCACGAGCCGGTACACCGCCGTCTCGAGCAGCGCCGCCGGCCGGTCGCCGCTCTCTCGGGCCAACTCGAAGTCGCACGCGATCCGGATCTCACCCGCCTGCTGATGCTGCTGCGCCAGGGCGTACAGCGCCGCCTCGAGCCCGATCGTGTCGAGTGACGCGGGGCGGAGCTCGGTGATCAGCCGGCGCAGCTTGACGATCTCATCATCGATCTGCTCGACCGCCTCCTGGCCGGTGTCGTGCAGGTCGTCCGGTGACTCTTCCCGAAGGGCGGAAGCCAGGCGCATGCGGAGCACGGCCAGGGACTGAAGCGTCTCGTCATGGAGCTCGCGGGCCCAGCGGCCACGCTCCTGCTCGGCCGCGTCGATCGTGTTCTGCAGGCGCTCCTCGGCCATTGACCTCGCGGTCGCGACTCCGGTGGCGGCGCTGGCGGCAAACGCCTCCAGCATCCGCTGGTGCTCGTCGTCGAACTCCCCCGGGTCGCCCACGTGGTCGAGGGCGACGACCAGGCCGAGCGACTGGCCTCGGAAGAGAAGCGGCGCGATCAGGGCGCGCCCCGACTCCTTCATCCCCAGGTCCGCGCCGGTGAACGTGCCCAGGAGGAGCTCCTCCGAGGCCTCCTCGACCTTGAATTTGAGGTAGCCGACCTTCGGATCGAGCCCTCCGGCGACCGCCGCGGTCGCGGCGACCACGAGCTCGTCACCCTCCCGGAGCAGGATGATCAGCGCCCGGGCTTCGACCAGCGCCCGGCCGCGCTCCACGATCGCTTCGAGCACGCGCTCGAGATCGGTCTCGCCCCCGACGGCGATCGCAACCTCGGTCGCGGCCTGCAGCCTCTTCACCGCTCGGCGCATGTCGTCGCGGTCGCGACGGCGGTCGGTGATGTCGCGGATAGCGGCCAGGGCCATCATCCCCGCGTCCGTCGCGACGGTGGAGAGGGAGATCTCGCACGGGAACTCGGTGCCGTCCTTGCGGCGGGCATAGAGGTCGAGTCCGGCGCCCATCGGCCTGGTGCGCGGGGACTCGAAGTAGAGGTCGCGGTGCGAGACGTGCCCGGTGCGAAGCCCGCTCGGGACCAGCATCTCCACCGGCTGGCCGATCAGCTCTCCCCTCTCGTAGCCGAAGACGGCCTCGGTCAGGGAATTGACGAGCTTGATCTCTCCGTGCTCGTCCACCCCAACGACGGCGTCCGGTGCGAACTCGAGGAGCTCCCGCTCGAGTGTCTCGCCGCGCCGGTCAGGCATCGTGGCGAGCATAGATCAGCCTCGACCGGGTACGCGCATGGGGTGATGGAGTCCCGAGGTCGCTGGCTCGCGTCATGCCTGGTCGCCGCACTCGCGTCTCTCGCATTGGCCGCGGGATGCGGAGGGAGCGGCTCCGACACCGTCGCACAGCAGACGGCCACCGCCGGCGCGCCAGAAGCGCCCAGCGTGGAGCAGCCGCTGTCCCCGGCGGAGATCCACGGCCGCGATCTCTTCATTCAGCACTGCGGCTCCTGTCACACCTTCGATGCCGCCGGGACCGTCGGTCAGATCGGCCCGAACCTCGACGACATCGCGGTCAACGAGGCTGACGTACTGCACGCGATCAGGACCGGTGGCGGCCGCCACGCGAAGGGCCAGGGAACCGGGCCCAGCGGGAACATGCCGCGCAACCTGGTCACCGGCAAGGACGCACAGGATGTCGCGGCCTTCGTGGCCGCCAACGCCTCGGGCAGCTCCACCCCCTAGCAGGGCGGCTCAGGTCTCTTGGTACAGGGGGCCGTCGCCGCCCTCGGGCAGCGTGAGGCGGCCGCCCTTGGCCGTGATCGCGCCGCACTGCACGCAGTTGGACGGCGTGACGTGGACGTCGACGGTCTCCGCGCCCGACTCGAGCTCTTCGTCTGGGATCTCGTAGACCTGCGCCGGACACATCGAGACCCACGTCTGGGCGAGCTCGCGGGGGACACGCTCCTGGATTCGGATGTGGTTCGGGGCATCGTCGCGGGTGGCGTTGCCCGAGAGGAAGACCGAGTTGAGCTTGTCGAAGATGTACTTGTTGTCGGGCTTCGGATACTTCTTGCCGCCCCCTCGATCTCCACCGGTACCTCGGCGTCGGGCTCGTTCTTCCAGTGCCCGCCGGGGAAGGCGCCCTTGGTGGCAACCATCAGGCTGCCCATGACCCCGCCGAAGATCAGGCCCTTCGAGAGCGGCTGGCGCATGTTGCGCGACTGCCAGAGGTCCTTCTCGATGACCGAGTCCTTGACCTTGCGCTCGTAGTTCTCGAAGTTGACCGACTCCTGCTTCAGCGACTCGACGATCGCCTCGGCCGCGTACATGCCGGCATGCATCGCGTAGTGGATTCCCTTCAGCGTTGGGACGTTGACCATGCCCGCGGCGTCGCCGCAGATCACCATGCCGGGGCTGGAGAGCCGCTTAGGCATCGACCAGTAGCCGCCGGAGGGGATCGTCTTCGCTCCCCAGGCCACCCGCTTGCCTCCCTCGAGAATGTTCCGGACGAACTTGTGGGTCTTGAGCTCCTGCAGAGCGTCGTGAGTTGAGAAGGTCGCGTCACTGGTGTCGAGCCCGACGACGAGGCCGATGCTGACCTTGTCCTCGCCCATGGGGTAGATGAAGCTGCCGCCCGCCTCCTTGTACTTGGGCCGCCAGCGAAGCGGCCACCCGAGCGTGTGGATGACTCGGTCCAGAGGCTTCTCCACCTCCCAGACCTCCTTGACGCCGAGCTCCCAGCGCTGCGGGTCGGGGCCGCCGAGGTCGAAGTATTCGAGCGCCGCACCGGTCAGATGGCCGATGGTCCCCTCCGCGAGGACCGTCGCCTTGGCGACCACGTCCGAGCCGGGCTCGAAGTTGGAGAGCTCCTCTCCGTCCTTGCCTCGGCCCTTGTCGCCTGAGCGGATGCCTCGCACGATCCGGTCCTCCACCAGCAGCTTGTCCGCCGAGGTCTCGTTGAGGATGTACACGCCCGCCTCTTCGGCCTTCTCACCGAGGAAGCGGCCCAGCTTCGCGATCGAGGTGACGTAGTTGCCGTGGTTCCGGAAGTTCGGCGGCATCGGCTTGAGCGGCACCGCCATCTTGGAGGTGAGGAAGTAGACCGCGTCCTTGGTGACCTCCTGGAAGACGGGCCACTCCGACGGCTCCAGGTCCGGGAACAGCTCCCGCATCGCCGACGGCTTCATGTTGGCGCCGGAGAGCAGGTGCGCCCCGGGCGTCTTGCCCTTCTCGACCACTGCCACCGGGACCTCGCCCAGCTTCTCAGTGAGCTCCGGCTCGTTCTCGAGCAGCTGCATCAGCTTGATCGCGCAGGCGAGTCCCGCGGGGCCGCCGCCGACGATCGCGACGCCGACCTCGATGCGCTCCTCCTCCGGGTCGGTGATCCCGGTTACGAACTCCTCCGCCGGCTTGACGGGCGGCGGGTACTCGAGCGGCTCGACGGCCACTTAGATGCCCGGCCTCTCGGCATGTGCGCGCGGCGGCGCGGGAGGGCGAGCAGATCGGTGGACGCAGGGCGCAGCCCTTGCTGGTGGCAAGGGCAAGCCCGAGGACGCCGAGATGCGAAGCCCTCACGCGTCATCCGTGCGTGCATGACGGGGAGGCCGGGCATCTCTACCCCTTCTTGGCCTTGATCGCCTCGGTCAGCTTGGGGACGATCTTGTGCAGGTCGCCCACCACACCGAGGTCGGAGAACTCGAAGATCGGCGCGTTCTGGTCCTTGTTGATGGCCAGGATGTTCTCCGAGTTCTGCATGCCGACCTTGTGCTGGATCGCGCCGGAGATCCCGAGCGCCAGATAGAGGTCCGGCGCAACCGTCTTGCCGGTCTGGCCGATCTGGGCGGCATACGGGTACCAGCCCGCGTCCACCACCGCGCGGGTGGCCGCCACGGCGCCACCCATCGACTCGGCCAGCTGCTCGGCGAGCTCGAAGTTCTCGGCCTTACCCAGACCGCGGCCGCCGCCGACCAGGACGTTGGCGTCCTCGATGTTGACGTCGGCGCCACGCTGCTCGCCGCGGGTCACCATCCTTGCCTTGGTCGACCACTCTGAGAGCTCAACCTGGACGTCCTCGATCTCGGCCGTGCCGCCTGTCTCGTTCTCGTCGAAGGCGTTGAGCCGTCCGATGATGATCCCGGGCTCCCCGACATAGCCGACGTCGGCGATCTGGGAGTCCTGCAGGATCGGTCGTTCGGCGACGAGCTTGCCGTCCGCCACATTGACAGCGGTCACCTCCATCGTCACGCCGGCGTTCAGCCGTGCGGTCAGGCCAGCTCCGATCTCGAAACCGAGCAGGCCTCCGCCGAAGAGCGCATACGAGAAATCGTTGTCCGTCATGACCTTCGCCATCACGTCGACGATCGGCTGCGCCAGGCCCTCGGGGGCCTCCTTGCAGCGATAGACCTTGGTGGCGCCGTAGGCGCCCAGTCCGGCGGCGGCGTCGTCGGCGACGTCGCCCACCACGACTGCCGCGGCCTCGGTGCCGAGCTCGCCGGCGAGCTTCGCGGCCTCGGAAATGGCGCCGAGGGAGTTCTTGTTGAAGTTGCCCTCGTCGTCGTGGAGGGCGTAGACCAGAATCCCAGCCATCTAGATCAGCTTCCTTTCGTCGAGCCAGGCGACGATCTTCTCGACCGTCTCGTTCGTGTCCTCGTCCTCGATGATCTCGCCGGCCTGCTTCTGGGGAGGCGGCTTCAGCTCGAGGACAGCGGTGCGCGAGCCACCCTCGCCCACCCGATCACCCTCGATGCCGACGTCGCCGATCGCCTTGGTGTCGAGCGGCTTCTTCTTCGCGCCCATGATCGCCTTCAGGCTCGGGTAGCGCGGCTCGTTGATCGCGTCGCCGACGCTGATCACGGCCGGCAGCTCGACCTCGACGGTGTCGTAGCCGTACTCGGCCTGGCGCTCACAGGTGAGCTTGCCGTCGGCGACGTCCATCTTGATCACCTGGGTGAGCGACGGCATCTTCAGGTGGTCGGCCACGACGGCGCCGATCGTGTAGCACTCGCCGTCATCGGACTGCTGGCCGAGGAGCACCAGGTCGGGGCTCTCGGCCTCCAGCACCTTGGCGAGGGCATAGCCCGTCGCACAGACGTCGGAGCCGGTCAGGGCGTCGTCGGTGAGATGGACGGAGCGATCGGCGCCGAGGGCGACGGCCTTGTGGAGAGCGCGGACAGCACTCTCCGGGCCCATCGTCACGGCGACGATCTCCTCGACGTCGGCGCCGCCCTCCTTGACCTGCATGGCGGCCTCGAGGGCGTGGGTATCGAAGGGGTTGAGGTTCTTCTCGCCTGAGCGATCCAGGCGCTTGGTCTCCGGGTCGATCCGCTTGTCTACCGCGGCGTCCGGGACCTCTTTGACGAGCACTGCGATCTTCAAGTTCGGTCCTCCTTGGGGACGGGCAAAGGGAGGTAGCGGCGCGGGATGATACCGACTTCTCCTGGCTGACTGACCAGTCAATCAGTCGTTACGACATACCCCGCAGCGCGGCTTCGAACCCGGTTGCCGCGTCAGCTGGCGAATCGCGCGACCAGAGGATCATCTCGGGCCCCGGGGAGGAGCCGCAACACGGATACGTGATGCGGATCGACCGGGATGCCTCCACCCGAGCTGCCCGAGAGGTCGAGGTGGAACCAATTCAGCGGGATCTGCCGGCCGTCGTCCATGACCAGCTGTGCGCTGCGCAGATCGGCACGATGGGCCGGATCGACCGTGATCAGGAGCCAGTTCGGCGCCCCCTCGTAGCTGAAGACGGTCCCCGCGAACGACTTGCCGCCGTATAGGGAATAAGCCTCGAACTGCTTGCCGTTCGCCTTCTCGAGGGTGCCTTCGTAGTTCCGTCCGGTCTGCACGTCGTTCCAGACGATTCCGAGCGTGATCGCCGCTGCGGCCAGGGCGGCGGCGGCCGGGGCGAGAACGAGTGCCAGGCGCCGGCGGCGCCGCCGCGGACGCGGCGCGGGCAGCATCCGGCCCAGCACCTGGGACTCGAATCCCACCGGTACCTCTCGATGGGGGACAAGCAGAAGCAGCTCGTCCGCCACCTCGGAGAGCTCCTCGACTCGGCGGCGGCAGTCCGGGCAGTCGGCGAGGTGCTCGAGCAGGCGGCCGCGCTCCTCGCCCTCGACGATGCCGAGCGCCAGCTCGGGCGCCAGCTCTCGAATCTCCTCACAGCGGGGATCCATCACTCCCCCACCTCGAGCTCGTCGCGCAGCTTGAGCATCGCCGTCCGGATCCGCGTCTTCACGGTCCCGAGCGGTATGTCGTCCAGATCGCTGATCTCACGCGCGGTCCGGCCCATGTAGGCGGCCAGGACCAGCGCGCGCCGCTGGTCGTCGGGCAGGTCGGTGATCGCGGATCGCAGCTGCTCGCGCTCATCCGGCTGTATGGCCATCTCGTCCGCCGCGGGCTCATGTGAGGTCAGGGAGAGCTCAGCCGCGATCACCTCCGGGTCGACCGGATCGAGCCGCTTCATCCGGGTCACGTCGATTGCGAGGTTGCGGGCGATGGAGAGCAGCCAGGTCGAGACCCGCCCCTTCCGCGCGTCGTAGTTGCCGGCGTGCCGGAAGACCCTCGCGAACGTCTCCTGCGCGACCTCCTCGGCGATCGCCGGCTGCCGGACGATCGTCAGGGCGAGGCCGTAGACGCGGCCCTGGAAGCGCCGCACGAAGACCGCGGCCGTGCCGGGATCACCGGTCGCGAAACCCGCGAGGAGTGCCTCATCGGAAGGGTCCACATAGGAATGTACGGTCGCTGGACCCGCGCGGATTGCGTGTCGATCGCTCACGCAATCCACCTCGGCCGATGGCGACGTACTACTGCCCGAGATGGGGCCGAAACGAAGCAAAGGACCAAAGATGAATCGCAAACGTGCTCCGCTCTTGACGATCGCCGCGATGGCGCTGGTCGCCATCGGCCTGACGGCGTGCGGCGGCAGCGACAACAACGACAACTCGAACTCGGGCTTCGCCGGCGGAATGGCGGGCTCCGGCGGCAGCAACGAGACCGTGGCCACGAAGTCCGTCTCCGGCGTGGACAACGCGCTGGTGGACTCGAGCGGCATGGTTCTGTACACGAACGACATGGACACGAGCTCGAAGATCGCGTGCACGGGTGACTGCCTGACCGAATGGGTCCCCGTCGCGGCGCCCGGCAGCGGACAACCGACTGCCGATGACTCCGCCGTCCAGGCGAAGCTCGGCAACGTGAAACGTCCGGACGGCTCGAGCCAGGTGACCTTCGGCGGCCTGCCGCTCTACACGTTCGTCGAGGACGGTCCGGGCCAGGCGACCGGCAACGGGTTCAGCGACAGCTTCGGAGGGACGAACTTCGTCTGGACCGCGGCCACCGCATCGGGCAAGCGGCTCCGCCGTCGACCACCACCACCACCGGCTCGTCCGTCGGCGGCGGCTCCAGCGGCTCGGCGGGGGCTACTAGGTACTAGTTGGCCGCCGAGGCCTCTTCGCGCCCGGCGACCGCCCGCCTGACGAACTCGACGATTTCGTCGGTGGGCGCGCCGGGCGTGAACACCTCCGCGACCCCCAGCTTCTTGAGCTCGGGGATGTCGTCTGCGGGGATCGTGCCGCCGACGGTGACGACGACGTCGCTCGCCCCCTGATCCGCGAGCAGCTCCACCACCCTCGGGACCAGGGTCATGTGTGCACCGGAGAGGATCGAGAGCCCGACGGCGTCGGCGTCCTCCTGGATCGCGGTCTCGGCGATCTGCTCCGGCGTCTGGTGCAGGCCGGTGTAGATCACCTCCATGCCCGCGTCGCGCAGGGCGCGCGCGATGATCTTCGCGCCGCGGTCGTGCCCGTCCAATCCGGGCTTGGCGACGACGATCCTGATTTTTCTGGCGGGCTCGGTCGGCACTATTCGGTGAGAGCGGTTGCTTGCGCTGCGAGTTAACCGTAATCGAACAAGAAGTTTCTACGGTTTCGACCGAGGGAAGCCGATACGAGAATGGTTAGTGGCAAATAGGGGAACCGCAGCGACAGGAGGCCTAGCGGTGTACGACGTTCTTTTCCTAGATCACGCACATGGGGAGCAGGTGGTGGCGAGGGGACTTGCTCGCGACGACGCCTGCCGCATTGCAAGGGCGGAGTCCGAGCGCCGAGGCGTCGGCCGCATGTTCCTCGCGGGCTCGGAGCTCGGGCCGATGGGTGACGTCATCGTGATCGTGGAATCCGCGCCGAGCGCGGCGTAGCGCAGACCCTTTCAGCGTCAGAAGACCGGCAGCTCGGTGTAGGAGCCGAACACCTGCTGGAGGGCCTCGACCATCTCGCCCTCGGAGACCCGGGCGCGGGCGCAGTCGAGGATCGGAGGCATCAGGTTGGCGTCGGTGGCGGCGGCCGAGCGCAGCTCGGCGAGCGTCCGCTCCACCTCGGCCGAGTCGCGGCGCGTCTTGGTCGCCTCCACCCTTCCCTTCTGCTTCTTCTCCAGCTCGGGGTCGATGCGGAGGATCGGGATCTCCTCGTCGTCCTGCTGGACGTAGTCGTTCACCCCGACCACGATCCGCTGCTTCGCATCAACCTCCTGCTGATAGCGGAAGGAGGCGTCGGCGATCTCCCGCTGGGGGAAGTTCTGCTTGATCGCCTCCACCATGCCGCCGAGCTCGTCGATCCGGGCGAAATACTCGTAGGCGGCGCGCTCCATCTCGTCCGTGAGCGTCTCGACGAAGTAGGAACCGCCGAGCGGGTCGATCGTGTTCGCGACGCCGGTCTCATGCGCGATCACCTGCTGCGTTCGGAGCGCAATCCGGACCGCCTCCTCCGTCGGTAGGGCTAGAGCCTCGTCGTAGGAGTTGGTATGCAGGGACTGGGTCCCGCCCAGCACTCCCGCCAGCGCCTCGATCGCCGTGCGGATGATGTTGTTCTGTGGCTGCTGCGCGGTCAGCGAGACGCCCGCGGTCTGGGTGTGGAAGCGCATCCGCAATGACTCCTCCCGCTTGGCGCCGTAGGTGTCTCGCATCTCACGCGCCCAGATCCGGCGCGCGGCGCGGTACTTGGCGATCTCCTCGAAGAAGTCGATGTGGGCGTTGAAGAAGAAGGAGAGCCGCGGCGCGAACGTGTCGACGTCCAGGCCACGCTCGATCGCCTGCTCGACGTAGGTGAAGCCATCCTTGAGAGTGAAGGCGAGCTCCTGCTGGGCGGTGGAGCCCGCCTCGCGAATGTGGTATCCGGAGATCGAGATCGGGTGCCAGCGAGGCATGTGCTCGGTGGACCACTCGATCATGTCGCCGACGAGGCGCATCGCCGGCTCGATCGGGAAGCACCACTCCTTCTGGGCGATGTACTCCTTGAGAATGTCGGTCTGGATCGTGCCTCCGAGGCGCTCCGGCGGTATGCCCTGCTCCTCGGCTGTGGCGACATAGAAGGCGAGCAGGATCGCCGCGGGGGCGTTGATCGTCATCGACGTGGTGACCTTGCCAAGATCGATCCCGGCGAACAGCGTCTCCATGTCATCGAGGGTGTCGATCGCCACCCCCTCCACCCCGACCTCACCGAGCGACCGATGGGCGTCCGAGTCGAGGCCCATCAGCGTCGGCATGTCGAAGGCGGTCGAGAGCCCCGTCTGGCCGTGATCGAGCAGGTAGTGGAAGCGTTCGTTGGTCTCCTCGGAGGTGCCGAAGCCCGCGAACTGGCGCATCGTCCAGAGCCGCCCTCGGTACATCGAGGGGTAGACGCCCCGGGTGTAGGGGAACTCGCCGGGGTAGCCGAGGTCGCGTTCCGGATCAGTGCCCTCGCGATCCTCCTCGGTGTAGAGCGGCTTGACCTCGTGCCCGGAGATCGTCTCGAAGAGCGCCTCCCGCTCCTCGAGCCGGGAGTAGACCTCGGACAGCCACTCGTGTGCGCGCCGCCGCGCGTCGGGCTCTACAGCCATCGTTCGAGAGTCTAGATCGAGGGTCAGCCCGAGCGTGAACGCTGCTCGAACCGGGCGGCGATCAGCGCGGAATCCGCTCGCCGAGAGAGCTCCGCGAAGTCGTCGCCATCGCGCAGCTCGGAAATCCCGAGCGTGATCCTGCCCTGGCTCGGCCGGCTCGCGAGGTCGGCGCAGATGGCGGCACAGCGCTCCTCGGCTCCGGTCCTATCGACGCCGGCGATCGTGAAGGCGAATTCGTCGCCGCCGAGCCGGACGATTGGTTCGTAAGGGCGGACGTGCGCGCGGATCGCGGCGACAAGGTCCTGCAGGAGCGCGTCCCCGGCGAGATGGCCCTCCCTGTCGTTGACATCCTTGAGCCCGTCGACGTCGACGATCGCGAGCGCGAGCGGTGCGCCGGACCGGCGGGCGCGGTGAATCTCAGCGCGAAACAGGTCCTCGCCGAACCCTCGCCGGTGGGCGCCGGTCAGGTCATCGAAATGGGCCACGCGGAGGGCCGCCATGGCGGAGACCCGCTCCTCGGCCGAACGCGCGCGGTCGCGTGCCGCGAGCCGCCGGTCACTCGCCGCAGCCTGCCCGATCCGCCGCGGCCTCGGCGAGCAGGGCCTGCAGCTGATGCCGCAGCCCCTCCGTGACGGGCCCATCGGGAGAGACCGCCTTCTCCACCGCCGCGATCTCGTGATCGCGCGTCTCGGCGGCACGGTCTCGCTCCGCCGCATCGGTGTCGCGCCCCTTCGCCAGCTCGTCGCGCATGGCCGCCTCGCGAGCGTGCTCCTCAGCCGCGTTCACGCGGGTGAGCGTCACCCCGCGGCTCCGTGGCGCCTATCGCCGGAGGCTCGGAGCGAGTGGCGGCGTTCCCGGTATCCGCTGGGGACCGATCGGCCTCGGACAC
Source organism: uncultured Solirubrobacterales bacterium (assembly GCA_963848955.1). Lineage (GTDB taxonomy): Bacteria > Actinomycetota > Thermoleophilia > Solirubrobacterales > 70-9 > DASUPK01. The sequence goes on along the minus strand of CAWKFQ010000010.1, from coordinate 234,099 downwards.
CGTCATTCGCTCCAAAAGCGTTTCTCCTGACACGTGCCCGGCAGTCGCGGATCACACGCCCGCGAGGGCACCTTGTTTTTTTCCAACCCCCGGCCCCTCGTCCGCCAAGCGGGCGTCCGCGAGTCGAGCACTGCCGGAGCTTCTCACGATCCGGGGCTCGATCAAACCCGCAGAACTTGGTATCGGACAGGTTCTGGCCAAATTGGCCATTCAGCGGCGCAGAGGGCTCCGCGTATGGCGCAGGCCGCGGCTGTTCCGGCGTCTCGAGGCAAGCGCGCCGGCACCGCCCGCCGCGGCCGCGAGGGCCGTGGCGCCGGCGATCGCGAGCTTGCGCCCGATCTTCTCGAAGCGCATCACCTGCCATCCCTCCTGCCGGGCGATCTCGAGCAGGGGGCCGTCCGGGTTGACGACGACCGCGTGCCCCACCGAGCGCAGCATCGGCAGGTCGCTGACCGAGTCGGAGTACGCCCAGGACTCAGCGAGGTCGATGTCGTGCTTCTTCGCGAAGCGGCGCATCGCCTCGACCTTGCCCTTGCCGTAGACGAACGGCCCGTCCATCTCCCCGGTGTACTTGCCGTCCGAACCGACAGCCCATCGGGTGCCGATCCCCCCTTCCATGCCGAGCACCGCCGCCAGGGTCTTCACCAGGTCGTTGCCGGCGGCGCTGACGATGAAGGTGGCGCGGCCCTCGTCCTGGTGGCGGTGGATCTCGTCGAGCATCTGTGGATAGATGCGGGGCAGGATCCCGGCCAGCACCTCCGGCCCCATCCGCTCGATGTCGCGCTCGGGGAGGTCGGCAAAAACCCGCTTCGCGACCTCGAGCACCGCATTCGTCTGCTCGTCCGAGGACCCGCGCAATCGGTAGCGCAGGTGGTCGAAGCCCCACCTGGCGAGCTGGCCGCGGGGGACGAAGCCCTTTCGGTTCGCCACCCTTGCGAAGACCATCCCGCTTGACCCCGCCATCAGGGTCTTGTCGAGATCGAAGAAGGCAGCGCCCTTCCCGCTACCTCCGTCAGCCTCCATTTACCTCCACGACGATCGCGTCGCCCTGCCCGCCGCCCGAGCAGATCGCGGCGCAGCCGAGGCCGCCGCCGCGTCGCTTCAGCTCGTGGACGAGTGCTCCGACGATCCGCGCGCCGGAGGCGCCGATCGGATGGCCGAGGGCGATCGCCCCGCCGTTCACGTTCACGTTGTCCTCATCGATGTCGAGCATGCGCATCGAGTTGATCGCCACCGAGGCGAACGCCTCGTTGATCTCCCAGAGGTCGACGTCGCCCGGCTTCTTGCCGATCTTCTCGAGCGCCTGGATCGCGGCCCTGGCCGGGGTCTTGGCGAGGTAGGGGAAGTCGTCCGCCACCTGGCCGTAGGCGAGCACGGTCGCGATCGGACTCTTGCCGTTCTCCTTGGCCCACTCCTCCGAGGCGACCACGACGGCGCCGGCCCCGTCGTTTACACCCGGCGAGTTGCCGGCGGTGTGGGTCGCGTCGTCGCCGCCCACCGCCTTCAGCTTGGAGAGGACCTCGAGCGTCGTGTCGGGCCGGATTGCCTCGTCGGCGGCGACCTCGTTCTCGCCCTTCCGCGACTTGACCGTCACAGTCACGATCTCCTCGGCGAGCCTGCCTTCCTCGGTCGCCTTGTGGGCGAGCTGGTGGGAGCGCTCGGCGAAGCGGTCCATGTCGGCGCGCGTGATCTCGAGCTCGTTCGAGACCTCGCTGGCCTCGTTGATCATCTGCTTCTCGGTGAACGGGTTGGTGAGGCCGTCGTGGGTCATCGAGTCGACCGCCTGCACGTCGCCCATCCGGAAGCCGAAGCGGGCGCCGGGGAGCAGGTAGGGCGCCTGGCTCATCGACTCCATGCCGCCGGTGACGGCGATGTCGAGGTCGCCGGCGCGAACAGCCTGGTCGGCGATGCCGATCGTCCGCATGCCGGAGGCGCAGACCTTGTTGATCGTCTCCGAGGGGACCTCGCGCGGGATGCCGGCCTTGATCTGGGCCTGGCGGGAGGGAATCTGCCCCTGGCCGGCCTGGAGCACCTGGCCGTAGACGACACCCTGGACCTCGTCGGCCTTCACCTCGGCGCGGTCGAGCGCCTCGGAGATCGCGGTGCCGCCCAGGTCGGTGGCATCGAGGGACGAGAGCCCGCCGCCCATCTTCCCGAAGGGGGTCCTGGCGGTGGAGAGGATGACCGTCTTCGACATCTGCGCCTTTCGTCTGCGCCGGCGGCCGAAGCCACCGACAGTTCCCAAGTCGGATTCGAATGCTAGTGCCCGTCTGTAATCTGGCGCCCGTTGCGAGTCGAGGTCACTGACAAGCCGCTCGCCGAGGTCGAGTCCGACTTCGTCGGGGTGCTCGTCTTCGATGGCGATGAGCTTCCCGAGCCGCTCGCGGGCGCGCCCGGGTCCGAGGACGTCAAGGCCTCCTACAAGAAGGCCACGCTGGTGTACCCCGGCACCCCGAGGCGGGCGCTCGTCGTCGGCCTCGGCGCTCGGGATGAATTCACACCGGAGCGAGCCCGGGTCGCCGCCGCGATCGCCGCGCGGACTGCGGCCTCCATGGACGCCTCCACGCTGGCCCTGAAGGCACCCGACGGCGACGACCCGGCGGCAGCGACCGCCATGGTCGAGGGGGCGATCCTCGCCTCCTACCGCTTCGACCGCTTCAAGAGCAAGGGTGACGACGAGGACGAGGACCCGAAGGGCCTCGAGGAGGTCACGCTGATCGGCGACGGCGGCCTGGCCGAGGCAGTCGAGGCCGCCCGCATCGGCGCCGAGGCTGAGAACTTCGCCCGCGAGCTCCAGGACCTGCCCTCCAACGTCGTCACCCCGAGTTACCTGGCGGGCCGCGCGAACGCGATCGCCGAGGAGCACGACTCGGTCACCTTCGAGGTGCTCGGCAGGGAGCAGATCAAGGAGAAGGGCATGGGCGGGCTGGTCGCCGTCTCTCAGGGAACCGCCGAGGAGCCGCAGCTGATCGTCCTCCGCTACCAGGGCGGGCGGGGACGAGACCCTCGGCCTGGTCGGCAAGGGCGTCACCTTCGACTCGGGCGGAATCTCGATCAAGCCGTCGGCCGGGATGCAGGAGATGAAGATGGACATGTCCGGCGCGGCCGCGGTGCTCGAGACGGTCTCGGCGCTCGCCAAGCTCGAGCTGCCGATCGACGTCCTGGCTGTGATCCCCTCGACGGAGAACATGCCGAGCGGCACCGCCGTCAAGCCCGGCGACATCATCACCCAGCTGAACGGCAAGACGGTCGAGGTCAACAACACCGACGCCGAGGGGCGACTGATCCTCGCGGACGCGCTCGCCTACGCGGTCGAGCTCGGCGCCGACCGGATCGTCGACCTGGCCACGCTGACCGGCGCTGTGCTGGTCGCGCTGGGCTCCACCTACGCGGGGCTGATCTCGAACGACGACGCGTTCGCCGCCGAGGTCGAGGAGGCCGCCACCCGAACCGGGGAGCTCGCCTGGCGTCTCCCCCTCCACCCCGAGTACAAGGAGCTCACCAAGGGCACGGTCGCGGACCTCACCAACGCTTCGTCGAAGCGGAAGGCATCCACGATCTACGCCGGGTCGTTCCTCGAGGAGTTCGTCGACGGCAAGCCGTGGGTCCACCTGGATATCGCCGGCACCGCCTGGGACGTCGGGCGCGAGTACGTCGGCAAGGGCCCAACCGGATTCGGCGTGCGCCTGCTCATCGACCTGGCGCGGTCCCTCGCTTAGACCGCCAGCAGGCGCAGCAGCCGCCGCCCGAGCACCCGGTTCCCCGGTCATCCTCACCCGCCCGTCGGCGAGGCGCCTGAGCGCCTGGCGGCCCCGCGGCTGGCGTGGGTCGGGCACGCCGTGCAGGCGACCCCGCAATGTCGGCACTGTCGCGAAGTGGACGATGTCCGGCAGGCTGCCCCTGAGGTTCGGGTCGATCCTGCGCCCGACCAGCGACGCCGGACGGACGTAGGATCTCGCCCCATGCGGCTGACTACCCCGCGGCTGAAGCTGATCTTCTGGGTGTTCGCCGGGCTCGCCCTGATCGCCGGCGGGCTGCTCTTCTTCGGAGCCACCCACACAGACAAGTGGTGGGCCTGGACGATCGCCCCCCCGCTCACGGCCACCACCCTCGGAGCCTTCTATTGGGCCGCGTTCGTCCTCATCCTGAGCGCGCGCGCGCTCCGAGACCTGGGCTGAGGCCCGTCCCGCGGCGTATCCGGTGACGGTGATCGCGGTTCTGCTCCTCGTCGTCACCCTCTACCACCTCGACCGGTTCCACCTCCACAGCCTCTTCGGCGTCTTCTGGCTCGTCGTCTACGCACTCGTTCCGCCGCTGCTCATCTGGGCGCTGGCCGACCAGCTGCGTGCGCCCGGGGAGGACCCACGGCCGACGCATCGGCTCCCCGGACCGCTTCGCACATTGCTCATCTTCGAAGGGGTGGCGATGCTGGCGACCGGAGGCGTCCTCCTATTCTCGGCCGGACTCGCGGACGATCTCTGGCCTTGGGCGCTCACACCGCTCACCTCGCGCGCAATCGGGTCCTTCATCTTGGGGATCGGAGTGGCCGCGCTGGTCGCGGTACGCGACGATGATCCCGTCAGCTTCCGCGGCGCCGCGCTTGCCTACACCGTCCTGGGGCTGCTGGAGCTGTTCGCCCTGCTTCTCCACATTCCCGATCTCGAGGGAGACCACTTCGACACGGCGATCTACGTGGCGTCGTGGTCCCTGATCACCCTCACCGGGGTCTACGGGTTGAGTGCGGCGACCGCGTCGTCGCGGTCGTAGAACGCGTCCACCCGGACCCCCTTGCCGTCCGAGACGGTCCAGAGATGCGCGTAGCGGGCATCGACGTCCGCAGCCGAGCCGCGCCCCGTCGCCTCCAGGTGGATCAGCACCAGCAGGCGATCGTCCTTCTCCCTCACTTCATCCACGGTCTGGTGGAAGCGCTCCCAGGAGGCGAGAAACTCGGTCAAGAAGGCGCGGATCTCGTCCCTACCCCGATAGACCCCCGTGTCGGGAAGGACATCGCTCTCGTGCCACTCCGCGTTCTCGGCCAGCGCCTCCATCGCGGAGTCGATGTCGCCCTCGTTGAGCGCTTCGTAGGAGGCGACGACGGCGTCCTTGGTTTCCGTGTCGGACATCTCCTCAAAAGCTAGTACGCCAGCCGTCGGCTGTCAGTCTTCGAGGATCAGACAGGTGCTGGTGCCCGTCGCCAGCAGCTTGCCCGTCTCGAGCGAGGTGAGCCGCGCCTCGGAGGTGGCGGTCTTGCGGCCGCGGTGGATCACCTCGGCCTCGGCCCGGACGGCGCCGGTGTCGCGGGTGATGGGCCGGATGTACTTCACCTCGAGCGTCTGGCTCGTGTAGCCCTCGCCCTCGGCACAGGTCGTGTGCACGGCGCAGCCGAGGGCCGAGTCCAGGATCGTCGAGGCGTAGCCGCCGTGGACGACCCCGATCGGGTTGTAGTGCTCCTCCCCGGGCCCGCCGATGAACACCGCCCTTCCCTCCTCCACCTCGGCGATCCGGTAGTTCATGACCACGGCGATCGGCGGTGGCGGAAGCTCACCGGATTGGACCGCACGAACGTAGTCGAGCCCCCTCATCCGCGCGCCCGCGGCGGCCGTGGGGACCGGGTCCTGCCAGACGATCTCCCGCCTGCGGGTCGTCTCCGGCGAGCTTTCCGCGAACGCGTCGGCGGCGTCGCGAGCTCGCGCATCGACGGCTCAACGCCGTCCCCGGCGGCGACGGGCGCGCTTGCGCCCGCCGTCGTCGCGACTCTCTCGGGCCGGGTAGCGGAGGTCGGCGAGAATCTCCTCGGAGCTGATCCGGACCTGCTCGGGATGGAATTCAAATCGGAGTGCTCTCATGTCGGACTCCTTGCTGGGTGGGTTGCTTCACGCAACCACTTGCCGCGACCCTACCAGCGTGAGTTGCGTGATGCAACCGAGTGTGCGAAGATCACACACGTGCTGGGCAACGAGTACGACGGACAGATCTGCTCCATCGCACGCAGCCTCGAGCTGGTCGGTGAGCGCTGGACGCTGCTCGTCGTGCGGGAGATCTTCCACGGCCGTCGCAAGTTCTCCGAGATGCAGCGCTCGCTCGGCGTGGCCCGGAACGTCCTCACCTCCCGGCTGCAGAGGATGGTGGACGAGGGCATCCTGGAGCGCCGCCCCTACAGCGAGCGCCCCGAGCGCTACGAGTACTTCCTCACCGAGAAGGGGCTCGACCTCTGGCCGGTGATGATCGGCCTGATGCGGTGGGGCGACAAGTACGAGCAGCAGCCCGAGGGGCGCCCCTCGATCGTGGTTCACAAGGGCGAGTGCGGCGGCGAGATCGACGACCGGCGCATCTGCACCAAGTGCGGCAAGAAGCTGGATGTGCGCGACGCTCGCGCGATCGAGGGTCCCGGGATGAAGGCGGCCCAGAAGTCGCTCAAAGCCGCGGCGTAGCCCGGCTTCCTAGACTCCCCGCCCCGTGGACTTCGAGCTGACCGACGAGCAGCGGCTGCTGCGCGACACTGTCCGCGACTTCGCACGTCAGGAGGTCGCGCCGGTTGCCGAGGAGCTCGACCGGACGAAGTCCTTCCCCTACGAGCTGGTCGCGAAGATGGGCGAGCTCGGGCTGATGGGCATCCCCTTCCCCGAGGAGTACGGCGGGGGCGGCGCCGACACCCTGACCTACGCGCTGGCGGTCGAGGAGCTCACCCGGGTCGACTCCTCGGTCGCGATCACGATGGCGGCCCACACGTCGCTCGGGACGATGCCGATCCACCTCTGGGGCACCGACGAGCAGAAGGACGACTGGCTGCCGCAGCTCTGCAGCGGGCAGAAGCTGGCCGCGTTCGGCCTGACCGAGCCAGAGGCAGGCTCCGATGCCGGCAACACCCAGACCCGGGCGGCGCTCGAGGGCGGCGAGTGGGTGGTGAACGGCGCGAAGCAGTTCATCACCAACTCCGGGACGGAGATCTCGGGCTGCGTGACGATCACCGCGGTCACCGGTCAGAGCAACGGGACCAAGGAGATCTCGAACATCATCGTCCCGAACGGGACGCCCGGGTTATGAGGCCGGCGAGCCCTACCGGAAGATGGGCTGGAACGCCTCGGACACCCGGCCGCTCAGCTTCGACGACTGCCGTGTCCCGGAGGAGCAACCTGCTCGGGCGCCGCGGCGAGGGCTTCAAGCAGTTCCTCCAGATCCTCGACGGCGGCCGCATCGGCGTCGCCGCGATGGGCGTGGGCCTCGCGCAGGGCGCGCTCGACGAGGCGATCTCATATGCGAAGGAGCGCCGCGCCTTCGGCCAGCCGATCTCGCACTTCCAGGCGATCCAGGCCAAGATCGCGGACATCTCGGCCCAGATCGAGGCCGCGCGCCTGCTCGTCTACCGCGCGGCCGTGCTCAAGGACCGAGGGGAGCCGTTCACCCTGACCGCGGCCCAGGCGAAGCTGATCACCGGGCGGCTCGCGGTGCGCGCCACCGAGGAGGCGGTCCAGATCCACGGCGGCTACGGCTACATCGAGGAGTACCCGGTCTGCCGCTTCTACCGCGACGCCAAGATCCTCACCATCGGCGAGGGCACCGACGAGGTGCAGCAGATGGTGATCGCGCGCCAGCTGGGCTGCTGAGCTAGTCCGGGACCTCCGCCGACATCGAGTCGAGCTCTCCAGGCCGTCCGGGTCTCAGCCATCCTCGCGTCGAGCAGCTCCTTGGCGGCGCTCGCTGGATCGAGCTCGCGCTTGACCACCCGGTCGAGCAGCTCGCGGATCGAGGTGTCGTCCGCGACCGCCGCCTCCAGTCGCCGGCGCATCCGAGCCGCGGCCAGCTCGAGCACCTCGTTGCGCAGGTTCCTCGCTCGGCGCTCGTCGAGCGTCCCCTCCGCCTCGATGTGCTCTCGGTGCTCGGAGATCTTCTCGGCGAGCTCCGCCACCCCCTCCCCCTTGGCCGCCTCGGTCTTCACGATCGGCACCCGCCAGGAGGTCGAGGGGCCGAGCGAGAGCACGCCGCGGATCTCGCGGATCATCGTGTCGGTCATCGGGTGGTCGGACTTGTTGACCACGATGATGTCCGGGATCTCCATCACGCCGGCCTTCAGAGCCTGGATGGAGTCGCCCGACCCGGGCATCAGCACCAGAACGATCGTGTCGCCGTGGTCGACGATGTCGATCTCGGCCTGGCCGACGCCGACGGTCTCGATGAAGACGTCGTCCTTGCCCGAGGCGTCCATCAGCAGAGCGGCCTGCAGCGTCGCCTCCGAGAGGCCGCCGAGGGCGCCGCGGCTGGCCATCGAGCGGATGAAGACGCCGGCGTCCAGGAAGTGATCCGAGAGGCGGATCCGGTCGCCGAGCAGGGCGCCGCGGGTGAACGGGCTCGACGGGTCGATCGAGAGCACGGCGACCTCGCGGTCGGCCTTTCGCATCTCGGCAGTAAGGGCGCCGATCAGCGTGCTCTTCCCCACCCCGGGCGGCCCGGTGAGACCGACGATTCGCGCGCGTCCCGTGCGCGGGAAGACCTCGCGAACCAGCTCCCAGCCGGCTGGATCGTCGTTCTCGATCAGGGTGATGCCGCGCGCGAGCGCCCGCTTGTCGCCGGCGATCAGGCGCTCGGCGAGGCTCTGCTCGGTCTTCTGCGCCACTCGCGGCAGTCTAGGTCCGGGCGAACCTAGACTCCCCGCCCGTGCGCGCCCTCCGCTTCTACCGCCGCAACGGGATGCTCAACTGGCGTTACGGCCGCCTGCTCTGGCGGTATCTATGGCGGCGGTTCCTGACCCCGGCGGGCTGGCGCTGGGAGACAGACGGACCCGTCTTCTTCGGCAGGGGACTGCAGCTTCAGATCGCCAAGGGCGCCGAGATCCGCTTCGGGCGCTTCTCCTGGATCGGGGACGGCACCAAGATCCGCTGCCACGAGGGCGTCGTCGAGATCGGCCCGAAGACGGTCATGGGCCAGGAGTGCACGATCTCGGCCTACAAGCGCGTCCGGATCGGCGAGCAGTGCGTGATCGCCGACCGGGCGATGTTCATCGACTTCGATCACGGGGTGGTCGAGGTCGAGCGCCCGATCAGGGTGCAGGGCATCTATACGCGCGAGTGCGTGGTCGGCTCCAACGTCTGGGTCGGCTACGGCGCCTGCATCCTGCGCGGCGTGCAGGTCGGGGACAACGCGATCGTCGGCACCAACTCCGTGGTCACCCGCAACGTCCTCGCGAACGCGGTGGTCGGAGGCGTGCCGGCGAAGGTGATCCGAATGCGCGATGCGCCGCAGGAAATGAGCTGGCCCGACCCGGTCGAGCCCACGGCCGAGGACCAGCTGCCTCCCCAAAATCGCTGACCTGTCGGAGGGGCCAACACCTCGATGAAGACGAGCGTGACGACCTCGATCGACCAGGACCTCGACGAGGCGGGACTCGTGCAGGCAAGGGTCGTCATCCCGCCGGACCTGAACCCCGACGTGCAGCTGCTCGGCAACCGCTGCTCGCGCGCTGACTTCGAGGCGAGCAACTGTCCGCCGAACTCGGTCGTGGGGTCGGCGGTCGCGGCCTCCCCTCTGCTCAGCCAGCCGCTCGCCGGGAATGTCGTCTTCGTCGAGACGGGGGCCACCCCCGACATCGGCCTCGATCTCCAGGGCCAGCTCCATCTGCTGCTCCGGGGCTCGCTGGGCCTCGACAAGGTGGTGGTCTTCGATGGGCTGCCCGACATCCCGATCGCCCACTTCGCGCTCACCTTCCCCTCCGCCCCGGGTCTGCTGATCGCGAGCCGCAACCTCTGCGTGCCGCCTCCGCCGCTCTTCCACGCGGACTTCACCGGCTACAACGGGGCCACCACGGCGGTCGACTCCTCGGCCACCGTCCAAGGCGGATGCGGACAGAACGCGGCGACGAAGTGCAAGAAGGCCAAGAAGAAGCACAAGCGCCGGGCCGCCGAGGCCAAGAAGAAGCACAAGAAGAAGTCCTGCAAAGAAGCAAGAAGCGCAAGAAGAAGCGCTGAGAGCTAGAGCCTCTTCCCCGACGCGAAGAGGATGACGCCGGCGGCCAGAGCAACCGCTCCGGTCACCCAGAAGACGACTCCGCCCGACGCAACCGCTGCGGCGATCAGCGCGATCCCGACGACCACCAGAGGCAGTCCGAACGAGATCGGCACGCTGACGTTGAGGCCGGGGCCGAAGTCCGGCGCCCTGCGCCTCGGGCTCTTTCTCCTTGGAGGGGTAGACCTCCCGGCGGCCTTCGGGCAGCCGCGTCATGCGCCGCGCGCGGGCGCCGCGCTCGCGATCAGCTCCGCATAGATGTCCACGGTGCGGTCCGCGACGTCGCCCCAGTCGAAGCGGCGGAGGTGCTCGAAGGCCTCGGCGGTGAGGCGGCGGCAGAGCTTGGCGTCGTCCAGCACGCGGACGGTCATCTCCGCGAGGGAGACGGGATCGCGGGCGCGGAAGCGCAGCCCGACCTCGTCGTGGGGGACGACCTCGCGAAGCCCGCCGGTGTCGGCCACGATGCAGGGGCAGCTGGACGCCATCGCCTCCAGCGCAACCAGGCCGAAGGGCTCGTAGATCGAGGGGACCACGCAGACGTCGGCGATCCGGTAGAGCGAATGGAGGACGTCGTCTCCGATCCAGCCGACGAACGTCCCGTGCTCCATCAGGCCCAGCTCCTCGGCCTGGCGTCGGAGCTCCTGCTCGTGCGTGCCCGAACCGGCCACCACGAACCGGGTGTTCGGCAGGCGCTCGATGATCTCCGGCAGCGCCTCGAGCGCGAACTGGAAGCCCTTCTCGTAGACGAGGCGGCCAACCAGCAGGACGAGGGATTCGTCGGGCTCGGCGAACTCGGCGCGCAGCCTCCGGAGCTCGTCGTCGTCGTGAGGCTGGAGGTCCTCGGGATCGATCCCGTTCGGGATGACCTCGACCCGCTCCTCATCGACGCCGAAGACGTCGACCACCTGCTCGCGCATGAAGGTCGAGCAGACCATCACCCGGTCCGAGCGGTTGGTGATCCAGCGCTCGACGCCGTGGATGTAGGACTGTGGGTGCTTGTCGACCCAGCCCTGGTGGCGGCCGTGCTCGGTGGCGTGGATGGTCGTCGCCAGAGGGGATTGGAAGCGGCGCGCGAGGTGGTCGCAGGCGTTCGCGACGAGCCAGTCGTGGCCGTGAACGATGTCGAAGTCGAGCCGGTCACCGAGCTCGACGCCGGCGGCCAGCATGTCCGAGTTCATGCGCTCGACCCAGGCCACGAACTCGTTGAGCTCAGCCGGCCGGGTGGGCTCGCGTACCCGGTAGACGTGGACGCCGTTGACCAGCTCCTCGGCCGGGGACTCCTCGCCGCCGCGGGTCAGCACGTGGACCTCGGCATCGAGCTCCACCAGCCCCTCGGCCTGCTTGCGAACCACACGGGCGAGGCCACCCTCGATCAGAGGGGGGTACTCCCAGGACAGGATCAGGATTCGACTCATCAGGGCTCGAGCAGCGGCGCCAGACTGAGGTCTGGAGCGAGATTTCGGACGCGCGGATCGACTGCTCGGCCTGAGTGTATGGCCTCCAGCAGGGCCTCCGCATGGGCCGTCGCCCGCGAGTAGGGGTAATCGCCCGCCTGTCCGCGATGGTCCATGAAGGCCCAGTCGCTCGACTGCAGGGCGAGCAGTTCCCGGGCGGCGCGCTCGGCGGCCGTGCCCTCGACGGTGCGACGGCCCAGCGCCCTGAGCAGGGCCAGCTCGCTGCGGCGGGTGGCCCAGACCAGATCGGAGACGGAGGGGGAGTCCCAGGTCTCGAGGCTCTTCCCCTCGCCCCAGCTGGCCTCCCGGGCGGGCCGCTCCTCAGGCTCGTATGCGCGGAGCGCCTGCGGGAGCGTGAGCAGGCGAACGCCATCGAGCTCGGCTCCCTTGATCACCTCGCGCAGCCAGAGCGGGCCCTCCGCCCACCAGTGGCCGAGCAGCTCCGTGTCGATTGCGAACACGCAGAGGCCGCGGCGGTCCGTCTCGGCGCGGTGGCGCGCGAGCCGGTCGCGAACGGCCGCGAGAAAGGAGGCCGCGTGCTCGGCTGCCCGCTTCGCGGCCGCGGCCGGGCTGTAGGGCGTCCCAGAGATCGACCACAGCCGCATCCCGTTCTTGGAGAGCCGGTGGTACTCGAGGTAGGCGCCATCGGAGGGGTAGCCCTGGTCTGACCAGACCAGCTGGACGGTCGCCCAGTCGATCGTGAACGCCACCGGCCCGCCGGGCAGGCTGATCGGGCGCAGCGGTGCGGTTCCTCGCTCGTGAGCGCTCTGGTCCAGGCAGGTGAAGGCGATCCCGCGCTCGGCCAACACGTCCTCGAGACCCCCGACATACGCGCACTCGGGGAGCCAGAACCCGTCCGCCTCGCCGAAGCGGCGCTCGTGCGAGCGCAGCCCCGCATCGACCTGCAGCCGCCGACCGGCGATCGTCGCGAGCTTGGGCAGCACGGCGTGGGTCGCCGCCGAGGGGATCAGCGCGATTCGGCCGCGGCGGTGCGCCTCCTGAAAGGCGCGCAGTGGAGTGCCGCTGAGGCGATTCAGACGGCGCATCGCCCTGGTGTAGTGGTCGGCTTCGGCTTTGGCCGCCGGGCGCAGGGCGGCACCGGCATCGGCGACGTCGCGGTCCGCGGCATCCACCCGGTGGCGGCGCAGGAAGGCGAGCATCCTCTCGCGCACTCCGTCGGCCTCGAGCTGGTCGGCGAGGACCGGGGTGACGGTCATCGTCAGGCGATCGGCGACGTCCAGCACCGGCAGGTGCGAGCGGGCGAAGGCGTCGAAGAGCCACTCCTCGCCGAACGGGTAGGTGCCGAACCCCTCGACGTAGGGCATGTGCGAGTGGAGGACGATGGCGAGATCCCCCACCGTCATCCGGCCACCTCCTCAGCTTCGCTTCCGGGGGTGCCGGGCGAGGGCGCGATTGCCCTGGCAACCCTGATCCTCATCGTCTGCAGACGGCGAGGAAGTCGAGCGCGCGATCGAGGTCGCCGGCCCGCAGGCGGAAGTCGCCGGCGCGAATCGCGGGGATGAAACGCTCGTAGAACGGCTTGGTGAGGCGGAGCGCCGGATGGACCCGGTCCCACCCCAGCCGGATGGCGAGCTCGTGGGCGCGGAGCTTGCGGGCGTGAAAGAGACCGAGCAGCTCGACGCTTCTGAAGTGGGGCTCCAGCAGCTCGCGGTACTGTCCCTCGTCGTACTCGCGCAGGTGCCAGGGGTTGTCGGACTTCTCCGCGCCCGGGGGCGCCAGCGTGAGCCGGTTCGGGGTCGAGATATAGGCGACCGGGGCGACCTCGGCGATCCGATCGAGCAGGGGGCCGGGCTCGTGGATGTGCTCGATCGTCTGCAGGAAGACCACGGCGTCCACCGGCTCGTCGAAGTCCTCGACGAGCTCACGCCGGAAGCTGAGGCTGGAGCGCTCGTAGCGGGCGCTGGCGTGCTCGTGTGCCTCCGGGTTCGCGTCGACGCCGACCACCTCGGCAGCGTGCTCAGCGAGCAGGTACGAGCCGTAGCCCTCGCCGCAGGCGAGGTCCGCCACCCGCAGGCCGGTGCAGCGCTCCGCGATCCACTCATAGACGGCCACGTGGCGGCGGTACCAGTAGTTCTCCTCCGGGACGTCGGGCAGGGTCCGCTCGCCGGTCAGCTCGAGAGGCGGCACTCCCGCCGGCTGGTTCTCCTGCAGGTAGGTCTGATCGGCATTGCTCACGGGCGGGAAGTTAGGGACACGTAGAGTGAAAGGGGGCCCTGCCGATGAGTCCGGCGGCCTTCGACAGTCTCTAGGTGAGTTCATGGCGAGCAATGCGACAGCCCCTGCGATCGAAGCACGCGACCTGAGCCGCACCTTCAAGGGAGGCATCGAGGCGGTGCGCGATGTTGATCTGAACATCGGCGCCGGCGAGGTCTTCGGCTTCCTCGGACCGAACGGCGCGGGCAAGTCCACGACGGTGAGGATGCTCTGCACCCTGCTGCCGCCGACCGGCGGGAGCGCCTCGGTCGCCGGACACGATGTGGTTTCCGACGGTGACGCGGTGCGGAGCAGCATCGGTGTGGCCCTGCAGGAGATCGGCCTCGATCCGGTGCAGACCGGCCGGGAGCTGCTCGAGCTGCAGTGCGGGCTCTACGGCATCACGGGCGGTGCCGGCCGCGAGCGCGCGGCGGAGCTGCTCGAGCTGGTCGGGTTGACCGAGGCGGCCAACCGGCGGACAAAGACCTACTCGGGCGGGATGAAGCGGCGGCTGGACCTCGCGAGCGCGCTCGTGCACCGGCCGCGGGTGCTCTTCCTGGACGAGCCCACGACCGGGCTCGACCCAGCCTCCAGGCTGACGGTCTGGGAAGAGGTCCGGAGGATCAACGCCGACGGCACCACGATCTTCCTGACCACCCAGTACATGGAGGAGGCCGACGAGCTCTGCGAGCGGCTGGCGATCATCGACCACGGCGAGCTCGTCGCGGAGGGGACGCCGGAGAGCCTGAAGGCGGAGATCGGCAAGGACGTCGTTTCGGTCGAGCTGCACGGGGCCGACGCCGAGCGCACGCGCGAGGTGATCGGTGAGCTGCCGGGTCTCGACCGAGTGATCGTGGAGCAGAATGAGCTTGCACTGCTCGTCGAGGACGGTGCCTCCTCGATCGCCGAGATCGTCCGCCGGCTGGACGCGGCAGACGTCGAGGTCGGGGCGATCTCGGTCTCGCGGCCCTCGCTGGACGACGTCTTCCTGGAGGCGACCGGACGGCGCCTGGAGGGAGCGCAGCAGGAGCATGAACACGTCGACGAGGCCGCAGAGGAGGACGAGGCGGCGGCGAGGGCGGTGGCACCGTGACCGAAGTGCTGCTGCTCGGCCGGCGGGCGGTCCGGGAGGTCATTCGCTACCCGGAGGCGACCATCCCCACCCTCTTCATCCCGCTGTTCTTCCTGGCGGTCAATATCGGCCAGGTCTCCCCCACCTTCCCGAGCAGCAGCACGCCGTTCCTTAACGGCCAGGGGTACGCGGCGTTCCAGCTGCCGGTCTCGCTGATGTTCGCCGTGGCCACCGCGACAACCGGCCTCGCGCTGGTGACGGAGATCGACAGCGGCTACTTCGACAAGCTGCTCGTCGCGCCGGTCCGCCGCACCTCCCTGATCCTCGGCAGGCTCGGGGCCGACCTGGTGCGCGGCATCGCCGCCTGCACCGTGGTCGTGCTCGCCGGCTTCGCCTTCGGCGTCCACATCGAATCCGGGGTCCTCGGCACGATCGTGCTCATCCTCCTGGCGGCGCTCTTCGGCGTCGCCTATGCGGGGTTCGGGATCCTGGTCGCGCTGACGACGAGGAATGTCCAGGCGACGAACACGAGCTTCCTGCTCTTCTTCCCGCTTCTCTTCCTCACCCCGAACTTCGTGCCCTTCGACCGCCTCTCGCCGGTGATGGAGACACTGGCGCGGATCAACCCGGTCAGCTACGTGATAGTCGGACTGCGGTCGCTGATCCTCGACGGCTGGGTGATCGACAAGATCCTCGTCTGCCTCGGGGTGACCCTGGCGATGGGCGTGGTCTTGATCGGCCTGTCGCTGCGCGCGATCGAGACCTACGACAGGTAGGCGCGGCTACGATCCGGCCCCGTGCCGGCCACCCCAGAGCGGATCAAGGAGGTCAACGAGCGCTACCACGACGTGGCGGCCGCCTCCTACGACTCCAAGTGGGGGATCGATTTCGGCGAGATCGGTCAGGACCAGGTGACGGGCAAGTTGCGCAAGGCGCTCGGCCGCGTGGCCGGACCGGGTGTTCGGGGACGCGCTGGAGATCGGTGCGGGAACGGGCTACTTCTCGCTCAACCTCCTGCAGGCCGGCCTGATCGAGCGGGCGACCGCCACAGACATCTCGCCGGGCATGCTGGCGGCGCTGGACGAGAACGCGTCGCTTCTCGGCCTCGAGGTGAGGACCGCCGCGGCCGACGCGGAGACGCTTCCCTTCCCTGACGAGAGCTTCGACCTGGTCTTCGGGCATGCGGTTCTCCACCACATCCCCGACCTCGAGCAGGCCTTCTCGGAGTTCGCGCGCGTGCTGCGCCCCGGCGGGACGCTCGCCTTCTGCGGCGAGCCATCGCGATACGGCGACTTCCTGGCGGCGATCCCGAAGCGGACGGCGCTGCTTGCGGCGCCGCTCTGGCGGCGGGCGATGCGGGCCTCGCAGCGCCACGAATACCCGGACGCCGAGCGCAACGGGCACTCCCTGGAGGGGGAGGTCGACGTGCACGCCTTCTCCCCCGGCGACCTGCGGCGCTTCTGCGCCGCCGCGGGCCTGAACGACGTCAGGGTCCGCGGGGAGGAGCTGCTCGCCTCGATTCACGGCTGGACCGTGCGGACCCTGGAGGCGAGCGCGGAGCCCGACCAGGTGCCGTGGGCGTGGCGCCGCTTCGCCTTCCGCAGCTATCTCGCCTTGCAGCGGCTGGACAACCAGGTGCTCGAGCCGCACCTGCCGCCGCAGCTCTTCTACAACCTGCTGGTGGCCGCGCGCAAGCCGGGCGCCTAGCCGCGGCCGCCGGGCTCTTCCTCGACCAGCCGGTCCGCCCAGGGAAGGGCCTCGAGGCGCTCGTCGGGGATCGGCTCGCCGCTGATCACCGACTTGCCGTAGGTGCCCTCTTCGAGACGCTGCTCGGCGCGCTCGATCGCCTCGAGCGCACGCTGCAGGTCCTCGCGGATCGCGTCGTCCTTGCCGGCCTGGTCGAGATCGTCCCCCTGGTCCCCGAAGTCCTCCGGCTCCTCCTCCGGTTCCTGCGGGCCGACCGCGGCGAGCTGGCGCTCGATCCGCGCCCGCTCCTCGGCGAGCCGCTGCGTGCTCGTTCCGGATCCACGGTGTGATGCTACTTCCGCAGGAGCTCACGAAGGGCTCCGGCTACCGTGGCCGGGTCGTCGGTGAGCCGCCGCCAGGTGAAGCGAACGACCTCGCTAGCCGAGCAATCGCGGCGTCCGGATCGCTATTGGCGCGTTGCCCACCCACGTAGGTGGGTAAGGCGCCAACGCCCGCAGATCTCCCCCCTTCATCGCCGGTTTTCGCCCCGCCCTACCCGAACGTGAAGGCGTACCCAGTTACCCCCGGGTCGAAGGTCAGCGAGAGCCGGTGGCGCGCGACCGCCGGCAGGTCGACGAGCCGGTATAGGCGCTGCGACTCGATCGTCGCCTGACCCTGCTGGACGTCCGCTCCGGCGAGCTTGGCGGGGATCGGGTTGCCGTCGAGGAGAACGTGGACGTGCCGCGCGCGGTCGGGTGAACCGAGTACGAGGAAGACCCTGCGGGCGTTGAACTCCAGGTCGATCCGGGCACCGGCAGCGGAGGTCGCGTCCTCGTCGGTGATTCCCCAGCCTCCGGAATAGGCGAAGTGGTTGACCGGCACGTCGGCGGGAGGGGCGCCGAAGTCCTGGTTGCCGGGATGGATGGTGCCGTTCACCCACCCCTGGGCGCGCGCTGCCCCAAGGTAGGTCTCCGGCGTGGTGGCGTCGGCGGAGGGCGCCTGCGCCGACGCGCGCGCCCCCGACCCGAGATTCGAGTGACCCGCGTCCTGCAGCAGGGTGCGGATCGCCCGCTCCGTCTCGTCGTAGTTCCCCTCCCCGAAGTGGGCATTTCGGACGTTCCCCTGCGCGTCCACGAGGTACTCGGAGGGCCAGTACTGGTTGCCCCAGGCGCTCCAGGTCGCCAGGTCGTTGTCCTGGACGACCGGATAGGTGAGGTGGTTCTGGCGGATCGCGGCCTGGACGTTGTCCGCGTCCTTCTCGAATGGGAATTCGGGCGAGTGGACCCCGACGACGGTGAAGCCGTCACGCCCGTAGCGCTGCTGCCACGCCTCCAGGTACGGCAGGGTCCGGATGCAGTTGATGCAGGTATACGTCCAGAAGTCGATCAGCACGACCTTGCCGCGCAGCTCACTCATCGAAAGGGACTCCCCGTTCGGGGTGTTGAACCAGTCCTGGGTGCCGGTGAAGTCCGGCGCCTGCCCGTAGGTGGGGAGGCTCACCGTCTGATCGAGCTGCGATGGATCGACGATCGGCTTGCCCGTCTGCCGCACCTTCGCCAGGTCGGCCGCCACGACATTGCTCTTCTCCAGGTCACCCGTCGGATTGACGAGGAAGCCAGGTAGGTCACTCGCGATCGCGGTCTGGAAGCGGGTGTCGAGATTGGCCGTCATCGCCACCGCCACCACCACCATCACGGCGCCGAGGGCCATCTGGATGCGCCCACGGACCGGCGCCAGCCGCTGAGAGAGTCGCCGGCCGCCGAGCAGCAGCAGATAGAGGACGATCG
This sequence comes from uncultured Solirubrobacterales bacterium, assembly GCA_963848955.1. GTDB lineage: Bacteria > Actinomycetota > Thermoleophilia > Solirubrobacterales > 70-9 > DASUPK01. Next base: position 215,890 of record CAWKFQ010000010.1, on the reverse strand, counting down.
CCGAGCCCACGGCGTAGGAGAGCGCGACCGCGAGGCGGCCGGCGGTGAAGTCCTGCGCAGCCGAGACGACGATCACCCCGGCGAGGATCGGCCCGGCGCAGGGCGCGTAGACGAGGCCGAGGCTGGCGCCGACGATCAGCCCCGAGCCGAAGCCGTCACCGCCGAACCGCGCCGGCCCCGGCGCCAGCCGGCTGGCGAAGGCCTCGACGCGGTCGCCGATCGGCGGAACCAGCAGGCAGAACCCGAAGGCAAAGAGGACGACGATCGCGATGTCTCTGGCCACGCCGTTCGGCAACCCGAGCGCGTCGATCACGTAGACCAGCCCGACGGTTGCGAAGGTGAAGGAGAGGGCCAGCCCGGTGACCACGCCAAGCGGCCGGCGCCTGCCACCGGTCACGCCCGCCGAGAGCACGGCGGGCAGGATCGGCAGCACGCAGGGCGAGAGCGCGGTGCCCGCCCCGGCCACGAGCGCGAACAGCATTAGCAGTGCCATCTCGGTCCAGACTCGGAGATCTATCCAGCGTTACGGTCGGCCCTCAAGAATGGATTAGACGCCTAATCGCCGTCGGCCCGCCGAACGCGGTGGACCGGCACCTCACCCTCGATGCCCTTGAAGCGCCGCTTGCCGGCGAACGAGAAGTCGAAGGGCAGCCCGTTCGACTGGGGGATCGAGTCCTTGACCGCCTGGTCGGCGACGACGCTGTCCGGCCGGGCGAAGTTGGTGATTCTGGCTGCCAGATTCACCGGCCGCCCGTACCAGTCCCCGCCGCGTCCGAGCGCCTGACCCCGCGCCACTCCCGCCCGCAGCGGCGGGATCTCCGCCTCCCCCGCGGACTCGATCAGTCCGACGACCGCGTCGAGCAGCGGCTCCGACTCCGTTGAGGAGAACATCGCGGCGTCCCCGATCATCTTCACGAGGCGCACCGGGGACCGCGCCGCGTCGGACGCGAGCCTGAAGAGCCTGCCGGTGAGATCGCCGATCTGCTCGACCTCGAGCGACTCACCGAGGCGCGTGAAACCGACCAGGTCGGCGAAAGCAATGGTCACCTCGTCGGAGCCGGACAGACGCCCCTCCGCGAGCTCGGCCTCGGTGATGACGGCCTGGCGGATCCGCTCGCGAAGGTGAATGCGGTAGGCGTGCAGAAGTGTCTCGCCGAGCAGCGGCGCCATCGTCTTGGCCGCCGCCGCGTAGCGGAGTGCCAGCTCGCGCTCGTCGACGCCCGGCTCGGTGAAGACTTCGCCGACCAGATCGACATTGGCGTCGGCGAGGTTCGCCATCGAGATGCCGATCAGGCGCGAGGTGTCCAGCACCCCGTCCTCCGGAAGCCCCGCATCGAGGAACAACTTCGCCCGCCTCGCGGCCTCCACGTCCGCCTCGGCGTAGACCCTCTCATCGTGCTCCGGGATCGGCGCCCCAAGCGCCTGGAGGAGCCGAGCAAGGAAGCCAGGGTCGAGCCCCGACTTCTCCCCTACCTCAGCCACCGTGTAGCGGTCGGCACCCTCATCGAAGACCCGCTCCACGGGTAGCAGAACCAGCCGGTGCTCCTCGACCGCACGCTTCAGCTCCTCGAGTGAAACGCCCTGGTCGGTGAGCTCTTTCAGCAGGGCAAGTCGCGCCTCTCGCGCCTTCCCCTTGAGGTCACCGAGCAGACCCTCGGCCTCGAAATCGATGTCGTCAGCCACTAAACGGGTTGCTCCTCTACACAAAACGGGTCGCGCCTGGCGGCGCGCCCTCGCACGAAGTCGCACCCTCGCATATCTAAGATGGACGGGGATGGCGGGTCTCGAGCTTCCGATCTTCGAGCTGCCGCTCGTACTACTCCCGGGTGAGCAGGTGCCGCTCCACATCTTCGAGGAGCGCTACAAGCGGATGGTCGGGGCGTCGCTTGAACAGGGGGAGCCATTCGGCATCGTCCTGCGCGACGACGAGGGGGCGCGCTCGGTCGGGTGTACCGCCCGCGTCGACGACGTGCTGGAGCGCTTCGAAGACGGGCGGATGAACATCGTTGTGAGCGGCGAGGCCCCGTTCAGGGTTCTCGACCGGTTCGAATCGCCCGAGTACCCCGCCGGCGAGGTCGAGCTGATCCCCGAGGAGGACGTGCCGCCGATCGACGAGGAGGCCGCAAGCGCGGCGCGGGAGGCCTTCGCCGAGCTGGCGGAGCGTGCCACCGGCGAGCGGCCGGAGCCCGGGGAGCTCGACGACGCCTCCGCCTACGCGATAGCCGCCCGCATCGAGCTGCCCCCGGATACCAAGCAGCGCCTGCTCGAGCTACGCGACGAGGACGAGCGGATGACGCTGCTCGCCAATGCGCTCGGAGCCGTGGGCAAGGCGCTCGAGCGCGCCGAGGAGGCCGCCGAGCGCGCCAGCGGTAACGGCAAGGTCCACTTTCCGGGGCTGCCTGAGTAGCGGGCCTACGCGAGCACGACGGCGCCGCCCCGGCGCGGGTCGCCTCCGCCACTGAGCTCATCGGTCTCGGGATCGCGCGAAACGGCCTGGACGCCGCCGAAGTAGAGGTTCTGCCGCTTCCAGCGCACCACCGGCACCCCACGCCGGTCCAGATCGGCGAGCCCCGCCTCATCCACGCCCGGCTCGGCCTGCACGGTGCCCGCTTCGAAGTGGAGACGGCCCGCGTGGACCGCCTCATCCGCGTCCATCCCATCCTCCAGCACCTTGACCACGACCTGCAGGATCGCGGAGCGGATCCGGTTGGACCCCGCGCTTCCCAGGCCGAGCATCACCTCCCCGTCGCGCAGGGCGAGCGTCGGCGACATCATCGAGCTCACCCGGCGGCCCGGCGGGATGCGGTGGAATCCCTGCGGGTTGAGGTCCTCCTCGCCGAGCATGTTGTTGAGGTGCTCCCCGGTCCCGGGGACCACGACCCCCGACCCGGTCCCGTTCGAGCAGGTGACCGACGCGCAGTTGCCCTCGGCGTCGAGCACGGCGATGTGAGTGGTCGAGCCGAGCCGGTCGGCGGGCCCGCCGGCGCCGCCGTGGCCGCCGACCCACTCGCCGCCGCGGATCCGCTCCGCGACCTCGTCGAGGTCGGTGGCGAGAAACTCCTCAACGTAGGCCTCGTCGTGCAGGCCCTGGTGGAAGTCGTCCGTGCGCCGCTTGTTGGCGGCCTCGATCGCCGCGACGATTTGCTCCACGCCACTGTGGTCGCCGAGGCGCTCCAGGACCCCCAGGGAGTACCCGGTCAGGATCCCGCCCGAGGACGGGGGCGAGTTGGTGAGCACCTCGTAGCCACGAAAGCGGGCCTCCACCGGCCGTCGCTCGATCGGCTCGTACGCGGCCATGTCGTCCATGCCCAGGGTCCCGCCGCGTTCGCGGACCCAGTCGCAGACACGCTGCGCGATATCCCCGCGGTAGAACGGCTCGGCGCCCTCGGCGGCAAACCGCTCCAGCGCATCCGACATCTCCGGGTAGCGGAAGGTGTCCCCCTCCACCAATCGCCTGCCCTCGGGCGCGTAGAGCGCCGCGCACTCCGGGGTCGAGATCAGGATCGGGTGGAGGATCTCGTGGAAGTACGCCGCGGCCCTCGTCAGCCGCACGCCCTTGCGGCCGAGTTCGACGCCGGGCTCAGCGAGCCTCGCCAGCGGGACCGAGCCGAAGCGCCGATGGACGTGCTCGAGTCCGGCCGGGTTCCCCGGCACCCCGCAGGACGCGGCGCCGCAGTTGAAGATCTGCGGCGTCTCGTCGAAGTAGACGGGGATCGGGATCAGCTCCGCCTCGCGCTCCACCCCGTCTGCGCCACCCGCCGCGACGAAGAAGTCGGTGAGGCTGTCTTCGCCGTCCTCGTGGACCATCATGAAGCCGCCGGCACCGAAGCCACTCAGCTGGCTCTCGGTCACGAAAGAGGTCAGCACGGCGCAGATCGCCGCATCGACGGCGTTGCCGCCTTCCCGCAGCACCTGGGCACCGGCCTCAGCGGTCAGCGAATGGCCCGCGGCGACGACTCCCCTGGCGGCTGGCATGGGCGCAGCCTAAGCGGCGATCACCCCAGAACGAGAAACGGCCGGCTTTCGCCGGCCGGTTCACTTCCCTGCACTCCCTAGGTCCTGCCCAGACGCTTCCTTACGACTACGAAGACTTCGTTGCCCCCAGGAACGTGATCAGTGTGCCGGTTCAGGCGCGCCTGAACATCAGCGAGAACCCCTGGTTCGAGATCCGGGATTTTCCGAAAGCTCGGCGTACTCGCCGGCCTAGTCCTCGGGGTCAAACTCGGGCACGTCGAGGACGCGGTTCTCGATCGAGCGCGGCTCGGTGGGCCGGCGGTCCAGTCGGCCGCCGCCGTTGCCGTCGCCGTAGAGCTCGTCGGCGCTGCCATGGCGGACATGCGGCATCGCGCGCCAGTCAGCCAACAGGTCTGCGTCGTTGGGCTCGGGCCGCAGCGCCGCGCCCCGGTCGGGGCTTCGGAGCTCGCGCGGCTCGGTGCGCCGGTCGCGTCGGTGACGACCGGCGAAGGCGTTGTCGAAGCGGGTCGCGATCACCGTGATCCAGACCTCCTCGCTCATGTCCTCGTCCACGCTCGCGCCGAAGATGATCTCCGCCTCGGGGTGGGCGGCCTGCCTGACGACCTCGGCGGCCTCGCTCGCCTCGATCAGCGAGAGGTCGGGCCCGCCGGTGATCGAGAGCAGCATCGAGCGGGCACCCTCGACCGAGGTCTCGAGCAGCGGCGAGGCGACGGCCTTCTCGGCGGCCAGCGTCGCTCGGTGCTCGCCGACCCCCATGCCGATGCCGAGGATTGCGTCGCCGGCATCGAGCATGGTGGTGCGCACGTCCGCGAAGTCGAGGTTGATCAGGCCGGGGAGCATGACCAGGTCGGAGATGCCCTGGACCGCCTGGCGCAGGACGTCGTCTGCCACGCGGAAGGCGTCGGTGATCGTGGTGCGGCGCTCGAGGATGGTGAGCAGCCGCTCGTTCGGCACGACGATCATCGTGTCGACCTCCTGGCCGAGCGCGGCGATGCCCTCGTCCGCCTGTGCGGCGCGGCGCGCGCCCTCGAAGGCGAACGGCTTGGTGACCGCCGCGACGGTCAGCGAGCCGATGTCACGAGCAAGCTTGGCCACCACCGGGTGCGGCACCGGTGCCAGTCCCGCCGCCGGCCCCGGAAGCGAGGAACACCATGTCCGAGCCCTTGAGCAGCTCCTTGATCTTGTCCTGCTCCTCGAAGGCCGCCTTGTAGCCCACCCGGGGATCGGACCCGGCGCCCAGCCCGCGGGTCATCTCCCCGCCGATGTGCAGGGTCAGGTCGGCATGCGAGGTCTGCAGGGACTGAAGGTCGGTGTTGATCGCGACGAACTCGACGCCCGGCAGCTCGGCCTCAACCATCCGGTTGACGGCGTTGACGCCCGCGCCTCCGACGCCCACCACCCGCAGGACGGCCTGGTGGGTGCGCGGCACGATCGGCTGGCGCGTGGGCGGCTGGTCCGTCGAAGGCTCGTCGCGGCCGTAGCGGGGCCGCACCTCGAGGCCCGGGCCGCCCATCAGCCGCTCGAGGCCCTCGTGGTGGATCTGAATCTCTGCGTCCGCGACCGGCTCGGGCGGAGTCGGCTCCGGCACCGGCTCGGGGCCGGGGATAGGCTCGGGGACCGGGTCAGGGGTCGGCTCGGGGACTGGCTCCGGCGTGGGCTCGGGAACCGGCTCGGGCAGGGGCGTCTCCTGGACGGGTTCCTCGACCGCGATCCGGCCCCCGTTGGTCTTGGCGGACACCTTGATCTCCTCCGGCGAGACCGACTCCTCGGTCGAGCGGAAGAGGTCGGCGAGGGGGCCCTCGCGCATGCTGGCGCGCTTCTTACGAGTCATGGGTGAGAACCTCCTTGGCGAGGTCGCGGTAGGCGCCCGCGGCCTTGCCGTTCGGGTCGTACTTGAGGACCGAGCTGCCCCGGACCGGCGCCTCGGCGAACTTGATCGCCTTGCGGATCCGCGACTTGAAGACGAGGTCGCCGAAGTTCTCCTCGAGGATCTCCACCGCCTCCTTGGCGTGGACGGTCCGCGAGTCGAGCATCGTCGGCAGGATGCCCTCGATCTCGACGCCGGGGTTGAGGTTCTCCCGGATCATCTGAAGGGTGTTCTGAAGCTGGACGAGGCCGCGCATCGAGAGGTACTCGCACTGGACCGGGACGATCACCTTGTTCGCGGCGGTGAGCGCGTTCACGGTCAGCAGGCCGAGGCTCGGCGGAGTGTCGATGCAGACGAAGTCGTAGTCCTCCTTGACCGCGTCGAGCGCCTTCTGCAGCGAGCGCTCGCGGCCGATCTGGGTGCTCATCGCGATCTCGGCGCCGGCCAGGTCGATCGAGGCGACGGCGACGTCGATCTCACGCTCGACGATCACCTCGCGGATCGGGATCCGGTGGACGAGCACGTCGAACATGCTGCGCTCGACCTTGTCCGGGTCGACGCCCTGGCTCATGGTCAGGTTGCCCTGCGGGTCCATGTCCACGGCGAGGACGCGGTGGCCGGACTCCTTGAACGCGACGGCGAGGTTGAGCGCGGTGGTCGTCTTGGCGACGCCGCCCTTCTGGTTGGCGAAGGCGATCACCTTCGCGGGGCCCTCGTTCTTGGGCTTCTCGGGCTGCTTCGCCTTGGAGTCATCCGGGGCGGGGTCGTCCTTTGGCTCCTGCGAGCCGTCCTCGACCTTGACCTCCTCCACCTTGACCTCCTCGTCCGGGGCTGACGTGACCTCGTCCTCGTCGGACGTTGCCTCGTCCTGCCTGTCCGGCCTCGGGCCCACGAGATCCTCGGGCCGCATACGGCCGCTTTCGGCTGCCTCCTCGAAGGCATCGTTCTTCTTGAAAATCCCCATCGCTTGCGGCTATTTCGCAGGCGACGCCGAGTTTCCTTCCCCTGGTTGGAAGAATCCGCCTTCGTGCCTGAGTTACTCGACAAGCGGCTGGTCTTCGTGACCGGCAAGGGCGGGGTCGGCAAATCGACGATCTCGATCGCTCTGGGCCTCGCCGCGGCCTCCCGCGGCAAGCGCACGATCGTCTGCGAGGTCGGCGGCCAGGAAACGGCGTCTCGCGTCTTCAGGCGCGCCGAGATCGGCTTCCACGAGGTCGAGGTCTCGGAGAACCTCTGGGCGATCTCGATCGACCCCGACCAGTCCCTGCGCGAATACCTGCTCCTCCAGCTCAAGGTCAGGGCGATGCGCGACCTGCTGGTCCGCTCGCGGGTCTTCAACTACCTGGCCGGGGCCGCCCCCGGCCTCAAGGAGCTGGTCACGATCGGGAAGATCTGGGAGCTCGCGCAGCCCAACCGCAAGGTGAAGAAGGCGCAGGAGTACGACCTGGTGATCGTCGACGCCCCGGCCACCGGCCAGGGGATCGGCTTCCTGCAGACACCGCGGACGTTCGCGGGAATCGCACGGGTCGGGCCGATCCACGCTCAGGCACAGGAGCTCGACCGCTTCATCACCGACCACGACGAGACCGGCGTCGCGATCGTCTCCCTGCCCGAGGAGATGCCCGTCAACGAGTCGGCGTCGCTGGAGGAGTCCCTCACCGATGAGATCGGCATGTCGGTCGACCGGGTCTATATGAACGCGCTCTACCCCGAGCGCTTCTCCAACAGCGATGCAACCGAGCTCGAGGAGGCACTCGAGAGAGCGGACGGAGCCGCGCGCGCCGCCGTTCGAGCGGCGCTGTCCGAGCACCGGCGCTGCCGCTCGCAGCGTGAGCAGCTCCAGCGGCTGAAGCAGGCCGTCGCCTCGCCGGTGAAGACCCTGCCGTTCATCTTCAAGCCGCAGCTCGACGTGCCATCGCTGGAGCGCCTCGCCGGGGCGCTCGTCTAGTGGCCACGATCACCGACATCGTTGACGGCCGCGGGATCTGCATCTGCGCCGGCTCCGGCGGCGTGGGCAAGACGACCACCTCGGCGGCGCTGGCCGCCGGCCTGGCCGCCCGTGGGCAGAAGGTCGCGGTGCTCACGATCGACCCCGCCAAGCGGCTGGCGGACTCGCTGGGGCTGGAGGAGCTCGGGAATACGCCCCGGCTGGTGGATCCGGCGCTCTTCGAGCAGGCCGGCGTGGAGATGCGAGGCGAGCTCTGGGCGATGATGCTCGACGCCAAGGCCACCTTCGACGAACTGGTTCGCAAGCACGCGCCGGACGCCGAGACCCGCGACCGGATCCTCGAGAACCGGATCTACCGCCAGCTCTCGAACGCCCTGGCCGGCTCCCAGGAGTACATGGCGATGGAGAAGCTCTTCGAGATCCACCAGGAGGGCCGCTACGACTTTCTCGTCCTCGACACCCCTCCATCGCGGAACGCCCTTGACTTCCTCGACGCGCCCAAGCGGCTCACCCAGTTCATCGAGGGACGAGGCATGCAGATGTTCATGAAGCCGACGGGGGTCGCCGCCAGGGTCGTCGGCCGAGGGAGTTCGATGGCCTTCGGCGTGCTGAAGCGGGTCACCGGGCTCGACCTGATCTCCGACCTCAGCGAGTTCTTCCAGGCCTTCAGCGGGATGGTCGACGGCTTCCGCGAGCGAGCCAAGCGCGTCTCGGAGCTACTCGGCGACCCCGCGACCACCTTCGTCGTGGTCTGCGGCCCGCAGGGTGAGCCGATCACCGAGGCCGTCTACTTCCACCGCAAGCTGGTCGAGGCCCAGCTGCCCGTCGGCGGGGTGATCGTCAACAAGGTCCACTACGAGACCGAGGCCAACGTGACGAGCGGCGAGGTGCAGGCCGACCTCAGCGACCTGCTGGACGAGGACCTGGCCGAGCGGGTCGCCCGCAACTTCGCCGACTACCAGGCCCTCGCCGAGCGCGACGCCCGCAACGTCGAGCACCTCCGGCGGGAACTCCAGCCGAAGGCCGTGATCCGGATCCCCTACCTCGACGAGGATGTGCACGATCTCGAGGCCCTGCTCAAGATCGACCGCTACCTGTTCGCGTCAGAGGAGCAGCGCGAGGCCCTGGCGGCCTCAGGCACGGCCTAGCTCGTCGCGCTTGCGCTCGTATCTGAGCTCGCCGATTTCCCAGTCGGTCGCGTCGGGGACCGGGAAGAGGTAGCGGACACGATCGGTGGACGGCTCCCGTTCGGCGTCGTGCTTCTGCTTGCGCCTTGGGCTCGCGAACGCCGGCCATTCCGGCTCGCCGTCTCCGGCCGCGAACCAATCCGCGCGACCCCCGAAATCGGGTGGCGGGGTCGAAGCGCGATGGTCGCTCTCAGGGCCCATTAGGTCGGGTAGTTCGACCTCATCGACGATGATCCTGGTCGTCGGCTGACGATCCTCCCCGCCCCTGCGGACGGACAAATCGGTGATTTCGTTCGTCTCCGACGTAGTTTGGGTTTCGGTGTGCTCCTCGACCTCGGACCGGCGTACCTCGATCTCGGCGGTCCCCAGATGGGCGTCGGAGATCGCGGAGAGGTCGAGCGCGTCAACGGGAATCGGGTCCGGGATCCGCCATTCGGCCGTCTCCTGGATTCCGGGGGTGTCGACGTGCATGGCCGAGAGGCCCTCTGAGAGCAGAATCTCGTCCGCCGCGACCCGCAGATCGCCACCCAGCTGGGCGGTCGCCATGCCCTTCAGCAGGCGGCGCAGAAGCTCCTCGACCTCGGCGATCACATCCAGAGGCGAGGCGCCGGCGACCGGCTTGTAGCGGCCGCCGCTCATCAGCTTGCGCTCGATCGCCAGGGCCCGTTCCACGGTGACGCGGCCCTGTTCGCGCTCGAACGGCTCGCAGGCGAGCGCCGCGACCCGTGCCGAGAGCGAGGTGCTCGCGGCACCGCCACCCTCGAGCAGTCCACGAAGGGCCAGCAGGTAGTCGCTGAGCGCCTCGATCAGCGAGGAGCGCTCCGCGCCGAGCTCGAAGCGGGAGGCTGCCCAGTCGAGCGAGGGTATGCGCGTCTCCCGTTCGGCCAGCATGCGGGAGAAGCTCTCCAGCTCACCCGCCTCGTTGCCGGTCAGGCGGTAGCCGCCCTGGCGCGGGCGGCCGACACCAGTGCCGAACCGCTCCCAGCCGCCTGAGCGCTTGGCCCAGCCGTGGGCGTGCAGCCCGACCGCGCCGGGCCGGAAGAGGCGCATGGTGCGCAGGGCGCGGCGCAGGTCGTCCGCGACGGCGGCGGCGGGAGCCACCGTCGCCAGCCCGCAGCTCAGGCAGGCCAGAAAGCCGGGCTTCCCGCGCCCCCCGGAGCGCGTGGCGTCGATCGCGTCGACCGGCGCGTCCTCGACCTGGTCGGAGCGCACGATCCGTACCCCATCGAGCTCGATTTCGTTGACGGGCATGTGGAAGCCGATCAGCGGGACGATCACCTCGCCCGCCGGAGTCGCCTCATCGGAGTCGGAGGAGATCATCGAGACGACCGCGTCGATCGCCCCGCGCAGGCGGTCACCCGCCAACTCGAATTCGGTCTTTCCCTCCCAGAGGCCGATCAGGAAGCCGATCGCGGCCTCCTCGCCTGCGATCTCGCGCACCTCGACGAAGGCCTCCAGGCGCCGCAGCTCAGCCAGGTGGCGCTCGATGAACTGCCCCGTCAGGGGGGCGTAGGAGTACATCGGCAGCGGCCCGTCGTCGGTCGGCTCCAGGTCGAAGGGCATCTCCGCCCCATTCGCCAGCAGCCCCTCGAGGACATCGGCCGCCTCGACGGCGAGGCGCCGCAGTGCCTCCTCGAGGCGCTCGGTGGTGCTCTCAAGTGTGGTCACGCAGACCGGATTGCCCGCGGGCGCCTGCGTTCCTGCCGATGACAGTGGACTTGCAGCAAAAACCCGAAATCGGGCAATCAAAATCGGGCAATGAAGGAGGGCGGGCCGAGCGCTGGCTGGCTCGACGACGGTTTCGTGCAGTTAGCCCCCGTATATGGGGGTCAATCGCTCGAAACCGTTCCCGAGCCGGCCGGAAGACGGATCGTGAGCGTTTTCCTGGCTGAGAGCCAGGAAACGTGCTCACAACTCGCCCTGGGCGCTGGGGCAGCTCCCCTTCATTGCCGGTTTTGGGGGTTGGGCCCTAAACAGCCGCGGCGGCCGGCTCGCGCTCCTGGCACTGGGAGCCAGCGGCGGCCGTAGGAGCGCATGTCCTCGATCAGCGGGACGAGGGCGCGGCCCTTGTCGGTGAGCTGATAGGTGACGCGGGGCGGCACCTCGGGGAAGGTGCGGCGCTCGACGATGCCCTCCTCCTCGAGCGCCCTCAGGCGCAAGGAGAGCGTGCGTGGGCTGATGCCCTCCAGGGAGCGCTCCAGCTCACAGAACCGAAGCGAGTCATCCGCCAGGTCGCGGATGATGAGGAGCGTCCACTTGCCGGATATAACGTCCGCCGTCCGGCAGACGGGGCATTCGCGGTCCATCACCAGGCCAGGATAGCGGCAAAGCTTTACTTTGTGAAGTGCTCGCCCGGCTCAGAAGCTGGGCGGCTTGGAGCTCGTCACGCGCCGCACCTGCAGCACCTGTACGTGGTAGGTCTTGCCGTCCGGTCCGTAGATCAGGTCGGCGCCCTTGCCGGGGTTCAGGCCGAGCAGCTGGCAGGCGTCGACGCTCGGGAAGCAGGTGCCCTCGCCGCCGATGCTCGACACGTCGTTGGAGACCAGGAACACGGCCTGGGATCCGCTGACCGTGCCGATGTAGGTGAGCACGGGCTTGTCCGGGCTGGGCAGGAACTGGAAGGGCTTGACGCTGTTCATCGTCGTCAGGGGTGTTCCCGCCTCGCCGACCTGCACGTCCGACTCCCACCAGAAGTAGGTGGTCTTCTGTTGGGTGACCTTTCCGGGGGACTTGTCGCCGCCGCCCGAGTTTCCGCCACCCGTGCTGCCCCCGCCAATACCCGAGCTGCCGCTCGTCGAAGAGTCGGTGAGGGCCTGCGCCAGCGAATCGGCGCCGGGAGAGGGCGACGCCGGAGAGTTCGTGTACTGCTGCGTGAACGGATTCTTCGGGCCGAGATGGCTGAGGCGCTTCTTGAAGTTGCGGACGCCGGGGTTGTAGGCGACGACGGCGTTCTCGCTCTCAGGCGGAGTCGTGGCCGAGGTAGCGCCGCCGAGCCCGTAGGCGCCCGCCGATCCATCCGAACCCGATCGGGTGATTAGCACCGGGACCGCGACGAGCGCGACAAGCAGCGCCACGGCCGGCAGGAGCAGGTTCTTGCTCCGCAGGTCGTAGACCACGTCCCCGGCAAACTTCTGCAGCTTCCAGAGCTTCACTTGGCCACCACCGCGCTCGCGGTTTGCACCTGGGTCTCACCGGGGCTCACCGGGGCCGGCCCGGACGAGGACGCCCCGGCGGTGAGCCCCAGGTCTCCGCTGGAGAAGGCGGTGACCACGAAGCTCGCCTTCAGCTTCGGCGACGAGCCCGTGCCGCTGAGTTGCAGGCTGAATCCGTTGACCGTGAGGAGCCGTCCGTCGGGCGACAGCTGGGTCCCGTCGGCAACCGGCTTCACCAGTCCGTCGACTCCACCGATGAAGTTCGCGACGTCGAAGTAGGTTCCCCGCAGGGTGACGGTGTAAGGCAGGGTGGGAAGTCCCGCTGGGCCGACCACCGAGCCAACGGGCAGCGCTGCGGCGGTCGCCTCCGTCGCGGGCGCAGGGCTGGCAGTGGGCGAAGGAGCGGGCGGAGACCCGGTTGCGGGCGTGGTGGAACCTGCCGTGCTCGCGGTGCTCGCGGTCGATGCCGCCGTGCTGGCCGCCGCGGTCGGCGCCGATCCCGTGCTCGGTGCGGCGGGCGCGGGCGTGGGCGCAGGCGCAGTGGTCGCCGCGGTGGCGCCGCCCTGGTTCAGGGCGATCGCCCGGAGCTCCATCTTCGACTGGTCGGCGATCCCGTTGAGCTGCACCAGGAGCGAGGCCGTATCGGCCTCGCCGGGAACGGCCTTGCCCAGGACGACCATGCGGCCGTAGTACTTGGGGAACTCCTGACGCGCCTGCTCGCCGTAGCTCGCCTGCTGCTCGGCGGCCGAGATCGAGCCATTCAGCTGGTCGATCTGGCTCGTCAGTTCGCTGGCCTTGTCGCGCTTCGGTCCCAGAACCATCAGGTAGAAGGCGGCGGCCAGGGCGACGATGGCCACTGCGACGATGATCGTTCGCTCGTTCGACCTCATGTCAGCCCCCCGTGCTCGAACTCGAGGTGAGCTGGGAGCCCCCGGACGTCGGGACGCCCGGTGGGACGGAGGGCGTGGACGAGGCGGTCGCCGGCGTCGGCACCTCGTCGAAGGCGACCAGGATCTTGAACTGGGTGATGAAGTCGCGCGTGCGGCAGTCCGTGGTCGTGGCGTTCGAGTCCGAGGTCGTAGGAGCAGCGGTGGCGGTGCCCTGGGTCGCATCCGGCCGCTCCGACGACTCCAGGCCGACGCGGGTGACGCCGTCGATCTCCTGGAGATTCGCGATCAGGCCGGCGACGGCATCCTGGCTGGACGCGCAGCCCACCATCTCGAGGGCGGGACCAGTCGCCGCGTCCCGCGTCTGGAGGTCCGGCCCATCCGTCACCGTGACGGTGGGGTCCACCGTCCCGGCAAGCTTGATGAGCCAGACGTTGGACGGGATCACTCGTGCGAACTCGTCGAGCACCCGCTGCCAGTCGAAGCGGCTCTGGGCAAGGCTCGTGATCGTGCCCGAGCGAGCCTCCTGAGCAGCTCTGAAAGTCGTGAACGACTGCAGGCTCTGAGCCTTGGCCACGGCCGCCTGCTCCTGCAGCTTGCAGCTGCGCGATCTCCGACTTGTGGTCGGAGATCTGCTTGCTCGTCAGCGCGAGGACGGCGACCGCCAGAACGGCCATGACAAGCGCACCGAGGAGGACGTACGAGGCGACGCCCGTCCGCATCGCGGCGCGGTCGCCGCGGCGTTCATCCTTGGGAATGAGGTTGACAGGACGCATCTCAGGTCACTCGTCCAACGCCAGCCCGTAGGACACGGTCAGTCGCGCGGCGTCCTCCTGATCGAGGTGCGCGAGCGCCGCGGGAAGATCGACGGAGACGTCGAGGGTCAGGCCGGCCTGGATCCGTTCGGGCAGCCCGGGAATGGTGCTCCCGGGGCCGCAGAGAACAACGCGATCGACCGGCGTCACGCCGTCCTGGGCGCCGTAGAAGTCCATGGACATCCTGAGCTCCTCGGCGAGCTTGGTGGCGCCCTCCTCGAGTCCCTCGCGTACCACCTGCGCGTCCTCCTGACGGAAGGCCTCGACATCCTCCTCGAGCCCCACCTCCATGATCACCTCGCGTGCGTCATCGATCGAGAGTCCCTGCCGGCTCGCGAGACGATCGGCGATCGTCTCGATTCCAAAGGGGCTGACTCGCGCGAACACGCACTCGTTCCCGCGAGCGACGGCCAGGTTGGTGACGTCCCCGAGGTGGCAGTAGAGGCTGGTCGGGAGGGGCATCTCCCCCAGTTCCTCCGCCCTGGGCACCGAGCGATCTCTGAGGGCCCGGAGCATGCCGAAGGCGGACAGGTCGATGCCGACGGGCTGCAGGCCGGCGGACCGGACGGCCTCCAGCAGCGCCACGACCATGTCCCGGCGGGCTGCCACCGCGAGCACGTCCATCACTCGGTTGCCATCCGGACCGTCCCGCCTTGCGACGACCTGATGGTCGAGAACCGCCTGGTCGAGGGGCATTGGGATCGCCTCCTGGGCCCGGAAGCGGATCGCGGTTTCCAACTCCGCGTCGTCCTCGATCAGCGGCAGCTGCAGGCTGCGGACGACGACGCGCTGGTTGGCGACGCCGACACGGACGGTCTTGCTCAGCTTGTGCCGGGCGAACAGGTCCTTGAGCGCCTCGGAGAGCACTTCACGGTTGACGAGATCGCCCTCCTTCACGACGCCCGGCTGGAGCGGGACGATCGCCGTCCGGCCCACCGCCGCGCCGTTCTGAACCTCGGTGGCGGCGATGCTGTCGCAGGTGATGTCGAGGCCGACGGAGCCTGTCTTCTTGCGTGTGGAGAGTCCAGAGATCATTGGCAGGGCGCTCCTCGCGCCTCTTCTCCCATCGGCCAGACTGCCGCCGAGCCGCATACCAAAGACTGATGAAACCCTCGCCTATCGAACGAAGGCGTTCAGGTACCAGTCGATGAGCTCTGGGCCTACGAGCAGCGCGATCACGCCGCCCAGCGCCAGGAACGGGCCAAACGGGACCGCGACCTTCCGGGCACCGGTGCCGTGGCTCAGCATCACGCCCGCGCCCACCAGGGTCCCGGCCAGCACCGCGATCAGCAATGCCGGGGCCACGGCACTCCCGAGATACAGCCCCATTACCGCGGCGAGCTTCACGTCGCCCATCCCCATGCCGCGTGGGTAGGCCAGGGCGAACAGGAGCAGCAATCCGCCGGCCGCGGCGGCCGCGATGGCGCGGTCCGGGAGGCTCGCGGGATCGGTGGCCACCACCAGCGCGAGTCCTGCGATGGACCCGGCCAGCAGAATCACGTTGGGGATCACTCTTCGCTCGAGATCGGTCAGGGTGATCGCGGCGAGGATCGCGACGAAGAGCAGTCCAAGGGCGAGCTGGGCCGGGTCGTGCCGGAAGACGACCGCGGTGGCGGCGAACGCAACGCCGACCGCGAGCTCCACAAGCGGGTATCGGACGGGGATCGCCGCCTCGCAGCTACGGCAGTGACCGCGGAGCAGCAGCCACGAGAGGACCGGCACGTTGTCGTATGCCGCGATCTGCGTGCTGCATGAATCGCAGACCGACCGCGGCCCCACGATCGAGAGGCCCCGTGGCAGCCGATGGGCGACGACGCCGACGAAGCTGCCTGTGACGATCCCGCCGACGAACGCAAGTGATGCGACCGGGAACATGCGTTACCCGAGGGTCTCCCGCTGGACATGCCAGGCCGACTGCACCGGATCGAAGAAGTGCGGTGGCTCCTGGAAGCGAAGGCGGTCGTCGTAGTTGTAGTCCTTGATGTAGCCCGTCCCTCCGGTCGTCCCGACCGCGCCGC
The DNA here is from genome assembly GCA_963848955.1 of uncultured Solirubrobacterales bacterium. GTDB lineage: Bacteria > Actinomycetota > Thermoleophilia > Solirubrobacterales > 70-9 > DASUPK01. Next base: position 200,041 of record CAWKFQ010000010.1, on the reverse strand, counting down.
GGAACTTCTGGGAGATCGCCCCGTTCACGGTCAGCGTTCCCAGGCTGCCCCCGCAGTCGTAGTGGTCCACGATGAATGAGTGGTCGATGGCGAGGAGGGCGGCATCGATATTCAGGTTCGAGTTCGAGCCGGTCCCGTTCACGCCCCGGTTGCCGTCGTTGTCAGCGTCACAGTCACCCTTCGCCGCCTGCTCGCTGACCGAGCCGGGCACTCCCGTCCCGCCCGCACAGCCGAGATCGTTGCTCTCGCAGACCGGGTGCATGACCCGGATGAAGTTGTTGGCGATCAAGCCGAGGAGATCCGCCGAGCTGCTCGTGCGGCGGATGTCGCCGTCGATGATCACGTCGTTCTCGGCCGCGATGGTCAGCTGGCCGCTGTACGAGCCCCCCGACGCCGTATGCACGACCGCGTTTCCGCAACCCGATGTCGCCGGATAGGCGGTCGTGAATGGCGAGTAGGAGTTGGAGCAGCCGGCCCCGTTCTGCACGTACACCACACCGTCGCTGGGAACAGCAACCGGACCGATCGTCTGGCCCGTGTTCGTCGTGATGGTCATGTTGTTCCCGTTCAGGACGATCTTCGTCCGGCCGGTGAACGTGTTGCTCGGCCCGGCGATGGCCTTCAGGGTGGTGTTCGTGGCGGGCGGGGTCAGGACCGGCGCCCGCGTCACCAGGGGTGCCCTGAACGTGGGGCTCGCCGTGCAGTTGTTGCCGTGTGCCCAGCCGACCGGAGGAGCGCTCACCTCGGTCACGTCGGCGCCGTTGCGACCGAACGTCGGGCTCCCGCAGACTCGGAGGTCGTCGTTGGTGTGCAGCGGCCCGTCGATCTGATCGCCGCCGACGAAGACGATCTGGTCGCAGAACTGGTTGCTCGTGCCCGGGATCGGTGAGCTCTCGCGGCCATCGCGCCGGAACTTGGTGCACTGCGAGTACGCGCCGGTGAGCGCCGCCGAAGGATTCGGGAATCCATAGGTGACCGGATCGGACGTCTCCAGCTGCGTGAAGTACACGTAATCCAGGAAGGTCGCCTGCTTGTACGTCGCGACGATCGACACCTTCCCCGTCCCCGAGAAGCCGGTGGACCGGACTCGGAACGTCCCGGTGTTCGCTCCGTTCGCCTCCAGCATGGTCGCGTTCGGATTCTGCGAATCGCACTGAGAGCCACCAGGGCTGGTGCTGGCCTGCAGAAGCTCGATGCCATAGCGAGAGCCGTCGGTGACCCCGGGCAGCGACCTGGTGTTGGTCGGATTCCCGTTCATGTTGAGGTTCACGGCGTTGGGTGCCGGCACGCTCGTGCAGCGGGCCCAGTAGCCGCTGTCGGTGTTGAGGTGGTAGGTGTAGTCGGCGATCCCCGCCTGCGCCGCCGCGTACGCCCGCTTCTGGTTGATGTCCCGGCGGAGGAAGGTCTGGTCGTCGTTGGTGGCGGCGACCGCTGCGCTCACCAGCATCGTCGTGACGGCGATGGCGCCGATCACGGCGAGCATCGAGTAGCCGTCCTCCTCTCTCAGAACTCGGAGACGCTTCTTGGTCGCCTTGATCAAATGCATGGCAGGTTGTCCTGGTTGGGGTATTGGCCGGCGTTCTCGAGGCGCAGGTCCGCGCCGCTGTTGAGCATCATCGGCGAGCCGAGGTCCTGGCTGGAGACCCCAGACCTCGGGGAAATCGTGAACGCGATCGTCACGTAGGAGACCCTGGCGGCGTTCGTGTCGCTCAGCGGTGTGGGCAGCGGAGTCGTGGAGAGCCCTCCGTTGACGAAGTCGTAGTAGCGGAAGATCACACCTCCCGGCGCGGCGACGTTTGTCAGCAGCTCGCGGTTCGACGACGGGGCCCCTGAGAAGGTCCACGTGGGGGCCGTGCCGCCCGTCGCCGGGAAGACCGCCTCCCTCAGCGTCGAGCCGCTCATGGAGATCGTGTGCAGGTCGGGGATCGGGCCGACCGCCGAGCCACTCTTCGAGAGGAAGGTGATCGAGGTCCCGGTGCTGCCCGTCCGGACCGGCACGATGTGCGAGGTCACGCAGGCGGAGTGCAGCTCCTGGACCATGCGGGTCATCACCGGTCGCCCGCGCGAGTTCGCGTCCACGCGGCGGTTGATCCGGTCCTGATGATGCAGGACGGTCGTGGTCAGGGTGACGACGCCCATCATCACGATCAGCGTCGCGCTGATGCTGACCAGCAGCTCGATCATGGTTGTTCCGCGTTCGTCCCTCATGGGCACGTCCCGGCGGGCTGGCCGCCCAGGAAGATGTCGAGGGTCGTTCCGGTGGCGCCCGCCGAGGTCAGGCCGACGCCGGTGATGGTCCTCTTGTCGGTTCCCGCGGAGTTCTGGGCGCAGACGTCATAGGTGCCATACGGGAGTCCGATGTCGCCGCCGGTCGGGACCTGGCCGTTCGTGTTCGTCGACGTGGTCAGAGTCCGGGTGAAGTTGCAGCCGGTGTCCCTGGCGGTCACCTTGGCGGCGGAGAGACGGCTACCTGGCGCGGTGCTGGTGCCGCTCCAGACGGTGACCTGCAGCGAGGGAAGCTGGATGTAGCCCGGCGGGGATAGCGTGCCGGCACCCGCCGCGGGGACCGTGGAGTTGCCCAGCATCGGCCCGGCCGGCGGAGTGTTCGACGCGCATGTCCCGGCGTAGACGGCGTAGGGCGAGGTGAAGGGGAAGAGAGTCGACGTCGTCGAGATCGATGCCGCCCGCCCGCCACCAACCGGCGTGAACTGCTTGGCGACCTGCATGCCGGTGTTGCTGACGATCACCGAGTCGGCGGATGAGGCGACCAGGCCGTTCGAGTAGTCGCGGGTGCGGAAGGTGATGCTCTGGATCGAGCCCGGCCGGTCGTACTGGAGGTTGACCGTGTTGGTGCCCTGATCGACGACGCTCACCGGCTGGTTGGCGGGCGCATTGCCGTTCTGATCCACCATGGCGGCAGCCGTGCCGCCGACAGACATCGTGTAGGTCCCGACCGGCACGTTGCGCCACAGCACGCAGCCCGTCGCGTTGGTGGAGCCGCTGAACGAACCGGGGCCGGAGCCGGACAGCGCGACGCCGGAGATCCCGACGTTGCGCGAGTCGGTCACGTTGACGAGCACGGACCCGCTGTTCGGGACGAACGAGCCGCTCGGGGGCGAGACGATCGTCGCCACCTTCACCGGATGAAGCGCCCCCATGCCGGTCCAGCTGACGCTCACCGTGAGCACCATGTAGTCGCGGGAGCCCGATCCGGCGGAGCAGCCATTTGTGGCGGCGGGCTCGTCCTTGAATTGAGAGGTCGATGTGATCGTGTAACAGGTCTGTCTCGACTGGGCCCCCGATGTTGGGCAGCCGGTCGCGAGCTGGGTGCCGTCGTCGAGCACCCACCTGGTGGAGTTGAGCGACACCAGCTCGATGATGCGAAGGGAGCGCACCCGCTCGAGCTCCTGCTCAGCAAGCGCGTTCGCCTGCCCGCGGTGACGCTCCTGAGCAGTCGCTCGCGTCGACCCGGTCAGGACCGTGACGACGCCGACGGAAAAGATCAGCAGGACGAGGGCGCTCACGAGCACCTCGACGATGGCGATGCCGGCCTGGTCACGGCCGATCCGTGTCAGCTTGGGTAGTTCCATGAGGGTCCGGAGCCTCTGCTCATGCATCGGCGCCCAACGTGAACCCGCCCATACCCAGGAGTGGGGGAACTGGCCGACCGTATGAGCCTCAGAGGTCCGGCAGGGTGAATCAGCGTCCAGTTAAAGGAAAGGGCGGGCCCGAAGGCCCGCCCTCCCTTCACGCAGATCGGCTTGCCGGGTTAGCCCCAGAAGCCGCTGCTCGGACAACCGCCCCTGTCGGTCCCGGAAACGGTGCAGGGATACGTCAGGGCGCCGGTACCGGTCGCCTTGTCGATCGAGAACGTGTTCCCGGTCGATGAGGTGACGGTCACGGTCCAACTGTCGGCGGTCCCGCTCGCGGCGCTCACGTACGGCTTCGGCGGGCTGCCGGCCACCGTCCGGACCGAGGCGTCGATCGCAGCCAGGGTGCCGGGGGCGACAGTCGTGTAGGAACCATTGTTGTCAGTGGCGATGGTCTCCGCCGCGATCTGAGCGGTGTGAGCCATCTCCTTGGAGCTCGAATCGCTGGCCTTGTTCCGCTGATTGAAAAACGTCGGAATAGCAATCGCGGCCAGGATTCCAATGATGAGCATGACGACCAGCAGCTCGATCAGGGTGAAACCCTTCTCGCTGGACATCCGCTCTCGGAGCTTCAACAGCATTTGAACCTCCTTGGTTCAGTTGCTGCCAGAGCCCCGTGCCTCCTGGGAGTCTTTAACCCCGGTGGATTTAACACCGAGGCCCTGGCTATTTCCCTTACGCCGCTTGAATCGGCACCCAGCCTGAACCCGCCCATACCCAGGAGTGGGGGAACTGGCCGACCGTATGAGCCTCAGAGGTCCGGCAGGGTGAACCAGCGTCCAGACTTAAAGGAAAGGGCGGGCCCGAAGGCCCGCCCTCCCCTAGCGTGAGGCTCTCGCGAGCTTCACGCAGATCGGCTATCTGGGTTAGCCCCAGAAGCCGCTGCTCGGACAACCACCCCTGTCGGTCCCGGAAACGGTGCAGGGATACGTCAGGGCGCCGGTACCGGTCGCCTTGACGATCGAGAACGTGTTCCCGGTCGATGAGGTGACGGTCACGGTCCAACTGTCGGCGGTCCCGCTCGCGGCGCTCACGTACGGCTTCGGCGGGCTGCCGGCCACCGTCCGGACCGAGGCGTCGATCGCAGCCAGGGTGCCGGGGGCGACAGTCGTGTAGGAACCATTGTTGTCAGTGGCGATGGTCTCCGCCGCGATCTGAGCGGTGTGAGCCATCTCCTTGGAGCTCGAATCGCTGGCCTTGTTCCGCTGATTGAAAAACGTCGGAATCGCAATCGCGGCCAGGATTCCAATGATGAGCATGACGACCAGCAGCTCGATCAGGGTGAAACCCTTCTCGCTGGACATCCGCTCTCGGAGCTTCAACAGCATTTGAACCTCCTTGGTTCAGTTGCTGCCAGAGCCCCGTGCCTCCTGGGAGTCTTTAACCCCGGTGGGAGCCCGGCTGGCTCTGAGATTTCTCTCAGAGCCCCGTTGGCTTTGCGTCCCCGCCTCGCGACGAGTTTGCCTTTAACACCGAGGCCCTGGCTATTTCCCTTACGCCGCTTGAATCGGCCCCGGGGCACCCGCCTTTAGCAAGTCCCTCAATAGTGCTTAGGAGATTGGCGTCGAACTTGCGTCCATGCCGAGCGCCGGCGCGCTCGCCTCTACCGAATCTTGTCGTAGAGCGAGAAGAGCGGCAGGTACATCGCGATGACGATGAATCCCACCATGCCGCCGACGATCGCGATCATCGCCGGCTCGATCAGGGAGGTGAGCGCCTTGACCTTCGAGTCGACCTCGGTCTCGTAGAAGTCGGCAACCTTGCTGAGCATGTGCTCGAGCTGACCGCTCTCCTCGCCAACGGAGACCATGTGGCCGACCATCGGCGGAAACACGGAGGCCTCCTCAATCGGATGGGCCAGCGTGCCGCCGCTCTGCACCGAGGCGTAGACCTCCTCCATCGCCTTCTCCACCTGGTAATTGCCGGCGGTCTGCCCGGTCAGCTTGATCGATTCGAGCAGGGGCACACCCGAGGCAACGGCGCCGGAGAACGTCCGGGACCAACGCGCCACCGACGCCTTCTGGACTATGTCGCCGATGTGGATCGGCAAGCGGAGCTTCACCAGATCCCACTGCGCCCGCCCGCGCTCGGTCTTCTTCCATTGAAAGAAGCCGATCACCAGGGCGATCATGCCGGGGACCCAGATGAACCAGTACCCCTTGAGGAAGTTTGAGAAGTTGATCATGAGCTGCGTCAGGGTCGGCAGGGACGCGGACTCACCAGGCTGGTCCGCCACCGCCTCCTTGAACGCCTCCGCGAAGATCGGGACGATGAAGATGACGACCGCGAGCATGATCAGCATCGCCGCGGCGAAGACGAAGGCCGGATAGAGCACGGCCGATCGGATCTCGCGCTTCAGCGCATCCAGCTTCTCGAGCGAAAAGGCAACCCGCTCCAGCGCATCGTCGAGCCGCCCCGAGCTCTCACCGGAGCGCACCATCGCGCGGAAGAGCTTGTCGAAGATCTGAGGGCGCCTTCCCATCGCGTCGGCGAGCGAGCTGCCCGCCTCGACGTCGTTGCGCACGCCCGCGATCGCGTCGCTGAGCCTCTCGTCCTCCGTCTGGTCCTCCAGCGTGTACAGCGCCCGGAGCATCGGCATGCCCGACGCGACCAGGGTGGCGAACTGCCGGGCGAACACGGACAGATCCCGGGTTTTGATCGATCGGAAGCGATCGAAGGCACTCTCGAGCTTGAAGGCCTCGCTCTTCTCGGAGACGTCCAGGACGATCAGCCCGCGCTCGCGAAGCTGCTCGGTGACCTGGGCCTTGGTCTCGGCGTCCACCTCGCCCCTGGATGGCACGCCGCCCAGGTCGACGGCGCGGAATGCGTAGGTGCTCACCTCAGCCTCCGTTCGCCATCGCCGCGCCATTGCTGGCCGGCGGCGCCGCCCCTAGCAGGCGCTTGAGCTCCTCGGGCACCGAGGCCCGCTCCAACGCGAGCTGCTGAGACACCTTGCCGAGGCGGACGAGCTGTGCGAGGTGCGCGTCCATGGTCTGCATCCCGATCGCGCCGGAGGTCTGGATCGCCGAGTAGATCTGGTGCGTCTTTCCCTCCCGGATGAGGTTCCGCACCGCCGGGGTCGGGATCAGCACCTCGCTGGCGACCACACGGCCCGCACCGTCGGCCGTCGGAAGCAGCTGCTGCGTGACGACGCCCTGCAGGCCGATGGAGAGCTGCATCCGGACCTGGGCCTGCTGCTGAGCCGGGAAGATGTCGATGATCCGGTCGACGGTCTGCGCGGTCGACTGGGTGTGAAGGGTGGCGAAGACGAGGTGGCCGGTCTCAGCCGCGGTCAGCGCGGTGGACATGGTCTCGAGGTCCCTCATCTCGCCGACGAGGATCACGTCCGGGTCCTCGCGGAGCGCCGACTTCAGCGCGCTGGCGAAGTCAATTGCGTCCGACCCGATCTCGCGCTGGTTGACAACGCAGCGCTTGTGGGTGTGGAGAAACTCGATCGGGTCCTCGATCGTGAGCATGTGCTCGTCGCGCTCCTCGTTGATGATGTCGAGCATCGCCGCGAGCGAGGTCGACTTCCCCGAGCCGGTCGGTCCTGTCACGAGCACCAGACCGCGAGGCTTTCTGGTCAGTTCCTCCAAGATCCGAGGCAATCCCAGCTCGTCCAGCTTCGGGATCTGATGCGGAATGCGGCGGAACGCCGCGCTGACCGCTCCTCGCTGGAAGAAGCAGTTGACGCGGAAGCGGGCGACGCCCGGGACGGCGTAGGCGAGGTCGAGCTGCTTATGAGACTCGAAGCGCTTGCGCTGGTCGTCATTGAGCAGGCTGTAGACGGTGTCGCGCGTCTCCTGCGGCGTCAGCGGCGCATACTCCTCGAGTGCGACGATCTTGCCGCGCACGCGAATCGCCGGGCAAAAGCCCGGGCTGAGATGGACGTCCGAGGCGTTGTCCGCGGCCATTTTCGTGAGGACCTCGGCGAAGTCGTAGGTGCGTGTGGGGGCAGCGGCGGCTTCCATGTCCATTACCAATCGTCCGTTCGCGCTCACCGCTTGACACCCAAAACTGGGGTCGCGGGCGCGCGGTCAGGAGGCGACCCGTGCGACCTCCTCGATGCTGGTCAGGCCGGCTCGGACCTTCTCCAGGCCCGACTGACGCAGCGTGAGCATTCCCTCCTGCACTGCCAGAGAGGCGATCTCGGCCTCAGGGACCATGCCCACGACCATCTCCTTGATCCGCTCGCTGAGCACCATGACCGAGTAGATCCCCAGCCGGCCCCGGTACCCGCTGCCGTGGCAGCGCGGGCAGCCGAGCGGCTCATAGGCCTCGACGTCGGTGCCGACCCGGAACCCGGACTCGGAGAGCGACGCCTGCGGAATGACGACGCGCCGCTTGCAATGGGCGCAGAGCACGCGGGCCAGCCGCTGGGCCACGACGCATTCCACCGCCGACGAGGTGAGGAAGGACTCGATCCCCATCTCCTGCAGCCGGGTGATCGCCCCGGGCGCGTCGTTCGTGTGCAGCGTCGTCAGCACCATGTGCCCGGTGAGCGCGGCTTCGATCCCGATGCGAGCGGTCTCGCTGTCCCGGATCTCGCCGACCATGATCACGTCCGGGTCCGCCCGCAGCACCGAGCGCAGGCCCGTGGCGAACGTCAGCCCGGCCTTGCGATGGACGCCGATCTGGTTCACGCCCTGCAGCCTGTACTCGACGGGATCCTCGATCGTGACGATGTGCTTGTCCACCCCGTTGAGCTCCTGCAGGGCGGCGTAGAGGGTGGTCGACTTGCCGGCCCCGGTGGGACCCGTGACCAGGACGGCTCCGTAAGGCTTCCGGAACGAGGTCTCGAAACGCTCCCGCTGGTCCCCGACCATGCCGAGGTCGTTGAGCGTCCTGAGCGCATCCGCCTCGTCGAGGATGCGGATCGACGCCCCTTCGCCAGTCTGAGTGGGGAGAGTCGTGACTCGCAGGTCCACGCGGCGATCGTCGATCCGGATTCCCACCCGGCCATCCTGCGGAAGCCGCTTCTCGGCGATGTCCAGCTCGCTCATGATCTTGATGCGTGAGACCACCCCCGCGACCATCCGCTTCGGCACCCGCGCACTCTCCTGCAGGACTCCGTCGATCCTGAAACGGATGCGCATGTCGCCGTCCTCGGGGTCGAAATGGATGTCGGATGCGCCCTCCGCCACGGCCTGCCCCAGGATGCTGTTGACCAGCTTCATCACCGGGCCGTCCTGAGCCGACGCGCGCAGGTCGGTGATCTCGGCGGGCGCCTCGTCGGATTCCGCCTCCGCCTCTGCCTCGCCCTCCGTGATGGCGTCGGAGATGGTGCTCTGCATCGTCCCGATCTTGGTGACCAGTGACTCGATGTCGGCGGCGGGAGCCACCGCCACCGCGCAGCTCATGCCAGTGGCCATCTGGACGTCGTCGAGCGCGAGCAGGTTGGTTGGGTCGGCCATGGCGAGCAGAAGCGTGCCCTGGTCGACGAAGGCGACGGGCAGTGCCTGGTGTTGGCGAGCCGACTTCGCGGAGACCAGGTTCGCCGCGCCCATGTCGACGCTGAAGAGCGACAGGTCAACGTAGTCGAGCCCATAGCGCTCGGCGGTGGCTCGCGAGAGCTGTTCCGAGTTGATCGTCCCCTGCTCGAGGAGAACTTCCTCCGGCCGCTTGCCCGCGCTACGCGACGTGGCAATGGCCTCCTCGACCTGGTCAGGAGTCGCGTAGCCCAGCTCGGCGATCGCGTCCGTGAGGAAGCCGCCGGTGTGCCCGCGGCTCCTCGGCGCGATCAGACCAGGGGTTCCGCCGGCCTCCTCGGCGTCTGGCGCCGCAGCCTGGGCCGCCGATACTCCGGATCCGTCACCGGGCCCGGGAACCGGACGAAGGTACTCAGGCAGCTCCCGCATGGGGGCGACACCTCACCTGGGGCTGTAGGGCAGGTTGTCCTTGCCGCTGTAGACGGCATCGTGGACGGCCTGCACTACCCCCTGCGCATCGCGGAACCCATAGTCCACCTGCGCCTCGGGCACCGATCCGCTCACCCTCTTCGGCCGGACGACCACCAGGGCGGGCGCCTGCGAGACACCGACGCCCTGAGTGATCCGCGAGTAGCGGGCGACGTGGTTCGCCCGGGTGACGAATACCGAGACGCCGCGATCGCTGGAGAGGGACCGCACCGAGTTGCGTACGAGGCGGTCGTCGATTCCCCCCTGCCGGACGACGAGGAGCACCACGGTGTCCCCCCGCTTCCAGGCGGTGACGACCGGCTTGGGAAGCCCGGGACCGGGCACCAGTGCGTCGGGACTTACCGTTGCGGTGGTGGGAGGCGGGGCGGGTGCAGAGCTCGTCGACGCCGGTGCCGGCGGCGCCGAGGTCGAGGGCGCCGGAGCCGCAGAGGAGGCGGTGGAGGCGGTCTCCGAAGATCCCTTTCCCTTCATGTTCATCATGAAGAACAGCCCGACGAGAACAGCCAGGCCCCCCAGGACGGCCACCTGCGCGATCGGGTTGTTGTTGATCGCCTGCCTCAACCGAGCTCAGCTCCCACGGGCTCTCCGTCGCTGTTGCCGACCACCTGTTCGATTCCGCTCGCGCGCTGGCCCCCGGCGGCGAGCATCAGCTTGAAGTCGTGCGGGCTCGAAGCCGTCTCCATGGCGACCTCCTCCGAGACGACCCCCTCGGTGACATAGCCGAGCAGCGCCTGGTCGAAGGTCTGCATGCCATAGAAGTCACCCTCCGAGATCACCTCGGTGATTCGCCCGGTCTCCTCGGGGTTCAGGATCAGGTCCTGGATCCGCCCCGTGACGACCATCACCTCGGAGACGGCCACCCGGCCCTCACGGTCGATCCGCGGCACCAGCCGCTGCGAGATCGCGCCCTTCAGGGTCGAGGCGAGCATCACCCGCGCCTGCTGCTGGAGGTGCGGCGGGAAGAAGTCGATGATTCGGTTGATCGTCTCGCTGGCGTCGAGGGTGTGAAGCGTCGACATGACGAGGTGGCCGGTCTCAGCCGCCGACAGAGCGGTGCGGACGGTTTCCTCGTCGCGCATCTCCCCGATCAGGATCACGTCGGGGTCCTGACGCAGAACCCGCCTCATCGCCTGCGGGAAGCTCTTCGTGTCCGAGCCGACCTCGCGCTGGTTGATGATCGAGAGCTTGTCCCGGTGGAGGTACTCGATCGGGTCCTCCATCGTCACGATGTGACGAGCCCGGGTCGAGTTGATGTGGTCGATCATCGCCGCCAGGGTCGTCGACTTGCCCGACCCGGTGGTCCCGGTCAAAAGGAGGATTCCGCGCGGCTCTTCGGCCAGCCGGCGAACGACCTCGGGCAGGCCGAGGTCATCGATCGTCCGGACCTGGAAGGGGATCGCGCGGAGGGCGATCGAGACGGATCCACGCTGGCGGAAGGCGTTGACACGGAAGCGCGAGACGCCGGGCAGCTCGTAGGAGAAGTCGGCCTCCCCGTTCTCCTCGAACTCGGCGAGCAGCTCGGGGCTGACGATCTCCTGCAGCGCGCTCTCGGTATCGCTGGCGGTCAGGGCATCGGAGCCCTGCAACGCCCAGAGATCTCCATGCACGCGCGCCACCGGCGGCGAGTCGGCCTTGATGTGGAGGTCGGATCCCTCCCGCTCAACGACGTGCGCGAGCGCCTGATTGATGTCGAAACCCATCCCTCGCCCTATCGGGCGTGGGCGCGCTCAGCTAGATCAGCAAAAGTGGGGTGCTACCTACGGGCGAAGCTCCTCCACGACCTCATAGACCCCTTCGAGCGGGATGTCGTGGACGTACTTCGCGATGTCCTCCTGGCGCTTGGCCTCGTCCTCGGCCGAACCGCGCACGACGTCGAGCGAGTTCCGGTCGACGTCGAAGATCCCAAACGAGATGACCTCGTTCTCGTCCTTGATGTTCCGCGCGTGGTAGACGACCGAACCCTCAGGCAGCCCCTCGGGCGTGTCGTTGCTGCCTCCCCCCCATGCCTTGCGGAACTCGTCCCACTGATCGCCCTTCAGACGCCGGGCGCTGAAAAAGACCAGCATGCCTTCTCCTCTCCTCGCGTGACAGTACGCAAGGAGCCTATGCCACGAGGAGAGTCGGGCTAGGCGACTTCGCGGAGCTTCTGAGCCTCAGCCAGCGACTGAAGCTTCTTGAGGCTCTGGTTCTCGATCTGCCGGATCCGCTCGCGGGTGACGTTGAACGTCCGGCCGACCTCGTCCAGGGTCCGCGGGTGCTCGCCGCCGAGCCCGTAGCGGAGCTCGAGCACGCGGCGCTCGCGGTAGGAGAGGTTCTCGAGGGCCTCCTTCAGCGCCTCCTTGGTGAGCAGCTCGGCGGCACGCTCGAAGGGGGACTCGGCACGCTCATCGGCGATGAACTGGCCGAACTCCGACTCCTCCTCGTCGCCGACCGGCTTCTCGAGGGAGACCGGGGCCTGGGCCGAGCGCTTGATCGAGTCGACCTCCTCGGGCTCGATGCCGGTGACCTCGGCGATCTCCTCCGGGGTGGGCTCACGGCCCAGCTCGGTGACCAGCTTGCGCTCTGCGCGGCCGATCTTGTTCAGCTTCTCGACCACGTGGACCGGGATGCGGATGGTCCGCGCCTTGTCGGCGAGCGCACGGGCGATCGCCTGGCGGATCCACCAGGTCGCGTAGGTCGAGAACTTGAAGCCCTTGCGGTAGTCGAACTTCTCGGCGGCGCGCACCAGGCCCAGCGTGCCCTCCTGGATCAGGTCGAGGAAGGGCAGGCCCTGGTTGCGGTAGTTCTTGGCGATCGAGACGACGAGTCGAAGGTTCGACTCGACCATCTTCTGCTTGGCGTCGAGGTCGCCGCGCTCGATCTTCTTCGCGAGATCGACCTCCTCGGCGGCGGTGAGCAGCCTGACCTTGCCGATGTCCTTGAGGAAGAGCTGCAGGGAATCGGTGGTCATGTCCGGCTTCAGGTCGAGCGCCTTCTGGCGCTTGCGACCCCGCTTGCCGTCGGAGCGCTCGTTCTCGGCGGCGGCCTTCTGGGCCGGGTCGAGGTCCTCGACCAGCTCGATGCCGGCCTTCTCGAGGTGCCCGTAGAGATCCTCGACGTCGGACTCGTCGAGCTCGACCTCGGACACGGCCGTGGCCACGTCGCCGAAGGTGAGAACGCCGAGCTGCTGGCCCTTTGTGACCAGCGTCTTTACTTCTTCAAGTTCCTGAATCTCCGCTACCAGCATTCGCCTACGCTCTTCCTTCCTGGCTGTGGTTCGGTTTCCTGGCTGCTACCTAGTTCTCTGGCCGGCCTGACTGAATTCGGCTGCTGACGAAACGACCTTTACTGAAATACCCCCTGAAGGCCAGAAAAACGCGGAGCGGTGAAGCCCGCTCCGCGTCGAATTGCATCTCTGTGCCTAGAAATCGCGAGTCTTCCTCAAACGTCCGTTCGCATGGTAGCCACTATATTTTTTGAAGTCAAAGCACAAAGCGTGCCTGCAACCCGGTTTCGCCGCAAAACGGGCTGTCCTTCGAACGCCCTCGCACGAACAAGCGTTTTGGGGAAAAGTTCCGGCCGCTCACCGACGTACCCCCCTCCGGAAGTTCGTTACGCATGAATGTCTGGCCCGTCGGGCGATCCGACGCACCCCCATACCCGCGTTGGCATGTCTGGCGGCGCCGCTGGCTCCGGGCCTTCTGGAACCGCGCCTACAAGGAGAACATCACCGGCCTCTCCGGCATGGTCGCCTACAACCTGATGCTGGCGGTCTTCCCCTTCGCGCTGCTCGTGCTCTTCATCTTCGGGCAGGTCGTCAACAGCCCCGACATCGAGCACAGCGTCGTGCTCGACATCCAGCGGCTCTTCCCGAACATCGAACAGGCAACGCTGGCGGAGGCGATCGACCGAGTCCGCGCCAGCTCGACGACGATCGGGATCGCGGCGATCGTCGGCGGCATCTGGATCGGAGCCTCCTTCTGGGGCGCGATGGACACAGCCTTCTGCCGGATCTACCACGTCGAGTGCCGGGGCTGGCTCCAGCAGAAGCGCTGGTCGCTGGTGATGCTGGTCGGGCTGGTTTTCCTGCTGCTCGCGAGCGTCACCGTGCCGACCATCGAGAGTGCGGCCCTGACGCGCGCCGACGACCTGCCGTTCGGGCTCTCCGAGTGGGGCTCGATCCGAACCGGGATCGTCGTGCTCGGCGGCTTCGTCGTCACGTTCGGGATCATCTCCGCGATCTACTGGGCCGTCCCCAAGGGCCACATGCCGTGGCGCTCGGTGTGGCCCGGCGCTCTCTTCTTCGCCGTGGTCACCGCCGGCGGCAACTACATCTTCCCCCTCTACCTCAACAACATCTCCGACCTGCACCGGATCGGCGGAACGATCGGCTTCATCCTCATCGCCCTGGTCTGGTTCTACGCGATCAGCCTGGTGATGCTCGCCGGCGCGGTGATCAACTCGCTCCGGCACGAGAGTGATGACACCGGTTCGCTGCCCATGGACGGCTAGCCGTACCGTACCTCGCCGACGACCTCCCGCAGCTTCGGGCGGTCATGGGTCGCCTGGACGCGGCGCACGGTTCCCGAGCGCGAGCGCATGACCAGCGACTCGGTCGTCGCGTGGCCGTCGTCGAGGTAGCGGACGCCGTCCAGCAGATCGCCGTCGGTGACGCCCGTCGCGGCGAAGAAGACGTCGTTCCCTCCCACCAGGTCGTCGGTGTCGAGCACCCTGTCGAGGTCGTAGCCCGCGTCCTCCGCTGACTTGCGCTCCTCGTCGTCGCGGGGCCAGAGCCGGCCGAGGATGCGGCCGCCGAGGCACTTGATCGCCGAGGCCGAGAGGACGCCCTCCGGCGTGCCGCCGACGCCCCAGAGCAGGTCGATGCCGGTGTTCGGCATGACGGCGAACAGCGAGGCCGCGACGTCGCCGTCGGAGATGAAGCGGATGCTCGCCCCGACTTCACGCAGGGCCTCGATGGCCTGCTGGTGGCGGGGGCGGTCGAGCATGATCACCGTGACGTCCCCCGGCTCCCCGCCCTTGCGCTCGGCGATCTTGCGGACCAGATCCTCGAGCGGCTCCTCGAGGTTGAGCAGGTCGGCGGCGCGCGGTCCGGTGGCGATCTTCTCCATGTAGAAGACGGGCCCGGGATCGAACATCGTGCCGCGCTCCGAGAGCGCAATCACCGAGAGGGCCGAAGGCATCCCGCGGGCGGCCAAGGTGGTCCCCTCGAGCGGATCGACCGCGATGTCCACTCGTGGCGGGCTGCCGTCGCCGATCTCCTCGCCGTTGTAGAGCATCGGAGCCTCGTCCTTCTCGCCCTCGCCGATGACCACGACGCCGTCCATCGGCACGGTGTCGAGCATCAGCCGCATCGCGTCGACCGCGGCGCCATCGGCACTCTCCTTCTCGCCGCGGCCCACCCAGCGGCCGGCGGCGAGTGCCCCCGCCTCGGTGACCCGGACGAGCTCGAGCGCCAGGTTTCGGTCCGGGTGCGTCGGGTCCCGGAGATCGTGCGAGATCACGTGTTCGTCGGCGTCGGCCACCGACCGTCAGGCTAGAACGTTGCGGGCGGTTTTCGCTGGCCGCCGCCGCCGCTCTCCACCGCGCGGAAGCCTCCCGAGACGAAGATGCCGATCGAGGCCAGCAGGGCCAGCCAGTAGCCGATGCCGAGGCTCATCTCGAGGCCGTTCTCGGGCTTGGAGACGAGACCGTTGTAGGCGATCAGCACGAAGGCGGTGGCCCCGACGATCGCGGTCAGCTCTCCGCGGGGCCAGGAGAGGGCATGTCCGCGGACCACGATCCAGGCGAGGATGAAGGGGGCGGCCGCGGCTGCGATCAGCAGCCAGCGGAGAATCGGGAACGTCTCCCAGCCGCTGCAGCTCGAGTCCCCCACCCCGCAGGCCCAGTTGGCCGGATCGTTCCCCCGCTGGACGACGCTCGGGTCGGTGGAGAGCGAGTACCACTGGAGGAAGAGGCTGAGCACGAGCACCGCGGCGGCGACCATGCCGATGATCTCCGTGCGGTCGAGCTTCGAGGTGTCCACTGCCGCCCGCCCGGTGGACGCTCTCTCCATGGGGCGACCCTATCCCAACTCTCCTCTATAGGGTCGCGGTCTGATGCAGCGCTGGGGACTCACCGTGCCGTTCACCGGCGTCGCGCTCGCCGACAACGGCGAGCTCTACAAGCGCGCCGAGGCGGCCGGCTACACCGACCTCTGGTCGGGCGAGACGAACGGGCCGGACGGCTTCTCGCCGCTCCTCCTCGGCGCCGCCTGGACGGAGAAGGTGCGGCTGGGAACCGGCGTCGTCGGAGTGATGCAGCGGGGCCGGGCGCTGCTGGCGCAGGAGGCCGCGGCCGCGGCCGACGCCTCGCGCGGCCGCTTCGCACTCGGCATCGGCGCCTCCTCCGACCGGATCATCGAAGGGTGGAACGGGATGCCGTTCGAGAAGCCGCTCAGCAAGATGTCGGAGAGGATCGACTTCCTGCGCACCGCGCTCGCCGGCGAGCGGACGGACGGCGGCTTCAAGCTCGAGCGTCCGCCCGAGGAGAGGGTGCCGATCATCGTCGCGGCGCTGCGGGGCAAGATGCTGCGGCTCGCGGTCGAGAAGGGCGACGGCGCCTTCACGAACTTCCTACCGCTGGAAGGCCTTCCCAAGGTCGTCGCTCAGCTGGAGGGGGCCCCAGAGGGGTTCGAGCTCCTCTGCCGCTTCTTCTGCCTACCGGGCGAGCGGGAGCAGATCGAGCCGCTCGCCCGCTTCATGTTCTCTTCCTACATAACCGTGCCGGTCTACGAGGCCTTCTACCGCTGGCTCGGCTACGGCGAGCGGATCGACGAGATGGTCGAGGCCTGGAGTGCCAAGGACCGCGAGAAGGCGGCGGCCGCGGCGCCATGGGAGCTGATCGAGGAGATGTTCATCTTCGGCTCGCCGGAGCAGATGCGCGAGCGGCTGGACGCCTTCGTCGAGGGTGGCATCACG
This sequence comes from uncultured Solirubrobacterales bacterium, assembly GCA_963848955.1. Classification (GTDB taxonomy): domain Bacteria; phylum Actinomycetota; class Thermoleophilia; order Solirubrobacterales; family 70-9; genus DASUPK01. The sequence continues at coordinate 183,517 of CAWKFQ010000010.1, read as the reverse complement.
CTCCCGGTGATCACCCCGCTCACCACGCCGGACAGGCTCGGCGAGCTGATCGACGCCCTAGCGCCCTAGCCGCTTCCAGAAGCGGACGTACTCGCGCTCGTGGCCGATGCCGCACTCGATGGCGTGAATGATCCCCTCGGGCGCGTCGATCCGGCGGCATTCCTCGAGCTGCGCCTCGTACTCGCGGAGCTTGGCCTCGTGGGCCTCGAGCTGCCGCGGGGCGAGCTTCCGCGCGTCGGCGCCGAAGAAGAGCTTGAGCAGGCCGGCATCCCGCAGCTCGTAGAGCTCGACTGGTGGGCTCGGCCCGCCAGCGATCGAGCTCCTCCGCCCCGGCCTTGCGTCAGCCGGTAGATGCGCCGTCGCCTGCCCGACTCCTCGCGCCGCTCCGTGAGAAGGCCCGCCTCGGCCAGACGGGTGCACTCGGAGTAGAGCTGGGTGTGGGGCAGCGACCAGAAATGCCCGACGCCCATCGCCACCGCACGCTTGAGGTCGTAGGGCGAGGCGGGCTGCATCTGCTCGATCAGCCCGAGGACGACGTACGAGGTCGGGGTGAGCCGGGTCTTTGCCATCCACGGCAGAATACGATACGGTGCGAACCGTACGGATTGAACTATTCAGGAGACAGCCATGAGCCAGGTTGCCGAGACCATCCAGCCCGCCACCGAGCGGGACCTGACCGCCGGGTTCGAGTCACTCGATCGACGAGACCCACGTCGACCGTCTGCCGGTGGAGGGCCGGCTCCCCGACTGGCTGCAGGGCTCGCTGGTCCGCACCGCGCCCGGCGAAGTGGGAGGTCGGCAGCCAGACGATGAACCACTGGTTCGACGGCTTCGCGATGCTGCACCGCTTCGGCATCGCGGACGGCGAGGTCTCCTACGCGAACCGCTTCCTCCAGACCAGGGCGTACCGCGCGGCGCAGGAGAAGGGCGAGATCGTCTACTCGGAGTTCGCCACCGACCCGTGCCGTTCGCTGTTCGCGCGTGCGATGTCGATCTTCTCGCCGAAGCTCACCGACAACGCAAACGTCAATCTGGTCAAGCTGGGCGAGCGATACATCTCGATGACCGAGACGCCGATCGCCGTCGAATTCGACGGCGACACCCTGGAGACGGCCGGGGTCGCCTACAAGGCTCCGGGGATGCTGACCACCGCGCACCCCCATCTCGATCGCGGCGAGCGGCGGGATGCTGAACTACGCGGCCAAGCTCGGTCCGCGCAATCGCTACCGCTTCTACCTCCTGCGTCCCGGGCGCCACCAAGCCCCAGGTGACCGCGGAGCTCCCGGTCAGGCGAGCCCGCCTACATGCACTCGTTCGGGCTCACCGAGCGCTGGCTGGTCCTCGCCGAGTTCCCGTTCGTTGTGAACCCGATCAGCGTCCCGCTCTCGGGGCGCCCCTACATCGAGAACTACCGCTGGAAGCCGGAGCTCGGCACCAGGATCACCCTGGTCGACCGGCGAACCGGCGAGGCGACCGGGCCCTTCGAGACCGACCCGTTCTTCTGCTTCCACCACGCGAACGCCTACGAGGAGAACGGCTCAGTCGTCGTCGACGCCTGCACCTACGCCGACGCACAGATCGTCGAGGACCTCTACCTCGACCGCCTCCGTGAGGGCAAGCCGGCCGCCCGGGCCGAGCTGCGCCGCTTCCGGATCGACTCGGCTCGGGAGAGGTCACCCATGAGCAGCTCGCCGAGGGCCTCGAGCTGCCTCGGATCAACTACGGCCGCAACAACGAGCGGCCCTACCGCTATGTCTGGGGCGTCGACGCGAAGTCGGGCTGGCTCGACCGGATCGTCAAGACCGACGTCGACGAGCGGCTCGACGACCGAGTGGGCCGAGGACGGCTGCAGCCCGGGGGAGCCGGTGTTCGTCGGGCGGCCCGAGCGCAGGGCCGAGGACGAGGGCGTCCTGCTCTCGGTCGTCTTCGACTCGAGCTCCGGCCGCTCCTTCCTGCTCGTGCTGGATGCAGCCGACCTGAGCGAGCTGGCTCGAGCCGAGGCACCGCACCGCATCCCGTACGGCTTCCACGGGCAGTTCGTCGGGGATTAACCGCGTCGCGCCTCGGCCCGGATGAAGTCGATGAAGGCGCGGGCCGCCGGCGTCTGGTGCCGGCGCGTCGTGCCAGATCAGCGTGGCGCGCAGGCGAACGGCCGGGCGCAGCCTCCGGACGTCGACCGCGGGCCCTCCCGCCGGGTGAGCGAGGCGGGCAGCACGGCGGCACCGAAGCCGCTGGACACGAGACAGCGCAGCAGGAAGGGATCGCCGCTCTCGAGGGAGACGTCCATCGTCTTGCCGGCGCGGGCGAAGAACTCGTCCGCCGCCTGCTTGATCGAGGAGCCGGATCGCGGCGTGATCAGCGTGTGGCGGGAGAGCTCGGCGGCGGTCACCCGCTCCCGGTCCGGGCCCGCTCCCGCGGGGAAGGCGGCGACGATCTCCTCCTCGCTGAGCTGCTCGACCGCGATCTCGGGCAGGGGGATCCTCGGCGAGCAGGCAGAAGGAGGCATCGATTCGGTTCTCGGCGAGGTGGGCGAGCATCTCGCCGGCCGTCCCCTCCTGCAGCTCCACCTCGATCCCGGGATAGGCCTCGCTGAAGCTGACCAGCACGCCCGGGACGTCGACCTCCCCAGCAGGCAGCGTCGCCCCGACCCTGACCTCGCCTCGGACCAGGCCCCGAAGCTCGTCCACCTCGTGCCGCAGGCCGTCGACCTGATCCAGGACGCCGCGCGCCCGCGCGGCCACCGCCTCTCCCGCCTCGGTGACGGTCACGGAGCGGCTGGTGCGGCTAAAGAGCTCCGTGCCGAGCTCCGCCTCCAGACGGCGAATCTGGTGGGAGAGGGCCGACTGGGCGACATGGAGCTCCTCGGCCGCGCGGGTGAAGTGCCGATGCCGGCGACCGCCTCGACGTATCTGAGCTGGCGCAGCTCCATCCGGGATTGATCGTAAATCACGATCGATTCGGTGACAACAACATCTTGCGTAGATCGCGATCGAGGCCATAATCGCCTCATGGCGCAATCGGACTCGACTCCACCGGATCACGGCTCGCACCGGAGGGCGGCCTGGGAGCGCCCCGTCACCGTGCGGCTCGCCGCCGGACACTGACGGCGCCGCGCTCGAGCGGCTGGCCCAGCTGGACTCCCGCCCGCTCCCCCCGGCCCCCACCTGGTTGCCGAGCGCGGCGGCCGGATCGAGGCGGCGATCTCGCTGGCGACCGGCGAGATGGTCGCCGACCCGTTCCGCCGCACGGCGGAGCTCTGCGAGCTGCTGCGCTGCCATGCCGGAGGCTCCGGGTGCGGCCCGAGCGCTCGCCCGCCACCCCGCTCGCTGCCGCGACCGGAACTGGTGACCGCGTGAACGAGGTGACCGTCCGCGACGAGCTCCGCCAGGGCGATCTGGAGGCGATCGTCGAACACCACCGGCACGTCTACGGAGAGGAGTACGGCGTCGACTCCCGGTTTCGGGGACTTCGTCGCCAGCCGCCGTGGCTCGTGCCGCCGAGCGGGGGTTCCCGGGCGAGCGGGAGGCGATCCGGATCGTCGAGCTGGACGGCAGCACATGCAGGCTCCATCGGCCTCAGCGACGAGGGCGACGGCGACGCGGCGATCCGTTGGGTCGTCCTCAGCCCGGAGGTCAGGGGCAATGGGCTCGGGCGGCGGCTGCTCGGCGAGATGCTTGCGTTCGCCGAGGACCAGGGCTACAGGCGGGTCTGGCTCGAGACCTTCAGCGAGCTACGAGGCCGCCGCCCACCTCTATCGCGAGCACGGGTTCGTGGTCACCGGCGAGGACACCGCCCCGCGCTGGGGACGGGACGCGATCACGTTGCAGCGCTACGAGCTCGAGCTCGAGGCGCGCGCCAGGCTCAGTGCGTAGAGCCCCTCGCGGTCCGTCCACCAATCGGTCAGCTCGAGGCCGGCCTCGGCATAGATCCCCTCCAGGCCCGGGCCGAAGGAACTTGGTGGAGATCTCGGTCCTCATCTCCTCCCCGGCCCCGAACGGGACGAGCATGTCGAGCGCGTCGAAGTTGACCACCTGGTTCGCGAGGGAGCGCAGCCGGATATCCACCCAGAGGTTCTCCGGATCCCAACGGGCGACGTGCTCGAATGACTCGAGGTCGAAGTCCGCGCCGAGCTCCCGGTTGAGGACGGCCAGGACGTTCTTGTTGAACTCCGCAGTCACGCCCTCTGAGTCGTTGTAAGCCGCCTCGAGGGTCGCCGGATCCTTGACCAGGTCGGTTCCGAGGAGGAAGCGGTCCTCCGGTCCGAGCAGGTTCGAGATCCGCCGCAGGAAACCCGCGCGCTGGTGCGGCGCGAAGTTGCCGACCGTCCCGCCGAGCAGCGCGATCACGCGTGGCCCCTCGACCGGCACCCGTTCGAGGTCGAATTCGAAGTCGCAGACGAGCCCGTGGACGTTGACGTCCTCGTACTCGGCGGCGATCGCCTCCGCGGTCTCGCGGGTGATCTCCTCCGAGATGTCGACGGGGCAGTAGGTCTCCAGGCAGCTCGCGCCCCGCATCGCGTCGAGCAGCACGCGAGTCTTGCGAGCCGACCCGGACCCCAGCTCGATCAGGCTGGCGGGCCGGTTGGCGGCCTCGCAGATGCTCTCCGACTCACCCTGGAGGATCTGGCGCTCGCAGCGCGTCGGGTAGTACTCATCGAGCTCGGTGATCCGCTCGAAGAGCTCGGAGCCAAGCTCGTCGTAGAAGTAGCGCGGCGAGAGCTCCTTGAAGGGGCTGGTGAGACCGGCCCTGACGTCCGCGGCCATTCCCGACAGGGGACCGCCCGGAGGCAGGTTGACCTCCACGGTGATTCGGTCGGTGGCTGCGGCGTTGATGCCGTTCATACGTCGTTCCTGGCGCAACGGATGCCCGAGAAGATCTGGCGGCGGATGGGCAGGTCCCAGTTCCGGAAGCTGATTCGGATCACATTGCGGCGAGTCGCCCACGCCCCACCACGCAGCACCTTGTGCTCATCGCCGAAGAAGACCTCCGAATACTCGGCGTAGGGGAAGGCCTCGAAGCCGGGGTAGGCGGTGAAGTCGGAGCTCGTCCACTCCCAGACGTCACCCAGCATCTGCACGGCGCCGCAATCCGAGGCGGCGTCGGCGTAAGCGCCGGCCGGCGCCGGGCCGAAGGAGAACTCGTCGAGGTTGGCTCGCTCGCGGCTAGCGCCGTGCGCGGCGGCCTCCCATTCCGCCTCGGTGGGCAGACGCTTCTCCGCCCAGCGCGCGAAGGCGTCGGCCTCGTCCCACGAGACGTGGACCACGGGCAGGCGCGGATCGACCTCCTGCGTTCGGCCCATCGCGGTCCGGACCCAGCCGTCCTCGCCGTCGCGCTCCCAATACATCGGCGGCTCGGAACCGGTCTCCTCGAGGTAGGTCATGTAGGCGGCGTTGGTCACCGGAGTGCGGTCGATCCAGAAGGGTTCGAGCTCGACCCGATGGCGGGGGCGCTCGTTGTCGTACGCGAATCCAACGCTGGCCGCCCCGATCTCGTGAGGTCCGCCCTCGACCAGGACCATCTCGGGACCGTCCGAGACCGGCTCGGCCGCCGGGGCGCCGTCCACCTCGGCGGGCTCGTAGGACTCGACCATCTGCAGCAGCTGGAGCATGGTCTCGTTGTGCTGGTACTCGTGGGCGAGCAACATCTCGTAGACGAAGCCGTCCGCCAGCAGCGGGTCCTCGGGATCGAGCTCGATCTCGGCGAGGACCTCGAGGGTTCGCTCGCGGACCCCTTCCATGTAGGGCCGCACCTCGTCCGCCTTCAGGATGGGCAGCTCGCCGCGGATCTTGCGGGGCTGCTCGATCGCGTCGTAGAACTCACCCAGCTCTCCGCGGAGTGGCTGGCGCCGGCCGATGCGCTGAACCAGCCAGAGCTCCTCGAAGTTGGCGATGTGCCCCAGATCCCAGATCAGGGGGCTGAGAATCGGGTCGTAGACCCGGTTCAGCTGCTCCTCCGTGAGCGGCTCGATCAACCTCAGGGTGTGGCGACGTGCCTCCTCCAAGCGCCCGGCCAGCTCGGCCTTGCGGTCGGAAGCCGGACGCGCGCCACCCTCGCTGGTGGGGGCTGCAACCTCCGCGATGAGAACACCCTAACGGGATGGCTCCGCCGGCCGTGGACTATTTCGTTACCGTGCCGCGCCGATGAGGATCGAGGGGGCAAGCGCGCTGGTCGCAGGTGGCGCCTCGGGTCTGGGGGCGGCGACCGTCCGCGCCCTGCACGAGCGGGGCGCCTCCGTCGTCATCGCCGACATGAACACCGAGAAGGGCGAGGCGCTCGCCTCCGAGCTCGGCGAAAACGCCGCGTTCATGGAGGCGAATGTGATGGAGCCGGACCCGGTGCAGGCGGCGGTCGAGGCCGCCGCGGACGCGCCCGGCGGGCTGCGAATCTCGGTCTGCTGCGCCGGCATCGGCTGGGCTCAGCGCACGGCCTCCAAGCAGGGCCCGCACGACCTGGAGATCTTCCACAACGTGATCAAGGTGAACCTGGTCGGGACGTTCAACGTCCTCCGGCTCGCCTGCGCCGCGATGTCCGACAACGAGCCCGACGAGGAGGGCGAGCGCGGCGTCTGCATCAACACCGCCTCGATCGCCGCCTGGGACGGCCAGATCGGGCAGGTGGCCTACTCGGCCTCGAAGGGCGGGGTGGTCGGCCTGACGCTGCCCGCCGCTCGCGACATGGCCGGGCGCGGTGTCCGGGTGAACACGATCGCCCCGGGCCTCTTCGACACGCCGCTGCTCGGCGCGCTGCCAGAGGAGCAGCGCCAGGCGCTGGGCGCGGGCATCCCCTTCCCGCAGCGCCTCGGGCGGCCCGAGGAGTACGGCCAGCTCGCCTGTCAGATCGTCGAGAACACGATGCTGAACGGTGAGGCGATCCGGCTCGACGGCGCGCTGCGGATGCCGCCGCGCTAGTCGGTGTCCTGCGTACTCCGGGTCGAAATAGACGCGCTTCCGCCAGGGCGGGCTGATCGCGAAGGCATACCGGTCGCGATCCGGCAGCGTCTCGAGCGGGATCAGGACGAGTCCCCGGTCCTTGGTGGTCCGGCGCCGTGAGGCAGGCGAGGCGGCACTCGGAATCCAGGACCTCGCGTGACGGTGCGGAGCGGCCGCCCCGCGTGGCTGCCGCCCGAGATGCAGTAGCGGTCGCCGTCGGGATCTCCAGCCGTTGTAGCCGTGGTGCGAGCTTGCGCGGGCGAAGCGTCCCGCGCTGGCCCGATCCGCACCTGGTAGCCCTCCCAGTCATCGGGGTGGTACGTCGAATGCCCGAGCGCCGTGCTCAGCGCGGCGGATCGGGCCCTTGAGCGGGGTGCTGCCCTCGGCCGTCGCGCTGCCCGGGTAGTAGAGCCAGAACTGGAGATAGAGGTTGCCGCGTGCGGACGCCGGAGCAGTCGCCGCCCCAGGCTTCGGTGGCTCGCGACGTGCCCCGAGCGGCAGTCGATCGACGTGGGTGAAGGCGACGACCCTCAGTCCGTCGACGCGTCCGGGTCACCGCGCCGCTCTCCGGCCCCTCGGCGCACGAGTCCGACCGGCAGCGCACGGAAGTCGACCGGAGAGTGCCGCATCCCGTCCTCGTAGAGCAGTGCCGGCGCGTGGTCGCGCAGCAGCGCGGCCACCTCGGCACCGTTCGCCGCCCGCAGACCGCGGCTCGTTTCGCGCAGTCCTCGGTGAGCCGGACCGCGCAAATCGAGCCTCTCGCCGATCTCGTTGGCCAGGGCGATCCCGGGCAGGCGCAGTCCGACCACCCAGGCCAGCGCACCGAGCGCCGTCGAGACGAGTGCGATCAGGGCAATCCACTCGACCGTTCCCTGGCCCGATCCGGCTCGGCCACACTCGAAGCGAAGCTAGGTTCGGCCATACGCCGGAGATTCGCGGAGGTGCCGAGAGGCTCACCAATCGGCGCCGAATCGCCGTGCTAGGGTCGCCCGCGATGGAGGGAACACCCAGGTCCGGAGGTCGCGGCGTTCGGTTTTGGGTCGTCGTCGTGCTGGCCGCGCTGGGCGTCATCTTCGCCGCTTCAACTCCCAGAAGGTGACGATCGACTTCATCGTCGGCGAGGCCAACGCGCCCCTCGTGGTGGCGCTCCTGATCTCAGGCGGAATCGGCTTCGTGATCGGCCTTGCCCTCCCCCGCTTCCGCCGCGGCGACAAGCACTGAGGCCCGCCGGGTCATGGGGCCGTCCCGGGTTTGGATCATCTGCGCCCTGGCCGTGCGTTCCGGCTCTGGTGGGCTGCGGAAGTTCCAACTCCGACACGACCAGCACAACGGTCACTCCCTCGCAGCCGACCACCACCGTGGCGGCGCCGAGCGGGCCGATGGTCAGAGTCTGCGACCGCGCCCTGGCCGGCGGAGGTCAAGCGGGCGCTCCGCTCCAGCGGATACGAGCGGAAGGTCCAATCCCCTGAGGCAGCCGGCACCCAGCGGCTCTCCAGCTGCGATTTCGCGAAGGTCGTCGAGATCTCGATGGACGGGGCGCAGGACGCCGTTCAGCGCTACCAGAACCGGATCACCGAATCCGCTCAGTTTGCGGTCGACAGGAAGCACTTCCAGCCGCAGCCGGTTTCCGGTATCGGCTCAAAGGCGCTGGGACCCGCCGGGGCCAACTGGCTGCCCTGGCTCAACCAGCTGCTCTCGGCCAGGGGCAAGCGCGTGCTCATCGCCGCCATCAACACCGAGGCCTGCCCCAGTCCCAGCGACTCGCGGCCGCGAAGGCAGTCTCCCTCGCGGTCTACGACCGCCTCTAGAGCTTCTCGACCTCGGCGGCGATGTCGGAGGCGGCGCCCTTCGCGTCCTCGAAGAGCATCGACGTCTTGTCCTCGTAGAAGAGGTCGTTGTCGATCCCCGCGAAGCCGGGGCTGAGGCTGCGCTTGATCACGATGACCTCCTTTGCATGGTCGACCTCGATGATCGGCATGCCGGCGATCGGCGAGTTGGGATCGTCCTTGGCGGCGGGGTTGGTGACGTCGTTCGCGCCGATCACAACAGCGACGTCGGTCTGCGGCATCTCGGCATTCGCCTGGTCCATCTCCTCGAGCTGTTCGTAGGGCACATCCGCCTCGGCGAGGAGCACGTTCATGTGTCCGGGCATCCGGCCGGCCACCGGGTGAATCGCGTAGCTCACGTGGACCCCGCGCTTCTCGAGCTCGTTGGCCAGCTCCTTGACCGCGTGCTGGGCCTGGGCCACCGCCATGCCGTAGCCGGGGACGAAGACGACGGAGTCGGCGTAGCCGAGCTTGATCGCGGCGTCCTCGGGGCCGATCGAGTGCACAGGGCGCTCCTCCCTCTCCCCCGCTGACGCGCTCACGGCTCCGAAGCCGGAGAACAGAAGGTTGGAGATCGAGCGGTTCATCGCCCGGCTCATCTCGAGGGTGAGGATCGTTCCCGAGGACCCGACCAGCGTGCCGGCGACGATCAGGACGACGTTGTCCAGGGCGAATCCCGCCGCGGCCGCCGCCAGACCCGTGAACGCGTTGAGCAGCGAGATCACCACCGGCATGTCCGCCCCGCCGATCGGCAGCACGAAGAGGTTGCCCAGGACGGCCGCGGCGATCAGGATGCCGATGTAGAGACCCTGCGAGGGCGAGTCGTGATCGATGCCGAGGACGATGCAGCCGGCGAGGATCGCCGCCAGCAGCAGCCCGTTGAAGATGTGCTGACCGGGGAACTGGACGGGCCGGCTGGGGATGATCGCCTGGAGCTTGCCGAAGGCGATGTTCGAGCCCCAGAAGGAGACCGAGCCGATCACGGTGGAGAACAGGATCGGGACGAAGATGTCGAGCGGGATGCTCGAGCCTCCGGCCGAGACGTGCCGGAACTCCGACCAGGAGATCAGCGCCGCGGCGCCGCCGCCCACGCCGTTGTAGAGCGCGACCATCTGCGGCATGTCGGTCATCTGCACTCGGAGGGAGGCGACCACGCCGACCGCGGTCCCGATCAGGATTCCGATCAGGATCAGGACGCCGTTGCCGATCACGTCCGTGCGACAGCGTGATCGCGATCGCGACGAGCATCCCGGCGGCGGCGATCAGGTTGCCGCGGCGGGCCGTGCGCGGGTGCGTCCCCTGCTGGATCCCGAAGATGAACAGGGAGAAGGCGACGATGTAGCAGGCGGTGACGAAGTCGCTGTTGGGCGACAGCGCAGCGAGCGGGTGTCACTGACCGGACTCTCCCCGGGGTCACGGTCTCCGGCTCGGACTCCGTCTTTGGCTTCCGCTTCCTGCCGCCGAACATGCCGAGCATCCGGTCGGTGACCATGAAGCCGCCGACGATGTTGATCGTGCCGAAGGCGATCGCGATCACCCCGATGACCTTCTCCAGCGTGTCATCGGCCGAGCCGATCACGATCAGCCCGCCGAGCATGACGATGCCGTGGATCGCGTTGGTCTGCGACATCAGCGGCGTGTGCAGGGTCGTCGGCACCTTCGAGATCACCTCGAAGCCGACGAAGGCGGCGAGGACGAAGATCGTGATTTCGGTGATCAGGTCCATCCTCAGCTGCCCCGCGGCCTCCTTCGCTCGCTCGTTGACGATCTCGCCGTCCTTGGTGAGGCAGGCGCCGGCGATGACCTCGTCCTCGGTGTCGACCTTCAGGTTGCCCTCGTCGTCGATCAGCAGCTCGACCAGGTTCTGGAGGTTCTTGGCGTAGAGCGCCGAGGCGTTGCCGGCCATCTGGCTCGGCAGGTTCGCCGGGCCGATGATCTTGACCCCGTTCTCCTCGACGGTCTCCCCGGGCTTCGAGCCCTCGACGTTGCCGCCGGTCTCGGCGGCCAGATCGATGATCACCGAGCCCGGAGCCATGCCCTTGACGGCATCGGCGGTGATCAGCCGCGGCGCCGGCCGGCCGGGGATCTGGGCGGTGGTGATGATCACGTCCTGGCGCTTGGCGGCCTCGCCCAGCTCCTCGCCGGAGCCGCTCGTTCTCCTCGTCGGTGAGCGGGCGGGCGTAGCCGCCCTCGCCCTCGGCGTCCTTCACTGCCTCGACCTCGAGGAAGCGGCCGCCGAGCGACTGGACCTGCTCCTTGACGACCGAGCGGACGTCGAAGCCGGTGACCACGCCGCCGAGGCGCTTGGCCGTCGCGATCGCCTGCAGGCCCGCGACGCCGGCGCCCGAGGACGAGGACCTTGGCCGGCGGGATCGTCCCCGCCGCCGTGGTCATCATCGGGAAGAGCTAGCCCGACTCCCGCGCCGCGATCAGCACGGACATGTAGCCGCCGAGGTTGGCCTGCGAGGAGAGCGCGTCCATCGACTGCGCGCGGGTGATCCGCGGGATCGCCTCCATCGCGAAGCTGGTGACGCCCGCGTCGGCCAGCGACTTGGCGAGTTCCGGGTTGGTCAGCGGCTCGAGGAAGCCGATCAGGACCTGGCCCTGCTTCAGCCGACCGACCTCCTCGGCGGTCGGCGGCGTCACCTTGAGGACGACGTCGGCGCCCCAGGCGTCGTCGCCGACCTTCGCGCCGGCCTCCGTGTACTCGGAGTCGGGATGCGAGGCGCCCTCGCCTGCCCCGGGCTCGACCGCGACCTCGATCTCCTTCGCGGTGAGCGCCTTGACCACGTCGGGGACCAGCGCCACGCGGCGCTCTCCCTCTGCGGTCTCCTTTGGAACTCCGATCTTCATCCGGACGATTCACGCCCCGGGGCGGGGATTGAGGCGGGCAATCTAGTCGGTTTCGGGCTCGGACCACTCCGGCAGCGAGGCGGCCTCCAGGGCATCCGCGGGCGTGACAAAGAAGCTGCACCTGGCTGATCCTGCCGTCCACGCACCCGGTAGAGGTACGCGCTCTCGCTACCGATGGCCACGCCACTTGCCCTACCGCTCCCGCCGTGCGTCGCGTACAGGAAGATCACGCCGCCGCCGAGGTCGCGTGACTCGATGATCTCGAAGCGGTAGTCGTCGGCGAATTGGCGGAACCAGTCGCCGAACCACTCGCCGACGGCCTCCTTCCCCTCATATCTCCCAGGCGTGATCCCCCATCCCTCGCGACCTCGAGCACCACATCTTCGGCGTAGATGTCCATCGCACTAGCGAAGTCTCGTTCGTTCGTCGCCGCGAACTGTTCGCGGACGACCTCGACGTCCTGCTCTGACACGCCTAGAAGGCTATGCGGGCGAGCCGGCGCCGACCATGTCGGCGAGCTTCTCGAGCGTGGCGAGGTTCTGCTCGGGGTTGCCGTGCATCGGCGAGACGATCATGCGGTCGACACCCGCGTCGGCGAAGTGCTTGACGCGCTCCGCGACCTCGTCCTCGGTGCCGATGATCGCTGTGGCATCGGCGAGCTCGTCGGGGATCGCCGCGTAGGCCTCCTCCCGCTTGCCGTCCAGGTAGAGGGACTGGACCTCGTCGGCGACCTCCGCGAAGCCGAAGCGCCGGGTCAGGTCCGCGTAGAAGTTCGTCTTCTTCGAGCCCATGCCGCCGAGGTAGAGCAGCAGGCCCGCCTTGACCAGCCCGCGGGCGGCATCGAGGTCCCCGTCGATCGCGACCTGCACCGACGGCGAAACCTGGAAGTCCTCGCGCGAGCGGCCGCCCTTTTCGAGGCCCGCCTCGATGTGCTCGCCCCAGGCGTCCTGCCACTTGTCGACCGAGAAGAAGATCGGGATCCAGCCATCGGCGATCTCGGCGGCGAGCTCGACCGACTTGCGGCCGATCGCACCCAGGTAGACGGGGATCTCGTTGCGGATCGGGTGGACGTTGAGCTTCAGCGCCTTGCCCTGGCCGGTCACGCCGTGCTCCGTCCTTCAGCGGGAGCGTGAAGTGCTTGCCCTCGTACTCGAGCCGCCCGTCGCGGGCGACGATCTGCTTGACGATCTCGACGTACTCGCGCGTGCGACCCCAGGGCTTCTCATACGGGACGCCGTACCAGCCCTCCGAGACCTGCGGGCCGGACGGCCCGAAACCGAAGATGAAGCGGCCATTCGAGAGGGCGTCGATCGTGACGCCCGCCATCGCCGCCGCCGCCGGCTGCCGGGCCGGTACCTGCAGGATCGCGGCGCCCAGCTGGATCGTCTCGGTCTTCGCCGCCAGGTAGGCCAGGACGCTGACCGCGTCCGAGCCGTAGGACTCCGCGGCCCAGACCGAGTCGTAACCGAAGCGCTCGGCGGCGAGCACGATCTCCGTCGCCTCGTCGCCCTGAGGCCCGATTCCCCAGTAGCCGAGGTTGAGTCCAAGCTTCAAACCCATGTGCCGCGCACCCTACGCGAATGGCAGGGGCGGTGGGCTCAGGTGGGGAGGGAGGAGTCGATCGTCAGTGTCGCATGGACGGTGACGCCGTCCGCAGTGGCGGAGACGTCGTACTGCCCGTCGTCGAGACCCCCGTCGGTGCTGATCGTGAAGTCCGCGCTCAGCTGACCCTCTGGGACGGTGACCGTGGCGGCCTGGGTGCCCGTTGAGTCGAACGTGACGCCTGGATCCGCGGAGGAAAGGGTGACCGGCGTGCCTCCCGAGGGGGCCTCGCAATCGAGCATGACCGTGCCCGTGGACCCGCCGCCGGCGACAACCTTGTCCGGATGAATGGTCAGGTCATCGGCATGGGTGGCCGGGTCGGTCGAGCTGACCGACGCCGTGTCGGCCGTCTGTGAGGCCCCAAGGCTCGCGGTTACGGTCACCGATGGGGAATCGGAGACCGCGTTCACAGAGAAGAAGGCGCTGGTCGAGCCGAATGGGACGGTGACGCCGGAGGGCACCGTCAGCGCGGCACTGTCGCTCGACAGGCTCACAACGGTGTCCTCAGGCGCCGGCACGTCGAGCGAGACGCGGTTCGACGAGTAGGGCCCGAACGTGAAGCACTGACGCTCCAGCTTCACGGCGGAGACGCTTGCCGTGTCGACGACGCGGAGCTGCGTGGTCGCCGTGCTGGCCCCGACCGAGCCGGTCAGGGTTGCGGTGACTGGCGGGCCCAACGTCGTGTTGACCGGGAAGCTCGCATTCGTCTGACCCGGCGCGACAACGACGTACGAAGGCAGGGTGACCCGGGCCGTGTCGCTCTGCAGGTCGACCTGCTGTCCGCCCGAAGGAGCCGCGGCATCGAGCGTGACCTGCCCGGTGGCGGAGCCGGGAGCGAGGACGGTGTTTGGTGACACGCCGAGGTCGGCGACATGCAGCGTCGGCGGAGTGGTGGGCGGGTCGGGCGGTGTGGGCTTCGAAGGAGTCGCCTGGCCGGGAAGGCCGGTCGCGCCCGCGGAGCCACCGCTCTTGCAGCCCTTGCGCTTCTTGACCTTCTTGCCCTTCTTCCCCTTCTTGCACTTCTTCTTGGCCTTCTTCTTGGCCGCGACCGCCGCGGGCCCGCTCTTCGAGAGCGCGGGCACAGCGAGTACGGCCCCGGCGAGTGCTGCCGCCAGGACCACAATCGTGATCCTCCTGGTCACCAGAGTCACCCGGGATGACTCGACACCTGGATCGGCGGACCTCAGTGATTTCGTTGCAGCTAGACGAAAATCCGTCGTCATTTTTCGGGTGAAGAACCGGCGTCCTGCGGCCGACAACTGAGAGATGACCTCGGAACAGATGATCTACCGCGCTCAGCAGGCCGCGAATCTGCTCGAGCGCTTCACGGAGCTGGAGCAGGAGCATGAGTCGGCGGGGTTCTACGAGGAGGCTCTCGAGGCGCGGCGGCTCCGCCTGGAGCAGGAGGCCGCGGTCAGCTACTGGCGCGAGCGAGCCGCCCAGCCCGCGCACACCTGAGCTTGCGAAATGCTTGCGCTAGGATGGACTCACGATGAGTCCAGTCCTGACGCCCACCCTGCTCGACCCGATCGCTGAGACGCTGGAGCTCTCCGAGACCGAGCTTGGGCGGCTCTTCGGCGTGAGCCGCCAGGCCGTCGGTCAATGGCGGGAGCGCGGGGTCCCCTCCAACCGGATGGCCAGAGTCACGACGGTGGCCGCGATCTGCGATCTCCTCGGCCACCAGCTGAAGCCCGAGCGCATCCCGGGCATCGCCAGGCGCCCGGCCGACGCCTACGGCGGCCTCTCCATGCTCGAAATGATCGAGCGCGGCCGCGAGGACGAGCTGCTGACGCTGGTCCGGCGCTCATTCGACTGGGCCTCGACGGTTTGAGGTGCGAACGATCCGGAGGGGCGGGCCGTATCTGCGGGTCGCCGAACCGGGCTGGGCCGACCCGCTCGACGGCGGCTTCGCCGCCCAGCGAGGCGGACGCTGGAACCCGCCGGAGTCCTTCGCGGTCGTCTACCTCTGCCGTTCCGTGGAGGTCGCCCGCGCGAACGTCTACCGCAAGCTCGCCGGCCAGCCCTACGGGCCGGAGGACCTTCAACCCGGGAGCGGTCCGGTGCTGGTGCGCACGGCGGTTCCAGAGGACCGCTACCTGAACGTGATCACCGACGCCGGCTGCCGGGACGCTGGGCTCCCCGCGACCTATCCGCTGGACAGCCGCCGGCGGATCGTTCCCTGGCGGCGCTGCCAGCCGATCGGTCTGCGGACATGGGAGGCCGGAGTGCCCGGAGTGGCCGCCAGGAGCGCCGCGACAGCCGGCGGTGGCGAGGAGCTCGCGTACTTCGGGCGGCGCAAGCTCCGCCGCGGAGCCGTCCGCAGCTTCGAGGACTGGTTCTGGGCTGACGCCCCGCTGCGCTAACAATGCGGCGATGAACGATCAGCGCCACCCTGGCGGCCTCTCGAGCAAGGAGGCCGCGAAGCGGCTGCGCCAGCTCGGGCCGGTCGAGGACCGCTCGAGCCGGTCGGTGGCGAGCATCGTCGCGGGCAACGTCTTCACGTTCTTCAACCTGATCATCGGCGTCTTCTTCGTCGTCATGCTCGCGCTCGGCCTCTTCGCCGATGCCCTCTTCGGCTTCATCGCAGTGATCAACAGCTACATCGGGATCCGTCAGGAGCTGAAGGCCAAGGAGACGCTCGACAGCCTCGCGCTCCTGGTGGCCCCGAAGGCGAAGGCTGTGCGTGACGGCGAGCTGACCGAGCTGCGCGAAGAAGAGGTGGTGCCCGGCGACTGGATTCGGATCGAGCCGGGTGACCAGCTCGTCGCGGACGGCGAGGTCGCGGAGAGCCGCGGGCTCACTCTCGACGAGTCGATGCTCACCGGCGAGGCCGACGGGGTCCGCAAGCGGGTCGGCGAGCGGGCGCTCTCCGGCTCGTTCTGCATCACGGGATCCGGCTACTACGAGGTCGACGCCGTTCGCGAGGACAGCTACGCCGAGAAGGTCGCGGGCGAGGCGCGGACATTCCGGCACCCGAACTCCCCGCTTCAGGACGAGGTCAACCTGGTGCTGAAGGCGAGCACCTGGCTGATGATCCCTCTCGCCGTCGTGCTGATCTTCGCGCTGCAGGCGCGCCACACCCCGCTGCACGATGCCGCGCAGACTGCGACGGCCGGCCTGATCACGCTGATCCCCGAGGGGCTCGTCCTCCTGATGAGCGTCACGCTCGCCGTCGCGGCGGTGCGCCTGGCCAGGATGGACACGCTGGTCCAGCAGACGAGTGCGCCCGAGGCGCTCGCCGCCGTCGACACGATCTGCGTCGACAAGACCGGGACGCTGACCACCGGCGACCTCGAGCTGGTCTCGGTCGACGTCGCCGACCCGTCCGAGGCGAGTGCGGCCCAGCAGGCTCTGGCCCGCTTCGCCGCCAGCTCCGGCGAGCGCAACAGGACGCTGGAGGCGATCGCGGAGACGTATCCGGCGACCGGTGAGCGGGTCCGGGCGGAGGTGCCGTTCTCCTCGGAGTGGAAGTGGAGCGGCCTCAGCCTGGGCCGGGGCGAGACCTACGTGCTCGGCGCGCCCGACGTGCTGATGGCCCGCGGCTCGCTCTCCCTGCCGGTGCCGCTGCAGCGCAGCCTCGAGGAGCACACACGGAACGGCCGCCGCGTGGTCGCCTTCGGCCGCGCCTCGGGAGGACTCCCCGACAATCCGTACTCGGACCCGCCGCCGGCGGTCACCCCGCTGGCGCTGATCGTCCTGGAGGAGACGCTGCGGCCCGACGCACAGGAGACAATTGCCTACATGCGCGACCAGGAGATCGACCTGAAGCTGATCTCGGGCGATGCGCCCCAGACGGTGACCGCGGTCGCGTCCTCGGTGGGCATCCCGGCGGGGACTGGGATCGTGACCGGCGATGAGCTGCCCGAGGACCGCGCGGAGCTCGGCCGGATCGCGGAGGAGAACACGATCTTCTGCCGGATCCGGCCCGAGCAGAAGAAGGCCCTCGTCTCGGCCCTGGCGGATCGTGGCCGGTTCGTGGCGATGATCGGCGACGGCGTCAACGACGTTCCCGCTCTGAAGCGCGCGCGGATGGCCGTCGCGATGGGGTCCGGGAGTCAGATCACCAAGGGCATCGCGGACATCGTGCTGCTCAAGGACCAGTTCTCGCGCCTGCCGCGCGCGGTGTCCGAGGGGCGCCGGATCGCCCGCAACATCCACAGACTCGGCCGGCTGTACGTCACCAAGACCATCTATGCGGCGGCCCTGATCGTGGTGGTCGCCATCCCCGGCTGGGCCTTCCCCTTCCTGCCTCGGCAGCTCACGCTGGCGGCCTTCCTCACCATCGGGATCCCGTCTTTCGTCCTCGCCCTGGCGCCCAGCGACGGGCCGCTCTACAGGGGCCGGCTGCTGCGGGCGCTCGCCGCGTTCGCGGTGCCGGCAGGGTTGGCGATCGCCGCCGCGTCGCTGGCGAGCTTCTTCCTCGTCGACACGGTCTTCGGCGGCTCGCTGGAGGCGGGCCGGACCGCCGCGACCACGACGCTGGTCGTGCTCGGGCTCTGCTTCATCCTGCTGCTCGAGCGCGGCCCGGGCCGCGAGGACATCGCGATCCAGAGCTACATGCTCGCCCTGGTGGCGGCGCTCGGCGCCCTCTACGCACTCGCCCTGGCGGTCCCGGTGGCGCGTGAGTTCTTCGACCTGACCCCGATGGGCGGTGGTCAGCTCTTCCTCGCCCTGCTCTCCGCCGCCGCCGGCCTGGTGTTGGCGAGCGTCGTCTGGCGCATCCCGATCATCGAGCAGCTCGAGGAGCGCCCTCCGCCACCCGACGAGGCGCCGACCGGTCCGGTGACGGCGCAGCTGAAGGCCGCGCCGGCCAGAACCGTGGGCCAGACCCGACCGTCGGGGCAGTCCTGATGGCCTCCTCCGGACAGGGCGCTTCCCGCCGCACGAAGATCGTCGCGACCGTCGGGCCGGCCAGCAGGGACCCGGAGATTCTTCGTCAGCTCTTCGAGGCGGGGGTCGACGTCTTCCGGCTCAACTTCGCCCACGGCACGCCGGACGAGCACGCCGAGACGGTGCGCCGCATCAGGCACATCAGCGAGGAGGTCGGCCGGGAGGTGGGGATTCTGGGCGACCTGCCGGGGCCCAAGCTCCGTCTCGGCGAGCTCGAGGGGGACGTGGCCGTCCTGCACTCTGGCTCGACGGTGCGCCTGCGGGGCGAGCCAGCATCAACGGCGACCACAAAAACGGGGCCGGACAGGCCGGCAACGCCGAGCTGCTCACGGTGCAGTGGGATGGCTTCGCCAAGGCGGTCCACGAGGGAGACCCGGTGTACCTCGCCGACGGCCGAGTGCGACTGAAGGTCGTCTCAGTCTCCGACGGCGACGTGATCTGCGAGATCGAGGCCGGCGGCGCGGTCAGCTCTCACCAGGGCGTCAACCTGCCCGGCGCGGACGCCGACCTGCCGGAGACCGGCGCCACGGATCAGCCCTGGATCGACTTCGCGTGCGAGAACGGAATCGACCTGCTCGCCGTGTCGTTCGTCCGCAGGCCCTCCGATCTGGAGAAGGTCGAGGCTCGGGTGCGCGAGCGCGGCCTCGACATCCCCCTGATCGCCAAGATCGAGAAGCCGCAGGCCGCCGAGCGGGCTCCCGAGATCATCGAAGAGGCGGGCAGCGGCATCATGGTCGCCCGCGGGGACCTGGGCGTCGAGTTGCCGATCGAGGAAGTGCCAGGAGCGCAGAAGCGGCTGATCGCGCTCGCCGGCCGCGTCTCGAAGCCGTCCATCACCGCCACGCAGATGCTGGCGACGATGGTGCGGGCCTCGCGGCCGACTCGCGCCGAGGTCACCGACGTCGCGAACGCGATCTACGACGGCACCGACGCCGTGATGCTCTCGGAGGAGACGGCGATCGGCGACTACCCGGTCGAGGCGGTCCGGGTGATGGACCGGATCGCTCGCGTCACCGAGCCGCACCTCAAATACGGAGAGCTGGTCTTCACCCGCGTCGAGGAGCACGAGCACGACATCGCCGAGACGGTCGCCCAGGTGGCCGTCGCGGCCTGCTACCGGCTCGGCCTGAAGGCGATCGTCTGCCCCACGTCCTCCGGCCGTACCGCGCGGCTGATCTCCGCCCATCGCCCGCGGGTGCCCGTGCTGGCGGTCTCGCAACGGCTCGAGACGGTGCGGCGGATGAACCTGCTCTTCGGGATCAGCTCCACACAGGCCGAGGACTGGACCAGCATCCGCAAGCTGCTCGACGACTGCGCGACGCTCGCGCGTGAGCAGGGCATCGCGGAGTCCGGCGACCTGGTCGCGATCACGGCCGGGCTACCGGCGCAGGGCGTCGGCACCAACCTGTTCGAGATTCACCGCGTGCCGTAGGGCGCGTCAGCTCAGGGCGTCGCGCGCCTGGGCCGTGTCGCCGAAGAACTCGGCGTCCGTGAGCTTGCCGTCGCTCACCTTGTAGAGCCAGACCGAGCGGCCGCTGAACTCGTTGCCCGACTTGGTCTTGCCGCCTCCTTCGACCACCACGACGACCGTCTCGCCATCGTCGGCCTCGAGGAAAGCGGTTGGGTTCGGATCCACCGATTCGAAGTTGGACAGGAACTTCTGGATCATTTCCTTGAAGCCCTCCGGGCCGGTGTACGTACCGCCCCAAGGCAACGTGTCGGGAATCCTGATCTCAGCGTTCTGATCCGTCGTCGACACGGCCGCGTCGAGATCCCCTTTGGCGAAGTCGCCCCAACGGTCCTTGACGGCATCTGCGTTCTCTCCCATTTGAATTCCTCCTCTGGTGCGTGGATCGGCCACCCCCGACCCTATCCCGTGCACGTGAGAGCCTGTCAAGGGCAGGAGCAGGGGAAATGCCGCCGAACTCCAGCCGGATGGCCCTCCCCTTCGCCTCGCTCGGCGGCAGCCTCTTCGACCTCCATCTCGGGATCGACGAGAAGATCTTCCGCTCCCTGCTCGTCTTCATCTTCCTCGCGATCGCGCTGCGGCTCGGCGGGAAGCGCGAGCTGAGCCAGATCAACGTGCTCGATCTGGCGGTGTTGCTGCTCGCCTCGAACGCGCTGCAGAACGCGCTGATCGGGAACGACAACTCGGTCACCGGTGGAGTGATCGGCGCCGGGACGCTGTTCGTGGCCAACTACCTGTTCGTCCGCCTCACATTCCGGAGCATGCGGGCGCGCCGCATCCTGGAGGGAACGCCGAGTGTCCTGCTTCGGAACGGCGAGCCGGTCGAAAAGAACATGAACAGGGAGGCCATCAGCATGGCTGAGCTCGCCGACATCGCGCTAGAGCACGGCTTCGCAGATCTCCAGAAGGTCGGACTGATCGTGATCGAGACCAGCGGCCAGTTCGTTTGTCTCAGCCCGGAGCAGGCACGGAAGCTGCGGCCGGAGATGCTCGAGCAGCCGGGCTAATCCCCCGGCGGGTAGTCGCCGAGAGCGGGCCGCTCGGCCCGCGGGTCGCGACCCGGCAGGACGAACTGGGTGACGATCAGATTGGCGACGGGTTTGTCGCCCTTGAGGATCTTCGCCTCGATCACCGCCGTGCTGCGGCCGACATGCAACGGACGGGCCTCGCAGATCAGCTCGTCCCCGAGCACTCCGGCGGCGAAGACGTTCAGCTTCAGCTCGATGGTCGTGAAGTCGTGGTTGGGCGGCAGGTTTCGGAAGGTGGCCCAGGCCGCGACCGAGTCGCCGAAGGCGGTCCAAACGCCGCCGTGGACGAAGCCGCCCGGGTGGAGGTGGCGCTTGTCGACGACCATCCGGCCGGTTGCCACCTCGTCGGTGATCTCGACGGGCTCGATCGCCATGTCGCCGGGGAAGGTCCCGGGCAGCCAGGTGGCGATGTTCTCGGGGGTGATCTCCGGGTTCACGGTCGCGGGAGAGTATTGAGCCGGCTGGGCTAGAGGTCCTTGAGCGCGTAGAAGAAGGCCTCGGAGAAGGTCGGATATGGCTGGATCGTCTGCCGAAGGATCTCGACCGGGACCTCTGCCTTGATCGCCAGGGTCGCCTGCTGCAGCCACTCCCCGGACTCCGGGCCGACGGCATGGGCGCCAATCAGCTTCTCACCGTCCGAGACCACGGTGAGGAATCCGGGGTGCTTGTCGTACTCCCGTGAATAGGTCGAGGTGCGGGAGATCGAATCGAGCTGGGCGGTGCCGGAAGCGGGGCCGTCCTGTTCACCGACCGCGGCGATCTGCGGGTCGGTGAAGATCACGCGCGGAACGGCGCGGTAGTCCGCGACGACGTCGCGGCCGAGGATGTCCGCGGCGGCGACCCGCCCCTGGTACTTGCCGACGTGGGTGAACGGCCAGATCCCGGTGACGTCGCCGATGGCCCAGACGCCATCGGCGGCCCGCATCCGCTCGTCGACCGCCGATCCCCTTCTCGGATGCGTCGGGATCGACTCCAGCTGCTTCCAGGCCGAAGCCGTGCACCCTGGGCTTGCGTCCCTTGGCGACCAGCAGCTCGTTGCCGCGGAGCTCCGAGCCGTCCTCGAAGGAGAGCGAGTAGCCGTCCCCGCGCCGCTCGGCGGAGGTCGCCTTGACCCCGAGCCGCAGCTCGATTCCCTCCCCGCTCAGAGCCTCGGCCAGGGCCTCGCCCAGGGCGGGCGCCTCGTTCGGCAGCAGCCGGTCCTCTCCCTCGGCGATCGCCACCGAGGCCCCGAGGCGGGAGAGTGCCTGGCTCAGCTCCACTCCGACGGGCCCGCCTCCGAGGACGATGAGGCGCTGTGGGATCTCGGTCATGGAGGTGGCCTCTCGATTCGTCCACACGTCATCGAGCTCGTCGAGCCCGTCGATCGGCGGGATGAGCGGGTCGGACCCCGTCGCGATGATCAGCCTCTCGGTCTCGAGCAGCTTCCCGTCGATCTCGACGTCGCCGGACTCGTTGATGCGGGCGTCCCCTCGGCGGAGCTCGGCTCCGCTCTCGGTGAGCTTCCCCGCCTGGTGGGTGTCGTCCCAGTCGGAGACCTGGAAGTCTCGCCAGGCGAGCGCCTCCCTCACGTTGATCGGCCCGGAGATCGCCTCGCGGGCACCGGGCGCCTGCCTGGCCTCGGAGAGGACCTCGCCCGGCCGGAGCAGCGTCTTCGAGGGAATGCAGGCCCAATAGCCGCACTCGCCGGCGACCAGCTCCCGCTCGCAGATGGCGACCTTCATGCCGCCGGCCGCCAGGTCCTCCGCGCACACCTCGCCGGCGACCCCGGCGCCGATCACGACTGCGTCGTAGCGCTCAGCCATTCAGCTGGTCAACCGTCCAGCCCGAAGTCGCCGAAGGGCTCATCCCGCTCGCGCACGGCCTGCTTGAAGCCGGTCTCGGCGGCGCGCTGCTGGAAGGCGAACCCCTCCGGGGTGTGCCGGGCGATGCCGTCGAAGAAGACGCCGAGCTCCTGGGTGGCCTGCAGGCCCTGCGCGTAGAGGGCCTGGTTGACGAGCAGCTTGTGCATGACGAGCTGGTTGATCGGTACCCGCGCGATCCGCTCGAGAAGCGCCTCGAAGCGCTCGTCGAGCTCGGCGGCAGGCGCCGCCTCCGCCGCCAGGCCCCACTCGACGGCGGTGCTGCCGTCGATCGAGTCGCCGGTCAGCAGCAGGCGCTTGGCGCGAGCGGGACCGACCCGGAAGGCCCAGAGCGCGCTCGTCGGCACGCCCCAGACGCGGGCGGGCGGGTAGCCGATCTTGGCCCGGTCCTCGGCCACGATCAGGTCCGAGCAGAGCGCCATGTCGGTGCCGCCGGCGACGCAGTAGCCGTGCACCTTGCAGACCGACCGGCTTGTCGGAGTGAAAGAGGCTCATGAAGCCGCGCAGGTTGCGGCTCATCATCTGGTAGTCGAGGACCGGGTCCCAGGTGCCGTCGGGGTCGTGGTTGCGGGCCTGGACCATCGGATCGAGCGGCGATCCCTCTGGCGCCTCGGGGCTCGCGATGCCCTCCATGTTTCCCTCCGCCGAGGCGACCAGGTCGTAGCCGCCGCAGAAGCCGGAGCCGTTGCCGGCCAGGGCGATCACGTGGACCTCGGGATCGAGGTCGGCGCGCTCGACGCATTGCGGCGAGCTCCCGCGGCATCTCGAGCGTGATGCCGTTGCCGCGCTCCGGCCGGTTCAGCGTGATGCGGGCGATCCGCCCGGTCACCTCGTAGGTCAGCGTCTCGAGCGTTTCGATCCGTGGATTCAATCAGCGCCGATGAATCGGCCTCGGCTCGACGGTCGTAAGGCGAAGATGTCCACGGTGGCGAAGGCCAACTACACGACGATCGAGGTCGCGGGCCGCGAGGTGAGGCTCTCGAGCCCGGACAAGATCTTCTTCCCGAAGCCCGGGTTCACCAAGCTCGACCTGGCCGAGTACTACATCGCCGTCGAGGAGGCGGCCGTCAACCAGCTGCGCGAGCGGCCTGGGACGATGAAGCGGTTCGTCGACGGCGTCGAGCGGCGAGTTCTTCTTCCAGAAGCGGGTGCCGAAGGGAGCGCCCGACTGGCTGCAGACCGCGACCTTCACCTTCCCGAGCGGGCGCACCGCGACCGAGCTGGTGGTGAACGACGCGGCGCACCTCGTCTGGGCGGTCAACCTGGGCGTCGTCGACTTCAACCCGCATCCCGTTCGCCGAGCCGATCTCGACTGTCCCGACGAGCTCCGGGTCGACCTCGACCCGACGCCGGGGGTGCGCTGGGGCACGGTCCGCAAGGTGGCGATGTGCGTCAAGGAGGTCCTCGAGGAGCACGGACTGCGTCGGCTATCCGAAGACCTCCGGCTCGCGGGGCATCCACGTGAACGTGCGGATCGAGCCGCGCTGGGACTACGTCGAGGTCCGTCGCGCCGCCCTGGCGCTGGCCCGCGAGGTCGAGCGGCGGCGTGCCGCGAAATGCGCCACCAGCAAGTGGTGGAAGGAGGAGCGGCACGGCGTCTTCGTCGACTACAACCAGAACGCGCGCGACCGGACGATCGCGTCGGGCTATTCGGTCGGCCCGTGCCGGACGCGCGGGTGTGCTGCCCGGTCGAGTGGAGTGAGGTCCCGGACGTCGAGCCCAGCGGACCTTCGCCTCGACACCGTGCCAAAACGGCTCGGGAAGAAGGGCGACCCGGCAGCGGACATCGACCGGAATGCGGGCTCGCTCGACCAGCTCCTGGACCTCGCCCGGCGCGACGAGGAGGGCGGCCTCGGCGACGCCCCTGGCCGCCGCACTTCGCGAAGCAGCGCGGCGAGCCGAAGAGGGTGCAGCCGAGCCGGGCGAAGAAGGCGGGCGCCGGGACCAAAAACCGGCAATGAAGGGAGGCTGACCGGGGCGAATCGCGGGTCCTTGCTGCCTGATGGGTCGTATGGGCCCAAAAGGCAGCACGGTTGAGCGGCGGGTCGCCCGGATCGCGTCCAAGAACCACGGCGTGATTACGCGATCCGAGCTCTTGGAGGCCGGCGTGACGTCGACGGAAATCAAGCGCCGGGTCAGACGCGGCTCGCTCATTGCCATCCATCGCGGTGTTTTCCGGGTGGGGCACCTCGCCCCGAGCATCGAAGCCACCTACCTAGCCGCCGTAAAGGCATGCGGCGAGCGGGCGCTCCTCGCCGGCTTCGCCGCCGCCCACCTCCTTGGACTTTCGAGGCGACGGCCAACGCGGATCGAGGTGATCGCGCCTACCTATCGCAGGGTCCCCGGCGTCGTTACCCGTCGCGATCGCATCGGCCCCCGTGAATCTGGCCGCTGGCGTGGGATCCCGGTGACCTCGGTCCAGCGCACCCTCGTCGACCTCGCCTCTGTTCTCGAGGAAGACCTGCTCGCCCGCGCGGTCCACGAGGCAGACGTCCGACACCACACGACCCCCGAGCAGGTCGAGCAGGTCTTGAGCCGGCGCCACAACTGGCCGGGGGCCGGGAAGCTCCGCCGTGTCCTCTGGGGCGAGGTGCCGGTGACCCTCAGCCGACTGGAGAGCGCGCTTCCTTGACGTTCTCAGGAACGCCTCCCTTCCCCAGCCAGGAGTAAATCGGCGAGTCGATGGTAGATACGTCGATTGCCGCTGGCCCGAGCACCACCTCACCGTCGAGCTCGACAGCTACCGCTATCACCACACCCGTCACGCCTGGGAGCAGGACCGCCAGCGAGAGCGCGAAGCGCGGGCCCGCGGCGACGAGTTCCGGCGGTACACCTGGCTCGATGTCGATGAGCAGCCGGCGGCCATGCTCGCTGACCTCCGACAGCTCCTGACAAGTCAAGGCACGGCGCCGTCAGGCCGATGAGTGCGGGAATGGACGCCAACCAGTTCGTCGTCGTCCACGGGATGCAGCAGACGCGCTCGATTCTCGAGCGCTGGGGAGACGACCCGTGGCCGGTGCTTCGCACATGGCTCCTCGGGGCCGTCCTGATCGCTCTCTGCCTGCTCGGCGGCGTGACGCTCACCGCCTCAGTGGTGAAGCCGGACTACGGGTTCCACTACGGCCCGACCGCTCCCGGGGGCCCGATCCCGTTCGACGTCCTCGAGGTCCTCGCCCGGAACTCCCTGGTGCTGGCGCTCCACGCCTTCGCCTGCGTGGCTGGGTTCATCGCCGGCGCCACGCTGCCTCTGACGGCCAGCACGAAGACGCGGCTTCAAGCGGGTGATCCACGAGAAGGCCCGCCCGATCGCCTTCGGCTGGGTGATCGGCGTCACCTGCTTCTCGCTCCTCACCCAGACCGTGGGCCTCGGCCTGGTCGGCGCCACGATCGCCTGGGATGAGCACATCTCCGCTCCACTGCTGGTCCTTACGGCCCTCCCCCACGCCCTGCTCGAGCTGACGGCCGTGTTCCTGCCGCTCGCCGCCTGGACGATCGCGAGCCGCAGGGGCGAATGGGACCAGCTGCTCGCCGCTACCTTCGTCACGGTCACGATGGCGATCCCGATGCTGATCGTCGCCGCGACCTGGGAGGTCTACGTGTGGCCGTACATCCTGCAGTCCGTCTCGCCCAGGGCGGTCTCACCCGGCGGCTTCTGAGTTCGCCACCTACGGGTCCGCGTCTTCTTCGGTGAGCTCCGTCCAGTCCTCAATCCCGTGGGAGCCGTCGTCGTAGGTGAAGATCGCCTGCACCCCTGCGGAGTCCGAGCCCCCCGATGTTCCTGTAGGTCAGCGTGTTCACGTCGCTTGTCGGTTTGAACGTGAAGTACTTGGCGGCGACGGGGGCGACCGAGGTGATCACTGGCGTCACGGTGCTGCTCGGCAGGGTTGTCTGCGACTCCTCCTTCGCAGTGTTGGTGATCGAGTCCCAGGGCGCACCGGCCGCGCCCAGAGCTAGACCAGCTGGTCGATCTTGCAGTCCTTGGGCGCCTTGTCGTCCCGCCAGCGGACGATCTTCGAGCCGTGACGGATGCGGCCGCCCGAGGTGTGGTCGTAGGTGACCTCGACGACGAGCTCGGGGCGCAATTCGAACCACTCGAGCTCCCGGTCGGAGTCCCAGCGGCTCGGGTCGCCTGAGCCCTTCTCCCCCGTCTCGTACTCGGCGAGCGTCTTCACCAGCTCCTTCTTCTCCTTCGCCTTCAGGCCCGAGGTGTGGCCGATCGGCCGCAGCTTCCCGTTCTCGTAGAGGCCGAGGATCAACGAGCCGACGGTGCCCTCGTGCTTGCCGGGCCGCCAGCCCATCACGACGCAGTCGATCGTCCGTACCCGCTTCACCTTGACCATGCCCTTGCGCTGCCCGGGCTTGTAGGTGGCGTCGAGCTCCTTCGCGATCACGCCCTCCCCGCTCAGCAGCAGCGGCTCCGCGCTCTTCGCGGTCTTGTAGAGGGGCGTGACCTCGACCGACCTCGAAGCGCTCTTCTTCCGGCCGGGCGCGTCGGCGATCAGCTGCTCTAGGGCCGCACGGCGCTCGGAGAACGGCTTGCCGGTCAGCTTGCGGCGGTCGACCGCCAGCAGGTCGAACGCGCGGAAGAGGGCCGGCGTCTGCTCGGCCAGCATCCGGACCCGCGACTCCGCCGGGTGGAGCCGGTTCTGCAACGCGTCGAACTCCTCGTGGCCGTTCTCGCCGAGGATGACCAGCTCCCCGTCGAGCACGTAGCGGCCCTCCGGGAACTTCACCTCCGGGAAGTAGCGCCGCAGCGGCTTGCCACCGCGCGATTGCAGGTAGACGTCGTCGCCGTCGACGTAGGCGATCGCGCGGAAGCCGTCGTACTTCGGCTCATACACCCAGTCCTCCCCCTCCGGCAGCACCTTGCGGGAGAGCGCGAGCTGCGGCTTGATCGGGGGCTTCAGCGGAAGTGCCATCGGCCGATCCTAGTCCGGCCGTAGAGTCGACCCTATGACGGCCCCCGCCACGAGCCAGCCCCCCAGGACCGCCGACTTCGTCGTGATCGGTGGCGGCATCCTCGGGCTGGCGGTAGCGCGGGAGCTTCTCGCCCGGCAACCTGACGCCAGCCTGTGCGTGCTCGAGCGCGAGGACCAGCTCGCCGCGCACCAGACCTCGCACTCGAGCGGCGTGATCCATGCAGGGATCTACTACGCGCCGGGATCGCTGAAGGCGCGTCTCTGCGTCGAGGGCGCCCGCCAGCTCTACGCCTACTGCGACGAGCACGGCATCGAGGCGAGACGGACCGGCAAGCTGATCATCGCCACCGAGGAGACCGAGATCGCGCGCCTCGACGAGCTCGAGCGGCGTGGGCGCGCCAACGAGGTCCCTGGGCTGCAGCGCGTGGGCCCGAACGAGATCCCCGAGATCGAGCCGCATGCCGGTGGGTTAGCCGCGTTGCACTCGCCCGCCACGGGCGTCGTCGACTTCGCGCGGATCGCGGCAGCCTTCGCCTCGGACGTCGAGACTGCCGGCGGCGCGGTCGCGACCGGATGCGAGGTCCTCGGCCTGGCCCCCAGGGCCGGTGCCCTCGCGGTCCAGCACGGGGGCGGCACCATCGAGGCCGGCTTCGTGGTCAGCTGCGCCGGCGCCTGGTCGGACCGCCTGGCGGTTGCCGCCGGGGCTCCCGCAGAGCCCCGGATCGTCCCCTTCCGTGGCGCCTACCTCCGCCTGCGTCCGGAGCGGCGCGACCTGGTCCGCGCCAGCATCTATCCGGTCCCGGACCCGGACCTCCCCTTTCTCGGCGGGCATCTGACCCGCGGGATCGACGATGAGATTCTCCTGGGACCTTCTGCACTGATGGTCGGCGCCCGGGATGCCTACCGGCTGGGTCGGGTGCGCTGGCCCGACCTCGCCTCAAACTTGGCCTGGCCCGGAACGTGGCGCCTCGTTCGCCGCTTCTGGCGGACCGGCTTCGGCGAGCTCCGGCACGCGGCGAGCCGGGGCACGTTCGTGGCCGATCTCCGGCGCTTCGTCCCCGAGCTCAGCGTCGCGGACGTCCTCCCCGGCCCCTCGGGCGTCCGGGCCCAGGCGGTCGACCGCGACGGGCGCCTGGTCGACGACTTCGTCGTCCACCGGACCGAGCGCGCCCTGCACGTGCGCAACGCGCCGTCGCCGGCCGCGACCTCGTCCCTCGCGCTCGCGAAGCTGATCGCCGATCAGGCCGAGGAGCTCGCGTGAGCCGGGCTCAGCAGCCGCCGACGAGCAGGAAAACCAGGATGATCACGACGATCACCGCGCCGAGCGCGATCAGCCTGCGACGCAGGTAGACATCGCCGCCGCCGTAGTGGCGGTCCATATCTCCCTCGGCGCCGCGGTCACCTGCCGGCTCGAGGAGTTCCTCGTCGCCGGTTGCGGGCGGCTCGCCGCTCCTCGATCGCGCACGGGCCTCGGCAGCCGCGCGACGCTCCTCTGGGCTTCTCCCTCCAGATTCGATGTGCGCAGCCTAAAGGGGAACCGGGACGCCGAGATCGTTAAGTGTGAGAAACAGGTCCTGGATCGGCCGGTAGCTGCCTCGGGGGGGCGAGATCGGCTGCTGCTCGCCGATGTCGCTGATCACAACGTCCGCGTTCAGGCGTGCGCCAGTGGCCCCGCCGAGCTGGGCGCGATCCACGGGCGGAAGCTCGACCACGGCATCGAGCTGAAGCTCGTGAAAGCGCCGGTCGTCGTAACCGACACATGCGGTTAGCCCGGCCGGAGACCGTGGGGGGCTGAGAAAACCCGAGGGCGGACGCGAGCGGCGCCAGGTCACCTGCGGTCTCCTCAGGTCGCAGCGGGGCCGTAATCCGCTCGCAGTCCGCACCGCCGGCGTTGTCATCCCCGACGACCCGCCCAGGGCCGAACCAGCTCCGCAGATCGAGTGGGGCCCCGGCAGCGGCCGCGGCCTCCTGAAGCCGCTGGTTGGCCGCCGACATGGCGGTCCTCCCCACCTCGTAGTCGTTGCCGTAGAGGCTCAGATAGACATTCGAGCCGGTCGAGAGGACGCGCCCGCCGACGGGAAAGCCGAGGGCGCTCGCGTTCAGCCGCCAGTCGAAGCTCGGGATCCGCTCGCTGCCGCCGCTGAGGTAGGGACCGTCCACCCGCAGCCGGAGCGGCTGGGAGAGCCGATCGACTCCGAGGACCTGCAGATGGGCGTCGATCTCGACGTTCGCGTTCGAGATCCGGTGAGCACTTGCCTGGTCGAGCATGACCTCGGGGTTGACCCGCTCGTGATCGGAGGCGCCGCACCCGGCGAGCGCGGGCAGCAGGATCAGCGCGAGGGCGAGGGATTGGCGCATCCCTGGGTAGTCTCACAACGTGGCGGTCCGCGAAGCGATCCCGCGGAAGGCGGAGGCTGAGGAGGGCGTCTCCTCGTTCGCCAAGTCGCTCTTCCTCGGCGAGATCCACGAGGAGCTGGTCTTCCCCTGGCCGACCACGGACCGCGAGGAGCAGGACCGAATCCGTGACCTGAACGCGCGGATCCGCGACTACTGCGCCGAGCACTACGACCCCAGGAAGGCTGAGGAGGAGCGCTGGATCCCTGACCAGGTGCTCCGCGACCTGGGCGAGATCGGGGCGCTCGGCCTCTACGTCGACAAGGAGTACGGAGGGCAGGGCCTCTCCCAGACCGGCTACGCCCGGGTGTTCGAGACTGTCGGCCAGATCGACGCCACGCTCGCGATCGTCCTCGGCGTTCACCAGTCCATCGGCTTCAAGGGCATCTCCCTGTTCGGCACCGATGAGCAGAAGGAGCGCTTCCTGCCCGACCTCGCCACCGGCCGCAAGCTGGCGGCCTTCGCACTCACCGAGCCCGAGGCGGGGTCGGACGCCTACCACCTGCGCTCCCGGGCGGTCGAGCAGCCCGACGGCGCCTGGGTTCTGAACGGCGAGAAGCGCTACATCGGCAACGGCTCCCGAGCGGACGTGATCACGACCTTCGCGCGCGCCGAGGTCGACGGTGAGGACAAGCACATCGCCCTGATCCTCGAGAAGGGCATGGACGGGCTCGAGGTGGGCGAGCGCTACGACACGATGGGCCTGCAGGCCAACGACCTGCGCCGGCTCTACTTCAAGGACGTCCGGGTGCCGCCCGAGAACGTGCTCGCAGAGCCCGGCCAGGGCTTCCGCGTCGCCATGCAGGTTCTCAACAACGGCCGCATCGGCCTCGGCACAGGCTCGGTGGGCGGCGCCAAGAAGCTCCTCGACCTCTCGATCGAGCACGTCAAGGAGCGTCGCCAGTTCGGCCAGCCGCTGGCCGATTTCGAGCTCGTCCAGGACAAGATCGGCTGGATGGTCTCCTACCTATTCGGGCTCGAGTCGATGACCTACCTGACCTGCGGGCTGGTCGACGCCGGCGTCCCCGACTACTCGCTCGAGTCGGCGATCTGCAAGGTCTCTGGGACGGAGTTCCTCTGGTACGCCGCCAACCGCGCTCTGCAGCTCGCCGGGGGCGAGGGCTACATGCGCGACCACCCCTACGAGAAGGTGCTCCGCGATACACGCATCTATCCGATCTTCGAGGGCGCGAACGACGTGATGCGGGCCTTCATCGCTCTCGGCGGCATCAAGCCGGTCGGTGAGAAGCTCGAGGGGCTCTCCGAGATCGAGCTGAGCGACCCGATCGGTTCGATCGGCGTGCTGATCGACTACGCCTCGGGTCGGATTCAGCGCGAGGTCCGCCCGGACAAGATCACCCGGGCGCACGAGGACCTCTCAGAGCACGCCGACTCGGTCTCCGACCAGGTGAAGCGCCTGGCCGGCCTCACCGAGAAGCTCCTGCGCGAGCACCGCAAGGACATCATCGCGCGACAGTTCCAGCAGAAGCGCCTCG
The DNA here is from genome assembly GCA_963848955.1 of uncultured Solirubrobacterales bacterium. GTDB lineage: Bacteria > Actinomycetota > Thermoleophilia > Solirubrobacterales > 70-9 > DASUPK01. The sequence goes on along the minus strand of CAWKFQ010000010.1, from coordinate 152,253 downwards.
CCGACAACATCGCCGACATCTACGCGCAGATCGCGGTGCTCTCGCGCGTCAGCCACATCTTCGAGGACCAGGGGGTCGAGCCCTCGGGCCAGGAGCGCTTCATCGCCGACACCTTCTGCCGCCGCGCCGCGGCCCGTGTGGGCAGCAGGTTCGATCAGATCGAGTCGAATGACGACGACCGGATGACAGCGATCGCCAAGCTCGCCTACAAGCGTGGCTCCTACGGCTACGCGCTGTTCGAAGACTGAGCCGCTCCCCCTTCCTCGCTTTGAGGTGTGATTTCAGACTTGCCGCTTCTCGTGCGAAGCAGCGCTCCTCTTCGGGTGAGGGGGTTCATTGCGCTCGGCGTCGGCGCAGAAACACCGCGCCTCCTGCGATAGCCGCCACCCCGGCTGCAGCCGCGATGAACCAGGGCGTGTCGGTGCTGCCCGACCCCTTGGAAGCGACCGGGTTTTGCTCGGAGTGCACTCGCAGCAAATTCTCCGGCTGGCTCGTGTCGGCGACCAGGGTGCCCCGACGACCCGGGGGACAATTACAGATGACAAACGCGTAGACCCCGGCCGTGACCCTCGGAACGCGAAATCGCAGTCGGTAATAAGCGACCGCCGACGACGCGGAATCCTGCTTCGCCCAACCCAGGAACGCGTACGGTGACTCCCGCGGAGGTTCTGCCGCCTCCGGGCCGCACACATCCTTCCCGGCGTGACATGGTTGAGGCGTCGGTGCCAGTGCAACTGGAACCAGCGATATCGGCAGTCGCGGCGGGCATGGTCCTCCACAAGCGGCATCTACCTCTACGGACTCGCCGGGAGCCCCGACGGTGGGACGGACTCCCACTACCCCCGTGTCCCCATCGGCCGGGCTTGCCGTAAGAAGCAGGGCTGAACCCACGATTACACCGGTGAAGAACCGGCGCAACAGCCGCGGGGGTGGCATGGGCACATTGAAGTCGATTGCCAGGTCGAAGCGCCCCTTTCCACGCAATGCGGCGGTCGTGGAAGCCGCATCACAGTCGTTTGCGCGGCAATCGACCCTCGGCTAGGGTCGGCCGGGTGGAGATCGCGCCCGGCGTCTTCGTTTCGAGCCTCACGACAGATGAAGGGTGGGAGCCCGATCCTGACGTAGGCGGCGAGATGCACGAACTGCACCACGAAGGGGTGTGGGCCGGACTTTCGCGATTCACGGACGCCGGCGATGAGGTGGTGAAATGGACCCTCGAAGAACGCGAGACTGCGCTGGTTCTCGAGGGCGCGGCCACGATCGAGATCGAGGGAGGCCCGACGATTGAGGTCAAGGAGGGCGACCTCTTCTCCCTCCCCGAGGGCGCCAGCACGACGTGGCACCTGACCAAGCCGTTCAGGGAGTTCTGGGTGCTGGGATAAGCCATCTACTCTGGCGCCGCTTCACATCCAAGCACCGCTTCTCGTCCAAAGCGGCTATCAGGGCGCGGCACTCCGCGTTTGATCGCTTCGGACATCCCGAGGCAAGGCTCCCTGTAGGTTCAGCCGACAAGCATCCGCGTCTAGCGGCTGAGCGTGTCCGGCCTACATTCCATGCAAAGCAGCAGGTCCAGACGACCGAAAAATCACGCCCCTCGGCGGTGAAAGGGAGTCGCTCTATCCGCGTTTGCGCTTTTGGTCTCGACAAAGACCTTCCGATCGAGGAACGGCACGACCGTCTTCAGGAAGGCGTTCGTCTTGGGCGCTGCGGTGAGCGGATCCAGGTGGCTCATCAGCGGATTGCGGTTGACGAGCATCGACTGGCGGCGGGTGGTGCGCGCCCTGCGGATGAAGTTGCGAGCCCCGTCGAGCACGTGGGCGCCGGCCAGGTCGGTGGCGATGGCGTAGAGCGGCAGGTTCACCTTCCGCGTGTGAAAGAGGCGCAGGCCGAGGAAGTCGGCCACGTCGTTTCGCGTCATCTGGTCGGCGCCGTTGGCGTCGATCGTGAGCCGTTTCGGGAAGTACCACTCGACGGCGTTGCTCGGCTCCTGCCCGAACGTTGCCGCCAGCCGGCTCACCGGCGTGACCCCGCCGTCCACCCAGTCCCGCGGGTCGCCTGACGGCGCCACACCCCCGCCGTTGATGTGCAGCAGACCGAGCGCGGCCGGTGAAGTGTCGCGGTCGAAGGCGTGGCCGAAGAGGGCCCGATTCGTCACCGGGAAGGGCGGGTTGAACTCAGGCGGCAGCAGCGGGTAGCTCTGCAGCGTCGTGGCCGACGCGGTCGGCGCCTGCTCGGCGTACAGACCGCCGATCTCGGCGAACAGTCCGGCCGCCTCCGGCAAGCCGACCCCAAGCAGGTCGAAGAACGGGTTGCTCGTCTGGAGGTCGGCGACCGCCTGCTGTGACTGCGCGAGGTCGTAGGCGTCGAAGCTGCCGAGCAGCCCTCCGTCGATCAGGACGAGTCCGGCGAGGTCCCTGTAGCCCGGCCGTCCGTTGAAGTCCCACGCCGCGTAGGCGACGGTCAGGGACGCGCCCAGCGAGTGCCCGCCGAGCACGACCTGCCGGCGCCCATGCGCCCGAGCTCGCAGCACGATCGCGCGGGCGTCGTTGAGCGCCACCGCCATCCCCCACTCCCGCGCGTAGGGATCCTCACTGGCCCCTCGGAAGTGGAACCCGCCGCCGTTCAGGTAATAGTCGAACGCCTGCTGCGGCGGGATCTGACCGGCCTCCGCGGCGGCGAAGGTCGCCGTGTCCTCGAGTGCCTGGGTGCGGCGGTCGATGGCCCAGACCTGGAGGCCGGGTATGTGCTTGACGAGATAGCGGCCATCCAGGGTGAAATCGCCCGCACCGCCCTGCGTCCCGGGCATCAGGACGAGGACCCGCTTGGCCGACTTCGGCCCGAACTGATGGACGGTGACCTGGTTGAACTGGGCCGGGCCCGCGGCGGCCGGGGTCGGCACGGCGATCAGGCGGTCACGGGCCATCGCCGGCCCGGCGGCGGCCAGTCCCAACAGCAACGCCGTCGCGGCCATCCCCAGCACCGCCCGTAGGCGAAACCTCATCCCTTCTCCTCCCTCCCTGGAGGAGGCAGCCTATTGCCTGGTTACTTGAGGTGCCCCGGGGGAATCTTCGTGTGCCCCTGCGCCGTCCCATTCGGCGTGTGAGCCGTGTGCGGCGCGGCCTTGCCCGATCCATGGCTGCCCGAGGAGCCTCCCGCGTTCGAATGCGCCGGCGGGCCGGTCTGCCCGTCGTGCCCGGGCGGGGTCGATTCGTTCAGCCCGACCGCCTTGCCCTGGCTGTGGCCCTTCGCCTTCCCGCGCGCCTTCTCATGTTGCCGGCGGGCGTGTTCATGCGCCGCGGCCGAGTTGCCGCCCTTGCCCTTCGCCTTCGTCTTGGCCGCGTTCGAGACCTCGTTGCCATCCTGTCCGCCGCTCGGAGCCGAGCTCTTCGGAGTCGCCGGCGCCGGGTTGTCTTCGGCGGGCTGGTTCGGGAGCTTGATACCGACCGAATGGAAGGCGTCCCGGGCAGGGCCTGGGACGGTGACGCCCGCGAACGCGAGCCCGGCCAGGGCCAACGGGATCACCGCGGCGGCAACGGCGATCCGGGCAACGAGGGCGAGACGCCGACGCGGCCGACGTGCCGCCGCGCGCCCACTCGGCCGGGTCGCCGCCTCGAGCGTGGCCGTCCGCGCGAGCTGGGCGAGCCGCGGCACGAGGACTGTTCCGAGCCCCGGATCGGGCCGGATGGGCACCGCCGCACGCAGCGCATCCGTGAAGAGGGCGACTTCCTTCATCTCATCCGGAAAAGCGCCGTTGGTGCTCACCGGGATACCCCCTCGCCGGAGAGCTGCCGCTTCACCGCGGCCAACCCGCGCCGCTGGAGCGCCTTGATGGCCCCTTGCCGCTTGCCTAGGGCCTTCGCGATGTCCTCGATGCTCATGTCCCCCACGAAGCGCAGCAGGAGCACCGCGTGCTGGTCCTCGGAGAGGGTGGCCAGGATGCGTTCGACCCGGTCGATCCCGATCCGGGCGAGGGCCTCCTTCGCCGCGTCATCCACGCGCTCTGCGGGCTCAGGCGGCTCGGCGGCGAACTCAATCGGGCGGCGAGCCGAGTACCGTCGGGCGTCGATCAGGCGGTGGTGGGCGATCGTGAAGACCCAGGACCGGAAGCTGGACTCGTCCCCCTCGAAGCGTGAGATGTCGCGCGCGACCTGCAGGAACGTCTCGCCCAGAACATCCTCAGGGTCGGGCGCTGCGTTCGCGCGGAGATATCCCAGCACGATCGGAGCGAGCCAGTTGAAGATCTCGCCCCAGGCGTGCTCGTCTCCGGCTCTGGCGGCCGCGAGCAGACCGCTGAATCTCTCCCCGCTCACGCCCGCGAACGTAGCGGGCGCGAGCGATCCGCTGCAAGCCGATCGCTCGCGCCTCGCCGTTGACTCGGCCCTTATGGGACCAGCGTCAGAGTCGTCTGACCGGTCGCCGCCAGGCAGGTGATCCGCCTGCCCTTCTTCTGTTTCTTGCCCTTCTTCTTCGACCCGACCTTCCGATCCGCCTGATCGATGCTCACCTGCAGCGTCACCGTCGCGGGCGCGGTGTCCGCCGGCCGCGGCAGGACGGCGGTGAAGTCGCCATTCGAGCGGGTCTCAGTCGTCTGAGCGAGCTGCGTCGTCCCGCCGGTTCCGGTGTACGCGAAGCGGACGAGGCGCTCCTTGCGGCAGCCGGAATTCGACATCAGGTTGCCGGTCACGGTCGTCGTCGCGTCGGCGGCAGCGAGCGTGCTCGGGGTGGCCACCACCGAGAGCGATCCGGGCGCCTGCTTTGGCGACTTGGGGCCCTTCCCGATCGCGCTGGTGGAGACCACGAACGAGCTGGCAAGCACGCCGATCGCGATCGCGCTGAGCAACTTTCGCATCGTCTTCCCTTCCTAGCTGACAGGTCTCTCCTGAGAGCGACGGCCGACTCCCTGGGGTTACGGGGAGATCGCGCTTTAACCTGCAGCCTGTATGTCAACTGCATCAACGACCCGCCGCCTCGGCCGCCGCGAGGCGGAGGCCCAGGCCACGCGCGACGCGCTCGTCCAGGCAGCGCTCGAGCTGTTCACCAAGCGTGGCTACGCCAGGGTCGGGACCGAGGAGATCGTCACGGGCGCCAAGGTCACCCGCGGGGCGCTCTACCACCACTTTGCCGACAAACGCGACCTCTTCCGCGCCGTCTTCGAACGCGTCGAGGCCGAGCTGATGGAGGGGATTGGCGCCCGCATGGAGGCGACGGACGATCCCTGGGAACTGATGCTCGCCGGCATGCGCTCATTCCTCGACGCCTGCGAGGAGCCGGCTGTGAAGCAGATCGCCCTCACGGACGCGCCCTCGGTCCTCGGCTGGCAGGAGTGGCGGGAGATCGACAATCGCCATGGCCTCGGTCTGACCCGCGCCGCGCTCCAGGGAGCGGTCGACGCCGGGGTTCTGCGGCCGATCGCCGTCGAGCCGATGGCCCACCTCTTCGTCGCCGCCCTCTCCGAGGCGGCGTTCGTGACCGCCTACTCCGACCAACCGGGCAAGGCCCGCGCCGAGGTGGAGCAGGCGCTGATCCAGCTGATCGAAGGGCTTCGCGCCCCTTAGCTCAGTAGCCGCGATCCCTCTGCGCGGTCCAGCCGACCTGTCGGTCGGCGCTAGTTGAGGCGCTCGACCAACATCGCCTCGCCCTGGCCGCCGGCGACGCACATCGTCTCGAGACCGAGCTGATGGTCGTCGGTCTCCATCACGTTGAGCAGGGTGCCCATGATCCGGGCGCCGGTCATCCCGAACGGGTGCCCGAGAGCGATCGCCCCGCCGTGCGTGTTCATCTTCTCCAGCGGGATGTCGCACTCGGCCATGATCGGGATCACCTGGGCGGCGAACGCCTCGTTGAGCTCGACCACGTCGACGTCCTTGATGGTCTTTCCGCCGCGGTCGAGCACCTTCTTGATCGCCCCGATCGGGGCGACGCCCATGTACTCCGGCTCGTTGCCGTGCGTGGCGGCCATGCCGATCCGCGCCCGCGGCTTCAAGCCGAGCTCCTTGGCGCGGTCCTCCGACATCACCAGCACCGCCGCCGCCCCGTCATTGAGCGGGCACGAGTTGCCGGCGGTCACGCCGCCACCACCCTCGAAGGCCTCGGGCAGCTCCGACAGCTTCTCCAGGGTCGAGCTGGCGCGGGGGCCATCGTCCTTCGCCACCTCGGTGCCGTCGGGAAGCTTGACCGGGACGATCTCACGGTCGAAGAACCCGTCCTCCTGGGACCGCACCGCGAGCTCCTGAGAGCGCTGCGCGTACTTGTCCATGTCGGCGCGGCTGACCTCGTAGCGCTTGGCCACGTTGACCGCGGTGATGCCCATGTCGATGTAGGCGTTGGGAGTCCCGTCCTTGCCCTGCAGCTTCTCGTTCTGGTCGGGGACGCCGGCCGGCTCGGTGCGCTCGTTGTAGCGGCTCACCCACTCGACGCCGGCGGCGATGTAGGTGTCGCCCTGACCGGCGCGCACCGCGTTGGCCGCGTGCCTGATCGAGTCCAGGCTGGAGGCGCAGTAGCGCGACATGGTCACGCCGTTCACGGTCTCGGGCAGCTTCTTCGAGAGCAGGACCATGATGCGGGCGATGTTGAAGGCCTGCAGGCCCTGGGGCATGCCGCAGCCGCAGAAGACATCCTCGACCGATGACGGGCTGGACCTCCGGATTCCGCTCCAGCAGCTCGTCGATCACGAAGGCGCCCAGCTCGTCAGGGCGCAGCTGGGCGAGGGAGCCCTTGAACGCCCTGCCGATGGGCGTGCGAATGGTGTCGACGATTACTGCCTCGGGCATCTGCGCCTCTCTTTCAACCTCAACAAGAATGGACGGGACGCAAAATGGTACGGCGCGGCGCCCCTCGGGCGCGGTCTAGGATTCGGCCATGCCAGACGGCAGGAAGCTCATGCCTCGTATCCGCATGCCGAGGGTCACCCGGCCGGGGCGCGCCTCGCGCGCCGCGAGCGAGAGGACGACCACCACGAAGCCCGCGCAGTCCGCCGAGCACGGGAATGGCGCCGAGGCGGCGGCCACCAAGGAGACTGCCGCGACCAGGCGGCGCAGCCGACGGCTGAAAAGCCGGCCGCGGCCAAGCCGGCCGAGGGCGCGAAGCCCGAACCCAACCTCCAGGAGCGCATCGAGGGCCTGCAGGGCTGGATGGCCGAGATCGAGCGCAAGCAGGCAAGGATCACCTACTTCGGCGGGCTCGCCCTCCTGCTCGCACTCGGTGCGGCGGGCGCGGCGCTCTACTTCGGGCTGACCACCCACTCGGACAGCGCCACCAAGAATGACCTCGACGCCCTCACGAACCGGGTGAATTCCCTGCAGGGGGCGGTCACGAAGAACAGCAAGGACACGCAGAACGCGCTGAATGCCTCGATCGCCCAGCTCCAGCAGTCGATCGCGAACCAGCAGAAGCAGCAGGCCCAGGCGGCGGCGAACATAGCCACCCTGCAGAGCCAGGTCGGCACGCTCAACAAGAATGCGGCGAATGCGGCGACCACGGGAGTGACGCCGACAGCGCCGGGCGCGGCCACCACCACAACCACGCCCAACAACGGCAAGAATCCCTAGCTAGTGGCGATTGCCACTAATCCGCAGGCATAAAACCCCGCGCGTCCGCTGGGTGCTCTAGCGTGACCCGCGGAATCGGCTCTCGAAAGGAGGTCCTCGATGCCTGAGGGCTACTGCGTCAAGGAACGCAAGAAGGTCGAGATCAAGGAACCGCAGCAGGTAACGATGAAGAACGGTCGTCCGGCGATTCAGGGCACCTGCCCGGACTGCGGAACCAAGATCTTCAAGATCGGGAAGCTCGCCTAGCTCTGTCTCTCCGTGCGACCTCGGCCGGGGTCTGATCCGGCCGAGGATCGCCGCCTCTCAGGCACGGGCGCTCGACGCTCAATCCGTCACCGGCCCCCGCGCGTAGGAGCTGCTGCAGACCGCGATCCGCGGTCAATCCCTACGACGCAGTGGAGGTGTGGATGCGGTTCAACCGACGTTTCGCAGCGTTGTCCGTGATCGCAGTCGCGGTCGCCGTGCCCGTCGCGGGCTGCGGTGGCGGCGATGACGACAACAGCACCAGCGCCGAGACAGCGGGGGCGACACAGGCCTCGACGACCGGTGGCGCGGCTGGCGGCGGCCAGACAGTCGACATGACCGTCGCCGATTTCAAGTTGACCGCCTCGGATCCGACCGTCAAGTCAGGCGACGTCACCTCCAAGCTGACCACGAGCGGGCAGAACCCCCACTCCCTCGAGATCGAGGATGTGAACGGTCAGGACCAGGAGATCGAGGGGATGTCTCGCCCGGCCAGAGCGGCAGATGACGGCGAACCTGCCGCCCGGGAAGTCTCCGAGTTCTACTGCCCGGTGGACGGCCACAAGTAGATGGGCATGGAGGGCGAGGTCACTGTCAACCGACCTAGGGCTATCGCAGTCACCCAGGGAAAGCAACCAGCCCCCGAGGACGCCGACATAGGCCGTGCCGTCCGGCCCGAGCGTCACCGGCGCGTAGTTGTTGTTGAAGCCGAGACCGTGCCGGCGAGGCGGCGATAGACCGTGTCTCCCGCTGCGGAAGTCGATCGCGGTCAGGTACCAGGCGTCGCCGTCCGGTCGGGCGCTCGGGCTGGTGTAGGTGTAGACGAGCCCGTTGCTGCAGCGAGAGCTTGGGCACCACCGAGGGCGCGCGCTCGTCGCTGTGTCCAGGCCGTGCGGCAGCGGTTCGCTCGGCCCTTCGGCTTGCGGCCCGTGCTTGCGTCGGCTTCTTCGTCGATCCGCTCGAGTCCGGGTCAGGTCGGTGCGTGCGGCCGCCGCTCAGGTCGCCGGCGGTCCCTGGTAGCCGTAGTTGTTCTCGGCGACCAGCGACCGGTCCGTCCCGATCAGCGACTGGTCGGTCGAGCCCGCGCCCTTGCCGAACACGGGCCGAGCAGACCAGGCGCGCCTTCGCCTTCCTCTTCGCCTTGCCCCTGCGCCCGGCGGAGCGCGCGCGCTTCTTTGCCTGTGCCCGGGCAGTCTGATGGCCCGCCTGTAGACGACGACGTTCATCGGGTCGGCGTTGTCGGTGATCGCCACGTAGTTGCGCCCATCAGCGTCGGCGTCGTGCCCGAGCCGGCGTCGCGTCTGGCCCGGCTTGTGCATCGCCGGAGTTCGCGTAGGCCTCGCGCCAGACTGACCGCGGACCTCGCCGTCGCGGGCGTCGAACCGGTAGAGCGCCGCGTCGGAGACGATGAAGACGCCGCCGGTCTCGTCGACGGCGAAGGAGTTCGAGATCCCCTCGCCGAGAGCCGCAGCGTGCGCACCTCGCCGCTGCCGCGATCGATCGTCGCCGACCGTCCCGCCGTCGCGCGACGAACCAGAGCCGCCCGCGCCAGTCGGGCAGCGACCGAGATGATCCCGTCGCCCGCGGGCACCGCGCGGCTGAGGTCGTAGTCGGCACGACCTGGAAGCCGGGCCCGTTCGTGCTCGACGACGACGAGGACGTGGCGGTGGTCGTCGGGACCACGGCCCGGTCGCGGTGGTCGAGGTAGAAGTAGCCGCCGCCGGAGAAGTCGGTGAACGGGTTGCCGCCCGGCCTGCACGTTGCGGCAGCGGCAGGTCATGGCGGCCAGCGTCCGAGCGTGTCGCGGATCGAGCAGGGCGAGGACCGGCCGGTCGAGGCCGACGCAGATGGTCACGATCCGGCCCGGCCGAGTCGAAGGTGACCGAGGCGCACTCGCGGGGCGAGCGTGTCGAGCGAGGATGGCTCGGCGCCATCCCCGAGCGGGCCCGCGAGCCTGTAGGTGTCGGTCTGGTAGGCGTCGTTGTGGATGTTGGAGCGCCCGTTCGGCGCCATGAACGGGTGGCGCGGCGGCGCCGGTCCACCATTGACCGGGTTCGGGCTGGCCGTCGCGCCTTCGAACTGCGGGACCAGGGAGCGCTCGAGGTCCGGAATCGGCGCGACGGGGAGCCCAGGCGTCTGAGCCCCCGCGACAGCGGCGCACGCCGACCACGCGACCACCGTCAGCGTCGCGATCAGTGCTGCTCGAGCCCCGCAACCCGTGTGGCGCATCCGCCGGCCGAGCATACGGGAGACTTGTGCTCGATGGCACAGAAGCCGCTCGAGCTGATCCTCGCTCGGAATTTCCTCACCAGCCTCTCCACGCCGGCCTTCCTGGTCGACGAGAGCGGCGCGCTGATCTTCTACAACGAGGCCGCCGGAGCCCTCCTCGGCATCTCCTTCGAGGAGTCGGGACGCATGGAGGCAAAGGACTGGGCCCGCACGCTCTCGGCCCGTTCGGGGAGGGCGGCGAGCCGATGCCGATCGAGGACCGAGCGATGACCAAGGCCCTCCGCCAGGGCAAGCCCTGCACACGGCCACTTCAGGATCCGATCGGTGAGAGGCGACGAGCACGAGATCGAGGCGAGCGCGATGCCGATCGTCGCCGAGGGAGGCCAGGAGGGGGCGATGATCTTCTTCTGGGCGCGAAACTCACGCGACGGGGATTAGAGGCCGATAGGCTGCGCAAAGAGAGAGGAGCAGGTGAAAACGGCATGAAGGTCAAGGTGTGGGGTGCGCGGGGATCGGTCCCGGCTCCGGGCCCCGAGATGAACCGCTACGGCGGCAACACCTCCTGCGTCGAGCTGGGGCTCTCGGACGGCGCGACCCTGATCATCGACGCGGGAACCGGCATCCGCAGCCTGGGTGTCGGGATCGCCAAGCAGCTGCCGAAGATCAACATCCTGCTCACCCACCTCCACCTCGACCACATCCAGGGCCTGATGTTCTTCGCGCCCTGCTTCCGCTCCGAGTCCCAGATCACGATCTGGGGCCCCTCCTCGCCCGAGGCGTCGCTGGAGGAGCGGATCGCGCGCTACATCTCAGCGCCGCTCTCACCGGTCGAGGTCCGCGAGCTTCCCTGCGACGTCTACTTCCGCGACACGCCCGCGACCGAGTGGGAGATCGGCCCGGCCAAGATCCGGGCCGAGGCGGTCACCCACCGCGGTCCCACCCTCGGCTACCGGGTGACCGACGGCGACACCAGCCTGACCTACATCTCCGACCACGAGCCCGGCGCTCGGCGCCGCTCTCGAGACCCTCGAGCCGGAGTGGATCTCGGGATTCGACCTCGCCCGCGACGCCGACCTGCTGATCCACGACTGCCAGTACACCGACGAGGAGTACCCCGAGCACGTCGGCTGGGGCCACTCGAGGCTCACCGACACCCTCACCTTCGCGCGGCGGGTCGAGGCCCGCCGCCTGATGCTCTTCCACCACGACCCGCTGCACTCCGACGACTTCCTCGATCGCTTCCACGAGACCGCAGAGGAGCGCTGGACCGACCTCGGCGGGCCGAACGGGGCGATCGAGATGGCCGCGGAGACGCAGGAGATCGAGGTCGAAGCCCCCGCCAGGGTCGGCCGCTGCGGGCTAGACGTCCGGGTGGCGGTCGGCCCAGGGCCGCTCCGCCTCGAGCTGCGCGCCGAGTGAGATCAAGGTCGCCTCGTCGTTCGGCCGGGCGATCATCATCACCGAGCGCGGCAGACCCGAGTCGGTGAAGCCGGCTGGGATGGTCGCGGCGGGCTGTCCGGTGTAGTTCCAGGCGGCTGCGTACGGATAGACGTTCGACATCCCGTTGATCGTGCGCAGGGCGCCCTTACCCCGCCAGTGCCCGACCTCCACCGGCAGCTGGGCGGTTGCCGGGGTGAGCAGCACGTCGTAGTCGCGCCAGAGCTCCTGGATCCGCCGCGACGTCGCGGGCATCCGGTCGCGGACCTTCGCCAGTCGCCGGTCGCTGATCAGCCGGCCCAGGCGGACGAAGCCCTTGGTCTGGTCCGAAAGCCGCTCCGGGTGGGGCATGGAAAGTCCCTCGTCGCGGATGCCGCGGAAATAGAGCGGATAGAAGTCGGTGATCAGGCGCCCGAGGTTGGGCGCGGCGTCCGTCACCTCGTGGCCGAGAGAGCGAAGCAGGGCAATCGTCTCCTCGTAGCCGTCGATGACCTCGGTCGCCTTCGGCACCGGCAGGATCGTCTTGGTGGTGCAGGCGATCCGCAGCTTGCCGGGAGAGGTTCGCGCCGCCTCGACCAGAGGGCGGTCGAAGGGCCGCGGCGAGTCGAAATCCCCTTTCTCCGCCCCGCTGACCGCATCCAGATAGAGGGCGGTGTCCATCACCGTCCTGCTGACGCAGCCGGAGACCGAGAGCCCGTGCCAGTGCTCGCGGTCGGGCGAGAGGGAGACCCGGTTGCGCTGCGGCTTCAGGCCGAACAGGCCGCAGTAGGCGGCCGGGTAGCGGATGGAACCGGCGCCGTCGGTGGCGTGGGCGATCGCGCTCATCCCAGCCGCGACCGCGACGCCGCTCCCGCCGCTCGAGCCGGCGCATGTCAGGGCGGGGTCCCAAGGATTGCGGGTGTCCCCCCAGGTCGGGCTCTCGGTGAAGCCGTAGATGGCGAGCTCGGGGAGATTGGTCTTGCCGAGGATCACGGCTCCGGCGTCGCGCAATCGCCGGACGACCACGCTGTCCTCCTTCGCCGGCTCGCCGTAGGCGGCCGTGCCGTGGGTCGTGACCTCGCCCGCGTAGTCGACGTTGTCCTTGATCGCGACCGGCACTCCGAGCAGCGGCGCCTGCTCACCGGAGGCGAGGCGCTCCTCCGCCCGCTTCGCGTCGGCATGCGCCTGCTCGCCGAGCACGATCCGGTAGGCGTTCAGCTTCGGCTCGATCCGCGAGATGCGCTCCAGGTAGAGCTCGACCAGCTCGCTGGGTGAGACCTCCTTGGCACGGATCATCTCCGCGAGCCGGGCGGCCCCGGCGAAGGCGAGGTCGTCCTCGGTCGCGGGCATCACGCTCACAGCCGCCATCCTTCCGCATCGAGGACCTCCTCGGCCGCGCGCTCTCCCGACCGCACGGCGCCCTCCATGTAGCCGCACCAGACGGTGGCCGTCTCGGCACCCGCCCAGTGGATCCGCCCGGCCGGCTGGCGCAGCGCCTCACCACAGTGGACGAGCGCACCGGGCGCGAAGGAACACACCGGACCGCCGCGGCTCCATTCCTCCTCCGCCCAAGCGGTCTCCAGGTAGATCCCCGGCTTCGCCGCCTGCTCGCCGAAGAGCCGCTCGAAGCACTCCAGCACCACCCGCCGGCGATCAGCCTCCGAGCGGCGGGCATGGCGGATCGCCTCGGCCCCGGCGATGAAGCCGAGCAGCACCCCGGGTGTGCCGTCCGGGGGCGAGTTGTCGAAGGTGGTTGCCACGGGCCCGCTGTCGCTGACCGCCTGGCCGCTCAACCCCTGCTCCCGCCAGAACGGCTCCGGATAGACAGCTGCGCACTTGGTCAGCGCCCCGTGCGCCATCCGCTGGGTGAGCTGATCGCGTCGACCGCCGAGGGAGGGCGCGAACGAGATCCGTGCCGCGAGCGGCGGCGGCGCGGTCACGATCACCCGCTGAGCACGCGCCTGGATGCCGTCGGCCTCGACCTCGAGCCCACCGCCGTCCTGCACGATCCGGCGCACCGGGGCGGAGACTGCGAGATCGTCGCCGAGCTCCGCGGCGAGCCGCTGGGAGATCAGCTGGGAGCCACCGACGAAGCGGTCCTGCTGGGCGCCACCCTCCACATCGATCAGTGCATCGAAGCCGCCGGCCGAGTTGACATAGGAGAGCATCCAGAGGGCGGACAGCTCCGCGGTCCCCGTTCCCATCACGGTGCCGGTCGCGATCTCGAGCAGGCTCCGCGCCTTCTTCGTGCGGGCTGCCTTGCGAATCCAGGTGGCGAGCGTCTGGGAGTCGAGCTCATTCGCCTTCGGCGCCGTCCAGGGCGCGTCCGCCGGCACCCGGCGTGCCGCGCGGCGCACCTTGCGGCGCGCCCGGTCGATGTCCAGCAGGACCCACGGAGCGAGCCGCGGGATCGTCCCCTTGTAGCGGCGCAGTTTGCCTCGCAGGTCAAGCAGATTGCGGCCTTCATGGTGGGTGGGGAAGGTCTCGACGCCGAGCTCCGAGGCGAGGGCCAGCATCCGGTCCTGAGTCGGCCCGACCCACTGCCCTCCCATCTCGGTCACCTTGCCCGCGCCGATCGAGGCGTTTGCGGTGCGTCCACCGACCCGATCGCGCGCCTCGAGCACCAGCACGCTGCGGCGCGCGGCGACCAACTGGCGGGCGGCCACAAGGCCGGCCAGGCCCGCGCCCACGACGATGACGTCGGCCTCTGGTCGTCCGGGCGCGGCGGGCACGGGCGAACGCTATCGAGGGGCCCGCCGGCTGAGCCGGGCGCCTACCCGCAATGGACCGGGATCTGCGGCGTGCTCTTGGTGCCGATCATGACCACCAGCCAGCCCCGTTGCTGATTCAGCTAGTCGCGGAGTCGGCGCGGGCGTCCGCGGCCGCCTGCTTCCGCGCAGCCTTCTTGGCCTGCTTCTCGAGCCGACGCTCGCGGACCTTGCGTTCACGGTTGATCTTCGCCATCGTGGTCTTCCGCTTGCTGCCTGAGGCCATGCCTTCTCCTAAAGCGCCTGGACGTTCGCGGCCGCCGGGCCCTTGGCGCCCTGCTCGGCGTCGTAGCTCACCTTTGCGCCCTCGGCGAGCGACTTGAAGCCGTCGCCCTGGATCGCGCTGTGGTGCACGAACAGGTCCTTGCCGGGGTCCTCCGGCGTGATGAATCCGAAGCCCTTGTCGTCGTTGAACCACTTCACTGTTCCTGTGGCCATCTTGGTCCCTCCGTCTGGGTGCACTGCGAACGCGGAGGGTGCCCGGAGGCAACGACTGCGAAAACGCGAGGGCACTACTTTGATCGAACGGATGCTCGACCCGAGGAACCAGTCTAGGCGTTCCTTCGCGCGAAAAGCGAGAGCCTCAGCGGAAGTGCCGCTTTCCCTGCAAAGCGGCGCTTCTGGCGCCTTAGTCGCGCATAGGGCGACTAAGGCGCCAATTGTGGTCGGGGGGGTTGTCCGACCCCGAATCGGGACTAGCTCTGCGCCGCGGCCTCGCGGTGCGGGAGCTTCCAGTCGGGGCGCGGGAAGTGGCAGGTGTAGCCGTTCGGGTAGCGCTGCAGGTAGTCCTGGTGCTCGGGCTCGGCCTCCCAGAACGGTCCGGCCTCGCTGACCTCGGTCACGACCTTTCCTGGCCAGATGCCGGAGGCCTCGACGTCGGCGATCGTGTCCTCCGCGACCCGGCGCTGCTCGTCGGTCGTATAGAAGATCTCCGAGCGGTAGCTCGAGCCGATGTCGTTCCCCTGCCGGTCCTTGGTGGTCGGATCGTGAATCTGGAAGAAGAACTCGAGGATGTCCCGGTAAGAGATCCGCTCCGGATCGAAGACGATCTCCACCGCCTCGGCATGGCCGGGGTGGTTCCCGTAGGTCGCGTTCGCGTTCTCCCCGCCCGTGTATCCGACGCGGGTAGAGATGACGCCGTCGCGCTGGCGGAGCAGCTCCTGCACTCCCCAGAAACAGCCTCCCGCGAGGATCGCGGTCTCGGTGTTGTTCGTCACGATGCTGGTCCTTCCGTCGAAGTCAGTTGCGTACTCCCCAGTCCATCGTAGAGCCGTCCCGTTACTGGCCTCGGGGGCTCAGATCGGCAGCGGCTGCCGAGACCACGGAGTCAGGATCCGCATCACCCGGCGCCAGCGGTGGCGCCGCAGCGCCTTGTGGACCAGCGCCTTGTCGTGGGGATAGGTGAGCAGCT
Organism: uncultured Solirubrobacterales bacterium; assembly: GCA_963848955.1. GTDB lineage: Bacteria > Actinomycetota > Thermoleophilia > Solirubrobacterales > 70-9 > DASUPK01. Next base: position 136,639 of record CAWKFQ010000010.1, on the reverse strand, counting down.
CGTCGGCTTCGTCCGGAGTCACCCAGCGGAGCTCGTCGACCTCTCCGTGGGGCTCGAACTTCCCCTCGATGGGCTCCATCAGCCAGTAGCGGACCAGCTTCCGGCGGCCCTTGCGGTCCAGATAGGAGATGTGGGGGAGCTCGGCGATCGGCTCGCCCCGATACCCGGTCTCCTCCTCCACCTCACGCAGCGCAGCCTCCTGCCAGCCCTCGCCCTCCTCGAGCTTGCCCTTGGGCAGCGACCAGTCCATGTACTTGGGGCGGTGAATCACCGCAACGTTGGTGTGCCCGTGTTTGTCCGGCGCGAGCAGCACGCCGCCGGCGGCGGAGATATCCGGCTTGACGTCCCCGATCTCGAAGTCCTCGCGGCTCACCGATGCAGCCTACCCCGGCCACTCCCGACCCCTGGACCGCGAATACCATCGCCGGGTGCGCACGCTCGGGATCGACCTCGCGGCGCAGCCGGCCAACACCAGCGCCTGTGCGATCGAGTGGGGGCCGGCGCGGCCGATCGTCTCGGGGCTCCGCTCCGGGCTGGACGACGCCTTCCTGCTGGATGCGATCGAGGGCGCCGACAAGGTCGCAATCGATGCACCGTTCGGCTGGCCAGACGAGTTCGTGGAGGCGGTGTCGGCCCACCGCAACCGCGCGGGCTGGCCAGGCAGCGGAGAGGACCAGGACCTCTACCGCTTCCAGCTCAGCTTCCGGGCCACCGACCGCCGCCTGATCGAGCATGGCGTCCGCCGGCCGCTGAGCGTCTCGACCGATCTGATCGGCGTGGTCGCGATGCGCTGCGCGTACCTGCTCGACCGCCTCGCCGCGCGCGCTGAGCCGGTCGACCGGGCCGGGTCGGGCAAGGTGATCGAGGCCTATCCGGCGCCCGCACTCACCACCTGGGGTCTCTCCCCGACCGGCTACAAGAGCCGGGTCGGCGCCGCCCGGCTGCCCGAGCTCCTCGGCCAGCTGGAGCAGGGTCTCGGCAGCGTCGAGATGACGATGCAGCAGCGGGAGCTCGCCAGCTCGGACCACAACTGCTTCGACGCGCTGGTCTGCTCGCTCGTCGCGCGGGCCGCGGCGCTCGGCCTGACCCAGCCGCCCGAACCGGGAGACGAAGCCGACCGCGCCACCCGCGAGGGCTGGATCCACCTGCCGACCAATCCCCTCCCCCACCTGCTGGAGACGTGAACGACTCGGCCGGGCAGACGCTTTCCGTACGCGCCGTATTCGGCGAGATGTTCACCGTGTACGGCCGCCACTGGAGATTCCTGATCCCGGCGGCAATCGTCATCCTGCTGCCGCAGTCCATCTTGGACACGGCGTTCGAGGGCGGCAACCTCGACGGAATTCGCAGCGCGAAGGACATCGCGCTGCTCGGGGCCATCCTGCTCACGACCGCCATCAATCTCATGGGTCAGGCGATCTACGCTGGGCTGACCGCCGCCGCCGACATCGATTGGCGAGCGGGAAAGCCGCTCCCGCCACTCTCGACTCTGATCAGGTCGCTGCCCATCGGGGGCCTGATCGTTCTCGACCTCCTGCTCAGCTTCGGATTCGCGCTCGGGATCCTGTTCCTGGTGGTGCCGGGCCTGGTCTTCCTCGCCTACGTCGGGATCTCCCCGGCGGTGATGAAGCTGGAGCACCGCGGGCCGATCGATGCGATGAGGCGCAGCGTCGAGCTCGTCCGCGGAAACTTCCGACGGGTGTTCGCGACCGTCGTCGGGGTAATCCTGTTCACCGAGCTCGCGGTGCAGGCAATCGCCATCCCCTTCCACGGCTTCGCGCTGGAAACGGCGGTCGATCTGGCAGCGGAGGGCCTGTTCCAGCCATTCGAAGGCCTCGTGATCGTGATCGTCGCGATCCGTCTGCTCGAGATGCGCGGCGAGGCGCAGGCCCCCGCAGAGATGGCGGACGCCCTGTACAGCGATCGCGAGGGCGATCCCGCATAAAAAAACGGGCCGCCCCCCTAGGGCGGCCCGTGTGAATCGAATCTGGCGGCGGGCGGGTTCTCCCTGCGCTTTTTCGTGGTTTCCTGCTCCCCTTGGCGCAGCCATTCTGTCCGCCGCCCGAGCCTGCGTCATCGGGGCGAACTGCGGGATTCGAGTAGGTAGTTCTCCCCATCGCCAAAAGAAAGGACCGGAGCGTGTGCTCCGGTCCAGTCTCCTGCCTCAGTTCTTCAGACGGGCGGTCAGTCGTTCGGGTTCCGATCCTTGCCGACCTTCTCCTTCACCTTGTCGGCCACGTCGTCGACCGTTTCCTTGACGCTCGAGACCGCGCGATCGATCTTGCCCTCACGCTTCAGCTTCTCGTCGTCGGTGAGGTCTCCGGCCGCCTCCTTGGTGCGTCCCTTCGCCTCATCGATGTGTTCACCCATCTCTGATCGTCTCCTTTGTCGGTTCTCCACTGGGGTACCCGGCCCTCACCGCGAGAAACGGACGTGACAGCGACGGCCGCGGGCGGGATGATCCCGACCATGCCAACAGGCGGGAGAGAGAAGCTCACCCAGGACGACGCGCAGATCCTGCGCCTCGAATCACCCGTGATCAAGGGACACACGGGCAAGGTCCTGATCGTCGCGCCCGGGTCTGGCGGCCGTGCGCTCTCGGTGGAGCGCCTCCGCGAGCAGGTGGGTGAGCGAATGGCTGCCTTTCCGAGACTCAGCCAGCGTGTGGAGGAACCGCGCTTCGGCCTCGGCCGGCCGGCATGGGTCGACGCCCCCGAGGTCGATCTCGCCTGGCACGTCGCCGAGCCGCACCATGCGGACCCACTCTCCGACGAGGAGCTCCGCCGCGCCGTCGGGGACCTGCTCTCCGAGCGCCTCGACCACACCCGGCCGCTGTGGCGCCTCGACGCCCTGCCGCTGACCGGAGAGCGAGTCGCGCTGGTCGGTCGTATCCACCACGCGATGGCGGATGGGGTGAGCGCGATCAGGCTGATCGCCGGGCTGCTCTGGGAAGAGGACGACCAACCGTCGCCCGCAAGTCCGGCCCGCCCTGCGCAGGCCCCGGCAGCTGAGGCACGCGAGGCGCGGGTCGTGGTGGGCCTTCCCGCCGCACTCCGGCGAGAGCTCCGCCCCGGTCGGGACACCAAACTCGACCAGCACATCGGCCCGGCCCGCGAGGTCGCCTGGACGAGCTTCCCACTCGAGCGGCTGAAGCGGATCGAGCACGGTGCGGCCGAGCGCGTGACCGTGAACGACGTCGTACTCGCCGTGGTCGCCGGAGGCCTTCGCCGCTGGCTACCGCAGGTCGGGGGGATCGCCGACGACCTCCGGGTGCAGTGCCCCGTCTGCCTGCACGCGCAGGAGGAGGATGCGGGGCAACTCGGCAACCGCGACTCCTTCATGAACCTGGATCTGCCGATCTCCGAACCCGACCCGGCCGCCCGGCTGCGGATGATCAACACGGAGACGAGCGAGCGGAAACTCGACCACGATGCCGACACGCTCTACGCCTTCTTCCACGCCCTGGGCCGCTTCCGCCCGCTCTATCGCGGCGTGACCAGGCTGACCTCGGGGCCGCGCGAATTCGCGCTCTCGGTCTCCAACGTCCCCGGCCCGAGGCAGCGGCCGCTGATCCTCGGGCACGCGGTCGAGCAGTTCAGCTCGTTCGCCGAGCCCGCCGACCGCCACGCCCTCCGGGTGTCGATCATCTCGCTCGGCGGGGAGCTCGCCTTCGGGCTCTGCTCGGACCCCGAGGCGATCACCGACCTCGACGGCCTGCGCGGTGCGCTGGCGGACTCGATCGCAGAGCTGGAGGTGGCGGTCTGATGGCCAAGCGCAAGGCGGCGCTGAGCGAATACGAGCGCAAGCGGGACTTCTCCAAGACGAGGGAGCCGAGCGGCAAGGCCAAGACGAAGGGGAAGGGCAAGGCGAAGCGGAGCCATCCGCGCTTCTCGATCCAGAAGCACTCGGCGACCTCGGAGCACTACGACCTGCGGCTCGAGACAGACGGCGTGCTCGCCTCGTGGGCGATTCCCAAGGGCCCCTCGCTCGACCCGCGCGACAAGCGACTCGCCATGCGAACCGAGGACCACCCTCTCGACTACCTCGAGTGGGAGGGCGTGATCCCGGAGGGCGAGTACGGCGCCGGGCCGATGATCGTCTGGGACCGCGGCGTCTTCCAGAACATCTCGGAGACCCGGCGGGGCGAACCCATGGACCTCCGGAAGGCGATCGAGAAGGGCGACGTGAAGATCTTCATGCTCGGCGAGAAGATCAAGGGCGCCTACGCCCTGGTCCGGACCGGCCCGCCCTCGGACCGGGAGAAGTGGCTGCTGATCAAGAAGCGCGATGAGGGCTCCGACGCCCGGCGCAGGCCCACCTCCTCGCAGCCGGAGTCGGTGCTCAGCGGCCGGACGATCGAGCAGGTGCTCGACCAGGAGGCCGAGCCCGGCCAATTCCAGCGGCACCGGGCGCGTCGCGGCCGGGCGCGGCGACGGTAGGCTGGATCCATGGCCACCGCGGCCCAGGCACGGACGCTGCAGAACTACATCGGGGGCGAGTGGCGCGACGCTGCGACCAGCGATGCGCTCGAGGATCGCGACCCGGCAACCGGCGAGCTCGCCGCGCGGGTGCCGCTATCGGGCGCCGGTGACGTCGACGCCGCCGTCCAGGCCGCCCGCGCCGCCCAGCCCGGCTGGCGCGAGGTCCCGCCGCAGGAACGGGCCCGGGCGGTATTGGCTCTCCGCGACGCGCTGATCCGGCATCGGCCGGAGCTCACCGCCCTGGTCACCGCCGATATGGGCAAGACGCTCGCCGACGCCGACGGCGAGGTCGGCCGCGGCATCGAGTCGGTCGAGTCGGCGGCCGGGATTCCGCACCTGCTCAAGGGCGAGACGCTGGAGGGGGTCGCAACCGGCCTCGACGTGGAGATGGTGCGCCAGCCGGTGGGCGTGGTGGCCGCCATAACCCCCTTCAACTTCCCCGCGATGATCCCGCTCTGGTTCCTCCCCTACGCGGTCGCCTGCGGTAACGCCTTCATCCTCAAGCCCTCGGAGCGCGACCCCCGCCCCGCCGAGCGGATCTGCGAGCTGATCGACGATGAGGAGATCTTCCCGACGGGCATCGTCAACCTCGTCCACGGCGGGCGGGACGCGGTCGAGGCGATCCTCGACCACGACGGCGTCGACGCGGTCTCTTTCGTCGGCCAGGCCAGCACCGCCCGGCTGATCGCAACCCGTTCGGCCCAGACCGGCAAGCGCGTCCAGGCGCTCGGCGGCGCCAAGAACTCGATGATCGTCGCCGAGGACGCCGATCTGGAGAGCGCGGTGCCGGCGATCATGGGATCGGCCTTCGGCGCCGCCGGCCAACGCTGCCTGGCAGGGTCGGTCTGCGTGATCGCGGGCGATGAGGCCCGCCAGGCCGAGGTGAGGGAGGCCCTGCGCGCCGCGGCAGAGGGGCTGAACACCGGCCCCGGTGCCGACCCAGGCACAGATGTCTGCCCGATGGTCGCCCCCGAAGCCCGCGAGCGAGCGGAGGCCGCCGTCGGGACCGCGGAGGCGGAGGGCGCGAGGGTCCTGCTCGACGGCCGCCTCGGCGGTGGCGAGGCCGGGACGCTCCTCGGCCCCACCCTGGTCGAGGTGTCCGACCCCGAGTCGGAGCTGGCGCGAGAGGAGATCTTTGGCCCGGTGCTCGCACTGGTCTCGGCACCGGACCTCGACGGCGCAATCGAGTTCGCCAACGGCTCGCGCTACGGCAACGCCGGTTCGATCTTCACCACCTCCGGTGCCGCCGCCCGCGCCTACCGCTGGGGCATCGAGGCGGGGATGCTCGGCGTCAACATCGGGGTGCCGGCGCCGGTGGCCTGGTTCCCCTTCTCGGGTTGGAAGGACTCGATCGACGGCGATCTGCACGCCAACGGCCCCGACGCCGTCGACTTCTACACGCGCAAGAAGGTCGTCACCAGCCGCTGGTAGACGGCTTCGCCACCAGATCGCGGCCACAGGCGGCCGCCCAAGTAACGCTCGGGGGCTACGCCCCCTCGCTCCTGGTGGTGCGGCCTGGTGGCCGCTACCAAGAGTCGACGCTTCGACCGCTGGGTGAGGGGTCACCGGCCGCGGCGAGGGTGCGGGCGATCGTCGCCCGGGTGTCGGCCGGATCGATGACGTCGTCGATCTCGAAGATCTGCGCGGCATTGAGCGCCGCGGCGTTCTCGTACATCTGCGCGGTCAGCTCGCGGACGCGCTGCTCGCGCTCACCCTCGTCCTCGATCGCCTCGAGGTCCTTTCGCATGGCGAGCCGCACCGCGCCCTCCAGCCCCATCGGACCGAGCGTCGCGTCCGGCCAGGCCGCCGTCAGCAGCGGCTCGTGCAGGCTGCCGAACGCCATCGCCTGAGCGCCCAGGCCGTATCCGCGGCGCAGCAGGATGGCGATGGTGGGGACGGTCAGAGCGGCGCCGGCGATCAGCATCCGGCAGCAATGCCGGACGAGGGCTTCCCGCTCGGCCTCGGGCCCGACCATGTAGCCGGGTGTGTCGATGAGCGAGACGATCGGAAGTCCGAAGGCGTCGCAGAGCTGCATGAAGCGCGCGGCCTTGTCGGCGGCCTCGCCGGTGACCACGCCGGCCTGGTGCTTGCAGTTGTTCGCGATGACGCCGGCGGGGCGTCCTTCGATGCGGACCAGCGCCGTGACCAGCTCCGGCGCGAAGGACTCGCGCAGCACCGTGACGGACTCGGCGTCGGCGATCTTGCGGACGATCGGCATGACGTCGTAGGCGCGCCGGGAGCTCTCGGGCACCGCGTCGCGGAGCGCTGCCTGGTCGGCTGCCGACCACTCCTCCGTGGCGCCGCGGAAGTAGCCGAGCAGCCGCTTGGTCGTCGCGACGGCCTCCTCCTCGTCCTCGACGACGACGTCGAGCACCCCGTTGGGCGCCTGCATCTCGACTGGGCCGACGTCCTCAGCGCGGACCTCCCCGAGGCCTCCGCCCGCGATCATCGCCGGGCCGGCCATCCCGAGCGAGGAGTTCTTCGTGGCGACGATCAGGTCCGAGCACCCCGCGATCACCGCGTTGCCGGCGAAGCAGTTGCCGGCGACGATGGAGATCCTCGGGACCTGACCGGAGAGCTTGGCCCAGAGCGCGAATGCCCTGACCTGCAGAGCGCTGACGACGGGGTGGTCCGTGTCGCCGGGCCGGCCCCCACCACCCTCGGCGAAGAAGACGACCGGCAGGCGCATCCGCTCGATCAGCTCGAACATCCGGTCCTTCTTGAAGTGGCCGGCGGTGCCCTGGGTGCCGGCGAGGACGGTGTAGTCGTAGGCGAGCACCGCGATGGGGTTCCCGTCGACGGTGGCGGTCCCCGCGACGAGCCCGTCGGCGGGCGTGTTGGCGATCAGGTCGTCCCGGCTGCGGCGCGTCCTCTGCTGCGCGATGGCGTAGCGCCCGTACTCGACCCACGATCCCTCGTCGATCAGGTCGGCGACGTTCTCGCGGGCCGTCCGCCCTCCGCGGTCGTGGCGCTTGGTGACGGCCTCGGTTCGAGCCGCATCCTCCGTGAGCCCCCGCCGTCGGTGAAGCTCGGCCAGGTCGTCCCGCTCCGGGACCGGATCCATGTCGTTCTCCCGCGGCACCGCCGCTGGAGTATTCACTGCTTTTCCTGGAAAGCGGGCAATCCGCCTACAGGGCGATACTGCGCGGGCAATGTCGCAGGAGAACGTCGAGCTTGTTCGGGCCGGTTATGAGCGGTACGTGACCACAGGTGAACTCGGCCAGGACTACACGGACGACTTCGTGTGGGACGTATCGAACCTCCACTGGCCCGGTCAGCAGGTATACGAAGGCGCTGACGGCGCGCAAACCTTCCTCAGAGAGTGGGCGGATCCGTGGGAGGACTGGGAAGTGGAGCCAGTTTCCTTCCACGACGCGGGTGACAGGGTGGTTGTGCTCATGCGCCAGCGCGCCCGCTCGAAATCGACCGGAATGCCCGTTGAGATGTCTTTCGCCCAGATCTGGACACTTCGCGAGGGCAAGAGGACCCGGATGGAGATGTATTCCGATCCGGCCGAGGCCCTCGCAGCCGCCGGGCTGTCGGAATAGCCGCTCGCGCGCGGCTCAGGCGAGGAATGCGCGCGTCGGCATCGATGGGCGTGTGACACGGGCAAGCGCGCGGGCGGCGAAAGGCATGTGCTGAGGGCGCCACACGTGTCGCTTGTCGAAAGGCCAGGCGTAGATCGGGTTGCCGTCGCGAATGAATTCGAGCAGGCGCGGTTCGGCGAGCTCCTCGGCGGACCACTCGTACAGATGTTGCAGGCGCGGGGCGATCACTGCGTAGTCGAGCACCCGGCCCAAACGCTGCTCTTCGGCGATATAGCGACCAACGTCACGGTCGAGCGGATAGCGGTTCGGGAGCACACGCCTGAGTGAGAGGAACACTCCTGCCATACCGAGCCGCGGATCGCTGACCAGGCGGCCGAGAGGAGCCAAGCTGCCCAGCGCCAGGCGCGGTGCCGCGGCGAGCGCGTGTGCATAGAGCACGCGCACCAGCGCGACGTTCATGAAGAAGCGCTCGGGTGCGCTCTCCGCGTCGGCGAGTCCCCGATGCTCCAGGTAGCCGCCCACGATGCTCGCGTTGTGTGATCGGTACCAGCAGTGCCCCGTCGGCGTCACGCTGAACTCCAGCCAGAGGCGCACGGCTTGCGAGGACGGCTCGCCGGCTCGGCCACCGAGAAGCGCGATCGTCTCGCAGCCATCCCGCAGAAGTCGCTCGTTGACCGCCCGCCACCACTCGCTGCCGGGCGGCGACGCGTCGAGCGGATCGAGCAGACCACGGCGCGCCTGCCAGCGCATGAACGACAGGGCCGCCCGTCGGTACGGCAGGTGTCGCGGCGCGCGGCCCGTCGGCCCACGAAACACCTGCGCCATCAACGCAAGACGGGCATCAGGATCTTCGCGCACGGCCGCGACTTGCGTCTGAGCCCAAACGAGCGCAGGTGCGTGCTGGCTCATCCCGGGAAGTGATAGCCGCAGGGCGGTCTTCAGGGCTGGCGGCTAGGCCTGGCCGATCAGGGCGCCGGTGACGGCGACGATGACGCCGCCCATCGTCACCTGGACCAGCGAGCTGCGCAGCGAGACGTTCAGGAACCGCTTGCGGACCCAGGCGATTGCCACCAGCTCGCAGGCGACCGTCACCGAAGCCACCATCAGCGCGGTGCGGAGGTCGCTGATCACGAAAGGCAGCGCATGAAAGCTGCCGCCCAAGAAGGTGGCGCCGCCGGTGATCCAGCCGCGGGATTGCGAGGTGCCGCGCCCGGTGATCTCGCCGTCGTCGGAGAGCGCCTCGGAGAGGCCCATGCTGATGCCGGCCCCGAGGGCGGCGGCGAGGCCGACGAAGAGCGCCGCGTGCGGCCCGGCGATGAAGGCGGTGGCGAAGATCGGCGCCAGCGTGGAGACCGTGCCGTCGATCAGGCCGATCAGCGCAGGCTGGACCCGCTGCAGCATGAACCGCTCCTCATCAGCGGGACTCATCCTCCCCGCCAGCCTTGCCGCCAATTCAGCCATTGACGGCTAATAATACAAGGAACTTAAGATAAGGTCTCCCTAAGATGTAGGATGCTCTATTAGGTTCGCCTACGATCACTCCGATGACGACGAAGACGCACACCCCTCCCCGCGACGACGCCGAGCTCGCCGGCCTGCTTCGCGAGCGCGGCCTACGGGCGACCTCACAGCGGGTGGTCATGCACCGCCTGCTTCGCGACCGCAATCGGCACCTGAGCGCGGAGGAGCTCCTCTCCGAGGCGAGCGAGCAGCTGCCCGGCGTCTCCCTACCCACCGTCTACGCGACGCTCGAGCTCTTCGAGCAGCTCGGCATCGTGCGGCGGGTGAACGGCGGCGGCGGGACGCTCCTCTGGGACACCCGGGCCGACACCCACCACCACATGATCTGCCGGAACTGCGGCCGGATAGAGGACATGGAGACCCCCGTCGATCTCGAGAGCGCCCGCCGTAGCGCGGCGCGCGCCGGCTTCCAGCCCGACCGCGCGGAGGTCGTCGTCAGCGGCCTGTGCGCGGACTGCGCGGCTTCATAAACGGCGGCCACAAACACCGCCGCCGGATCATCGCGGTTCCGGGTAGCGCGACTCGAGAATCGAGACGACCGCCCCCTGTGGGTCCACCAGGGTCGCCATCCGGGCTATGGGAACGTCGATCGGGCCGAAGCCGACCTCGGCCCCGTTCGACTCGGCCTTCGCAATCGCCTCGTCGGCGTTGTCGACGATGAAGTAGACCTGCCAGTGGGCTGGCATCTCGGCCGGCAGGTCGTCGGTGATCCCCATCAGGCCCCCCATGCCCTCGGGCCAGCGCTGGCCCTCGACCTGCCACATCAAGACGTTGGGCGGCGCCTCGTCGTTGTGCTCCGCCGTCCAGCCGAAGACTTTGCCGTAAAAGTCCTTCGCCCCCTCGAGGTCACGCGTCAGCAGGTTGTTCCAGGTCCAGGCGCCGGGCTCGTTGACCAGCTGGGCGCCCGGGTTCCGGTTCTGCTCTATGACGCCGAAGAACGCCCCGCTCGGATCGCGCAGCATCGCGACGCGTCCGGCGTCGTTCGGCAGGTCAGCGGGACCGAAGAAGACGCTGCCGCCGGCGTCCTTCACCTTGGCCGCGGTGGCGTCGGCGTCCTCGACCTTGACGTAGCTGGACCAGGCCGAGTGGCCCTCGCCTGACTGGACCGGGCCAATGCCTGCCAGCATCTTGCCGCCCTTCATGAAGAACCCGTAGCCGCCGGTCTCCTCGGGATCGCCGGGTGCCGCCTCGGCCTCGATTCCGAGCAGGTCCCCGTAGAAGGACTTCGCTGCCTCCACGTCGGTGGTGGACAGGTCGACCCAGCAGAACTCTCCGGGTGCGTACTCGCTGCGCTCGCTCATCGTCCGTCTCCTTCTATCGCTTTCGACGCGCTCCCGCGAGCACCACACGGGAGACGAGGTCCGGGTCGTCCCACGTCGGGACGTGTCCGCAACCGGGAAGCTCGACCTGCTCCACCCTCTTCGGCAGGAGCTTCGCTGGCAGCGGCCGGTTGCGGACCAGGGTGTCATGCTCGGCCCAGGCGAGGGTGATCGGGACCTTGATCGACTTCAGTTCCTCGATGCGGCCGGCGCGCATCAGCGCACTCGCCTCCTCGTACGCGGGCGCGGTCACGTACGCCCTGGCGATCGCCTCGGCCTCGCCCGGGCGGAGGCGCTCAGGGCGATGAACGAACCGCCCGAGCGCCCTGCGGCGCCCTCGTGCGGTCGCCATCATCGGCCGAAGCAGTGGGCGGGCCAGGCGCCTGCGGCGGCGGCGTCGGGCCACGACCCGGTCCGCGTTGCCCGGCGAGCGCTTCCAGAACCCGGCCGGGCAGAGGGCGATCGCAGCGCTTGCGGCACTCTGGCGCGCGCACTCGATTGCGACCCAGGCCCCGAGCGAGATCCCGGCCACCGCCGGCTTGCCGTCGATCCCGAGGGCGTCGTAGAAGTCGAGAACCGCGGTCGCAAGGTTGGCGGCCCTCGGCGAGACTCCCTCGGGCAGCTCCGCCGACTCGCCGAAGCCCGGCATGTCGACCGCGATCACCTCGCGCTCGGCCGCGAGACGGTCCATGACGGGCGACCACTGGATGAGAGAGCCGCCCAGCGAGTGCAGCAGGATGAGTGGGTCTCCGTGTCCCCGCCGAACGTGGTTCAGCCAGACCGCTCCCACGGTGGAGCGGAGATCGTCGGTCATAGCTCGAGGTCGTACTCCACGTACGTGTCCGATTCAGCGCCGGTGCGGTCGTAGACCTTCTGCGCCCGGTGGTTGTCCGGCGCCGTAAGCCACTCCATCGCCGGCATGCCGAGCTCGCGGCAGCGGTCGGCGCATGCCTGGATCAGCGCATCCGCCGTCCCCGCGCCCCTGGCCGCAGGATCGACGAAGAGATCCTCCAGGTAGCCGATCCGCGCGCCCTTCAGCATCGACCACTTCCAGTCCAGCGTCGCGAAGCCGATCGCCCGGCCGTCCCGCCGCGCGATGAAGACCGTCCCCTGCGAGGGCTCGGTGATCAGCGTGCGGGCCATCGTCGTCACGCCCTCGTCGGTCGGCGAGACCTCGTAGAAGTCGCAGTAGGCCCGCATCAGTGGAAGCAGCTCCACGATCTCGTCCTCGGTGGCCGGACGGATCTCGACGCCCTCCGCGAGCTGGCGCGGCCGCGCGGCGGCCGGTTCCTCTGGCATGGGCCGATACTAGGCTCTCGTCCGTGTCGGTCCGGGGACTCGCCTTGCCGCTCGCCTTCGCCGTTCTGCTGATCGGCGGGTGCTCCAACGCTGACTCCGGGGACGTGACCACGTTGAACAACACGCGGCAGATCGCCGGTGGCTGGAGTGGCGAGCTCCGGCAACAGGGGCTGGCGCCCTTCGCGATGGCTGTCGATATCGGAGGCGACGGCACCGGACGGGTCGCCTACACCGGCCTCGAATGCGGCGGCGGATGGACACTCGATGGAACTCAGCCGTCCGCGCCCCCCCGCTACATCTTCACCGAGACGATCAAGGAGGGGTCAGGAAGTGCGTGCAAGGGAACCGGCACCGTGACGCTCTCGCCGATACAGCGCCACTCACCGAATGGGCCGGCGTACACACGGCTCAACTACCTCTTCGCCGGCGGTGGCGTCACCAGCCGCGGGCTGCTGCATCGAGTCCACGCCGCTGAGCTCGCACCGGTCTTCAAGCAGGCGGGAGTCAGTTCGCCCTAAGCCATTGTGCCCAAGGAAGGGGGCCGCCGGCCGCGAATAGAGAGGGTCGGCATGGCCGAAACCGGCTCACCCGCACGCGCGATCGCCCGCAACGTCCTGGTCATCGTGGGCGTTCTGCTGACCCTCTACATCATCTACCTGCTGCGGAGGCCGATCAGCTGGCTGATCATCGCCGCGTTCCTGGCCATCGCCGTGGCCGGGCCGGTCAACTTCTTCCAGCGCCACATGAAGCGGGGGCTCGCCATCGCGCTCACGTATCTGTGTCTGCTGGCGATCCCGATCGGTCTCGGAGCTGTGCTCATTCCGCCGATCGTCAACCAGGTCAGCGACGTCGCCGACGAACGCCCCGAGCTACGTCAACGACGTCGAGGACTACGTCCAGAAGAACAAGACGCTCAACGACCTGAACGAGAAATACGACATCACCCAGAAGCTCTCTGACGAGGCGGAGAAGCTGCCGAGCAAGGCCGGCGACGCCGCGAAGGTGCTCCGCGATATCGGCTTCGGTCTGGTCAGCTCGATCTTCGCCGGCGTGACGATCCTGATCCTCAGCGTCTTCATGGTCGCCGCCGGGCCCGCGGTGGATCGAGAGCTTCATCCGGATGCAGAGGCCCGAGCACGCCGAGCGAATAGAGCGGACGCTGAGCCGCATCGCGAACGCCGTCGGAAACTACGTCGGCGGCGCGCTGCTGCAGGCGACGATCGCCGGGCGTCACCGCGTTCATCATGCTCAAGATCCTGGGAGTCCCGTTCGCGGGCCCGCTGGCGGTGGTCATCTTCGTCTTCGACCTGATCCCGGTGGTCGGCGCCACGATCGGGGCGGTCCTCGTCGGGATCGTCACCGCGTTCGTCAACTTCCCGGTCGGCCTGATCATCTGGATCGTCTTCGCGATCGTCTACCAGCAGGTCGAGAACTACGTGATCCAGCCGCAGATCCAGAAGCGAGCGACGAAGGTCGAGGCGTTCATCATCCTCGTCGCGGTGCTGTTCGGCAGCACCCTGTTCGGCATCCTCGGCGCGATGCTTGCGATCCCGTTCGCGGCGTCGATCCAGATCGGGGTGACGGAGTACTCGCGAGTACCGCCGCGAGGTCGCGGCTGCCGAGCAGGAGGCCGGCGGACCCACTCCCGCCCCTCCGCCCGAGGGACCGACCCCGGCCCCCGAGGCGACCTAGCTACCGCCCGGCGACCGCTTCGGGAGCGTCCGCGTCGGAGACGCTCTCTAGCGCCCTCTTGAGGATGTCGCGGAGTTCCCGCTGGTCCTTCTCCGAGAGCGAGGCGATCGCCGGCGGCGGCTCAGCCATCCGCTTGGTGATCTCCGCCCTCATCCACTCCCCCTCCTCGGTGAGCACCAAAAGCTTGACGCGCCTGTCTCCCTCGGCGGCCTCGCGGCGAACCAGTCCCCGCTCTTCGAGACGGTCGACGATGCCGGTGACGTTCGAGTTGTCGCAGAACAGGGCATGGGCGAGGTCGCTCATCTTCTGCGGGCCGCCGCCCAGAATCCGCAGCGCGATCATCTGCTGAGGGGCGAGCTCGAACTCCCCGCCCGTCGCCACCAGACGCCGCTTGTTGCTGACCATCATCCAGTGCATGAGGCTCCACGCCTCGCTTCCCGGATCGGTGCGGCCGGCTTCACCGGCGAGCCAGTGCTTCGGTGACGGCCAACCCCGCTCGCCCTCCCCGCGATTCGTTTCTCCCTCAGTCCCGGTCATCTTGCCTTGAATATACCTGTCAGGCTCGATATTTGCAAGGTTCAATCATTGTGTATACTGCCGCCCTTCTTCTGCCAAGCGATTGCGAGCCGGAGGGGGAATCCGGATGCCGAGTAGCAACGGAGTGCCCAGAGAAGCCAACGGGATCGAGGTGAGCGGCCTCGTCCGCGAGTTCAAGGGCGGCGTGCGCGCCGTCGACGGCATCGACCTCGAGGTTCGGCCAGGCGAGATCTACGGGTTCCTCGGTCCGAACGGCGCGGGCAAGTCCACCACGGTCCACATGCTGACCACGCTGCTCCCACCAACGGCTGGGTCGGCGAGGGTCGCGGGGCATGACGTGGTCCGCGACGGCGCCGCCGTGCGGGACTCGATCGGCGCCGCGCTGCAGGAGGCGGCCCTCGACCCGAACCTCACCGCCCGGGACCACATGAGGCTGCAGGGCGCCCTCCACGGGATGACCAAGGCCGATCGGACGAGGCGCGGGGACGAGCTGATCGAACGGGTCGGCCTGTCCGACGCGGCCGACCGCAAGGTCAGCGGCTACTCCGGCGGCATGAAGCGCCGCCTCGACCTGGCGCTGGCGCTGCTGCACGGACCACGGGTCCTCTTCCTCGACGAGCCGACCACCGGTCTCGACATCCAGAGCCGCACGGCCCTCTGGGACGAGGTCGCCCACCTCTCCCGCGACGAGGGCATGAGTGTCTTCCTCACCACCCAGTACCTGGAAGAGGCTGACCAGCTCGCCGACCATCTCGGCATCATCGATCAGGGCAAGATCGTCGCCGAGGGAACTCCGGATGCGCTCAAGGCCGAGGTCGGACGCCCCACCGTCGAGGTCGTCCCGGCCGATCACGCCGAGCGCGACCGAGCCGTGGAGCTGCTCCGTCCCTTCGGAGAGCTCGTCCCCGGAACTCCTCAGGGCGCAGCGGTCCGGCTCGAGGAGGACGGCGGCGAGCGGCTCGCCGACATCATCCGGGCCTTCGACCAGGCCAGCGTGAAGGTCGCGAACCTCGAGTTGCACGAGGCGAGCCTCAACGACGTCTTCCTCACCAAGACCGGACGCTCTCTGGAGGGCGCTCAGCGCGAGGCCGCTGATGAGGGCGAAACCGGCGAGCAGCCCGCGCTCGAAGGAGCGCCGGCTTGATGGAGGCGGCCTCACTGGTCGCGCCCGCGTCCCGGAGCCGCAGCCGGCCCTCGCTCTGGGTCCAGGCTCCCGAGCTCGCCCGGCGCTCGATCATGCGGACCGTTCGTCAGCCCGCGGCGATCATCCCGGCGACGACCTTCCCCCTGATCCTCGTCGCGATCAACTCAGTGGGGCTCAAGTCCGCCACCACTCTCCCGGGCTTCCCCACCAACTCTTACGTCACCTTCGCCCTCGCGTTCGCCTTCATCCAAGCGGGCCTCTTCGCCGTGATCGGCACCGGGCAGAACCTCGCCGAGGACAACAAGGACGGCTTCTTCAACCGCCTCCAGCTCACCCCGATCCATCCCGCGGCGCTTGTCGCGGGGCAGCTCGCCGGCACGCTCGCCCTCGGCCTCTTCCAGGCGAGCACCTACCTCGCGGTCGGGCTGATCGCGGGCGCCCACATCCAGGCAGGGCTCGCTGGGGCACTGGTCCTGATCGCCCTCTCGATCGCGATCTCGCTCGCCTTCGGGTCAATCGGACTGGCGGTCGGGATGCGCGTCGACGCGCCGGAGAAGGTCCAGAGCCTCTTCCCGCTGCTCTTCGTCTTCCTCTTCCTCAGCTCGATGAACCTCCCCCGGAACCTGATCCAGACCGACTGGTTCCGGGAGGTCGCGACCTACAACCCGGTCAGCTACATGGTCGAGGGTCTCCGTTCCCTGTTGATCAGCGGCTGGGACCCCGAGGCGCTCGCGCTCGGCTTCGGCTGCGCGCTCGGCATCCTCGCGCTCGGGCTCACCTTCGCCTCGCTCGGCCTCAAGGAGAGGATGGTGCGGACGTGAGGCGCTACTTCTCGGTGGCGTGGGGGCTCGCGTGGCGCCTCCTCCACACGCTGGTCACCAACCCGCTGCTCTTCCTGCCCCCGATGCTGATGCCGATCTTCTTCTTCACGGCCTTCGCGGGCGGGCTCTCGGCGATCAGCAACGCGCCCGGCTTCGACTTCGCCCCCGGCTACACCTCGTTCATCTTCGCCTTCGTCCTCTGCCAGGCCGCTGCCTTCGGCGGAGTCTTCAGCGGCTTCTCGATCGCGGCCGACTTCCAGTTCGGATTCGGCCGGCGGCTGCTGCTGGCGACCCCCCACCGAACCGCGCTGATCCTTGGGTACGGGATCGTGGCACTGATCCGCGCCACCGTGACCCTCGGCGCGGTGACGCTGATCGGCCTCGCGGTGGGCATGAACCTCGAGGGCGGCGGGCTCGACCTCTTCGGCATGTATGGCCTGGCCGCGATCATCAACGTCACCGGCCTGCTTTTCGCCGCCGGCGTCGCGCTCCGCTTCCGCAGCCTTCAGGCGACGCCGTTGATGCAGGTGCCGGTCTTCCTCTTCCTCTTCCTCTCGCCCGCCTACGTGCCTCGGGAGCTGCTCGGCGGCTGGGTGCACGCCGTCGCCCCCTTCAACCCGGCCACCCACGTGATGGAGACCGTCCGCGACCTGATCGCCGGGACGGGGTCGGAGTACCTCGCGACGCTCGGCATCGTCGCGGCCTTGCTATCCGCCGTGTTCGTGTTCGCGATCACCGGCCTGAGGCGAGCCGAAGCGGCCGGATAACACCGCCGAACGTCCCGGAGTACCCCTCTCAGCGCGCATTCCGGGACGTTCACCCGCTCCGCCCCAAGATCCGGCGGTCCGCTCGGCGCTTCGCGCCCCTACTGAGCAGCCGCCCCCAGCGGGCTCGGTTGCCGGCGACCCAGCGGTAGCCGCGATCGGTGGCACGCGGAGCTCGCGCCGTGAGCGCCGCCAGGGGTGACCCGCCGGGGAGCAGCCGGAACAAGCTCGGGAAGGCCTCGCCCGCGGAGCGCACCGCGCCGTTCTGCTCCACCAGATGCCAGGAGGCGAGCCGCTCCTGCTCGGGCATGCCCGTGAGCAGGCGATCGGCCTCCTCCGACTGGATCGCCACCGGGCGAATCGAGCTGCGGCGGTCCCAGGCGAGCACCTTGCCCAGGCACCAGCGGCAGAACCCGCAGTCGCGGTCGTAGAGGAGCGTCGCCTGCATGGAGAGATCGTCCCGCACCGTGCACCGGCTGGGCGGGTAGGGCTTTCCGGAGCCCCGCAGTCCGGTTGGGCGGTCGCAGATCTCGGGTCCAGGGGTATGGCGAAATCCGACCGTACGCGGGAGAGTGCGGACATGAACGGATTTCCGGTCAATTACCACCTCGACGGGGACGAGCGGCCGAGGAAGCGGCGCGGCGGGCCCGAGGTTCCGCCGGGCACTTGCCTCTGCCCCACCTGTCGAGCGAGGGACCGAGGCAGGTCTCGGATCAGCCTCGCGAAGCCAGGCCAGCCCGAGCGAGGCTGGCGGCTGAACTGAGCTCCCCGTCCACTAGTCTCCGCCCGGTGGCGACCGCATCCCTGTCGGAGGAGATAGTGGACGCGCTCCAGGCCATCAATGGCGGTCCTCACCCTGGTTTCAGGACGGTGCACGCCAAGGGGACCTTCTGCGAGGGCACGTTCACGGCGACGCCCGAGGCGAAGCAACTCTCTCGCGCCGCCCACCTGCAGGGAGACCCCGTCGAGACGACCGTCCGCTTCTCAAACGCCAGCGGCCACCCGCGAACTCCGGATGCCGACCCGCTCGCAGGCCGTGGCATGGCCGTCAAGTTCCACCTCCCGGATGGCGAGGCGACCGACATCGTCTCGGTGCCGCTCGTCGTCTTCCTCGCCCGCAACCCCGAGGACTTCCTGGAGATGACCCGCGCCCGCATCCCGGATCCCGATACCGGCCAACCCGATCCGGAGAAGCTCGGCGCCTACCTCGCGGAGCATCCCGAGACCGGCGTCGCTCTGCAGAAGGGCCTGCCCAAGCTTGCCCCCACCACCAGCTTCGCCACCTCCGACTACCGGGCCCTCCATGCCTTCGGCCTGGTCGATGCCGGGGGCGGAACCCACTGGGGCCGCTACACCTGGGAGCCGGAGGAGGGCCCCGATTACCTGACCGACGAGCAGCGCGAGGCCGCGGGCCGTGACTACCTCCAGGAGGAGATCAGGGAGCGGCTCGCCGACGGGATCGCGCGATTCACGCTCGAATTCACCCTCGCGAACGAGGGCGACCCGCTCGAGGACCCGACCGCGGACTGGGAGGGCGAACACGAGGTGGTCGAGCTCGGTGAGCTCGAGGTGATCCGGGTGGTCGAGAACGCCGAGACGCCGGACGACCCGATCGTCTTCGACCCGATGCGACTGACGGACGGGATCGAGCCGTCGGCCGACCCGATCCTCGCCGCTCGTCCGAAGGCCTACAACGTCTCGATCGAGCGCCGGACCGCCTCATAGCTGCTGTGGCTAGTCCTCGAAGCTGAGCACGAAGGCCGGGTGATCCGGCGCGATCCGGCGGAGCTCCTCGTCGGGAGCGTCGGCGTCGATGCCCATGAAGCCCTTCACCTCCCAGGACCACTTGTCCATGTAGAGACGAAGCAGCGGCAGCTTGTCGGAGTCCGCGACCTCCTCGGCATGGAAGTGGCGCACCTTGCGACCGCTGCGCAGCTCCCCCTCGCCGCCCGCGGCGCGGAGGTTGCGGACCCACTGCGTCGTTCCCGCGCGGCGAGAGCAGATATGTGCGCCCGTCGATCTCGAATGGGTTGACCGGGTTGGTCCGCATCTCGCCGCTTTTTCGTCCCCGCACCGCGAGCGTCTGGGAGCCCTGCACCCCCGATCCCGAGGCGGTGGAGCCCCTCGACCGTTCGGTTCAACACGTGGCTCGTGAACCAGTCGGGCTTCTTGTACATCGGCTGCTCAGGCACG
Source organism: uncultured Solirubrobacterales bacterium (assembly GCA_963848955.1). GTDB lineage: Bacteria > Actinomycetota > Thermoleophilia > Solirubrobacterales > 70-9 > DASUPK01. Next base: position 117,320 of record CAWKFQ010000010.1, on the reverse strand, counting down.
TTCCCAGCCTAATGCGGGGGTCCCTTAACCCGTTTTCGCGTTTTCCGCAATCCCCCGCGGGTAAGGGTGGGCCATGTCAGCTATCGCAATCATCGTGATCGTGGTCGTGGCGATCGTGGTTCTGCTGTTCATCGCCCGGCTGATCACGCAGCGGCGACGGATCGCCCGGGAACGCGAGAGACGCAGGCGCGAGGCCGAGGCCGAGGGGCACCGCTCCATGGCGGAGGATCACCGGCAGAAGGCCGAGGAGCTCCAGGAGAAGGCCCAGGTCGCCGAGGAGCGCGCCACCCGCCACGAGGAGCGGGCGAGCGAAGTCGCACCCGACCGAGACTGACCCCCATGTACCGACGCAGCGGTCCCGGCCTGCTCACGGTCATCTATTTGGTGATCGGTGTCTTCGCAGCCGGCGACCACAACTACATCCGCCACGACACGGTGGGTCAGGTGGTGTCGGCGCTGCTGGCCATTCTGCTCTGGCCGCTCGTCGTCTTCTTCGACGTGAACCTCCACATCAGCTGAGGAAGCTTGGAGCGGGTTCGGTAGGTTCCGCCGCGTGAGCGACGGCGAGACGGTGATCAGCTGGCCCGACGAACACACGCCGGAACGCTCTGCGTTCCACGCGGTCAACGAGCTGCAGATGCCGGCCGAGCGTGAGCACGTCTGGGCGTGGCTGTGCCGCCCGGACCTCTGGCCGACCTACTACTCGAACGCGAAGTTCATCAAGCACCTGGAGGGGCCCTGGCCGGAGCTCCAGTTGGGCAGCCGCTTCCGCTGGTGGAGCTTCGGCGCCTTCGTCACCTCCGAGGTCGTCGGGTACGAGCCCCCGGGGCGAATCTCCTGGGATGCCAAAGTCCTCGGCGGCCGGGGCTACCACGGTTGGATGCTGCGGGAACAGGAAGGCGGCACATTCGTCCGGACCGAGGAGACCCAGAAGGGGCCCGGCATCCAGGTCGTGAAGCCGGTGCTGCGGCCGATGATGGTCCGCCTCCACCAGCGCTGGCTCGAGGGGCTCTCCAGGGTCGCCGCCGAGGGACCGCCACCCGCCCCGTAGTCTCCCGGTGATGGGCGCCATCGAGCAGCTTCGCGAGCGAATCGGCGAGATCCACGATCTCGGGCGAGCTGCCGCGTTGCTCGCCTGGGACGAGCGGACGATGATGCCCAAGGGCGGCGCGGCAGCCCGCGCCGAGACCCTGGCGACCCTCGCGGGCGTCCGCCACGACATGTTCATCGCCGATGAGATCGGCACGCTCATCGATGAGGCTCGCGCCGCGCTCCCGGCGGACGCTGCGCCCGGCGAGTCGATCGACGCCGACCTGATCAGGGTCCTGGCCCGCGACTGGGAGAAGGCCCGCCGGGTGCCCTCCGATCTGCGAGCCGATATGGCGCGCGCCAGCTCCATCGCCGAGAACGCCTGGATCGAGGCCAGGGAGCGCTCCGACTTCCAGCTGCTCCTCCCCCATCTCGAGCGAAACGTCGAGCTCACCCGCCGCTTCGCAGACTGCTACGACGGATTCCCCGGCTTCAGCCAGACCTACGACGCGCTGCTCGACGAGTACGAGCCCGAGATGACGACCGAGCAGATGCGCGCCGTCCTCACCGACCTCCGGGATGGCCTCGTCCCACTCGTGGCCGAGGCGACCCAGAACGGCGCCGGGCCGGATCAGGACCCCTTCCGGGGCGAGTTTCCCGTCGCTGGGCAGCGCGAGCTGATCAAGCAGCTGATCTCGGAGCTCCCCTTCCCACAGGACTCCTGGCGGCTCGACTCGACCGAGCACCCGTTCGCGCTCTCGATCGCGACGACCGACATCCGGTTGACCACCCGCTATGACGATCAAAACCTGGCCATGTCGCTGTTCAGCGCCATGCACGAGTCCGGCCACGGCCTCTACGAGGCGGGCGTCGATCCCGAGCTCGGGAAGACGCCGCTCGGGGATCCACGCTCCCTCGGCCTGCACGAGTCCCAGAGCCGTCTCTGGGAGAACTGGGTGGCCCGTGGCCGCCCCTGGCTCGAGCGGCACCTGCCACTCCTCCGTGAGCGCTTCCCAGGTGCGTTCGACGAGGTCGACCCGCCCGGCCTCGAGCGCGCCGCGAACCGCGTGGAGCGTTCGCTGATCCGGATCGAGGCGGACGAGGTGACCTACAACATCCACATCCTGATCCGCTTCGAGCTCGAGCTCGAGATCTTCGAGGACGGCCTCCCGCTGGCGGAGCTCCCGGAGGCCTGGAACGCCCGCTACCGCGACTACCTCGGGCTCGAGGTCCCGGACGACGCCCACGGCGTCCTCCAGGACGTGCACTGGGCGGGCGGCGCTTTCGGCTACTTCCCGACGTACAGCCTCGGCAACATCATCGCCGGGCAGCTCTGGGAGGCCGCGGGGCGCGACCTCGGTGACCTCCCGGCGCAGATCGCGGCCGGCGACCTGGCCACCCTGGGAGGATGGCTGCGCGAGCGGGTCCACCGCTACGGCCGCCGGCTCTCTCCGACGGAGATCCTCGAGCGCGCCGGCTGCGGAGAGCTCTCGGTCGAGCCGCTGCTGGAGCACCTCCGCGGGCGCGTGGCATTGGCCGTTCAGGCGTAGGTTCCCCCCAACTTGCCGCAATTTGCGGGTATGTTGGCTCGGGGAATGGCCGTGGGACGGCGTCGCAACGGCGTATATGGGGGCTGGACTCACGCGGGCAACAGCCGCGTGTACGTGCGCGTGCCGAGCGAGCTCAAGGAACGCTCCGAATCCTCGAACGGAGCCAACGGCATCGGTCCGATCCCCGGGCTCGATGCCACGCCCGTCGTCCTCGTGCACGGATTCAGCTCGAGCCGCACACTGAAGCCGCTGATCCGCGCGCTCGGCAGCCGCCGGCCCGTATTCGCGCCCGATCTGCCCGGGTTCGGCATGAGCGACCAGCCGATTCATCCGCTCGACGTCCCGGGTCTCGCCGATGCGCTCTGGCGCTGGCTGTTCGACAACCAACTCGCTCCCGCGATCGTGGTCGGGATCTCATTCGGCTGCCAGGTCGCGGTGGATCTCGCGGCGCGTCACCCCGCGACCGTGGACCGCCTGGTGCTCGTCGGCCCCACCCTCGATCCAAAGGCACGCAGCACCTGGCGCCTGGCGCTCCGCTGGGCGCGCAACTCTCCCCGTTCGTCCCCCCGGCTCGCCCCGACGATCGTGCACGACCTCATCGACGCCGGCCCGTGGCGAAGCGTGTGGACCTTCCGGCGTGCGCTCGAGGACCCGGTCGAGGACAAGCTCTCGGAGATCGAGGCGCCGACGCTGATCGTCCGCCCGGAGCGCGACCGCCTCGTCCCCGAGGCCTGGGCGGATCGGGTGACGGAACAGATTCCCGATGCCGAGCTCGTCGTGCTCCCGAAGGCGGGGCACTCGGTCGGTCCGAAGACGGCGGCTCGGCTCACCGCCCTCCTTGTGCCGTTCCTGGCCGAGGACGAGGAAGAGGCGGAACGGAGGACGAGACCGAGGAGCCGGCGCCCAGGTAGGGTCGGCTCCGCATGGAGATCGAGCGGCACAGGGCGCCGATCCGGATCGCCCTGATCTATCTCACGGTCACGATCGGCTTCCTGGCGATCTGGATCCTCGTCGCGCCGCGGGGCTTCTACGACAACTTCCCGGGCGGCTCGGCTCACTGGGTTTCCGCGCTGCCGCCGTACAACGAGCACCTGGAGCGTGACTTCGGGGCCGCGTCGCTCGGCCTCGCCCTACTGGCGGGGCTGGCCGCCTACTGGATGGATCGACGCGTTATCCAGGCCACGGCGCTCGCCATGCTCGCGGCCGGCCTCCCCCACCTCGTCTACCACCTGACCACCACCGAGCACTACTCGACCGGGGACAACGTCGCCAGCCTGATCGGGCTCGCGCTCGACGTCGTCCTGCCGCTGGGTCTCCTCTACCTGGTGAGCGACGGACCGCAGCGGGCGCCGGCGCGACCGGCGAAGGCCGAGGGCCTCTAGGTGTTCCCCGAGATCAGGTCCCAGGCTCGGCGAAGCTTGCGCTTCAGGGTGCCCTCGTCGCCCTCGGAGACGTCATCCGGAGTGACCTCCAGGGCGGCGGGATTCGCGCTCGGCTCGGGGAGCTTCTCCGCCTCCTGCCGATCGAGCTTCAGGAGGACACCGTGCTCGAAGATCTCCTCGACCTGCTCCGCGTCGACGAAGCGGTGCCCGCCAGGCAGCACGCTGGTATCGAGCACGACCCCATCGAAGATGTCCTGGTCGGGAGCGGCGAGGACGTGCTCCACCTCGCCCACCTTCGCGCCATCACGGCTGTAGACCTCCGCTCCCTTGCCGAGGCTGAGATAGGAGCTGGGCTCACCGAGATCGGGCATGGGGCGAGCCTAACGTAGGGTCCCGTCGTGGACTTCGGCGTCTCCTACTTCCCCACCGACGAGTCGATCGAGCCGGCGGCGCTCGCGCGGATGGCCGAGGAGCGCGGCTTCGAGTCGGTCTTCGTCACCGAGCACACCCACATCCCCGCGAGCCGCGAGACGCCCTACCCCGCGGGCGGCGAGCTGCCGCGCGAGTACTCGCGGATCTACGACCCGTTCGTCGCCCTCACCACCATGGCCGACGCCACCGAGCGCATCCGGATCGGCAACGCGATCTGCCTGCTGGTCGAGCGCGACCCGATCACCACCGCGAAGGCCGTCGCCTCTCTCGACCGGCTCTCTGGCGGACGCCTGTTGTTCGGCGTCGGGGCGGGCTGGAACCTCGAGGAGATGCGAAACCACGGCACCGACCCCGCGAAGCGGTTCCGGATCCTGCGCGAGCGCGTCGAGGCCTGCAAGGAGATCTGGGCGAACGAGGAGGCCAGCTACCACGGCGAGTTCGTGGACTTCGAGCGGATCGTCTGCCGCCCGGCGCCGTTGCAGGAGCCCCATCCACCCATCCTGGTCGGCGGCCACGGCCCGCACGTGCTCCAGCGCGTGCTCGCCTTCGGCGACGGCTGGTTCCCGAACCGGATCCCACCGGACGATCAGATGATCGCCCGGGTCGAGGAGCTCCAGAGGCTCGGGCGAGGAGGCCGGGAGGGGACGGATCCCGGTGACGATTCAGCTCCCACCCAGGGACCCGGCGGTGCTCGAGCGCTACGAGCAGGCGGGCGTCACCCGGGCGGTGCACATGCTCCGCGCGCACGACGCTGTCGACGCCGGCTCGGCTGAACGCAAGCTCGACGAGTGGACCGAGCGCATCCAGGCATACACGAGGGCGGCCTGACGAGTATCCGCTGACGGCGTGGGTAGGATCCCGCCGCTCGATGTACCACGCGCTCCTCTTCTTCCACGTCCTGACGGCCTTCTTCCTGGCGACCGCGGCGCTGATCTACAGCGCCTTCGTTCTCGGCTCGCCGGTGAACCGCGCGACGCGGCTCATCGCCGAGATCCTCTGGGGCGTGGGCGGCCTGGGGACCCTGGTATTCGGTGTCTGGCTGGCGCTGAACAGGCCCCAGTACGAGATTTTCGACGGCTGGATCATCGCCGCGCTCGTTCTCTGGGTCCTGGCAACGGGATCCGGGGCGAGGGCCAGCCAAGGGGTGCAGCCGGCCGGTGATGACTCGGCCGTGGCAATCGACCGGCGCACTGCGTTCGCTCACTGGATGCGGATCTTCTGGTTCACAGCCTTGCTGGTGGTCATGGTCTGGAAGCCGGGGGCATGAGCGTGCTCACCACATTGGCCTCCATCACCAGGGACGACTCCTGGGACCTGCCGCTGTTCGTTCACATCCTCGGAGCGATGGTCCTGGTGGGCGGCCTGGCGCTCTCGGCCACCTCGCTGATCGTCGCTTGGCGCAGCGGATCGGCCGCGCTGACCAAGCTCGGCTTCATGTCGCTCTTCTACGGAGCGCTCCCCGGCTACATCGTGATGCGCGCCAGCGCACAGTGGATCGCTCACAAGGAGGGGCTCGACAACGATGACGTCGACCTCACCTGGGTCAACATCGGCTTCTCGGTGTCCGATCTCGGATTCGTGCTGCTGATCGTCTCTCTGGTGATCGGAGGAATCGCCGTCCGCAGGATCAACCGGGGCGAGGGCGGCGCCCCGAGCATCTCCGCCCGCATCGCAGCCGGCCTGGTCTCGCTCTTCCTTGTCGCGTCCCTGGTGGCCGTCTGGGCGATGACCGTAAAGCCGACCTAGGTGATGGGCGATCGCTTGGCATCACCACTCCTTTGCTTGCCTGCGAATCTCAGAGGTATGTTCTGACCACTGTGAGGAAGAAGGCAACCTTCGAAGGGGGTTGAAATGGCTCTATAGCTCGAAAAGTCGCCGTCCACCAGCGCCGGACCGAACGAACGAGCCGGGTTCATTGACACTCCGCTGACCGGCGCCGCCCACAACCCGGCGAGAGCGATGTAGCAGCCGGTTACCCCGTTCAGCCGGAAAGCAGCTTCCCCAGCGCTCCGCCGGCGCTCGAACTGCTCGCCTGGCCCCCGGCCGCGGCGCTGGTCACACGCCCCTCGGAGGGCTGGATCAGGACCCATCCTGTGCCGCTGAAGCCGAGCTGCACGGTCTCGCCGGAGCCGCGGCCGATGAAGGTCTTCAGGTTGAGGTCGGTCTTCACCGAGGTCGACACCCCCTCGGACCAGGTGATCGCGGCCTGCGGGTCGGCGAAGGTCTCCTGGCCGTCGAGCTCGATCATCACCGGAGGGCCGTCGGAGAGCATCGCCACGTAGCCGGATCCCGAGAGGTGGGTGTTGTAGAGGCCGCCGCCCATGAAGCCCGAGACGCCCTCGACCTTCTTGATGTCCCAGTCGATGTCGGCGTCGAAGGCCAGCAGGTTGGCGCCATTGACCGTGATGGCCTCGCCCGAGAGCTTCACCAGCTGGATCTCCTGGGCGAGGTCGGCGAGGAAGACCTCGCCGGTGCCGGAGATCTTCATCAGCTCGGCGCCCTCACCGGTGACCGCCTTCTTCGCCATCCGCTTGAGGCCTCCCGAGCCGGCGTGCTCGAACTTGACGTCGCCCTGGTAGGCGACCATCGAGCCGAGCTTGGCCTGGATCGTCTCGTCCGCCACCCGGACCTTGAGCATCTTGGATCCCTGTAGCTGGAACGGCTCCGAGCCCTCGGTCTCCTTGAACTCCGCAAGCGTCTCCTCGACCGCCATCTTGACCTCCCGTCCGTGATTGAAGGGGCAGCCTAACTACCTGCGCCTTCCTCATGGCTGCTCTGATAGCTTCCTACGGTGCAGTAGCAATTGCAGTGAGAGAGAATCGGGAGGTAGGTATGGCTGAAGATGATGCGGCCGCCCTGGGCGGGATAGACGGAGCGGACGCTTCGCAGCTGGCGGCGATGATCGGGCAGGTCACCGACGAGCAACTGGCCGAGGGAATGGCGAATCCGGAGGGCCGCAGGATGGTCCTCGACGAGATTTTCAAGCGCATGTCGGAGCACGCCGAGCCGTCCCAGATCGAGGGGATCGACGCGGTGGTCCACTTCGAGATCTCCGGAGCACCGGACGGGGGCTCGGACATCTACGAGGCGGTGATCCGCGACGGCAAGGTCGAGGTGAGCGACGACCCCAAGGAGCAGCCGAAGGTCAAAATCACCACCGCGCCGGTGCCGTTCCTGAAGTTGGTCACCGGCCAGCAGTCGGGCCCGGTGCTCTTCATGACCGGCAAGCTCAAGCTCGAGGGTGACGTGATGTTCGCCAGCCGGCTGAGCGGCTTCTTCCGGATCCCGACCGCGGCCGAGTAAAGAGAACCGAGCCGCTGCACCAGCCCTGACCGACGACCTGGCGATGAGTTCCGGCTCAGCCGCCGGTCTAGATGGGAAAAAGGAGGCAGATATGGCAAGGCTGATCTATGCCACCCAAACCTCGCTCGACGGCTACATCAACGACGATCAGGGCAAGTTCGACTGGGCGGCGCCAGACGAGGAAGTCCACACCTTCTTCAATGAGCTCGAGCGGCCGGTCGGCACCCACCTCTACGGGCGCCGCATGTACGAGACGATGCGCTACTGGCAGGACCCCGAGGACATCGAGGCGCAGGCTGACCACATCCGCGACTACGCCGAGATCTGGCAGGGTGCCGACAAGGTCGTCTATTCCCGGACGCTCGACTCGGCCTCGACGCCGCGGACCCGGATCGAGTCCGAGTTCGACCCCGACGCCGTCCGCAAGATGAAGGAGGCGGCCGACGCCGACCTCGGCGTCGGCGGCCCCGCACTCGCAGCCGAGGCGCTCCGAGCGGGACTGGTCGACCAGCTCGACCAGGTGGTCTACCCGGTGATCGTCGGCGGCGGCACGCACTGGCTCCCGGACGGCCTTCGCCTCGATCTCGAGCTGCTCGAGGAGCGGCGCTTCGCCGGCGGCGCGGTCCACCTCCGCTACCAGGCCTGAGTCAGTCGCCCTCGGCTACAAAGCATGGCCCACCCGATAAGGAGATCCGATGAGCCCCAAAAAGAACACGGGGGAGTCCCCCAGGAGCACCACCGCGAAGCGCAAGAACTCCAACGGATTCACGGACGAAGAACGAGCCGCGATGAGGGAGCGTGCCAAGGAGCTGAAGGCGGATGCGCGCGCGAAGAAGGACAAGGCGGACGGGGAAGCCGACGTGCTCGCGAAGATCGCCGAGATGCCGAAACCCGATCGCGCCATGGCGAAACGGCTCCACGCGATCGTCAAAGCCAGCGCGCCCGCCCTCTCGCCGAGGACCTGGTACGGGATGCCCGCGTACGCACAGGACGGCAAGGTCGTCTGCTTTTTCCAAAGCGCGGCGAAGTTCAAGGCGAGGTACGCGACGTTGGGCTTCAGCGACAGGGCAAACCTCGACAAAGGCGCCATGTGGCCGACTGCCTTCGCTCTCAAGGAGCTGACTGCAGCCGAAGAGGCAAAAATTGCCGCGCTCGTGAAGAAAGCGGTGAGCTGAGGACTAGGCGGCGACCTGCGGCGTGCACTCGCCGCGGCGCAGCCGGCGCCGCTCGGTGCGGGCGACCATCCGGAAGTGGCAGGGGTTGTAGCCCTCGCGGATCGAGCGGGGCGTGAGCGGCCGAGCCCTGCGCAGGCCCCGGACCGACCGCCCGCTCGGAGTGGACCCGGCGCAGGATCGAGCCCTCAGGAAAATAGCCGTCGCTCACTTCTCCCCTCAGGCGCTCGTCGATCACGCCGTTCAGGCCACTAGCCGCGGACGCTGTCCAGCAGGCTGGCGGTGAAGGCGGTGATGCGCTCTCGCGAGTAGCGCTCGGGGTCGTCCAGATGCATCCGTCCGCCCTGCTCGGCGAGCACGATGATCGTCTGGACGAGCAGGTCGACGTCCGAGATCGGCACCTCGAGCTGCTCCACCCCCCAGCGCACGATCGAGTCGAGCTGCTTGGCGACGGCGGTGCGGTCGCGCTCGACGTGCTCGCGGACGATCCCCGGCTGCGCCTCGATCGGCATCAGGGAGAGTCGCCAGGCATTGGGGCGAGTCTCGACGGCGCGAAGGAAGGCGTCGAGGCCGTCGACCAGCACCTGGGCCGGGTCGGCGTCCTCCGCAGGCGTCGGCATCAGCTCGGCGAGCTGGTTGAGCGCCCGCTCCTCCTCGCGCTCGAGCAGAGCCTCGAGCAGGTCGGCGAGCGAGCCGAAGAGGTCGTAGACCACCGGCTTGGTCACCCCGGCCCGCCGTGCGATCCCCTCCATCGAGACCGACTCGTAGCCCTTCTCAGCGATCAGCTCGAGGGTCGCGTCGAGGAGCTGCTCGCGGCGCTCCTCCGGCGGCAGCCTGGGCGCGTAGCGGCGGGGCTTCTGCTCCTTCGTCGCCTTCTTCGGCGGGGTCATGCCTCGTGATCCTTCGGCGATCAGCTTCCTACTCAGCCGTAGCTACGGCACCGTAGCGCACCGGCGGGGAGAGGCCGTCAGGCCTACATCTGACCGAGGCGAAGGCCGAACTGCGGGCTCCCGGATGCCTGCGCGCCGGCGTCCAGATAGTCGAAGTACTCGCCGACGATCTCACCGCGATCGTTGAGGCCGTTGGTGTCGGTGCCGAGCGGCGCGGCATCCGGGTGATCGATCGGGGAGTAGTGGCCCCGGCGGTCGCGCAGGTAGCCATGGTTCCTCCCCGCCGCGTCGAGGTAGTAGCCGACGATCTCGCGGCGGTTGTTGACGTCGTCGACGAAGGAATCCGGGGTGCCCGGGAACTCGATCGAGGTGTAGTGGCCGCGGTCGAGGAGGAAATCGTGTGGCGTGCCGCTGCCGACCTGATCGCCGTATGCCCCGACGATCTGCCCCCGCTCGTTGATCTCGGAGAGCACCGTCTCCGCGGCGCCCGGGTAGTCCACCGTTCTGAACTTGCCGTGGCGGTCGCGCAGGAAGCCGTGGACCGTCCCTCCGGCCGCGTAGGCCCCGAGCATCTCGCCGCGGTCGTTGATCGCGTACACCGCGGTTCCGGAGCCGTAGGGCGAGGTCCCGTTTGCGCGCGGATTCACGATCGGGGCGAAGGCGCCGCGCCTGCCGCGCAGGAAACTGCGGTACGTCCCCGCCTCATCGGCGTAGAAGCCGGCGATCCGGCCACGGTCGTTGATGTCGCCCAGGCCGCCCGCAATTCCTCCGGCGCCGGGAAAGTCGAACGTCATGTAGTCGCCTTTGCGGTCGCGCACGAAGTTGTGGATCGAGGTGCCATCCGAGTAGGCGCCGACGATTTGGCCGCGGTTGTTCATGTCGCCGAGCTTGCTGAGCGTGGCGCCGGGCGGCAGGACCGTGCTGAAGCGGCCCCGCTCGTCCCGCAGATAGCCCTTGAGCGTCACGGGTGGCGGTGCGTCGGCTGGCCCCGTTTCCGCGTGGGCATCTGGGGTTGCGGAACGTGGTCCGGCGATGACGAGCGCGGCGAGAATTGCTGCCGCCGCGACGCCCACGAGCCGGCGACGGCCGACGATCGTGATGGGTTGCCTAGCCATTGGATTGGCCCCCTTCTTGGTCGGAATCGACCCTCGTTCCTCCACACGTTCGCGATCCCTCGCGAGTCGGATCAATCGGCTTGGGGTCCGAACCAGGGGACGGATGGGGCTTTGAGAGCCAGGGAGGGGATCAGACTGCAGACTGAGCTGCGGCCGCGAGGCGACCCAGCTCGCGCCCGAGGCTCTCCGGCGTCCAGTCGTCATCGCTGGAGAGCAGCAGACGCGCGCCGGACTCCGCGAGTCCGGCGATCGAGTAGCCGAGCATGCGTGCCGACCGCTCGACGTCGGCATTCGACCGCTTGCCGTTGCCATTCGACTCGAGCCAGCCCTTCGCCAGCTCGCTCAGAAAGCTCACCTGCTCCTCGCGGCCGCGCTGGATGCGGTGAGCGACCGCCGCGTTGCCGCCTCCCTCCCCCAGGAAGATCAGCCGGTAGACCTCCGGCGAGTCGCCCACGGCCCGCAGGAAGCCGGTGAAGCCCTCGACCAGAGTGGTCTCGGGATCGGAGAGGTCGGCGCTCGAGAAGGCCCCCTGGATCTCACCGACGATCCGCTGCTCCTCGCGGGCGAGCAGCGACCTGAAGAGGTCGTCCTTGCTGTCGAAGCAGGCATAGACGACCGGCTTGGTCACCCCCGCCTCGTCGGCGACCGCCTGCATCGAGGTCCCGTCATAGCCCGACTCGAGAAACAGCTTGAGCCCCGCGTCGAGCACCTCGGGCCGCCGGCGCTCGGGCCCGAGATGAGCCGCCCGCTTCCGGGGCGTGTGTGACGAGGTTCTCGTTTCCAAATTCCTACTCAGGGTAGCATCTTGCTACTCTCGGTAGGAATTGCAGCGCGACGCCCCCGCAGAGCCGGTGGGCGGGAGCACCGACAAAGGAGAAGCGAAGCGAGATGGCGACCGAAGAGCAGACGATTGCGGACGACAGCAACCCCCAGCAGGTTGATGGGCAAATCTCCGAGCAGCTCGGGATCGACGCGCCGGACTCGACCTTCTCGCTGGAGCTCTCCCAGGACCAGAAGGACATCCGCGAGTGGGCCCACGGGTTCGCCGAGCAGACGGTGCGGCCGGCGGCGCAGGAGTGGGACGAGAAGGAGGAGTTCCCCTGGCCGATCGTGCAGGAGGCGGCCAAGATCGGGCTCTACGGCTTCGAGGTCGATCGCCCAGTTCTGGGCCGACCCCTCCGGGCTCACCTTCCCGATCGTCAACGAGGAGCTCTTCTGGGGCGACGCCGGGATCGGCATGTCGATCTTCGGCACCACGCTCGCGGTCGCCGGCATCTTCGGCTCGGGCACGCCCGAGCAGATGGTCGAGTGGGTGCCGCAGTGCTTCGGCACCGCCGACGACGTCAAGGTCGCGGCCTTCTGCGCCTCCGAGCCCGACGCCGGCTCCGACGTCTCCGGCTACCGGACCACCGCCAAGTACGACGAGGCCAAGGACGAGTGGGTGCTCAACGGCCAGAAGGCCTGGGCGACCAACGGCGGCATCGCCAACGTCCACGTGGTGATCGCCTCGGTCGACCGCGAGCTCGGCTCGCGCGGCCACGCCGCCTTCGTCGTCCCGCCCGGGACCAAGGGCCTCGAGCAGGGCGCCAAGGTGAAGAAGCACGGCATCCGCGCCTCGCACACCGCCGACGTCCACCTCGACGACTGCCGCATCCCCGGCTCCTGCCTGCTCGGCGGCAAGGAGAAGCTCGACGAGCGGCTCGCCAAGGCGCGCGAGGGCAAGAGCTCCAAGGGCCAGGCCGCGATGCGGACCTTCGAGCTCTCGCGGCCGACGGTCGGCGCGCAGGCGGTCGGCATCGCCCGCGCCGCCTACGAGTACGCGCTCGACTACGCCAAGGAGCGCGAGGCGTTCGGGCCGCAAGATCATCGAGAACCAGGCGATCGCCTTCACCCTCGCCGACATGAAGATGGAGATCGACGCCGCCCGGCTGCTCGTCTGGCGCGCCGCCTGGATGGGCAAGACGGGCCAGGACTTCGACAACGCCGAGGGCTCGATGTCGAAGCTGAAGGCCGGCGAGGTCGCCGTCTGGGCGACCGAGCGCGCGATCCAGATCCTCGGCGGCAACGGCTACTCGCGGGAGTTCCCGGTCGAGCGGATGCACCGCGACGCGAAGATCTGGACGATCTTCGAGGGCACCTCGGAGATCCAGCGACTGGTGATCAGCCGGGCGATCTCCGGCGTGCACATCAAGTAACCGGGTACGGCATCGAACGGGAGGTAGTGATGGGCAGACCGCTCGAGACGACCGGCTGAGCCCGCCGACGAGGCCTGGCGAAGCCCGATCGCCGAGCCACGAGCTCGGCCCGCTACGAGGAGATCGAGCTGCACGGCCACCGGTCGGCTACCAGGCCGCCGGCGAGGGGCCGCTGCTGGTGCTGCTGCACGGGATCACCTCGACCTCGCGAGTGCCTGGCGCGAGGTGATGCCGCGGCTCGCCGAGCGCTACACGGTGATCGCGCCCGACCTGCTCGGCCACGGCCGCTCGGCCAAGCCGCGCGGCGACTACTCGCTGGGCGCCTACGCCGCCGGGGTCCGCGACCTGCTCGCGGTGCTCGGCTTCGAGCGCGGCACCGTCGTCGGCCACTCGCTCGGCGGCGGGCATCGCGATGCAGTTCTCCTACCTCTTCCCCGAGTACGTCGAGCGGATGGCGCTGATCTCGCTCCGGCGGCCTCGGGCAGGGAGGTCCACCCGCTGCTGCGCGCCGCCACCCTGCCGGGCTCGGAGTGGGTGCTGCCGCTGATGGCGCGCGAGTGGTCGGTGCAGCGCCGGCGAGGCGGTGCGCTCGGTCGCCGGCCAAGCTCGGGCTCGAGGCCGGGCCCGACCTGGCCGAGTTCGCCCGCGGCTACGCCTCGCTGGTCGAGCAGGGGGCCCGCGACGCCTTCCTCGCACACGATGCGCAGCGTGATCGACCCCGACGGCCAGCGGGTCTGCGCGCTCGACCGCCTCTACCTCGCCGACCAGATGCCGACCCTGATCATCTGGGGCGACCGACGACCCGGTGATCCCGGTCGAGCACGGCCGCAACGCCCACGAGATCGTCGCGCACAGCCGCTACGTCGAGATCGAGGGCTCGGGCCACTGGCCGATGCTCGACGCGCCGGACCGCGTCGTCCGCGAGCTGACCGAGCTTCATCGAGGAGACCGAGCCCTTCGAGTGGTCGCTGGAGACGGTGCGCGAGCGCCTGCAGCGCGGGCCCGATCCGCGCCCGAGGACAGCGCCGAAGGGAGGCACGCGATGATCCTCCTGCTTGCTCGGGCCGCCGAGAGCCCCGCCCGCGGGCGGCGCCGAGACCGGCGAGGCGATCATCGCCACGCGCCGGCGCGGTGGTCGTCACGATCCTCCTGCTCGGCCCGATCCTGCTCTACAAGGCCGGGCCGCTTCCCGCTGCTCGGCCGGCTCGCCGACCCTCGCCGAGCGCGTCACCGGCCTCCCCGGCTGGGCGGCGCTGCCGGGCACCTTCCTCGGCGATCACGCTGCTGATCGCCGTCTTCGGCATGTACTGGGACATCTCCCTGCACATCGACGACGGCCGCGACCCCGGCCCGCTCGCCAACCCCGCCCACTACTTCATCCTCGCCGGGCTCTTCGGCGTCTTCACTCGCCGGGCGTGCTCGGCGTCGCGCTGCCCGACCGGCCGACCCGCACCTCGTTCGAGATCGCGCCCGGCTGGCACGCGCCGATCGGCGCGATCGATGATCGCGATCTGCGGCGCCGTCTCGCTCTCGGCCTTCCCGCTCGACGACGTCTGGCACCGGATCTTCGGCCAGGACGTGACCCTCTGGGGCCCGACCCACCTGATGCTGATCGGCGGCGCCTCGCTCTCGGTGCTCGGCGCCTGGGCGCTCCACGTCGAGGGCGACGAGGAGCGGCCGCGACGCCAGGGCCGCCCGCTCTGCCGTCGCTGGACCCGCGTCCGCGAGCTCGTCCTCGCCGGCGCCTTCCTGGTCGGCGCTCTCCACCTTCCAGGCCGAGTTCGACTTCAGCGTGCCGCAGTTCTCGCTGCGTGCTGCAGCCGGTCGCTGATCATGCTCGCCGCCGGGATCGCGCCTGGTCGACCGCGCGGATCCGCTTCGGCCCCGGCGGCGCGATCGGCGGCGGTGCTCGTCTACGTCGCGATCCGCGGCACTGCTGGCCCTGCTGGTCGGGCCGCGTCTTCGGCCAGACCATCCCGCACCTTCCCGCTCTACCTGGTCGAGGCGCTGGTGGTCGAGGGCGTCGCGCTGCTCTGGCTGCGCGGGCGCTCCGCCGCCGAGCGCCCGATCACCTTCGGCGCGCTCGCCGGCCTCGGGATCGGCACGATCGGGCTCGCCGGCCGAGTGGGGCCTGGAACCAGATCTGGGTGGTCAACGAGTGGGTCCGGCCTCGCTCTTCCCCGAGGCCGCGATCCTCGGCCTCCTCGCCGCGCTCGCCGGCGGCGTGATCGGCGGCTTCGTCGGCCGCGCGCTCACCCCGGGCGGTCGACGCGCACGCGAGCGGATGCCGCGCCTCGCGGTCCTGCCCGTCGCGGCCGTGGCCGCGGTCGGCGTGATCGCCTTCTGGATCCCGGTCAACGCCGGGCCCGGCGTCCGCGCGACCTTCGACCTGAACGTGCAGAACACGCCGGACGGCCGAGTCGCCACGGGCACCGTCCAGCTCGACCCGCCCGACGCGGCCGACGGCGCCTACTGGTTCAACGACCAGCTGGCAGGGCGGCGACGGGCCGCAGCCACGTCAGCCAGCTCGATGAGATCGGCCCGGGCACCTACCGGATCACCGAGCCGATCCCTGTCGACGGCACCTGGAAGACGACGCTCCGCCTCCACAAGGGCCGCGAGCTCGCGGGCCTGCCGATCTTCCTGCCCGACGGACCCGGCGATCCCGGTCGAGCGAGGTGCCGGTCGTCGAGCACGGCACGCGCGACTTCGTCCTCGACAAGAAGAACCTCCAGCGCGAGCAGAAGCACGACGTCGCCCGGCTGGCTCACCCTGGCCGCCTACCTCGGCGTCGGCCTGATCTCGCTGGCCCTGATCTTCGTGGTCGGCTGGGGCCTGGCGCGGCTCGAGAAGCGCGGCGGCGGCCCGCCCGATGAATCGGCCGAGCCCGCCGGGGTCGGTCCCGCGAAGCAGGTCGAGGAGGGCCCGAAGCCCCGCACCAGACCTGCGACGGCCTGATGGATCCGACCGTGGTCATCCCCCTCGCCCACGCCGGCCACGTGCTGGCCGATACGGCGATCTTCGGTTTCCCGGTCGGCTCGGTCCTGTTGACGATCTTCGCGCTGCGCCGCTGGGGCCCGAAGGACAACTGAGCGGCCGGCGACGAGGCGATCCGGGAGCTCTCACCTTCAAGGTCTTTCGCAAGGTCGCCGACCCGGCCACCGACAGGCTGAAGTTTCTGCTCGAACGCTGAGTTCCGCCGCAGCCCAATCCCCTGCTTGAGCCCGGGCGTACCATGAGGCAATGGCGACTGCGCCGAGGCTGGATCTTTTCGAGGTCGCTGAACTCGGCTCGCGGTTGAGGGACAACATCTCGCGGGCCGTGAAGGCACCCGATCAGGTGGTCAGGGACGTGATCGTCGCCCTGCTGGCCGAAGGCCACGTCCTGATCGAGGACGCGCCCGGCGTCGGCAAGACCGCTCTCGCCCGGTCGCTCGCCCGCTCGCTGGAGGCCGAGTACGCCCGCGTCCAGTGCACCTCGGACCTGCTGCCCGCCGACCTGGTCGGCACGAACGTCTTCAACCAGCGCACCTCGACCTTCGAGTTCCACCCGGGCCCGGTGTTCGCCAACGTCGTGCTGGTCGACGAGATCAACCGCGCCTCGCCGAAGACGCAGTCCGGCCTGCTCGAGTGCATGCAGGAGCGCCAGATCACGATCGACGGCCACAAGCACGAGCTGGCCCTGCCGTTCGTGGTGCTCGCCACGCAGAACCCCACCGAGTATGAGGGCACCTACCCCCTCCCCGAGGCGGAGCTCGACCGCTTCATGGTCCGGGTCACGCTCGGCTACCCCGATGCCTGGGACGAGTCCGCGATGCTGGCCGAGCACGCCGACCGCGACCCCGTCGAGGAGCTCACGCCGGTCGCCGACGTGAGCGGCATTCGCGGCGCGCAGGCGGCCCTCTCCGGAATCGAGGGCACGGAACCGCTGCGCCGCTACGTGGTCGCGATCTGCGACGCCACCCGCCGCGATGAGCGGGTCGAGCTCGGCGCCAGCCCCCGCGCCGGGCTGATGCTCTTTCGCGCGGCCAAGGCGCTGGCGGCGCTCGAGGGGCGCGACCACGTCCTCCCCGACGACGTCCAGGCGCTCGCGCCCTCCGTCCTCGCCCACCGCCTGCTCCTCTCCTACGAGGTCGATGGCGACCAGCGCGAGGCGGTGATCCGCGAGGCGATCGACCGCGTCCCCGCGCTCTGATGGACCGGTCGAGGGAGTCCGCCGCCCCGCGGGCGCCCGCGACCGCCGCGCTGGGACTGGTCTTCGTCCTCGTCGGCATCGGCTTCGGGCTGACCGCCGCCACCGTCTGTGGGATCGCGCTGCTCGGGCTGGCGCTCGGCGCCATCGGCTGGGTCGAGCTCTCCACCCTGCGCGGGCGACTCGAGCGGGTCTCGGGACCGGGGCGGATCGAGGAGAGCGAGGCCTATCCACTTCGCATCCGGCTGCGCCACACGCTCGTCCCTCCCCCGGGCGGTGAGCTCTCCGACCCGCTGCTCGAGCGGAGCGTCCCGGTCGGCCCGCGCTGGTCACGCCGACTGGACCGCGCGGTCTGGCTGACCAGCCCGGGGCGCGTCCACCTCGATCCGGCCCGGCTCGTCGTTCGCGACCCGCTTGGCCTCTGGCAGCGGCGGCTGGAGTCAAAGAGCGCCCTCGACCTGGTCGTGTTGCCGCGCACCGATCCGGTGCGCGGGGTCGGCCCGGGCGGGGAGCCGCGCGGACAGTCGCCGGGCTCGGGCCACGCCAGCGACGCGGTCTCGCGCCGGGGCGGCCCAGCTCAGTTCGAGGTGGACGGGCTGCGGCCCTATCGCGACGGCAGCCCCGCCAGCCGAATCCACTGGCCGGCCGTGGCGCGGACCGGCGAGATGATCGAGCGCCGCCTGGTCGCCGGCGGCGAGCCGCGGCCCCTGGTGGTCTTCGACCCGCGCGGGTCGACGGACCCGGCTCACCGGGAGCGCGCGATGCGCGCCGCCGCCTCGCTCTGCGTCGAGCTGGGGCGCTCCGGCGGCTGCGACCTGCTGCTGCCGGGAGAGCGCCGCCCGATCACGATCGACCCGGCGCTCCGCTCCTGGCCCGAGGCGCACGTACGGATCGCGGTCTCCAGTCCAGACGCCGGCCCTGCGCTGATGCCCGCGCTGAGGGGCTCCGCCGTCCTCTGGGTGAGCGCCGGCCACGGCCTGCCGGCCGCGCTGCGCCAGCTCCGCGCCGGGAGCTTCCTGATCACCCCGACCGGCTCCCGCCGCGCGGCCGCCTTCCGCGTCTCCGGCTGCTTCGGTTATCCCGTCGGCGCCCTGGCCGAGCGCCGGACGAGGCAGAGGGCGGCGGCATGAGCGCGCTATCCCTCCCCCGCCCCGAGCGGATCGAGCTGATCTGCTTCGCGGCACTCGGCATCGTCGCCTCCCTGCAGTGGGCCTCGCTGGTCTCGGACCCGCCCGCCACCCGCGTTGCCCTCGCCGTCGTGCTCGCCACCGGTGCGGGTGCGGCGCTCGCGGCGATCGGTCGGCTGCCGCGCCCGCACGGCGTCCGCTGGGCCCTCGGCGCGGCCGTCCTCGCCGTTGCGCTGCTCGTCGGGCTGGTGGTTGTCGGCCTGCCGGCCCGCCTGCTCCTGCCCCCCCACTGGGACGAGCTCTCGGCGAACGTCGACCGCAGCCTGAACGGACTCACCGACGTGCCGATTCCCTACGCCGGCGCCGACACCTGGACCCGCCTGGTGATCCTGCTGGCGGCGCCGCTGATGGTCGGCGCGGCCGCCTTCGCGGCCTTCTGGCCGCGCCGGCGCAGGGCCGCGGGGCGGATCTGCGCGCTCGTCCTGCTCGTCGGGCTCTACCTGGTCGCGGTCGCCTGGGCCCGGCCAGACCGGCAGCTGGCGGGTGGCGCGCTCCTCGTCCTCCTGGTCTGCGCCTGGCTCTGGCTGCCGTCGATCGCCAGCGGCCGGGCGGCCGCGGGCTTCGCCGTGGCCATCGCGGCGCTGGTCGCGGTGCCCGCAGCAGCGCTGGTCGACCCGGGCAAGGCGGTGATCGACTACCGCCACTGGAACCTGTTCAGCGCCCACGGGCTGAGCTTCACGTGGGACCAGTCGTACGGCCCGCTCGACTGGCCGCAGAAGGGGACTCTCCTGCTCGAGGTAGCGAGCGAGAAGCCGCATTACTGGAAGGCGACCAACCTCGACAGCTTCGACGGCGTCCGCTGGACTCGATCGAGCGGCACAACCATCGAGCCCGCCCTCGGCCAACCGCTCAAGCTCCACCCGAAGGGGATCGCACCACGCCCCGACCCCGAATGGGTCGACCGGGTCAATTTCGAGGTGCGAAGCCTGACCAGCGACTTCGCCATCGGCGCCGGGACGACGCTCGCTCTCCGCGACGCCAACGCCTCACCCAACGCGGATGGAGTCTGGGAGATGAATCAGGAACTGCACCCAGGAAACTCGTACACCGCGCTGGTCTATGACCCGAAGCCGAGCCCGATCGAGATGCGCGCGGCGGGCACCGCCTATCCGTCGGAGGCCGCCCACTACGCCTCCTTCACCTTGACCGGGGGCGAGGGCGGTGCCCGGTCGATCGAGGCGCCGCTCTGGGGCGCGTCGGCCCCGCGCTCGATCTCCGGAGAGGTCCAGGGCACGCCGTACGAGGAGATGTACGGGCTCGCCCGGCGCCTCGCCGCAGGCGCGCCGACCCCGTACGACGCCGCTCAGCGGATCGAGCTCTACCTGCGGAGCAACTTCGAGTACAAGCAGGACGTCCCCAACCGGACCTATCCGCTGCCCGCGTTCATCTCCGAGGATCGCGCCGGCTACTGCCAGCAGTTCTCCGGCGCGATGGCGCTGATGCTGCGCATGCTCGGAATCCCGAGCCGGGTCGCCGCCGGCTTCGCGCCCGGAGGCCGCGACCCCGATCGGAGCAACTATCTGATCGACGACACCGACGCGCACAACTGGGTCGAGGTCTTCTTCCCCGGGATCGGGTGGGCCACCTTCGATCCCACCCCGCCCGCGGCGCCCGCCGCCCAGCCCGACGACGAGCTCGGGGGCACGGACCCGCTGCCGATCGACGACATCGCCTCTGGACGCCAAGCGCCCGACGTGAGCGGGGGTGACGTTCCGAAACCCGCCCCCCAACAGGGCTTGGTCGCGAAGTCCGGGCAGGGGTCCTCCGGGCCGGGCGCCTGGGTGATCCTCGGAGTCGTCGTCGGGGTCGCGGCGCTTGCCGCGCTCGGCGCCTACGCCTTCCGCGCGCGACGGCGGGCCCGGCTGGGACGCGACGAGCTGGCCGATGCCGAGCTGCGGGAGCTCGCCCGGGTCCTCCGCAGGCTGGGAAAGCCGCTGCCGCCGGGGACGACCCTGCGCAGCGCGCGGGACCTGCTGCAGCGCGCGGCCGGACCGGCCGCCGCACGCTACGCCACGGAGCTCGAGACCCACCGATACCGGGATCCGACCGCCGCCCCACCGTCAATGACCGAGCGCCGGGCGCTTCGCCGGGCGCTGATCAGCGCCGTCGGTCTCCGTGACCGCTCTGCTGGCGCTGCCGCCGGGCGGGCCGGCTCCCAGCCCGCGTAGGGCGCGCGCGGATCGGAGGACCAGTGCGGCTCACCCACGTGGGCCCCGCCCGCGGCCCGACCGTGGCACCGGGATGAACGCGATCAGCAGCGCGCCGAGCACCAGGCCGGCCAGCAGCTTCCAGCGCTCGAGAAGGGCCACCCCGGCGTTCGTCCCGAACTCGAGGTAGAAGGTCCCCGGGGCGAGGCTGGTGCTCCCGGTGACTCTGTAGTCGCCGGCCTCCGGCACGTCGAGCTTGACGAAGGCGCCCAACTCGCCGATCGTCTCCCTGCGGGTTACCGAGGTCCCGGAGGTCTCGCCGTTCGCCAGGGACATGGCGATCGGCGGTCCGCCGTCGACCGGGACCACTGCGAAGGCGAGGTTGCCGGCGCCCGGCTCGATCTCCGAACTCTGCCCCTGCACGCGGTCGAAGACGGTCACCTTGCCCTTCGGCAGATGGACCGTGCCGCCCTGCGGGAGGAAGACCTGTCCGTACTCATCCGAGTGATTGCTGAATCCGATGGCAAGCGCGATGCCCGCCGCAGCGAGCAGCATCAGGATCGAGATCGTCCGCTTGAGCCAGCGCATCGCCTACCGCCTATCGGCAGAACTGGACGCGAGTCCAAGCGCTGGGCGCGTTCACTCGACCGATGTCCACCCCGCTCTCATCATGTTCTTATGGGATCGCGGCAGCATGAGCACGTGCGCGTACTGGTCGTGGATGACGAGCCGCAGCTGCGCCGCGCGCTCGAGCGCGCGCTGAAGCTCGAGGGCTACGAGGTCGAGCTGGCCGCGGACGGCGAGGAGGCCCTCGGCTGCGATCGCGTCGGCGCCGATGGACGCGATCGTCCTCGACGTGCTGATGCCGAAGCGCGACGGCCTCGAGGTCTGCGCGGAGCTGCGCGCGCGCGGCGACCGCACCCCGGTCCTGATGCTGACCGCGCGCGACGCCGTCCAGGACCGCGTCGACGGGCTCGACGCCGGCGCCGACGACTACGTCGTCAAGCCGTTCGCGCTGGAGGAGCTGCTGGCGCGGCTGCGGGCCCTGCTCCGCGCGGACGAACGGCGACGCCGGAGAGCGCTCAGCTACTGCGGACCTGACGCTCGACCCGGCCACCCGCGAGGTCCACCGCGGCGACCGCGAGGTCGAGCTGACCAAGACGGAGTTCGCGCTGCTCGAGCACCTGATGCGCCACCCGCGGCAGGTGCTGACCCGCTCGCAGATCTTCGAGGCCGTCTGGGGCTACGACTTCGGCCCGCGCTCGAACTCGCTCGAGGTCTACGTCGGCTACCTGCGCCGCAAGACCGAGGAGGGCGGCGAGCCGCGCCTGATCCAGACCGTGCGCGGCGTCGGGCTACGTCGCTCTCGGCGGAGGCGAGAAGTGAGCCTGCGCCGCCGGCTCGCGCTGCTCTCGGCGCTCGCGGTCGCGCTGACCGTGCTGCTCGCCTCGGTGCTCGTCTACGCGCTGGTCCGCGACCGGCTCCGCGACCAGGTCGACGACGACCTCCGCGGCCAGGCCGAGCGAGTCAGCTCGAGCGCTTCGCGGCGCGGTCCCGGCAGCCGCCGAGCGCCCGGGATCGCCGTCGCGCCGGCCGGCCCGAAGGCGCGGCACGGCGCCGCACGGAGCGAGGCGATCAGGCGCTCGACGCTGCCGCCCGCCCGAGCCGGGCGGTCCGCGCGGCGCTCGGCCAGTTCATCGGCGCCGACGGCGACGTCGTCCCGGCGCCCGGCACGCCGATCGCGATCCCGGTCTCGAGCGAGGCGCGCGAGCTGGCCGCGAGCGGCGGGCGAGCCGAGCTTCGAGGACGTCGAAGTCGGGCGACACCGCCTGCGGGTCCTGACCCAGCCGCTGGCCGGACGGCGCCGCGCTCCAGGTCGCCGCGCTCGCTCGAGGACACCGAGGACACCCTCGCCACGCTGGTCCTGATCCTGTTCGCTGGTCAGCGCCGGCGGCATCGCGCTCGCGGCGGCGCTGGGCCCGGTGGTCGCGCGGACGGCGCTCGCCCCGGCGGGCGAGGTCTCGGACGCGGCCGAGGAGGTGGCGCGGACCCACGACCTCACCCGGCGGATCGAGGTCCGCGGCGACGACGAGCTCGGCCGGCTGGCCGGCAGCTTCAACGAGATGATGGCCGCGCTCGAGCGCTCCGAGGCGGCGCAGCGCCGGCTGGTCGCCGACGCCTCGCACGAGCTCCGCACCCCGCTGGCGACGCTCCGGACGAACATCGAGACGCTCGGCCGAGGGGACGCGACTCGACCCGGCCGAGCGCGAGCGGCTGGTCGCCGACCTGACCGACGAGCTCGAGGAGATGACCGAGCTGGTCGCCGACGTGGTCGAGCTCGCCCGCGAGCCGGGCCAGGACGCGATCGCCCGTCAGGACGTCGCTCTGGACGAGCTCGCCCGCGACGCCGTCGAGCGGGCCGAGCGCCGGTCGCGCGGAGCTCGGATTCGAGGAGCGCATCTCGCCCTCCCTGGTCCGCGGCGACCCGCAGCGGCTCGGCCGGGCGATCTCGAACCTGCTCGACAACGCCGCCAAGTGGAGCCCGCCCGGGAGCAGCGTCGAGGTCGAGGTCGAGGGCGGCCGGGTCGCGGTCCGCGACCACGGGCCCGGGCTTCTCCGACGCCGACCTGCCGCAAGGTCTTCGACCGCTTCTGGCGCTCGGACGAGGCGCGGGGCAAGCCGGGCTCCGGGCTCGGCCTCGCGATCGTCCAGCGGGTCGCCGAGGAGCACGGCGGCACGGCGCGGGCCGCGAACGCTACCGATGGCGGGGCGGTGGTCAGCCTCGAGCTGCCAGAGCTGCCCGACTCGACCTGAGGGCCAGCTCGAGCTCGAAGCGCGCGTCGGGGTCGGCGAGCTGCTCTCCGAACAGCTCGCTTCAGCCGCGTCAGCCGGTAGCGGATCGTCTGCGGGTGCAGGTGGAGGGCGCGCGCCATCGCCGCGGCGTTGCCCCCGTGCTGGACGAAGGCAAGGGCCGTCTCCTCCATCCGCTCTCGGGCGGCCGGGGTGAGCTCGGCGAGCGGCTCGAGCCTGGTCCGCACGAGCCGGTCCGCGAGGCCGCCGGACTCGAAGATCAGCAGGTCGGCGAGGTGCTGCTCGGCGACGATCGGAGCCGACCCCTCGATGGCCCCGGCCTCCGCCGCCCGCAGGGCCGCATTCGCCAGAGCCCACGAGGAGCCGAGTTCGCCGGCGCGGCACGGTCGGGCCGAGCGCGGCGGTGACCGACTCGGTCGCCCGCTCGAGCTCAGCCGTCCGGCTCGCGTTGCGGGTCCGGAGACGAGGGCGCAGCCGATCCCGTCCACTGACCCGGCCAAGGCGTCGGCGGGCAGGCGGCGGGCGACTCGGTCGAGGTCGGCCTCCGCCACACGCCAGGGGCGCTGCGCTGCGGGGCAGCCGCCAACCGGCGGCCTGCGCCGCGACCCGCAGATCCGCCTCATCGGCCGGCGAGTCCCGGAGCAGGAGAGCGAGCAGCTCGCGGCGGCGGCGCTGCCGCTCGCCCTCCTGCTCGCGCTGCGCCTCGGCGTAGCCCTCGACCGAGTCGGCCGAGAGCTCATCGATGTAGGCGAAGATCGCCTCGGCGAGGACGGCTAGCGGTCTCGGGATCGACGTCGGCGGCGCCGCGCCGCCGCCGCGATCCGCCGCCAGGCGACCCGAGCGCCGACGCGGTAGGCGGACTGCAGCGAGTCGAGGGTGCGGCCCTGCCGCAGCTCGCCGCGTCCGAGCCCGACGTAGACCTCGCGGCCGGACTCGCGCCCGGCGTCGGGCTCGCGGATCAGGGCGACGAACTGGCGCAGCGCCTCGCTGACGCCCGTGCGGATGCCGCGCGCCGAACGCGCCCTCCAGCGGCCGCGCGTACTCGGGCACCTCGCGGGCGATCGCGGTCGAGGATCTCCTCGGTCGCCGCGGGGAGCTCGGGCTCGATCAGCGTCGGCGAGCTCCGGCGGCAGCGCGCGCCAGGGCTCGGCACCGAGGTCTTTTGTCATTTGACTGACAAGAAACGAGCCTCGAAGTTGGCAATGAGGCTAGACACCCGTGTCGACTCCCTGCCTAATCTCGCAGCATGACCCACACCATGACTCGAACCACCAAGCTCGCCAACCTCGGCGCCGTGGTCGTCCCCTTCCTGGCCACCCTCGCCGCGATCGTCCTCTTCTGGAACCGGCTCGTCAGCGCCACCGACCTGGCGATCCTCGCCGTGATGTACCTGGTCACCGCGCGCGGCATCACGGTCGGCTACCACCGCCTGCTGACCCACCGCTCCTTCCAGACCCCTAAGCCGACCGAGTACGCTCTTCGCCGTCCTCGGCTCGATGGCGGTGCAGGGCCCGGTGATCGCCTGGGTCGCCGACCACCGCAAGCACCACGCCCACACCGACGTCGAGGGCGACCCGCACAGCCCGCACGTCGGCCACGGCGACGGCGTGAGCGGCGTCCTGCGCGGGCTCTGGCACGCGCACACCGGCTGGCTGCTCTCCGAGCACGGGCGCGCCGACTGGAAGAAGTACGCGCCGCGACCTCTACGAGGACCCCGGCATGCGCTTCATCAACCGTCGACTTCGTCGTCTTCGTCGCTCCTCGGCCTCGCGCTCCCGGCGCTCGCCGGCTACCTGCTCACCGGCACCCTGCTCGGCGCCGCCACGGGCCTGCTCTGGGGCGGCCTCGTGCGGGTCTTCCTCGTCCACCACGTCACCTGGAGCGTCAACTCGGTCTGCCACTTCCTCGGCACGCGCCGCTTCGAGGTCGACGACCAGCTCGACGCAACGTCTTCTGGCTCGCGCTGCCTTCGCTGGGCGAGTCCTGGCACCACAACCACCACGCGTTCCCGCGCTCGGCCGTGCACGGCCTGCGACGCTGGGAGCTCGATCCCTCCGCCCTCGTGATTCGCGCGATGGAGAGGCTGGGGCTCGCCTGGAACGTGGTCCGGATCGCCCCCGAGCGCCAGGAAGCCAAACTCGCCACGGCTGCTCCGAGCGAACCTCAAGCCGCTTCTTAGCCCGGTCTCATCCTCCTCTCAGCCCCCGCTGGCTTCATGGTCGGTGAGCCCGGCGCGACCGGGACCCATCAGAAGGAGTGGTGATGAAGAGGAAACGAAGCATCACGATCCGATTCGGCCCGCTGGGTCTCTCACTGCTGGCGGCAGGAATCACCGCCGTCGGCTTTGCCGCCGTCTCGCTGGCGGACAACGGCAGCGGCGGCAGCGGCGGCACGGGCAGTGGAGCACGGACCTTCCAGATGCCGGCCCCGCCCGGCGGCGCGGCCGGCGTGGCGTTCGCGGACCCGAATCTCTCGGCGGCGGACCGGCAGAAGCTGGAGGACTTCCGGACGTGCATGGAGGACAACGGCGCTCCCGGCCCTCCCGACCCGAGCAAGGTCGATCCGAGCCAGGGACCGCCGAAGCCGCCGAGCGCCGCTGACCGGGAGAAGCTCCAGAAGGCAGTCGACGCCTGCAGGGCCAAGCTGCCCGAGAAGCTCCGGGACGCCGGACCGCCCGGGACCGGCACCTTCCACTGCGGCCCGCCTCCGGGTGCCCCACCGAAGCAGGGGCAGAACCAGAACCAGAGCAATCAGTCGGGCACGCAGTCGAGCGGCTCGACCTCCTGACCAGACTCGTCCATCACAAACGACGCTGAATGCCTTCAGCGTCCATATCCATCCCCAGCGAACGGGCCCCGGCGGGGGCCCGTTCGTCTATTCCGCCCGAAGGGCACACCGCCGCTTTGCATGGAAAACGGCGCTCTGGGCCAGTGCTCCCGGCGCGGTCCTGGAGCTTGTCCTAACCCTCAGTTCAGGTCGAGATGCGTTACGGGGATGCGGGGTCACGGCGGGACCGCCCTTGGGGGTAGAGATCTCCCCGCCCCGGCGGTGCAGGAATCCCCAACCCCAAAATTCGATATCGCCACACACTGTCAGGGCAATACCCCAACTCCAAAATTCAGCATCATCGTGAAGGGCACGTCCGAAGTCAGGTTGGCCGGCCTGGTGGCCGTGCGGATCTCGTGGATAACGGCGATCGTGGTTTGCGCGCTTGCGATCCTAATCGGGTTGATCTCCGGCACCGACCGCGGCGATTCCTCGCAGCAGTTGCCAGGGTTCGCGTTCAGCGAGGGCGGCGATTTCTCGCCGCAGTTGCCAGAGTCCGCGTTGTTTGACCCAGCCGCTGCGATGGTCGGCGCAGCGGCGCATGGAGGGTCGCAGCGGCCGGGCCAAGGAGGGAGCTCCTGGCGACACTCATCCCGGGTCCGGCGTTCCGCCTCGGTTCGGGGAGTCAACCGGAGGACACCGGTGGCCGGACGCCCGTGGTCACACCCCGGCCGGAGCCCCCGAGGGGCACCACCCGAGGCTTCGGCCCCATCACCAACCCCAGTCTCGGACAGCCCCAGCAGCGGGCCTGGCGGGAGCAGCAGCGGGCCTGGCGAGCCGCCAGCAGCGGGCCTGGCGGGAGCAGCAGCGGGCCTGACAGCCCCAGCAGCGGGCCTGGCGGGAGCAGCAGCGGGCCTGGCGGGGGCAGCAGCGGGCCTGACAGCCCCAGCAGCGGGCCTGGCGGGGGCAGCAGCGGGCCTGGCGGGGGCAGCAGCGGGCCTGGCTCGTAGGCGGAGACAACAGGGCGATTCGGATCTGGACCTACCTCGATCCACAAGAGGCCCTCGAAGCCGCCGGGCTGTTGGAGTAGGTCAGAAGCATGCCTGGCCGCTCAACGGGGGATTGGTCCAAGCCAGGTGGGTTTCAGAAATCGTGTCGTGCGGTAGGCCGGGTGGAGCGAACAAGGAAGTTCCGAAGGGGGCCAGATACGGAGATCTGAAGGGAGGCAACGTGTCGATCGTCACCATCCTCATCATCATCATCCTGGTGCTAGTCGTGCTCTATCTGCTCAGGCGGGTCTTCTAGGTCCCGGCTCTGGGGAAAGGTCTGCCGCCGGCTACCCCGGCAGGCCCACCGACTCCAGCGCCGCCGAGATGTCGGAGTAGACCGTGAAGCTCGCCACCTTGCGGTCCCGTTGCTCGAGCACGTGGGCGAGGGGGACGTCCAGGTCGCCGGCGTCGTCCTTTTGGGTGATCTGGAGGCGGCCCAGCACGACCCAGCGGCCATCGCGGGCGGCGCGAAGGCCCTCCGGCTGGAAGCGATCCCGCTCGAAGAGCTCCTCGATGTCCGCGCGCCACCGCTTGTAGCCACGCAGCCCCTTGTACGTCTTGTCGTCGAGGAAGACCGTTTCCATACGGATCTGGAAGTCCGGGTGCAGGAGAGCCTCAAGTCCCTCGCCGCCGCGGTCGAATTCATCGTAAATGCGCCTCACCGCCTCCAGGGCAGAGCCGGTATCGGCCTCCTCCATCGCCGCATTGAACTGACGCTCGAGCGTCTCGACGTCGTGCTGGTCGTACATCTGATGGTTTCCAGTATTTCCCCAGTAGTGCGGATTCGCCTGGGCGGCGCCTGCGGCAAGCTATCGGAGCCATCGAGGGAGGAACATTCAGCGTGACCGGGGGAAACACACGGGCGGCCGTGGAAGGCAACAGCGAGCAGGAAGTCCAGTCCCGCCTGGCGTCGGTTCAGGTCGGCGTCTGGCTGACAGTGATCGTCTCGGTTGGTTGCGCTCTCTATGCGCTTGAGACGTGGGACCACCCGAACCGCGCGCTGATCCTGACCATAATCGGGCTCGGGCTGACCAGCGCCCCGCTGATCAGGGCCATGCCCCTCGAGCGGATCGTCAGCGGCCCGTACCGCGACCTCTTCTTCGCCGCCTGGTCGATCGCGGACCTGGTGCTGATCGGGACCCTCGCCGCGGCTGGACGGTGGCTCGAGCAGCGCCTACACGATGCTGCTGGTGCTGCCGTTCCTCTTCGCCTCCCTCTCCTATCCGACCCGCTGGACCGCGCTCGTCGGCGCGAGCTGCCGTCGCTGCGGCTCTCATCCTCTCCCTGGCCATCGGCGGCGGCTTCCCCTTCTCGGGGTTCGGCCTCTTCGTCGGCACCTGCATCGCGGTGCTCGCCGCCTGGGAGGCCCGCAATCAGCTTCGGCAGCGGCGCGCGCTCACTGAGACTGCGGGCGCCCTCGCTCGCAGCGAGGAGTCGAGCCGGCTTCAGGCCCATCAGCAGAGCGAGGTCGCCCGGTTCGGTCAGCACGCGTTGGAGGGCGCGGACATCAAGGAGCTCGCCGGCGAGGCGTGCCGGATCCTGACCGACGTCCTCGACGTCGACTACGGCGGCGTCCTCAAGCTCCTCCCGGAGACGAACGAGCTTCTGCTCGTCGCCGCGGTCGGCATGCCTGAGGAGCTCGTCGGCAAGGCGCGGGTCCCGGCGGACTATCGCCACCAGTCCGGCTACGCGCTCGCCACGGACACCGCCACGGTGGTCAACGATTGGGAGGAGGAGACGCGCTTCCAGCAGTCCGAGCTGCAGGCGAAGCAGGACATGCGGAGCACCTCGATCGTCCTGATCAAGGGGAACGAGGAGCCCTACGGAGTGCTCGGCGCGGCCGCGGCCGAGCAGTACGGGTTCAGCCAGGAGGACGTCAACTTCATGCAGGCGATCGCGAACGTGCTCGCGAACGCGATCGAGCGTCGCCGGACCGAGGAGCGGACCCAGCATGAAGCGCTGCACGATGCCCTCACCGGACTCCCGAACCGCAGCCTCTTCCTCGACCGCCTGCAGCACGCCCTGTCGGTGGCGGCCCGTCGCCGGATCGCGATCGCCGTGCTCTTCCTCGACCTCGACCAGTTCAAGCTCGTCAACGACAGCCTCGGGCACGCGGCCGGCGACGAGCTGCTCGCCGCCGTCGCCCCGCGTATCGAGCAGGCCCTGCGGCCGGGCGACACCGTCGCCCGCTTCGGCGGCGACGAGTTCGCGGTGCTCGCCGAGGACGTCGACGACGAGCGCGGCGCGACCCGGATCGCGGAGCGGATCGCCGAGGCGCTCGCCCGCCCCCTGATCCTGCGCGGAGCGCGAGCACTTCGTCAGCGCGAGCATCGGGATCTCGATCGGGACGGGCACCGAGGAGCCCGAGGCCCTGATCCGCGACGCCGACTCGGCCCTCTACCGCGCCAAGGAGCACGGGCGCGGCGGCTACGAGATCTTCGACGAGGTGATGCGCTCCCGTGTCATCGAGCACATGCAGACAGAGAACGACCTGCGGCGGGCGCTCCAGCGCGAGGAGCTGCTCCTCCACTACCAGCCTGTGATCCGCCTCCACGACGGCTCGATCGCCTGTATGGAGGCCCTGCTTCGCTGGGACCATCCCGAGCGCGGCCTGATCGGACCGCTCGCGTTCATCCCCGTCGCCGAGGAGTCCCGTCTGATCGTGCCGATCGGCCGCTGGGTGATCGAGCAGGCCTGCAGCCAGGCGGCGGCCTGGCAGCGGCTCCAGCCGGACTCCGCCCCGGTCAGTGTGGCGGTCAACCTTTCGGCTCGCCAGCTGGGCGATCCAGAGCTGATCCCGCACATCCAGGGGTCGATCAGCGCGAACGGGATCGAGCCCTCGACGCTCTGGCTGGAGCTGACCGAGAGCACCGTGCTCGATGACACCGTCTACGTCGAGCGCACCCTGGGCGCGCTCGAGCGCCTCGGGGTGCGGGTGGTCCTGGACGACTTCGGGGTCGGATTCTCCTCGCTCGGCTATCTGAAGCGGCTGCCGCTCTCGATGGTCAAGCTGGACCGCACCTTCGTGGAGAACGTCACCGACAGCGCCTTCGACGCCGCCGATCGTGAGGGCGGTCAGCGACATGGCGGAGACGATCGGGATCGGCGTCGTCGCCGAGGGCGTCGAGACCGACGAGCAGGTCCGCGTTGCGAGGGATCTGGGCTGCGGGTACGCCCAGGGCTTCCATTTTGCGGAGCCCGTTCCGGCCTCCTCCGTCGAGCGACTGCTCGCGCGTCCGATGCCGGTCTCCACCTGATCCCCGCGATCCCTGCGGCAGTGCCACCGCGGGTAGCATGTGACTCACCTCAGGGGAAAGGGGATTTTTGTGTCCGCAACTCCAAGCGCAGACATTCCGCAGTTCGAAATCAGCTCGGGGCTAGGTCCGGATGACGCCTACGTCGTTCGGGTCGCCGGGGAGGTCGACATGTCCCATGAGGCGGAGCTGCGCGCCGAGCTGCGCGCCGCCGTCGAGGCGGATGCGGACGGAATCGTCGTCGACCTGACCGAGTGCGAGTTCATCGATTCGAGCGCCATTCGCGCCCTGCTGCTCTCGCGGGAGGAGATGAATTCCAATCACAACAGTGAGAGCCTCGCGGTGGCCGCCTCGAGCGATCAGATCCTCCGCATCCTCGGCGTGATGGGACTCGACAAGGTTCTCCCGATCGAGCCGACGGTCGAGCAGGCCGCAGCCGCGCTCTCGGGCTGACCTAGACTGCCGCTCAGAGTCGGATGCATGACATCGCCGAGTTCCTGGCGGGGCGCGACCCCTTCAGTGGGCTCGATGAGGCTGAGCTGGAACGGCTCGCGAGGCGGACCGAGGTGGAGTTCTTTCCCGCCGGCTCACAGATCCTGCCCCAGGGCGAGCAGCCCCAGGGCCGCATCCGGGTGGTTCGCCGGGGCTCGGTCGAGCTCCTCAATCGAGGACGTCCCGTCGACCTGCTCGGCGAGGGCGAGATGTTCGGCCATCCGTCGGTCCTATCGGGCGAGCCCACGCGTTACGAGGTCCGGGCCCGGGAGGACACGCTCACCTACGCGCTCCCGGCCGAGGACGTGGTCCCGCTGCTCGGCCGGCCCTCCAGCCTGCGGTTCCTGGCCCGCTCCCTCCTCGCGCGCGGCGGTCGAGCGGGTGGCAACGGAACGGCCCCGCCCGTTCCCGAGGTGAGCATGCAGCCCGCGGCCGCCCTGGTCGGCAGGCCTCCGGTGATCGTGAGACCCGAGACGACGCTCCGAGATGCGGCCCGGCGGATGAATGTCGAGGAGGTCAGCTCGGTGCTTGTGGAGCTCGAGGACGGTCAGTACGGCATCGTCACCGACCGCGACCTGCGCTCGGAGGTGGTCGCGGGCCGGCGAACCTCCGATGACCCGGTGACGGCTGCGATGAGCACTCCCCTGGTCGGAGTCTCGGCCGAGGAGACTGGAGCGGACGTGATGCTGACGATGCTCGATCACAACATCCGGCATGTCGTCGTCTTCTCGCCCCGCTCGGAGGTTCTCGGGCGTGATCGTCGCGATCGACCTGGTGGCCGCC
Source organism: uncultured Solirubrobacterales bacterium (assembly GCA_963848955.1). Lineage (GTDB taxonomy): Bacteria > Actinomycetota > Thermoleophilia > Solirubrobacterales > 70-9 > DASUPK01. Next base: position 85,572 of record CAWKFQ010000010.1, on the reverse strand, counting down.
GAGACGCGCTCGCCGTTCGTCCTGCGCCGGGACATCGCGAGGGCTCGCAACAAGCGCGAGTTGCAGGAGGCGGCGGCCGAGCTTCGCTCGACGGTGATCGCGCTTCGTCGCGCCGAGCTCGCGCCCACCCAGATCAGCGAGGTGATCTCCGCCGTCACGGATGCGCTGATCGGCCGAGTGATTGAGCTCTCGATCGAGACGGAGGGGCCTCCGCCCGCCGAGTTCTGCTGGATGGCGCTCGGGAGCCACGGGCGGCGGGAGCCGGTCCCCTCGTCGGACGCCGACTCCGGGATGGCCTGGCGGGACGCCCCCGATCACGACCCGCTCACATCTGGAGCGCGGCGCGCGCTGGCCTCGAGTCAGACCGAGCGCTACATGAGCGCGATCGCCGTCGAGCGTGTCCGACTGCATCAGGGTGCTGGGCTGGCGCCTCGACGCGCACGGCGTCACGGCGTCGGGTTTCGCCGCCAGCTCGATCGAGGATTGGCGCCACAGCATTGCGAGCTGGCTTACGAAGCCGAGCGACAACAAGGTGCTGATCGCGGTGTCGATCCTGCTCGACGGCCGCATCGTCTACGGCGATCGCTCGCTCGACGTCAAGCGCATTCTCTTCGAGACCTCTGATCGCGAGATGCTCGAGCAGTGGATGCTGAGACTGGCCCTAGCCGCGAAGCCGCCCACCGGCTTCATGCGCAACATCGTCGTCGACGGCTCTGGGAAGCGGCGCGGGAGCTTCGACATCAAGCATGGCGGACTTCTGCCCATCGTCGACCTGGCCCGCTACGGGGCGCTCAAGGGCGACATCTCGCTGAATGGGACCCTTCCGCGTCTCCGCGCGGCGGCCGAAGAGGGAATCTTCAAGGACGAAACCGCCCGAATTCTCGAGGAGGCCTACGAGCTGTTCAGCGCCCTTCGCCTGGAGCACCAGGTCGCCCAGCTCGAGCGGGGTAGCGAGCCCGACGACCGCCTGGACCCAGAGGAACTCGATCCGCTCACCCGCCGCTACCTCCGGGACGCGTTCCGGGAGGTATCGGCCGTACAGCGCTCGCTGTCCGCCGGTCTGCCCTCGCGGCGATAGGCGTGACCTCGATGGAGTCCAGTGCGCTGCGCACGTATCGGGATGCCGAGTTCCCGCCGCCTGGCGACACCGTGGCGGGAGGCGGCCTTCACCGTGATCGACCTGGAGATGACCGGACTGGATCCGGCCTCCGACGAGATCATCTCCTTCGCCACCGTGACCGTCAGCGGCGGCGCCGTCCGCTTCGATGACGCGCGCTACGAGCTGGTACGGCCCAGACGCATGCCGGACTGGGACACGATCCGGATCCACGGCCTTCGCGAGGTCGACCTCGAGGAAGCCCCTCCGCTAGATGGCGTCATGGACGGGCTCCTCGAGGCGCTCACCGGGCGGCCGATCGTCGCGCACGTCGCCGAGGTCGAACGCGGCTTCCTCGAGGCAGCTCTCTCGACCTTCGGAACCGAGCTTCGGAACCCGATCGTCGACACGGCGAGCATGGGGACGGAACTGCGCCGTCTTCAGCGTGTGGCCCCGCTTCGGAGAGGTGGTGACCCTTCCACGAGAATCGCGGTTTCCTCTCCCGGACTTGGAGGGCTCGCGCGCTCGCTCGGCCTCCCCGTCCATCGACCGCACCACGCCGACGGCGACGCGCTGACGACGGCCCAGGTGTTCATCGCGCTCGCGACCCATCTGGAGAGGTTCGAGGATCCGCTGACGCTCGCCGGGCTGGTCAGGATCAGCGAAGAGGATACGGCTCAGCCACAGGCGGCTGGGATCCGCGGGCTGCTCCGGCGACTGCGACGTTGACCGTCGAGGGGATCTGGCCCTAGGCCCTGATCCGCTCGCCCTCCGGATCGAAAAGCGGCTCGGTGGCGATCTCACCTTCGATCCAGCGCCCGAAGATCTCGACGGCCACCTCGGTTCCGGGCTCCGCACTGTCGGGTGGCAGGTACGCGTAGGCGATCGAGCGCTCGACCGTGTAGCCGTAGCCGCCGGTGGTCACCCGGCCGCGGATCTCGCCGTCGATCCGCACCGGCTCGTTGCCGAGCGCTACCGAGCGCGGGTCCTCGAGCAGGAGGCAGCAGAGCTTCGTCCGAGGGCCGCGCTCCTTCGCCTCGGCGAGGGCATCGCGGCCGATGAAGCCGCTCTCCTTGTCGAGCTTCACGGTGAAGCCGACGCCGCCCTCGTACGGGGTCTCGTCCGGAGTGATGTCGGCCCCCCAGACGCGATAGCCCTTCTCGAGGCGCATCGAGTCGATCGCCCGGTAGCCCCCGGCGACCATGCCGTGCGGCTGCCCCGCCTCCCAGAGCGTCGTCCAGAGCCCCATCCCGTACTCCATCGGGCAGTACAGCTCCCAGCCGAGCTCCCCGACGTAGGTGACCCGCAGGGCGCGGACCGGGACCTTGCCGACGGTGATCTCGCGGAGGTTCATGTAGGGGAAGTCCTCGTTGGAGAGGCTCTGCGGGGTCAGCGGCTGCAACATCTCGCGGGTCAGGGGGCCCCAGATCCCGAAGCACGCCCACTGCGAGGTGGTGTCGTGAACCTGGACGCTCCCGTCGGCCGGCAGGTGTTTGCGGATCCACTCGCGGTCGTGGTTGCCGAAGGCGGTGCCGGTGACGATCGAGAAGCGGTCCTCGGCGAGACGGCCGACCGTGAAGTCGCACTCGATCCCACCGCGCGAGTTGAGCATCTGCGTGTAGGTGAGCTTGCCCACCTCCCTCGCGACCCGGTTGTCGCAGAGGCGCTCGACCACCTCTGCCGCCCCCGGCCCCTCGATCTCCATCTTGGCGAAGGAGGTCTCGTCGAAGATCGCCACGGCCTCGCGGGTCGCCCGGTGCTCGGCACCGATCGCCGGCGACCAGTGCTGGCCCGCCCAGCCCCGCGGGCGGAGGGACTCGTCCCCGCCTTCGCGCGTTCGACTCGTACCAGTTGACCCGCTCCCAGCCCGATTTCTCCCCGAAGGCCGCACCGTGCTCGCGCTGCCAGGCGTTGGCGGGCGAAACCCGCAGCGGGCGCCCGGCCTCCCGCTCGTGGTTCGGGTAGAGGATGTCGTAGTAGGTCTCGTAGGTCTCCCTGATGCGGGCGTGCGTGTAGGCGGGCGAGCGGTACTGCGAGCCGAAGCGCCTGATGTCCATCTCCCACAGGTCGAGGCTCGGCTCGCCCTCGGTGATCCACTCGGCCATCACCTTGCCGACGCCGCCCGCGCCCGCCAGTCCGTGGGCGCAGAAGCACGCACCTACGAAGAGGCCCGCCACCTCCGTCTCCCCGAGGCAGAACTCGTTGTCGGGGGTGAAGCCCTCCGGGCCGTTGATCAGGCGCATGATCCCGACCTCGTCCATCACAGGGACGCGGCGCTTCGAGTTCTCGGTGATCTCCGCGAAGCGGTCCCAGTCGTCTTCGAGCAGGCGGCCGTTGAAGTCGGGGGGGATCTGGTCGAGGCCCGAGGTGCCGTGCGGAAGGAAGGCGGGCTTGCTCTGCCGCTCGTAGCCGCCCATCACCAGCCCCTGGCCCTCCTCGCGGAAGTAGATGAGGAGGTCGGGATCGCGGAGCGTCGGCAGGTGGTCCTCGCCGCGCTCGCGGAATGGCTCCGTGATCAGATACTGGTGCGACATCGGAATCACCGGGATGCGGACTCCCGCCATCCGCCCGATCTCGGCGGCGTACATGCCGCCCGCGTTGACGACCACCTCGGCGGCGATGTCGCCGCGCTCCGTACGCACCCCCCGCACCCGCCCGTCGGCCACGTCGATGCCGGTCACCCGGGTGTTGGTGAAGGTCTGACAGCCGCCGCGACGAGCGCCGTCGGCCAGCGCGTTGGTGAGCTGTGCGGGATCCAGGTAGCCGTCGGTGGGGATCCAGGCCGCGCCCAGGACGCCGTCGGTCGACATCAGCGGGAACTTCTCCTTGGCCTCCTCCGCCGAGACGAGGTCCATGGGCAACCCGAAGGTCTTGGCCCAGCCGGCCTGGCGGCGGAGCTCCTCCATCCGCTCCTCGCTGGAGGCGAGCCGCAGGCTGCCGCACTCGGTCCAACCGGGATCGAACTCGGACTCCTCCCCCAGCTTCCGGTAGAGCTCGACCGAGTACATCATCATCTTGGTCAGGGAAACCGAGCCGCGCAGCTGCCCCACCAGACCCGCCGAATGGAACGTGCTCCCTGACGTCAGCTGGGAGCGCTCCAGCAGGACGACATCGTCCCAACCGAGCTGCGCCAGGTGGTAGGCGATCGAGGTGCCGCCCACCCCGCCGCCGATGACCACGCAGCGAGCGGCGTCCGGAAGCTCAACCCTCCGGGCCATCAGCCAGCCCTGGCCTCCTCGAGCCACCCGTCGAAGCTCTCGTTCGCCGCGGTCTTTCGCATCCGCTCGAAGTGGGTGGCGGCGTAGTCCTTGAAATCGACGTCGAGATCGGAGGCGACGGTCTGGACCACCCCCCACATCGCCTCGCGGAAATCCGACATGAAGAGCATGAGCCGCAGCGTCGCCAGCCTCCTCGCACTCGGCTCCTCCGAGAAGTAGTCGGCGAGCAGCTCGGGGTGCTGGGAGTGGAGAACTCGTTGTTGATCGCGAAGTTCGCCAGGTCGAAGTAGCGATCCCCCATGCCCGCGTACTCCCAGTCGACGATCCAGATCCGCTCGGAGCCGCGCAGGAAGTTGCCGGCCAGCAGGTCGTTGTGGCAGGGGACCGGCTCGTGCTCCGGCCCGGAGAGAGCGGCCTCGATCTGGCGGGCCCGCTGATGGGCCTCGTCGTAGGCGGCGGGGATCTCGCCGCCTCGCGAGGCGGCGGTCTCGCGGTACTCCTCGACCACGCGGAAGGAGTCGAAGTTGGTCGGGAGATCCGCGCCCGACTCGTGCACCGACCGAATGGTCTCCAGCACCCGCTTCGTCGTCTCAGGGTCGCGTAGGCCCTCCGGCGTCATCTCGGTGCACTCGACGAACTCGGTGACCAGGCAGGGCGGGTCGTCGAGCTGGGCGACCACCCGGGGTGCAACGCCGATTGCAGCGGCGTTCTCGTTCGCCTCGCGCTCGGCCGAGCGATCGATCCCGAGCAGCGAAGTGTCCTTGCCCGGGACGCGGATGACGTAACGGTTACCGCCCAGGGTTACCAAGTAATTGCGATTCGTTATCCCGCCCTCGAGCGGTCGGGATTCCCCCTCCGGTTCGCCCAACTTGGGGGACAACCTCTCGACAATGCGTCCTAGCTCGTCCGCCACCCTTGATATCTCCCCATCCGCGGCATAGGGTCCGAAAAGCTCACCGGCAACCCTTCTATCGCATCAAGGGGTCTTTGGGGCTTTGCCGGCACTTCCACCAAGGAAGGGAAGAGGAGGAGAGGAATGGCACCTGAGGGGATTTCTGACGTCGATCAGACCAAGCGCGACGAGGAGCGACTAGCCGAGCTCGGCTACAAGCAGGAATTGCCCCGAGCCTGGAGCAGCTTCACCAACTTCGCCATCTCATTCACGATCATCTCCGTGCTCGCGGGCTGTTTCACGGCGTTCGCGTTCGCGTGGGGGAACGGTGGCCCGATCGCGATCTCGATCGGCTGGCCCGTGCTCTCCGTCTTCATCATGATGGTGGCCTTCTCGATGTCCGAGTTGACCTCGGCCTACCCGACCGCCGGCGGTCCGTACTGGTGGGCGCACGACCTCGGCGGCCCCGGCTGGAGCTGGATGACCGGTTGGTTCAACATCGCCGGCCTGATCGGGATCGTCGCCTCTGTCGGATACGGCGCCGCGATCTTCCTTGGCACAGTGCTGGGTCTCTACAACGTCGACATCTTCGGTCTCAACTTCGCCGACACCGACCACGTTCTGCGTGAGACCTGGATTCTCTTCGCGCTGATCCTGGTCCTCTACACGATCGTCAACATCATCGGGGACCGGTTCATCACTCGGATGAATGACATCTCCGTGGCCTGGCATGTGATCGGGGTCATCATCATCGTCGCGCTGCTGGTCATCATCCCGAATGACCACCAGAAGCTGAGCTTCGTCTTCGGCGAGCGGATCAACAACAACGGCGCGTTCGGCGGATCGACGACGGCCCTCGGCTTCTGGTTCCTCGTGCTGCCGGTCGGCTTCCTGTTGACGATGTACACGGAGACCGGCTACGACGCCTCGGCGCACACCGCCGAGGAGACGACCGGCGCCGCGGTCTCGGCCGCCCAGGGCGTCTGGCGGTCGGTCTTCTACTCGTCGATCATCGGCTGGATCCTGCTGCTGTCCTTCCTGTTCGCGGCGAACGATGTCACGGCGGTCAACGACGCCGCCGGCTACGTCGGCGCGATCTTCGAGGACGCGCTCGACTCCTGGGCGGCGAAGATGGTGTTCATCATCGCCACGATCGGCCAGCTGTTCTGCGGAGCGGCTGGATTGACCAGCGCCTCGAGGACCTGGTACGCCTTCTCGCGCGACCGGGCGATGCCAGGCTGGAGGATCTTCCGCCAGGTCAACGCCCAGAGGGTGCCGTTCAACGCGGTCATCGCGGTCTCCGTCGTCTCGGCGATCATCGCGATCCCCGCCCTGTTCGGGAAGAACAACATCCCGTTCGCGTTCTTCGCGCTGACCGGGATCTGCGCCGTGGGCCTCTACATCGCCTACGTGATCCCGATCTACCTGCGGTTCCGCGCAGGCGACGGCTTCAAGACCGGCCCCTGGCACCTCGCGGGCCATTACAGGTGGGTGAACGGGCTCGCGATCTTCTTCGTGGTCCTGGTCGTGTTCGCACTCGACCTGCCGTACACCCCGGCGGGCCTGCCCTGGAATGACGATTTCGACGCCAGCCTCGTCAACTACACGCCGCTGGCGATCCTGATCCCGCTCATCTTCGGCGGGTGGTACCTGATCTCGGCCAAGAACTATTACAAGGGCCCGGTCAGCACCCTCGAAGAGGACGTGGTCACCCGCGACTAGGCAAGAAAGGTAAGGAACATGGACGTCGATCCCAACATCGGTGTGAAGGATCTGAAGTTCGGCGCGGGCATCCTGTTTGCCATCGCCGTGCTGGCGATCATCCTCACCATCGTCTCTTAGCCCTTCGCAGCTGGCCGACGCCCCGGACGGTGACCGGGCCGTCCGGCTGCCCGAGCGTGTCTGGCCAACGGACTAGTCGGACCCGGAGACCGCGTCCAGTGGCTCCGTGGCCCTGACGAAGGCCTTCCAGCTCTCGTGCTCGGCGATGCGCCATGAGTCGTCCTGCTGGGGCTCGACCTGGCGGTCGGCCGGCAGCAGGTCGGTCAGCTGGTCGAGCGAGTCGATCACTCCCGATCCCAGGGCGGCCAGGGCCGCCGAGCCGAGCACCGTGGCATCGGCTCCCGCCGCCTCGACCGGCGCGCCGATCGCGTCGGCCTGAAGCTGGAGCATGAGTGGCTCGTTGGTGAGCCCTCCGTCGACGCGCAGGATTCCCACCTCGTTCGTCTCCTTGATCGCGGCGACCACATCGGCGACCCGCCAGGCGATTCCCTCCAGCGCCGCCCGCGCGACATTCGCGCCGGTCGTACCGCCGTATATCCCCGAGATCACCGCGCGGGCGTTCGGGCGCCACCACGGGGCCCCGATGCCGGCCAGGCCGGGCAGGACCCGGGCACCAGCCGACTCGTCGGCCTCGTTGGCCAGCTTGCTGAGGGCCGGTGGATCCTCGGCGATCCCCAGCTGATCGCACATCCACTCCAGCATCGCCCCGGCCGCGAAAACGCCGCCGTCGAGCGCGTATTCGACCTTGCCGTCGATGCTCCAGGCGACCGTCGGCAGCAGCCCCCCGGCGGGCTCCGGCACGCCCTCGCCGACGTGGGCGAGCACGAAGACGCCGGTCCCGTAGGTCGCCTTCACCCGGCCAGGCTCGACGCAGGCGGCGCCGGCCAGCGCGGCCTGTTGGTCGACCACCTGGGCGCGGAAGGGAAGCTCGACCGGCCAGCTCTCATGCTTCAGCGTTCCGAGCTCCCCGGCCGTGTCGCGGACCTCCGGCAACACCTCGATCGGCACGCCGAAGATCTCGCAGAGGCGCTCATCGAAGGCCCCCGGCCTGTCGATCCGCTGCAGCTGAGTCCGCGAGGCGGTTGCGGGTTCGGTCGCGAATCCGGCGCCGAGCCGGTCGCAGAGGAACGAGTCCACGGTCCCCATCCGCAGCCTGTCCTCATCGAGGGCCTTCTTGACGTCGTCGTTGTGCTTGAGCAGCCAGGCGAGCTTGGCGGCGGAGAAGTAGGGGTCGAAGGGCAGGCCGCTGAGCTCCTTGACCTCGTCCTCGCGATCCGTGAGCTCGTCGAGGATCTCCTGTGAGCGCTTGTCCTGCCAGACCACGATCGGGCTCAGCGGCTCGCCCGTCTCGGAGTCCCATGCGAGCACCGACTCGCCCTGGTGGTCGAGCCCGCAGGCCACGATCTCGCCGTCGGCCCCGTCGAGGAGTTCGGCCACGGCCTCAGTCACCGCGGCGATCACCTCGACGCCATCCTGCTCGACCCAGCCCTCCTCGGGGTGCCGGTTCACCTTGTCCCGCCGCGCCTCTGCGACCGGCTGCAACCGCTGGTCGAAGAGTGCGGCTTTCACGCCGGTCGTCCCCTCGTCGACGCCGAGCAACATCCCGTCGCTCATGGCGAGACCCTATGCGACCCCGACGATCACGGGACCTCCGGATGGGTTCACGCGGGCCGCCCAGCTTGCAGGGATATGCGCCGATCGCCCCGGAATCAGCCGGCCGGCCCGGCCGTGCCATAGCTCCCGCCCGTCCTGGCCGACCCCGATGCGCGCCCGGCGCACGAACTCCCTCGAGCGCAGCAGGAAGCGGTCGCGAGGAGGATCCTGGCCAGCGACCAGCAGGAGATTGGGGGCAACCCAGGCGAGCGGGTCGCGCGCGATGACCCGGACGCGAGTCGGCCATTCGCGTGCACCTCGCAGATATGCGGCGACGGACGGCGCCACGTGGCGCCCGTCGAGCGCGCAGATGTCCGCGGTCTCGGCCGGATGGATGAGGTTCCCCGCCGCGAACACGCCCGGGCCCGTCGTGCGCAACGCCTGGTCGACGAGCGGGCCGAGTGAGCCCTGGTCGAGCTCGCAGCCGGCCATCACCGCCAGCTCGTGGTCTGGGATCCAGTCGGCGGTGAAGATGACCAGGTCGCAATCGACCGAGCGCACGCTGCCCGAGTCGAGCTCGGTGAGCTCCACCGACTCCACCCGCTCGCTGCCGTGGATCGCGCTGACGGCGGTGCGCGACCAGACGGGTGCCCGGTAGCGAACCGCTGCGCCCGCACGGAACGCCGCCAGCGACTGATGCCTCGGGAGCTCGGTCACCAGTCCGGCCACCGACGCTCCGGCGTGGGCGAGGGTCGCCACCGCCGAGAAGCTGACGTGCTCCGCCCCGACGATCACCGCTCGCCGTCCGACCTTCTGGCCGCCGAGGTGGACGAGCTGCTGCAGGGTGGAGGTGGTCATCACGCCGGCCGGCCGCGATCCCGGTATCAGCCGCGCGGAGCGAGGGCGCTCCCTGCACCCGGTCGCCAGTACCACCGCCGGCGGCTCGACCTCCCGCCTGCCGGCCGGTCCGGTCAGCTTCAGGCGGCCGCCCTCCCAGTCGGTGACCATCGTCTCGGCCATCACCTCGACCCCGGCGTCGGTGGCCAGCTCGCGATAGCGCTCGGCGTAGCGCGGTCCGGAGAGGACGGTGCGCAGGTCGCGCAACCCGAAGCCCGTGTGGTCGGAGTGCCGCGGGATCCCGCCCGCCTGACGCTCGCGCTCGATCACCGTCACCGGCTCGATGCCCAGCCCGCGCAGCTCGATCGCGGCCGCCAGCCCTGACGGCCCACCGCCGACGATGACCGGCCCGTCCTCAATCCTCATCCGTGGCCTCCAACGCGGCGGCGATCTCCGCTCCGCAGAAGAACCCCTGACAGCGGCCCATCAGGGAGCGGGTCCGCCGGCGCAGTCCATCGGCATCCACCGGAGGGATCGGGCCGTCAAGTGCCGCGTCGATCTCGCCGCGCGTGACCCGCTCGCAGAAACAGACGATTCGCCCGTAGTCGGGATCGCGTCCGATCAGCTCGCCGTCCTGGTACGGGCGCGTGCCGAACTCGCCGATGTTCGGCATCTGGAAGTCCGCCGGGGCGGCCGGCTCCGACAGCTGGAGGCCGGCATCGACAAGAGCGCCGCGCACCCACTCGGCGATCCCGAGGGAACCGCTGATCCCGGTTGATCTGATCCCGCCCGCGCAGACGTATCTCTGTTCGGGATGTGCCTTGAGCTGATAGTCGCGATGCTCCGTCGCCGCCCGGAGTCCGACGTAGCTGGCGGTCACCTCCTGCCGGACCAGGCGCGGAATGATGCGCTCGCCGGCCTCCATCAGCCCCGCGAGGCCCGAGCCGGTCGTCGAGCGGTTCGTCTTGTCCTCGATGTCGTCGGCCGTCGGGCCGAGCAGGACGTTCCCGTAGATGGTCGGCGAGACGAGGACGCCCTTCGTCTTCTCCGTCGGCACCGGGAGGAGGATGTGGTTGACCAGGCCTCGGGCGAGTTTGTCGAAGACGATCAGCTCCCCGCGCCGCGGGGTCACCCGGAAGTCCGTGTGGCCGAGCATCGCGTCGATCTCGTCACTCCGTAGCCCCGCCGCGTTGATCAGGTACTCGGCGCGGATCCTGCCTCGGGCCGTGTCGAGCTCGTGCCCGCCGCCGACGGCTCGCACGCCGGTGACGGCGGCGTTGAGGACGAGCAGGCAGCCGCCGCCCAGCGCCTCCGTCGCGAAGGCGAGGGTGGTCGTGAACGGGCAGACGATCCCCTCGCCCGGGATCTCGATCGCGCCCTCCGCACCCGGCCCGAGGTTGGGCTCGCGTGCGTAGAGCTCCTCGAGATCAACCGCGCGGGTCTCCTCGTAGCCGTTCTCGTCGGCCGTGGCCCGAATGCCGGCGAGCGCCTCGCGCTGCTCAGGTGTCCAGGCGACCATCAGAGCGCCGAGCCCGGCGGTGGGGATCCCCACCTCGGAGGCATAGGCGCTGAGCAGCTCGTACCCCCTGGCCACCAGGCGCGACTCGATCGTCCCCGGCTTGGCGTCGAACCCGGAGTGGAGGATCGCCGTGTTCGCCTTGCTCGTCCCGGCGCCCACGTCGGGCCCCGCCTCGACGAGAACGCAGCGCGCGCCGTGGCGAGTGAGCTCGCGGGCTACCGCGCAGCCCACGGCTCCGGCTCCGACGATGGCGACGTCGAAGAGGCCTTCGGGAGCCTGACCTTCGCGCAATTGGGGAAACGGCTTCGCCATGAACGGCCGCCGCGAACATCGCGGCCGAATCAGGCTATTGACCGCTAAGTTCAGCCGATGGCACGCCCCCTGATCGGAGTCTGCGCCGCAATAGAGCGAGCCAGCTTCGGCGTCTGGAGCGACGAGCCCGCAACCCTTCTGCCGCTCTCCTACTCCCGGGCGATCCACGGCGCGGGTGGGATGATGGCGATGCTGCCGCCGGATCGGCGCGCCTCCGAGGACCCGGGCGAGCTGCTCGATCGGATCGACGCGCTGGTGCTGGGCGGCGGCGCCGACATCGATCCCGACAGCCAGGGCGTCGAGGCGCATCCAGAGACGATCGGCACCAACCCCGACCGCGACCGCTTCGAGGTCGCGCTCGCACTGGGAGCACTGGACAGGGGCATTCCGCTGCTCGGCGTCTGCCGCGGCATGCAGGTGCTGAACATCGCCTGCGGCGGGACGCTCGACCAGCACATCCCGGACCGCCTCGGGCACGAGATCCACCGGCCGGTTCCGGGAGCATGGGCGGAGCACGAGGTCCGGATCGAACCGGGCTCGCTCGCCGCCGAGGCGACCGGGACCGAGCAGCTAACGGTGAAGAGCCACCATCACCAGGGCATCGACCGGGTCGCCGACACGCTCACCGCCACCGCGTGGGCCACCGGCGACGAGAGCGTCGAGGCGATCGAGTCAGGAGGCGCGGGCTTCGCGCTGGGCGTGCTCTGGCATCCGGAAGAGGACGCGACGGACGCGATCTTCCCGGCGCTCATCTCGCGCGCCGGCGGGTAGCTCCGCCGCCTTCCGGGCCGGGCGCAGGATCAGGACCTCGCCCGGCGCGTTCTCCAGCAGCCAGGCGACGTCGTCTGAGCTGAAGCCGTCGTGTCCGTTGCTGGCGCCGGCGGCGACGACCCGGTCGAAGCTCTCGTTCTCCATCAGCAGGCGGAGGGCATGCCGGACCGTGCGTCCTCGCTCGATCCGCGAGTCAACGGTCACCCCCATGGTCGCGGCGCGCTGCTCGACGGCATCGAGCAGGGGCAGGGCGGACTCGGCCTCCCTCTTCAGCGGCGTCTCCAGAGCGACGCTGAGAGGTACCACGGCCAGGTAGGCCGGCACGACGGTCGCACCCTCGGCGCGGGCGATCCGCAGCGCGGCGTCCAGTGCCCGCGTCGAGAGGGCTTCGCCGACGAAGGGGAAGAGGATCCTGGTGCGGGCCGGCGTGATCGAGGCCTCGCTACGGCGGCGCTGCAGCTCACGGATGACCAGGAGGCCGATGCAGCCGAGGAGCACGATGGCGATGACGATCTCGGCGGGGCTCACCGCTCCCCCTCCTCGGCCCGCAGGGCCCGGTCGGCGACCACCCGAAGGTCGATTCCGGGAAGCCCCTCGATCAGCCTTGTCGGCAGCGAGGGCCGGAACCGCTTCAGGCCCGTCCGCGGCGAGGGGGTGCCCATCAGGACATAGGTGCTGCCACGCTCCTCCGCGACCTCCCGCACGGTCTGGACCAGGTCGTCGCCCTCCTCGATCAGAAGCCGGGCGCCGAGAACGGAGGCGAGCCGTCGAATCGCCTTGAGCTGCTGCTGCTGCTCTTCAGTGAGCTTCTGTCCGGGGCGCTTCACGTACAGCAGGTCGAGATCGGTTCCCAGCCGCTGCGCGGAGCGCCACGCTCGCCGGACGAGCCGCTGCGCCCTGGGCGTCGGCTTGATCAGGGCCAGCAGCCTCTCTCCGACCGCCTGAGTCGCGGCCGAGTCGATCATCCGATCCTCGCGGCCGCCGACGACCTCGCGGACCAGCCGCTTGGACTCGACCTCCTCGGCCACCTGCCGCAGCGCGACCTCGCGAAGGGCGTTCAGGTTCTCGATCTTGAAGAAGTTGTTGAGCGCGGAATCGATGCGCTCATTCGGGTAGATCTTGCCCGCGCGGAGCCGATCGAGCAGAGCCTCCGGCGTGAGGTCGATCAGCACCACCTCTTCTGCCGCGTTGAGGACGGCATCGGGCATCGTCTCCCGAACACGAACGCCGGTGAGCTCGCAGACGCTGTCGTTCAGGGTCTCGAGGTGCTGGACGTTGACGGTCGAGTAGACGTCGATCCCGGCCCCGAGGACGTCGCCGACGTCCTCGTAGCGCTTCTCGTGCTCGAGCCCCGGCGGGTTCGTGTGCGCGAGCTCGTCGATCAGGGCGAGGTCCGGGGCCCGCCGGATGATCGCCGGGCAGGTCCATCTCCTCGAGCTCCATGTCGCGGTAGGGCACCCTCCGCCTCGGCACGACCTCCAGGTTGCCCGCCTGGTCGATGGTCTCCTGACGCCCATGGGGCTCGAGGTAGCCGATCACGACGTCCCTCCCCGATTGGGCCTCGGCGCGACCCTCCTGCAGCATCCGGTAGGTCTTGCCGACCCCGGCGGCCATGCCCAAAAAGATCTTGAGCCGGCCACGCTCCGTGACCGGCTCGGGACGGGTCTCGACCCTCTCCTCGGCTCGTTCGTCCATCTCCAAGATCATGCTCCGAGCAGTCCGTGCACGACCAGGTCGATCAGCTTGATCCCGATGAACGGGGCGATGATGCCGCCGAGGCCATAGATGAAGAGGTTGCGCCGCAGCAGCGCACTCGCGCCTGAGGGCCGGTAGCGGACCCCGCGCAGAGCGAGCGGGATCAGCAGCGGGATGATCAGCGCGTTGAAGATGATCGCCGAGATGATCGCCGACTCGGGGGTGCCGAGATCCATGATGTTGAGCTTGTTCAGCGGGCCGTCTCCACCGCTGGTGGCATAGGTCGCCGCGAAGATCGCCGGCAGGATCGCGAAGTACTTGGCGACGTCGTTGGCGATCGAGAACGTCGTCAGGGCCCCGCGGGTGATCAGCAGCTGCTTGCCGACCTCGACGATCTCGATCAGCTTCGTCGGATTCGAATCGAGATCGACCATGTTGCCCGCCTCTCGCGCCGCCTGCGTGCCCGTGTTCATGGTCACGCCGACGTCTGCCTGGGCGAGGGCCGGAGCGTCGTTGGTGCCATCACCGGTCATCGCGATCATCCGCCCTCCCGCCTGCTGCTCCTTGATCAGGTCCAGCTTCTTCTCGGGGGTGGCCTCGGCGAGAAAGTCGTCGACCCCTGACTCGCCTGCGATCTTGGCCGCGGTGAGCTTGTTGTCGCCAGTGATCATCACGGTCCTGATGCCCATTGCGCGCAGCTGGTCGAAGCGGTGGGTCATGCCCTCCTTGACGACGTCCTTGAGATAGATGACGCCCAGCACCTGGCTGTCGCGCGCGACCGCCAGTGGGGTGCCGCCCTCGCGGCCGATCCGGTCCAGCGCCGGCTGCAGCTCAGGGGGCGCCGTACCGCCCTCCGATTGGACGAGGTTGATGATCGCGTCGCCGGCGCCCTTGCGCAGCCGCCGGCCATTGATGTCGACGCCGCTCATCCGCGTTTCGGCGCTGAACGGGACGAAGGTCGCCTCCTGCGAGGACATGTCGTGCTCGCGGATCCCGTACTTCTTGGCCAGCACGACGATCGAGCGGCCTTCGGGAGTCTCGTCGGCGAGCGAGGACATCTGGGCTGCTTCGGCCAGGTCCGCCTCCGGGACACCGGGCATGGGGATGAACTCGGTCGCCTCGCGGTTGCCCAGCGTGATCGTGCCGGTCTTGTCGAGCAGCAGTACGTCTACGTCTCCCGATGCCTCGACGGCACGGCCGGAGAGAGCGAGGACGTTGCGGCGCACCAGCCGATCCATGCCGGCGATGCCGATCGCCGAGAGCAGAGCCCCAATCGTTGTCGGAATCAGCGCGATGAGCAGGGCGATCAAGGTGGCGACCGAAGCGGATGTGCTGGAGAACTCCGCCATCGGCCGCAGCACCACCACGACCGCCAGGAAGATGATCGTCAATCCCGAGAGCAGGATGTTGAGGGCGATCTCGTTCGGCGTCTTGCGGCGCTCGGCGCCCTCGACCAGGGTGATCATTCGGTCGAGGAAGCTCTTCCCCGGCTCCTGGGTGATCTCGACCACGATCCGGTCCGAGAGCACCCGCGTTCCCCCGGTCACCGCACTGCGGTCGCCGCCGGCCTCGCGTATGACGGGGGCGGATTCGCCGGTGATCGCAGACTCGTCGACCGACGCGATCCCCTCGACCACGGTGCCATCGCCAGGGACCAACTCCCCGGCGGTGATCACGACCACGTCCCCTCGCTGAAGCTCCGAGGCGGTGACCTCGCGGCCGTCCTGGAGGTGAGCGACGGTCTCGGTCCTAGCCGCTCGCAGCGCATCGGCCTGAGCCTTGCCGCGGCCCTCCGCCAGCGCCTCGGCCATGTTGGCGAAGACGACCGTCAGCCAGAGCCAGATCGCGACGGTGAAGGTGAACCAAGAGGCCTCGTCCCCGCCGCCGAGCGGGGGGTTCCCGAAGACCTGGTTGATCCAGCCGACCGTCGTGATCACCGCGCCGACCTCGACCACGAACATCACCGGGTTGTGGAGCTGGTGGCGCGGGTCGAGCTTGCGAACGCTCGCCCAGAGGGCCGGAACAATCAGCTCACGGCTGAACATCGACGAACGGCGACGGTTGTTGTCGGTCACTGCGGCGACTCCTTGTCAAGAGCGATGTTGAGTTCGAGCACGTTCACTCCCGGCTCGCCGAGCACACCAAGGGCGCGGCCGTCCGTGTTGTCATCGATCAGCTCCTGCACTCGGTCGAGCGGGATGCCGCGGACCTTGGAGATGCGGTTGGCCTGGATGCGGGCGTTCGCCTGGGAGATGTGCGGATCGACGCCCGACGCCGAGCTGGTGATCGCATCCACGGGGATGTCCCTCCGCGTCAGGCCAGGCGTGTAGGGGCCCTCCAGCTCGAGGTACTTCTGGATGTAGCCCTTGAACTGCTGCATCAGGGCCTTGTTGTTGGGCCCGAGGTTGTTGAAGAAGGTGACGTCCGGGCTGTAGGTGGTCACGGACGGCCGCGGCTGGAAGTACTTCGGGTCCGGCGTCCTTGATCTGCTTCTTGCCGAACTTGCCGCGCTGGTCCTCCGGGATCGGATGGCGGATCGTGAAGCTCTGGCCGATCAGCTTCGAGCCGACGGTCTCACCGTCCACCTTCACCTGGCTGCCGTCCGACTTGTTCGGGAACAGCACCTGTGAAACACCGGTGGCGATCAGCGGGTAGGCGAGGCCGAACAGCAGCGTGAAGGCCACAGCCGCGACGATGGATGCGATCAGGTCACGTCTCATGTTGGGAATCCCAGTTGGTCGGTGAGGCCCTGGACGACCGGGCCGAGGAGGACAGCGGGGAAGAAGGTGAGAGCCGCCACGATCACGATCACCGCGATCAGCAGGATCACGAAGGTGGCGTTGTCGGTCCGGAAGGTGCCGGGGCCGGCGGGCACGATGCGCTTCATCGAGAACGATCCGGCGACGGCCAGGGCGGAGAGGAGCGGGACGAAGCGCGCCGTCAGCATCGAGAGGCCGCCGAGGATGTCGGCGAAGCTGATCCCGTAGGCGCCGGCGTTGCCCGGTGCGTTTGGCTGGACGAAGCCCGTATATCCGGCGAACGCCGAACCGTTGTTATTGGCCTGCGAGGTGTAGGCGTAGAGCGTTTCGGAGAACCCCTGCGGGCCTGGGTTGAAGATCGAGGGGGTGCCGTACTTGCTCGAGATCGCGATCCCGGTGGCGATCAGCGCCACCATCGGGGTGAAGAGCAGGCCGATCAGCACCAGCTTGACCTCGCGGGACTCCACCTTCTTCCCGAGGTACTCGGGCGTCCTTCCGACCATCAACCCGGCTATGAACACCGCCAAGAGGACCGTTAAGAGCATCCCGTACAGACCCGAGCCGACCCCGCCGAAGATCACCTCCCCGGTCATCATGTTGGTCAGGGGGACGAGCCCACCGATCCCGGTGTAGGAGTCGTGGGCGGCGTTGACGGACCCGTTCGAGGCGTCGGTGGTGACGTCCGTCCATAGGGCGCTCGTCGTGATGCCGTTGCGCTGTTCCTTGCCCTCCAGGTTTCCGCCGGTGCTGCCATCGACGGAGGCGGTCTGCTCGCCGGCGATGTGCTGCGCGGGAGAGCCGTGCTGCTCGGCGGCGTAGGCGACACCGAACAGGCCGACCAGGAAGATGAGCATCGTGGCGTAGAGCGCCCAGCCCTGACGCCGGTTGCCGACCATGCGGCCGAACTGCGCCGTCGCGGCCGCGGGGATCAGCAAGATGAAGAGCATCTCGACGAAGTTCGAGAACTGGGTCGGGTTCTCGAACGGGAACGAGCTGTTGACGTTGAAGAAGCCGCCGCCGTTGGTGCCGAGCTGCTTGATCGCGATCTGCGATGCGGCCGGCCCCCCGGCGAGGGTCTGATCGAGTCCGCCCAGCCCGGTGAAGCTCGACATAGCAGGCGAGGTTTTGGATCACGCCCTGGGAGACGAGGATCAGGGTCCCGATCACCGCGAGGGGAAGCAGGATGTAGAGGAGGGTGCGGGTGACGTCCCGCCAGAAGTTGCCGAGCTCCTTGACGCCCCGGCTGGCGAAGCCTCGGATCACGGCCGCCAGCACCGCCATGCCGACGGCCGCCGAGACGAAGTTCTGGACGGCCAGGCCCGCCATCTGCGAGAAGTAGCTCATCGTCGTCTCGCCGCCGTAGTACTGCCAGTTCGTGTTGCTGATGAAGGAGGACGTGGTGTTGAAGGTCACGTCCCAGGGCGCCGAGTTGAACCCCTCCGGGTTGAAGGGGTGGATGTTCTGGGTGCGCAGGATCGTGTAGAGGACCAGGAAGAAGACGAGGCTGAAGACGACAGTGGTCTTGCCATAGCTCTTCCAGTCCTGCTCCGTGCGCGCCGACGGCCCGAGCAGCCGGTAGATCAGACGCTCGAGCCAGCCCAGTGGGCGCTCCAGCAGAATGCGCTCCCCCTGGTAGACGCGAGCCATGTAGCCGCCGAGCAGCGGCACCAGCGCGGTGAGAACGGCAACGAAGATCGCCAGCTGGAGCCAGCCGTTGACGGTCACAGCTTTTCCCCGCGGAGCAGCGCGTAGAGCAGGTAGAGGAACAGGGCGATCGAGATGACGAGCAACGCCCCCTCGGCGAAGCTCATATTCGGTCGAGCCCGTCGATGAGGAAGTAGAGCGCCACGAACACCACGAGCGCAATCCCGATCGAGATCAGGTCCATGGGATCAGGATCGCCCCCGCCACGTGAAGCTCCTGTTCAGGTTCGGCAGCGACGCATAAAGATGCTGTGAAGGACGTGACACCGCGCCCATGTTCTGGCTCGCGGCCCGGCTTGTCGTCGGCCAGAAGGTGGCTCTTTCGCCTGCAACTGAGGGCGTAGCCGTACGCCAGCCCTGCGCGGTCATGTCGCCGATCTACGCCGGATCGCGATCGAATCCGTCAAGCGATGGGCCGTGATCGAGGCCGTGCAGCGCCTCCCGCGCCGCCGCCGAGAGTTCCGCCTCACCGCCCGCCCCCCAGAGCGGGCCGGTGCCCTCGGTGATCAGGAGCAGCGACCTGGCGACACCCTGCGCCCTGACGGGCTCGGCGCCTTCAGGCGCTCCACGAGGAGATCGAACTCAGATAGAGGCCGCGGCGCCAACTCCTCGAGCGAGACCGCAAGCCGGCGTCGGGATTCAGGACCGAGGAGCTCTAGCGCCCGCTGCCTGTGCATTGGGTCGAGATTGGGGTCTGCTCCACCGGCAAGCTCCAGGTCGAGCTTGTGAGGGTGGAGCCACATTCGGATTCGCACGACCCCGGTGGAGCGCTGGAGCGGCCCGGATCTCATCTAGACAAAGTGTCGGGTTGACCGCGTGACGAAGACGCGAAGATCGCCCGCGCGGGCGCAAAGATTGTGTGAAGTCTCAGGCTGGCGCTTCGCATGGGGCCAGCGACTTTCGAAATCGACGCTGGATCAACCCACGGCCTGGCGCTGAAGCCTCATCAGCATCACGAACGTGAGGGCGGTGACGCCGAAAAGCGTGACCATCTACCTCAGCGGTTCGCGCTGAGCGAGTAATGGAGAGCGTCGAGCGCAGGGTCTTGGGCCGGGTCCTGCACCGTGATCGAGAGACGATGATCGGTGGCGTCATAAGCGAGCGTCAAGAACGGACAGCACTCACGTTCCACCTCGATCGTCTCGCGGATCAGGTCGGCGGCAACGTCCGGCGTGAAGGTGGCGATCAGCCGACCTTGCTTGCGCTCAACGTCCACCAGGTCGCGTCCAAGGGTGGCGTAGCGCTCCTGCTGCACTCGGAGCGCTTCCGGCTCGAGGCCGCACTCGGAGACCAAGGGCAGCAAGTGGAGTTCGTTTTGCGCCATCCCAGTAATCGTTGCAGGCCCCCAAACGGGGCCGCCGCTATTAGCAAACGTCGCAGCAAGCGTCACCGCGCCAGGCCTCGCGGCCCTCGCGCACGGCAACAGCGGCGATCAGCAGGGCGGCGCCCGGGTCAGCCCACCACCAGCCGAGCAGGGCGTTCGCGCCGAGGCCGACCAGGAGCCCGGCCGACAGGTATGCACAGAGCATGTTCTGCCTCCCCTCGGCCTTGGTCGCCGCCGAGCGGAGCTGTTCGGCGACCTTGGTCTTTGCCCGGGCCAGGGGCGGCATCGCCAGCAGCGTTATTGCAGCCAGGGCGATCCCGACCCAGCTGGTCTCCGGGTGCGAGCCGCCCGCGAACTGCCGCACGGCCTCGACGCCAACGTAGGCAGCGATGACCCAGAAGCTGATGGCGATCAGGCGGTACGCCCGCTCCTCGGCGGCCTCGGATGCCTGACGTGCTGAGCCAAAGCGCCAGATCAGCGCGAAGCCAGCGATCGATTCGACGACCGAGTCGGCGCCGAAGCCGACCAGGGCGATCGAGCCGGCCGCGATCCCAGCGCCGACCGCAAGCGCGGCCTCGAGGGCGTGCCAGCAAATCCCGAACCAAGCGAGGAACCGAGCTCGCGCGACGAGCCGCTCACGCGCTTCCTCGGCGGTCGTGACGACCAATGGCAGGGCCTGCGATTCCATCGGCTAAGGCTATTCGCGCGCCGCTCCTCGAGCGGGCTGCGGTCGGATCGCACCTCTAAGCAGTGAAGGGGGCCGTCCGCTAGGCCCCGAACCGGTAGCCGATGCCAGGATCGGTGCGGATGTAGCGCGGACCGTCGGGAGGCTCGATCTTGCGTCTCAGGTTCGCGATATGCGTGCGCAGGGTCTGGGTGTCCTCCTCCCACCCCGGCCCCCAGACGTCCGTGAGCAACGCTTTGTGGGTCATCAGCCGGCCGCGATTCCGAACGAGTGCGCCCAGCAGGCGGAACTCGATCGGGGTGAGGTGGATCTCCTCCCCATCGCGGCGAACCGCGTGCCCCGCCAGATCCACCTCGAGGCCGTCCACCGCGATGGTCGGATCGTCATCGGTCTCGCCGGCCCGGCGCAGCGCCGCCTTCATCCTGGCGACCAGTTCCCGCGGACCGAACGGCTTGGTCACATAGTCGTCGGCGCCGGCCTCGAGGGCCCGAACCTTCTGGTCCTCCTCGCCCACCGCCGAGAGCACCAGGATCGGCATGTCGCTCCAGGAGCGGATGCTCCGACAGACCTCGATCCCGTCGCCATCCGGCAGCAGCAGGTCGATGATCGCGGCGTCCGGCGGCCTGACTGACACCACGTCCAATGCCTCCTGGGCGCCCGCCGTTTCGGTGACCTCGAAACCTGCGTCTTTGAGCACCACCCTGAGTGCCCGCCGAATCTGCATCTCGTCGTCGCAGACCAGGATGCGCTGACTCATGGTTCGGAGGGCGCCGCCGTCACCGGCTCGACGGCTGTCTCGCGAGACGGCTCCCCGTCAAGCGGAAACTCGAGCACGAAGGTGCTCCCCTGTCCCGGCAGCGACTCGACCCAGATGCGACCGCCGTTCACCTCGACGAACCCCTTGACGATCGCCAGCCCCAGCCCCGCCCCAGGATGTGAGGGGTCTTGATCGCCACGGTAGAAGGCCTCGAAGATTCGCTCCAGATCGCGGTCGGGGACCCCGGGGCCGCGGTCGACGACTCTGACCACCACCCTCCCCGAGACCTCGCGGGCACGGATCGAGACTGGCTGCCCGCCTGAGTATCTGGCCGCGTTCGAGAGCAGATTGACGAAGACCCGCTCGAGCTGGGCGGAGTCCGCCCGGATGAACGGAAGGCGATCGTCAATGGAGAGCTTGAAGCGGTCGCGATCGGCGTCCAGATGGTCCAGCGCAGCCTCGATCACCTCGTCGACCGAGCTCCAATCCGTAGAGGGCTCCGCGGTGCCGGTCCGGAGCCTCGAAAGATCCAGCAGGTTGTCGACCAGCGTGGCGAGGCGCTCCGAGTCCTCGACAATCGCGTCGCTCAGCTCCACTCGCTCTTCCTCCGTGATCGTCGGGAAGGTGAGCGCCTCCGCAGCAGCCCTGATGGCCGTGAGCGGACTGCGCAGGTCGTGGGAGACGGTGCGCAGGAGCGTTGTCTTGATGTCGTCGCTGCGGCGCAGCGCCTCGGTCTCGACCGTGGCCGCGAGCAGCCCCTCACGATCGATGGCGGCGGCAAGCAGCGCCTCGAGCCCGGGGACGAGTCGATCGCGCAGGCGGGCGAGGGAGTCGGGATCGATCCCCGCCGGCACGACGAGCGTGCCGATCCGACGGCCCGAATCCGAGAGCGGCAGCGCGAGTCTGCCCGGATAGTCGGCTGCCTCACCCAGCTGCACGGCTGCCGAGGGCAGCTCGAGCGCAGTCGCGATCCGTTCGGCGGCGACCGGCAGCGCAGCGTCGAGGCCCGGACGGCCGAGCAGGACCCGGGCTAGCTCGGCCATCAGGTCCGCCTCGCGACGCCGTAGGTCCGCCTCCTCGGCGCGGGCCCGCGCCAGCTCCGCGAGGGTGCTGGCGAATATCGCGGCGACCAGGAACGTTGCCAGGGCGACCCAGTTCTCGGAATCCGCGATGGTGACGCTCCCGAGGGGCGGGATGTGGAAGAAGTTGAACGCGAGAGCGCTGGCGAGCGCCGTCAGCAATCCGAGGCGAAAGCCCCAGAAGATCGAAACGCCGGTGACCGCCGCCAGGTACACCACCCCCAGGGAGATGTCCGGAACGACCTGCTTCAGGGGATAGATCGCCGCCGTGCACGCGGCGACCGACCCGAGCGCGACGAATACTCCGAGGCTCCGTGAGCGAGGCGGCTCGCGCAACAGAACCGGTGTCCTTGGCTCCATTTCGCCTCAAAGTATGGCCCGCCAGCCGGGTCGAGCAGCACGGACCCGCCCTGCCCCAGGCGTATATTCGGATGGGCTGCATGGCTCGACGGATCCCAAGGGACGAATCGCTTGCGCGCGTCCATGGCGTGGGCGCGCTCTTCTCGGCGGCCTACGGCAATGTGGGCTCGTCGATCTACTACGCGCTGGGCGTCACCGCCGCCTTCGCCCTCGGGCTGACCCCGGTCGCCTTCGTAATCGCCGGCCTGATCTTCATGGCGACCGCGGCCACCTACGCCGAGGCGACCGTCATGTACCCGGAGGCGGGCGGATCCTCGAGCTTCGCCCGCCACGCGTTCAACGAGCTGGTCAGCTTCATCGCCGCCTGGGGGCAGATGCTCAACTACATCATCACGGTCGCGATCTCGGCCTTCTTCGTGCCGCACTACCTCGCCGTCTTCTGGCCGTGGCTCGGGAACTCGCCGGGCGACATTCTCGGCGGGGTCGCGGTGGTCGTCTTCCTCGCGGCGCTGAACGTCAAGGGGACCCAGGAGTCGACCCGTCTCAACCTGATCCTGGCGATCGCCGACCTCTTCACCCAGGTCATCCTGGTCGTGATCGGCCTGGCGCTGGTCTTCAGTCCCGACATCCTGGTCAACAACATCCACCTGGGAGTGGCGCCGAGCTGGGGTGACTTCCTCCTCGGGATCGCGGTCGGGATGATCGCCTACACCGGGATCGAGACGATCTCGAACATGTCCGAGGAGGCCAAGGACGCCCCCAAGACCGTCCCCCGCGGTGTCGGCTTGACGGTCGTCGCGGTCCTAGGCCTCTACGCGCTGCTTCCCCTGATCGCCCTCTCCGCGATGCCGGTGCACCAGGTCGGAGGCGAGTACGTGACCGACCTGGGCTCCAAGTTCGCCGATGACCCGGTGCTGGGGATCGTCGAGAACCTCGGCCTCGGCGCCGGCCTCACCGAGGTGCTGCGTTACTACGTGGGCGTCCTCGCGGCTGTGATCCTCCTGATCGCCACCAATGCGGGGCTGATCGGGGTATCCCGCCTGACCTTCTCGATGGGTCACTACCGCCAGCTGCCCGAGCGGTTGCGCCAGATCCACCCCCGCTTCCGCACGCCGTACATCGCCATCCTGGTCTTCTCAGGCATCGCGATCATCACCATGATCCCCGGAGAGACCGAGCTGCTGGCCACCCTCTACTCGTTCGGCGCGATGCTCTCCTTCACGATCGCCCACATCTCAGTGATCAAGCTGCGCCAGCGGTACCCGGACGAAGAGCGCGCCTGGAAGCCACCGGGAAGCATTCACGCCTTCGGCTTCGATATCCCCGTGACCGCGGTGCTCGGGGGGTTCGGCACCTTTACAGCCTGGATCGTCGTGATGGCGCTCAATCCCCGGACCCTCGTCATCGGGGCGATCTGGATGGCATTCGGGCTCACCATCTACCTGCTCTACCGCCGCTCGCTCGGACTCTCGCCCATCCAGACACACAAGGTGCTTCTCCCGGAGCCGCTCGGCGTCGAGGAGATCGAGTACAAGAGCGTCCTCGTCGCTTTCGAGGACGACGAGCCGTTCAATGAGCAGACGATGGTCACCGCCGTCAAGTTGGCGGGCAAGAAACGACGGGCGGTGCACGTGATCGCGATCGTCACCGTCCCCAATCACCTGCCGCTCGACGCCCCACTCTCGGAGCAGGACCAGGAGGCGCGCTCGAAGATCGAGCAGGCGAAGCTGATCGGCGGCCTGCGGGTCAGCGGGCATATCCACCGGGTCAGGCCGAACCAGGCCGGCCACTCGATCGCGGAGGAGGCGCGTCAGCTGAAGGCGGTCGCGCTCGTCATGGGCCTCCGCTACCGCAACGGAGCGCCGCTCTACGGCAAGACGCTCCAGACAGTGCTCGCCGAGCGTCCCTGCCGGGTGATCGTCGTCGCCCAGCCCGAGACCGCCCGCTCCACCGCGTCGGCGGCGGGGCCGCCCATCTCGCCGGGCGTCGAGACGCCGGCCTAGTGGTGAGGTACCACTAGCCGCGCTCGAACATGCGGCGCTTCTCGTAGTCCGTCACGACCTTGTCGAACAGTCCCTGCTCGAGTTGGCCGTAGTTGAGGTAGTGCTTGTGGACCGCGTCGCCGAACGCCTGCTTCGCGAAGTCCGACTTCTCCCAGAGCTCGACGGCCTCGCGAAGCGATGAGGGGAAGGCCTCGGCCTCGCCGGCCTCGTAGGCGTTGCCCTTCAGCTCGGGCCCGGGTCGGTCTGGTTCTCGATCCCGTCGAGCCCGGCGGCGAGCAGCGCGGCAATCGCCAGGTAGGGGTTCGCGTCGGCGCCGGGGATCCGGCACTCCACGCGCGTCGACTGGCCATGGCCGACGACCCGGAAGCCGCAGGTGCGGTTGTCGCGGCCCCAGGAGACCGAGGTCGGCGCCCAGCTCTCGGCCGCGTAGCGCTTGTAGGAGTTGATCGCCGGGGCGACGAACAGGGCGAGCTCGCGGATGTGGTTCGCGCATGCCGCCGAGGAAGTGCATGAAGGTGTCGGTCTCCTCGCCGTCGCCGTCGACGAAGACGCTCTTGCCGTCCCCGTCGACCAGGCTCTGATGGACGTGGCAGGAGCTGCCGATGTCCTTCTCCGACGGCTTCGCCATGAAGGTCGCCGAGATGCCGTTCAGGAAGGCGATCTCCTTGACGCCGTTCTTGTAGATCGTGTGGCGGTCGGCGGCGGTGACGGCGTCCGCGTAGCGGGTGTTGACCTCGTGCTGCCCGTACCAGGCCTCGCCCTTGGAGAACTCGATCGGGATGCCGGCGGCGTGCATGCCACGGCGGATCGGCCCGAGGTATGCTCGTCCATCGTGGTGGCGAGGATGTGGTAGTCGAGGATGTAGGGGATCGTCGGGGTGAGGTTCTTGAAGTCCTTCTCCCAGGCCTCGGCGTAGCTCTCCTTGTAGAGGTAGAACTCGAGCTCGGAGGCGGCGTAGGGCGTGAAGCCCATCTCACGCGCCCGCTCGTAGGCGGCGATCAGCACCTGGCGGGGCGAGGCGACCACGGGAGTGCCGTCGTGATTGACGACGTCGGCAGAGGACCAGCGCGCGTGCGGTCGAGCCAGGGGATGCGCCGCAGCGTCGACATGTCCGGGACGATCCCGAAGTCCCCGTAGCCCTCCTCCCAGTTGGCCATCTCGTAGCCGGGCAGCGGCTCCATGTCCATGTCGAGGGCGAGCAGGTAGTTGCAGCCCTCGACCCCGTGCTCGACGACCTCGTCGAGGAAGTACTCGACCTGGATGCGCTTGCCGAACAGCCGGCCCTGCATGTCGGTGAAGGCGGTGACGACGGTGTCGATCGTGCCCTCCTCGGCCTCCTTCGGAGCTCGTCGAGGGAGAGCATCCCGCGGGTGCCGCCAGGGCCACCGGGTCGGGGAGCAGCTTCCTTGCTCTCTCTCCCCTGACGCCACGCGCGGACCCTATATCGTCGGCTACGTGGCGAGCAACGGACGCGATCGAGGTCGATCGAGCCGGCCACCGAGCAGGTGATGGCCGAGCTCCCCCGCGCGGGCGTCGAGGAGACCGACGCCGCGGTCGCGCGGGCCAAGCGGGCGTTCCCGGCCTGGCGGGCGGTGGCCCCCGGCGGAGCGCTCCGCACTGCTCCACCGGCTCGCCGACGCGATCGAGGAGCGAGCGGAGGACCTGGCGACGCTCGAGGCCCGCAACGCCGGCAAGCCGATCTCCGACGCCCGCGGCGAGATCGGGATGGTGGTCGAGACCTTCCGCTACTACGCCGGCGCGCCGGAGCGGCTCACCGGCAAGACGATCCCGGTCGCCGGCGGCGTCGACATGACCTTCCGCGAGCCGCTCGGCGTCGTCGGCCT
This sequence comes from uncultured Solirubrobacterales bacterium, assembly GCA_963848955.1. Lineage (GTDB taxonomy): Bacteria > Actinomycetota > Thermoleophilia > Solirubrobacterales > 70-9 > DASUPK01. The sequence continues at coordinate 59,343 of CAWKFQ010000010.1, read as the reverse complement.
GATCGCGCCCTGGAACTTCCCGCTCACGATCGCCTCCTGGAAGGTCGCGCCCGCGCTCGCCGCCGGCAACACGGTCGTCCTGAAGCCCGCGGAGCTCACCCCGCTGACCGCGCTCGAGCTGGAGCGGATCGCCCTCGACGCCGGCATCCCCGAGGGCGTCCTCAACGTCGTGGCCGGCCCCGGTTCGGTCTGCGGACAGCGCCTCGTCGAGCACCCCGACGTCGCCAAGATCGCCTTCACCGGCTCGACCGAGGTCGGTCGGGGAATCGCCGAGGGCGCGGCCGGGACGATCAAGCGGGTCACCCTCGAGCTCGGCGGCAAGTCCGCGAACCTGATCTTTGCCGACGCCGACCTCGCGGCGGCCGCATCCTCGGCACCGATCGCGGTCTTCGGCAACGCCGGGCAGGACTGCTGCGCCCGCTCCCGGATCCTGGTCGAGCGCTCGGCGATGGACGACTTCATGTCGGAGCTCGAGGGCGCGGTGAAGTCGATCACGGTCGGCGATCCGCTCTCCGAGTCGACGCAGATGGGTCCCTTGATCTCGGCGGACCAGCTGCACACCGTCTCCTCGTACGTGAACGGCGACGCGCCGGTTGCGATTCGCGGCTCGGTCCCCGACGGCCCCGGCTACTGGTTCCCGCCGACGGTGCTGGCGCCCGTCTCCAACGACGCCCGCCCCGCCCGCGAGGAGATCTTCGGGCCGGTCGCCTGCGTGATCCCCTTCGACGACGAGGACGGAGGCGATCCGGATCGCCAACGACACGATCTACGGCCTCTCGGGCTCGGTCTGGACCCGCGACGGGGCCAAGGCGATGCGAACCGCGCGCGCGATCGAGTCCGGCGTGGTCTCGATCAACTCGAACACCTCGGTGCGCGTCTCGACGCCGTTCGGCGGCTTCAAGCAGTCGGGGGTCGGGCGCGAGCTCGGACCCGACGCGCTCGACGCCTACACCGAGGTGAAGAACGTCTACTACGCCACGGAGGGCTGAATGCCGGGTCGGCTCGAGGGCAAGGTCTGTGTGATCACCGGCGCGGCGAGCGGCATCGGCGCCGAGACCGCCCGGCTGTTCGCCGAGGAGGGCGCCCGCGTCGTCGGCGTCGACATCTCGCGAGGGAGCCGAGGGCGAGCTGCCGCTCCAGGCCGATGTCGCCGACGAGAGCTAGGTCCGGGAGATGTACGCGCGGGCGGCGAGGAGATGGGGCGCATCGACGTGCTCTTCAACAACGCCGGGATCAGCCCCGAGGACGACGTCTCGGTGCTGGACACCTCGCTCGAGGCCTGGCAGCGGGTCCAGGACGTGAACCTGAAGTCGGTCTTCCTCTGCTGCAAGCACGGCATCCCCCACCTGCTCGACTCCGGCGGCGGGTCCGTGATCAACACCGCGTCATTCGTCGCGGTGATGGGCGCCGCCACCTCCCAGATCTCCTACACCGCCTCGAAGGGCGGGGTCCTCGCGCTGTCGCGCGAGCTCGGAGTGGAGTTCGGGAAGAAGGGCGTCCGCGTCAACGCTCTGTGCCCCGGCCCGGTCAACACACCCCTCCTGCAGGAGCTCTTCGCGAAGGATCCGGAGAAGGCAGCGCGCCGGCTCGTCCACCTGCCGATGGGCCGCTTCGCGGAGGCGCGCGAGATCGCCCAGGGCGCCCTCTTCCTCGCCTCGGACGACAGCTCCTACGTGACCGCCTCGACCTTCCTCGTCGACGGCGGCCTCACCGGCGCCTACGTCACCCCGGAGTAAGCAGCGAACGTCCCGCAGTGTGCGCTGAGCGGGGGTATCCGGGACGTTCGGCCGCGAATTCAGTCGATCGCGTCGAGGAAGCGGCCGCAGAGCTCGCGGCCGAGCCGGTTCCAGTCGGCGATCCGGGACTCGGCCTCCCTACGCAGCTCCTCGGGGTCCACGCCGATACGAACCGCATCCTCATCAGCCCGGTAGTCGTCGATCCAGTGCGAGAGGTCGGCGGCCGTCACCTCGGCGTGGAACTGGATGCCCCAGACCCGGTCGCCGATCCGGTACGCCTGCGGACAGACCGGGGTGCGGGCGAGGATGGCGGCGCCCTCCGGCGGCAATGCCTCGTAGCTGTGCCACTGGAACCCGGTGAAGCTCGGCGCGAGGGGCCCGATCACCGGATCGTCCGCTCCCTCGTCGGTCACCTCGATCTCGAACCACCCGATCTCCGGCTCGCTCGCTCGGCGCGCCTCCCCACCGGCGGCATCGGCGAGCACCTGGGTGCCGAGGCACACCGCCAGGATCGGCATGCCGTCGTCGAGCATCGCGGCCAGCAAGTCCTTCTCGAAGCGCAGCCACGGGTGGCGGTCCTCCTGGTCCGCGTTCATGGCGCCGCCGAAGGTGATCACCGCGTCGTAGTCGGCGATCTCGCGCGGCGGCCCGGTACCTCGTTCCGACAGCGTCCACTCGTCGAGCTCCACACCGCGCTCTCGGATCTCCTCGGCGAAGACGCCGGGGCCGGCGTCGCGCTGGTGGATGATGGCGAGGGCGCGCATGCGGGCAGGATCGCAGGCGCGCCGTCCTGCTCCGCTCAGCGATACTCAGGCCGGGCGCCCAAGCGAGAGGAGGTCGGATGCAGGCAGCGGATCAAGGTGGACGTGGGCGGTCGGGACCGCATCCCAGGGTGTCAGGCGGCCGATCGAGGCAGAGGGAGCGCCCGCTCCCATCGGCCCGTACTCGCAGGCGGTCGTCGCGGACGGCGTCCTCTACTGCAGCGGCCAGGTGCCGCTCGACCCCGAGACGGGTGAGCTGGTCGAGGGCGGCGTCGCCGACCAGGCGCGCCGCTGCCTGGAGAGCCTCGACGCGGTCTGCCGCGCCGCGGGCACCCAGCTCGAGCGAGGCGGCGCGAATCGGGATCTACCTGACCGACATGGAGCTCTTCGCGGAGGTCAACGAGGTCTACGCGGGTTCTTCTCCGAGCCGTTCCCGGTCCGGACCACCGTGGGGGTCGCGGCGCTGCCGAAGGGGGCGCTGGTGGAGATGGACGCCACCGTTCCGCTCGGCCGGGCCGCCGGCTGAGCGATCCTTTTCGGGATGGCTCCGGTAACCGACACCGTCTCCCTCGAAGAGATCAGGCGCGCGCGCGACGTGGTGGCCGATGTCGCCCGCGACACACAGGTGATCGAGTCGCGCTACCTCTCGCGGACCACCGGTGGCACGATCGCGCTCAAGGCCGAGAACCTCCAGCGCACCGGCTCCTTCAAGTTCCGCGGCGCGCTCAACAAGATCGCCTCGCTCGATCCCTCGGTGACAGGGCGTGGTCACCGGCAGCGCGGGCAACCACGGCCAGTCGCTCGCCTATGCCGCCCGCGCCCGGGGTCTGAGCGCCACGATCTTCATGCCGGAGCGCGCCACGCTCGCCAAGATCGCCGCGGCCCGCGAGTCCGGCGCCGAGATCCGGCTCACTGGGGACGAGTCGGTCGACGCTGCATCGGCGAGGCCCGGGCCTTCGCCGAGGCGGAGGGCCTCGCCTTCGTCCACCCCTTCGACGATCCCGCGGTGATCGCGGGTCAGGGCACGATCGGGCTGGAGCTGCTCGACGAGGTGCCCGACCTCTCCCGCGTCCTGGTCCCGGTCGGCGGCGGTGGCCTGGCCGCCGGCGTGGCGAGCGCGATCAAGGAGAGCCGGGACGGGGTCGAGGTGATCGGCATCCAGTCGCACTGCCCGCTGGCCGACGGGATCGCGGTCAAGCACCCGGGCGAGATCACGGGCCCGCTGCTCGAGCGCCTGCTCGACGACCTCGTGACCGTCGACGAGGACGCGATCGCCGAGGCGATCATGCTCCTGCTGGAGCGCACCAAGCTGGTCGTCGAGGGCGCCGGCGCGGTCGGCGTCGCGGCCCTTCGACAGGGCGCCGTGGAGCCGGCCGGGTCCGGGAAAACCGTGGCGATCCTCTCCGGGGGCAACATCGACCTCGGTGTGCTCGCCGACATCGCCCGCCACCGCGAGACCGAGCGGGGCCGCCGGCTGCGGATCTTCACCAAGATCGCCGACGAGCCGGGATCGCTCGCGGCACTGCTCACCTGCCTCGGGGAGGGGGGCGCCAACCTGATCGACGTCGACCACGTCCGGGAGGGCGTCGGGCTCGCCGTCAGCGAGACGGGGGTCGAGCTGGTGATGGAGACGCGCGGCCCCGAGCACGCCAAGCGCCTCCTCGAGATGATCGAGGATCTCGGCTACAAGCCCGACGTGTTGAGCTGAGACTCCTCGTAGTCCTCGGGGTCGAGGCGGCGGGTCCGGCTCCGGTACTCGAGTGTGAAGCCCGGCCAGTTGTTGGTGTTCCGGCCGTCCTCATCGAGGTACCAGTTGCTGCAGCCGGTCTGCCAGACGGAGGTGGAGAGCCGCTTCTGGATCTCGCGATCGAATGACGCCTGCACCTCGGGCCGTACCGAGAGCCAGCCGCCGCGGCTCTGAAGCTTGCGCACCGCGTCGAGGATGTAGCTCATCTGGCTCTCGAGCTGGAAGATGATCGAGCCAGACCCCAGGTTCGTGTTGGGCCCGTACATGATGAAGAGGTTGGGGAAGCCGGCCACGGTCATGCCCAGATAGGCATTCGCCCCCTCGCGCCAGGCCTCGTTGAGCTCGACCCCTTCCCTCCCCCGGATCTCCATCGGCGCCAGGAAGCCGGTGCTCTCAAAGCCGGTCGAGAGGACGATCACATCCGCCTTCCTCTCCGTACCGTCTTCGGCGATCACCCCGCGCTTCGTCAGCTCCCGGACGCCCTCGGTGACGAGCTCGACATTGGGTCGCTCGAGAGTCTCGTAGTAGTCGCCCGAGATCAGCACCCGCTTGCAGCCCAGGACGTGGTCGGGCCTCAGCACCTCCTTCAGAGCGGGATCGCTTACCTGCTCGTCGAGATGGCGCTCGTGGATGCGGATCCCAAGGCGCGCAACCGGCCGAAACTGGTTGAAGGCCGATACGAAGATCTCGAAGGCGAGCCACTGCTGGAAGCGCCGCGCCCAGCGCGCGGGTGGGAAGCGCCGAAATAGCCTCCTCTCCCAGGGGCTGTAGGGGCGGTCCTTCTTCGGCATCACATACGGAGCCGAGCGCTGGTAGACGTCGAGCTGACCGACCCCCGGCGCGATCGCGGGAACGACCTGGATGGTGCTCGCGCCGGTGCCGATCACCGCCACGTGCTTTCCCTCGAGCTCGACCTCGTGGTCCCAGCGGGCGGTGTGGAAGATCGGTCCCTCGAAGCGCTCGGCGCCCTCGATTCGGGAGAGGGCCGGGCGGCTGAGCTGGCCGCAGGCGGAGACCAGGACGTCGGCCTCGACCGTCTCGCCTCCAGTTGTCTCGATCCGCCAGCGGCCGGATTGCTCGTCGAACTGCGCTCGCATGACCTCCGTTCCCAGCCGCAGGTTCGGGGCCATGCCGTACTTCTCGACGCAGCGCTCGAGGTAGTCGAGGATCTCGGGCTGCGGCGAGTAGACCCGTGTCCAGTCCGGGTTCGGCTCGAAGGAGAACGAATAGAGGTGCGAGGGGACGTCGCAGGCAGCGCCCGGGTAGGTGTTGTCCCTCCACACTCCCCCGATCCCCTCGGCCTTCTCGAAGATCGTGAACGAGTCGACCCCGGCCCGCTTGAGGGTCATGCCGAGGCCGATGCCGCCGAAGCCAGCGCCGATGATCGCCACGCTGGGACTCGGACGACCGTTGTGTGAACCACTGCCGAGCGTTTCCGCCTCGGCCAGCGGGCGACCCGCCCAGATCCCCTCCAGCGCAGCGGCGAGGTCGGTCATCGCCTCGTCTGCCTCGCGGAGCAGCCCTGCACCGAGCTGGAAGTCGTGCCACATGCCCTCGAACCGCGTGTAGCCGATGTCGACGCCTGCCCTCTCGAACCTCTCGGCGAGCAGGTCGGAGTCGCTCAGCAGCAGGTCGTGAGTGCCCACCTGCAGGTAGGTCGGGGGCAGGCCGTGGAGATCGGCCCGCAGCACCGACAGCTCGGGGTCGAGCGGATCGGTGTCCCCGCGGTAGAGCTCACCACTTTGGACCGTCCAGTCGCGGCGCAATCCGACGTCGCGGCGGCGGTTGAAGCTCATCGAGGGCCCCGAGCAGGTCAGGTCGAACCAGCCGTTCAGCAGCACCAGTCCTGCGGGCACCGGCTCACCGGCATCGCGGATCCGCGTCGCGAGCGCCACGGCAAGGCCGGCCCCCGCAGAGTCGCCCGCGATCACGATCGAGCCGGGCTCGAGGCCCGATCCGAGTAGCTCCCGATACGCGGCCAGGGCGTCCTCCAGGGCGGCCGGATGCTTGTGTTCCGGTCCGAGCCGGTAGTCGAGAAGCTGAACCGGGGCATCGCCCGCGATCGCGATCTGGGCGGCCAGGCCGCGGTGGGTCCGCGGCGACCCGACGACGTAGGCGCCGCCGTGGAGATAGAGGATGGCGCGGCTGGAATCGGCATCCCCGGGCCCGACGCGATCGCACGGCCGACCGCCGAGAGTGCCGTGGGTGACCGTGATACCGGCCGGGACCTGCGTGATCCGGGCCGCGATTTCGGTCAGGGCGCGATGCGCGGGAATCGGGATCCACGGACGCTGGCTCGAGCGCTGCAGGAGGCGCGTGACCAGCTTGCCGACTGGCCGTGGCAGGTACCGGCTCACGAGGAAGGGAGAATAGGCTTCGGCCGTGGCCTCCCACGAGACCATCGACCTGACCACGGAGGACTCGGCGGCAAAGCTTCTCCTCAACCGGCCCGAGGCGCTCAACGCCTGGAACGAGCAGTTCGGCCGCGACCTCCTGGACGCTGTCACCACGGTCGCCGAAGACGACTCGGTGCGCGCCGTGATGATCACCGGCGCGGGTCGCGGCTTCTCCTCGGGTGCCGACCTCAAGGAGCAGCGGGAGGGCACGGAGGGCGGCGTCCCCGATCTGAGCGCCCGGCTGCGGGACGTCTACCACCCGATCATCACCGCGCTGCGCGAGATGCCGAAGCCGGTGGTCGCCGGCGGTGAACGGGCCCGCGGTCGGAATCGGCTGCTCGCTCGCGCTCGCCGCCGACCTGGTCGTTGCGGCCGAGTCCGCCTACTTCCTGCTGGCCTTCGTCAACATCGGGCTCATCCCCGACGGCGGCTCGACCGCCTTCCTCCCGGCCCGGATCGGCTATGGCCGAGCGGCGGAGATGGCCATGCTCGGGGAGCGCGTACCCGCAGATCTGGCGCTCGACTGGGGCCTGATCAACCGGGTCGTGCCCGACGAGGACCTCGAGGGTGCGGCCGACGCGCTCCTGCAGCTGCTCGCCAAGGGACCAACCACGTCGTACGCGGGCTCGAAGCGTCTGCTCAACCGCAGGATGTATGCGGGGCTCGCCGAGCAGCTCGAGGCCGAGGCCAACGCCCAGCGCGAGCAGGGCCAGACCCAGGACTTCATCGAGGGCGTCCTCGCCTTCGTCGAGAAGCGCCCGCCCAACTTCACCGGCTCTTAGCCGATGGCGAGCTGGGACGACGTGGTCGCGATCGGCGAGCGCCTCCCTGGCGTGGAGGCCGGGAGCTGGTGGGGCACGCCGGGCCTGCTGGTCAGGACGGAAGGCCAGGCCAAGGGCAAGGGCTTCTGTCGCCTGCGGACCGATCCCGACGCGCTGGTCATCAAGGTCGCGGATCTCGATGACAAGGAGGCCCTGCTGCGTGGCGAGCCGGACACCTACTTCACGACGCCCCACTACGAGGGGAGCCCGCACGTGCTGATCCGGCTCGAGGCGGTCGACGAGGATGAGCTCGCGGCCCTGATCGAGGACGCCTGGCGCCTGACCGCGCCGCGCCGGCTCCTCGACGCCCGCGAAGAGGCCGAATAGGCAACTACGCTGGCCAGGAATGTTCTTTCGGCAGATCCTGCACGAGGACCTGAGCTGCGCCTCCTATCTGGTCGGCGACGCCAGCGCAGGTGTCGCGGCGGTCATCGACCCGCAGTGGTCGATCGAGCCCTATCTGCGGCTCAGCCGGCTGCACGGCGTCCGGATCGAGCACGTGCTCGAGACCCACAACCACGCCGATCACGTCTCCGGACACGGCCGCCTGGCCCGGGCGACGGGGGCGACGATCCACGTCCATGAGCTGGCCGACGCCCAGTACCCGCACGAGGCGTTCACCGACGGCTGGACGCTGAGCCTCGGGGAGGTCGAGATCGAGGCGATGCACACGCCGGGCCATCGGCCCGAACACACCTCCTTCCTCCTGAGGGACGCCGAACGCGGCGGCGACCCCTGGGCCGTGCTCACCGGCGACTCGCTGTTCGTCGGGGACGTGGCGCGACCCGACCTGGCGATCGAGAAACGCGACGGAGCGGCGGACATCTACCGCTCCCTGCACCATCGGCTGCTCCCCCTGCCCGACGACGTCGAGGTCTGGCCCGGGCACCTGGGCGGCTCGGCCTGCGGCAGCGCGGGGATCGACCACAAGTCGACCTCGACGATCGGCTTCGAGCGCGGCCACAACCGGGCGCTGCGGTTCGAGACCGAGGAGGAGTTCGTGGATGACGCGGTCGCCACGCTCGGGGATCCGCCCCCGAACGTGGAACGCATCGTCGCGATCAACCAGGGACCGCTGATCGAGGGCATGGGAACGCCGATTCCGCTCGCGCCGCGTGCGGTCGAGGTCGGCATCGCCGAAGGCGCGCTCCTGGTCGACGCCCGCACCAACGAGCAGTTCGACGAGGCCCATATCCCAGGGGCGATCAGCGCCTCCGCCTATGAGACGGGCTTCGCCACCAAGGTCGCCAAGGTGGTCCCGCCCGACGTGGAGCTGATCGTCGTGGCGGCCTCCGACGGCTACGAGCTGGAGGCCGCCGAGCTGCTCGCCTCGGTCGGGCTGCGGGTGCGCGGCTACCTCGAGGGCGGGATGACGGCCTGGCGCTCGGAGGGGCGGCCGGTGCAGCGGATCGAGCTGATCGACCCGGACGAGCTCGCCGAGCGGCTGCAGGACGACGAACTGCTCGTGGTCGACGTGCGAGAGGAGAACGAGTTCGCTGAGGCTCACATCCCGGGCTCGGTCAACCTGCCCTATGGCGAGCTCCCCGAGCGGCAGGGCGAGCTTCCCCGCGACCGTGCGATCGCCGCCATCTGCAGCGGCGGCAAGCGCAGCGGCCTCGCGGCCTCGATCCTGCAGCGCGAGGGTTTCGACCGGGTGATGCACGTCGCCAACGGCGGCGTCGGCACCTGGCGCCGGGCGGGGCGCCCGGTCGAGAAGAGCTAGCGGCCGCTACTTCCTCTTCCCGCCCTTCCCACCGCCCTTCTTCTTCCCGGACTCCTTCCCCGCGCTGACCTTCCGCAGGAACGGGATCAGCCGCTTGATGAAGGCGTTCACCTTCGGCTCCGCCGCGTTCGGGTCGTTGTGCGCGTAGGTCGCCGAGCGATCGACCAGCTTCAGGTTCCGGCCCGGGATCTGCGCGGTCGCGGCCAGTGCCTGCGCGGCGGAGAGCACCCTGGCGCCGCCGAGAGCTGCACCGAATGCGTAGATCCTCATGCCTCTTGCGGAGCTTCGACGCGTCGGTCGAGTGCACGTCGAGCACGGACTGCGCCGGATTGGCGATCCCGTCACCGACTGCGCCCGAGTCGATAGTCAGCCGCATCGGGTGGTACCAGGCCGTGCCGTCCAGGTTCTGCAGGCCCCAGCCCGAGAACATGTTGGCCCAGCGCTGAATCGGGGTGATGTTGCCGGCTCGATCCCACGACCGCGGGTCCCCGCTCGCCGCCAGCTGACCGGAGTGCACCTGGGCGGCCCTCAGGGACGCCGGTGAGGTCTTGACGTCAGTAGACCGTGCCGAAACCTGCCTCGTTGGTCGGGTTGACCCCCGCCGGAGGCTGGAGGTTCGAGGGCAGGAGCGGCCAGCCCTGGAAGACCGATGGGGCGTTCGGCGCCGCCTTCGCGCTCGCCGATCCGACCATGCCGAAGAGTCCCGCCAGCGGCGCCGGGATGCCCCCGAAGTTCAGCCACGGCGACGAGGTCTGCAGGTCGTCCAGGGACGTCTGCGCCTGCTCGGCCGTCACGGCCGTCGGGCTGCTGGCGCCGTCGATCAGGACCAGACCGGAGAGGTCGCGGCCTCCGGGCCGACCGTTGAAATCCCAGGTCGCGTAGGCCGTCGTGATCGAGCCGCCCAGTGAGTGGCCGCCCATCGCGACGTTGCGGCCCTTCCTCGTCGCGGCCTTGACGACCACGCGAAGGTCGTTGATCTCAGTGTTCATCCCCCACTGCCGGGCGAAGGGCACGGCCGAGTCGGGGACGTTGTGGACGTGGTTGGTGATGCTCGGGTCCGACAGATAGCCCAGGTAGTAGTTGAAGAACTCGCTGGGGCTGACCTTCCCCTGCTTGAACAGGTTGAGCTCGACTGGTCCTCGAGGAAGTTCTCGCGCCGCTCCACCGACCACACCTGCCAGTCCGGCAGCGTCTTGGCGATCGTCCGGGCGAGCGGCTGGAAGTAGGCGGCGCTCGCCGACGTGCCCGGGTTGAGTACGAGGACGTTGTCCGCCTTCGGGTCGCCGATCTTCAGCACGCCGACGACGTTCAGGTTCTCTGGCGTCCCCGGTGAGGCGAAGCCCCGCATCACCTTGAACTTGACGGGGATCTTTTGGCCCCGGCGGCCGGCGCCGAACGCTGCGCACAACGCGACCGCCGCCAACGCGATCAGGCCGACCCGGATCGGCTTCCTCTGCCCTGCCCTCATTCGATTCTCCTCTCGTGCTCTCCTGGCTTCTTTGAGACAAGCACGCTGAAATGTATCGGCGCGACGTCCTCGGCGACCGGCTGGCAGTATCCGCGCAACTTCGAGGTACCTGAGGGGTTCTGATCGATCCATGAGGCGCGCCGCTGTACTGATCTCGCTGGTCGCCGTGCTCGTCACGGCTCTCCTGGCGAGCGCCAGCGCCCTCGCCGCCAAACCCGGCTTCAACCTCCCGACCAAGCGTCTGGAGGGCGCGTACAAGTTCGCGCTGCAGGATCGTCGCTTCGATCCAGCCGGCTGCTATGCGCCGCCGGCAGAGCTGGCACCGATCCTCACGAAGGCCACCGGGCGACGGTCGGGGTAGCTCGCGGGCCCGGGGGGCTCGGGCGACTGAACCAGGTCTACGTGCTGAAGTCCGGAACGAACTGCAATCGGGCTGCGGATGGCCCTGCGGGCCGTCGGCGGGACCTACGTTCTCGATTCCAACAAGGGCACGATCCGGATCCTCGGCCGTAAGGGGGCCGCCACGCCTGGGCTAGCCCGGACGCTGCGCAACGTCAGCCTCACCACCCAGACCTACAGGCTCAACAAGCCGGACACGGCGCCTCGCCTGGAGGTCCTGTGCCCGGGCGGCAGGGAGCCCATCGGAGGTGGCATGACCCAGAGCCCCGCCGTGGGACCAGACGGCGAGGGGATCTATCCCCACTCCTACGAGCGGCTCGGGGCACAGCTGGGCTACCACATCAGCGTCGTCGTACTCGATCCAAGCCCAGGCCAAACGACCACCCGTGAGGTGACGATGCAGGTTGTCTGCGGCCGCGGCGTGGTTCCTGCGACGCCGACGCCGCACAAGACCGTCTGGGTGAGAACCGGTCAGACGAAGACCGTGACGGCACGTTGCCCGAAGGGTCAGTTCCTGGTCTCCGGCGGCTTCCAGCGAACCAACTTCCGCAGCGACGGCGGCGACTACATCACCGAGTCGCGCATGGCCAGCAAGAAGGCCTGGACCGTCACCGGCAGCGCCTACGGGCCGACCGGCCAGGGCGAGCTGACCGCGATCGCCTACTGCGCCCGGATGAGCAAACCGAAGCTGACCCAGGTCACATCGGGCCCGGCGCCGATCGCCGCCAGCCAGCTGGCGAGCACCACCACGCCCTCCTGCCCGAAGGGCAAGCGACTCGTCGCCGGGGGCTTCTCGAACGGTGGCGGCTCCCCCAACGCGTTCTTCGCCGACGGCTCGATCAACCAGAACAACAGCTTCACCGCCCGCAGCTACGGCTTCTTCGGCCCGGCCTCGAACCTGACGGCCTACGGCTACTGCTGGCCGGCTTAATTAAGTAAGGAGTTGCCCTAGTAGCCGGCCGGGTGGCGCGCGACGAAGCTCGAGGCGTCGTCCCGCATGACAGTGCTCCACCGCGGCCCGCTGCCGCCGCCGGGGCCGCCGGTGTCCCAGCGCAGCCCCGCGACGTAGGCCCAGGCGTGGCCTGAGTTGGCGAAGACCGTGATCCAGTTGCCGCCGCCCGAGTCGCCCCAGACCTCGAGGCCGGTCGAGTCGAGCGGGCTGGAGAGGAAGCCGCCGCCGTGCAGCATGAAGCTGACCGCGCCGGAGCAGTCGTAGCCGCTCGCTGTGAACGAGCCGTGTCCCCCGCCCCAGATGTAGGGAAGGTCGTCGATCTGGTTGGCGGCCGCGATCGCGCCCCGGACGGCGAGCGGCGCGTTCGAGGGCGGGATCGCGTCGCCGCTGGAATCGATGGTCGCGTGGCCCGCCGGCGCCGGGATCTCCGAGAGGTCCGCCTGAATCTGGCGCTCCTTGCTGAGCAGCGCATTCAGCACTCCCTGCCGCGCGTTCCGGGCGGCCGCAAGCTGCGACTGCTGCTGGGAGATCTGCGCGTGCTGGCTCGCGATCTGCCGCTCCTTGGCGGCGACCGCGTCGCGAGCGGCCAGGATGCGGTCGCGGGTCGCCTGCAGCTGGTCGACGAGGGCGGTGATCTGATCGCGCAGGCCGCGGACCCGGGCGACGACCTCGTTGTCGTACTGCTGGATGTGGTCGATGTACTCGGTGCGGGTGAGCAGATCCGACCAGCTCGCCGACTGCATCACGACCGACGTCACGTCCGGGTCGTTCGCCTTGTACATGTCCACGAGCAGCTGCTCGAGCGCCGCGACCGCCGACTGCAGCTTCGCCCGCACGCGAGCCAGCTCGGCCTTCTCGGCGTTGAGCTGCGCTGTCGCCTGGTCGAGCTCCGCCTGCTTCTGCTCGAGCTCGTGCTCGGCTGCGGCCTGCTCCTGGCGCAGCCGCGACTCCTCCCCGATCAGCCGGTCGACCTCGGCGTTCATCTGGTCGATCTGGCCCCGAAGCGGCCCCTCGGCCGACTGGATCCGGTCGAGCTCCGACTGCTTCTGCGCGATCTTCGAGGCCGGATCCCCGACCGCGCTCTGGCCGATCACCGCGCCGATCACCAGGGTGAGCAGCACCATCAGCGCGAGCACGGCAGCGCGCCCGCGGTGGGAAGGTCGCCCTCTTGGAGTCCTCGGATTAGGCATCGACAGGTGAGCGGCAAAGCACCGCTCGCGGCAATTGGCCAGGCTAACCGCTCGCCGCCCGAATGTGAGCGCTCGTTAACACGAGTGCAAGATCCGTTGCGAAATGCAGGACTTCGTGCCTGGCCGTGGGCGCGAGGCGGACCGGTCGCTTTGCTCTACGATCGCCGATGACCGAGGAGTTCTGCGACGTCGGGCGGGGCGTGACCCTCTGTTACGAGACCTTCGGCGACCCCGACGACCCCCCGATCCTGCTGATCATGGGCCTGGCGACGCAGATGATCGCCTGGCACGAGGACTTCTGCGAGCAGCTCGCCGAACGGGGCTTCTACGTCGTCCGCTTCGACAACCGCGACATCGGCCGCTCGACCCACTTCGACTTCCGCCCGCCGAGCGTCAAGCAGATGCTGACCCGCCGGCTCGGCCCCGAGCAGTACTCGCTCTCCGACATGGCGGAGGACACCGCGGGGCTGCTGCGCGAGCTCGAGATCGCTCCCGCACACGTGGTCGGCGCCTCGATGGGCGGCATGATCGGCCAGATGCTCGCCGCCGAGCATCCGGAGCTGGTCCGCTCGCTCACCTCGATCATGTCGACCACCGGCAGCCGCTGGCGCGGCCAGCCGGCGCTCTCGGTCTACCGCTACCTGCTGAGGCCGCCGCCCCGCGACCGGGACGGCTACATCCAGCGCGTCGGCCGAGATCTTCGGCCTGGTCGGGTCGACCGGCTTCGAGCGCGACGAGCAGTACATCCGCGAGCGGGCCGCGCGCAGCTTCGACCGCGGCTTCGACGTCCGTGCGGGCGGTCGCCAGCTCGGCGCGATCGTCGCCTCCGGCGACCGCACCGAAGGCGCTGGGACGGATCAAGGCCCCGACGCTGGTCATCCACGGCACCGTGGACAAGATGATCCGCCCGTCGGGCGGCCGCGCCACCGCCAAGGCGATCCCGGGCGCGCGGCTGATGATGATCGAGGGCATGGGCCACGACCTCCCGCGCGGCGTCTGGCCGCAGATCATCGACGCGATCTCCGAGCACGCCAGGGCGGCAGACGGCGCCCGGGCGCGCACCGAGGCCGCCGCCTAGCCGCGAAGGATCGACGCGTGCACCGTGCCCTCGGCGCCCGCGATCCAGAGCGACGAGCCATCGCGAAGCAGGGCGACCTCTCCGGGCATGGCGGGATCGCGAAACTCGACCTCCGCGTCGATCCGCTCCGGCTCTGGGCCCGCCGCGAGCTCCTCCTCGACCGGCGTCCAGTAGTGCGAGTTGTTGATGTGCCCGGCGGGGTCCATCTCCGAGGCCCGAAAGGTCCAGGTCGAGCGCTCGGCCCCTTCGGGTGGATCCGGATGGCGCAGCCGCACGTTGGCGTCGCGGCCCCCGGCGCTCTCCTCGTAGATCGAGAGGAACTCGGGCGGAAAGCGCATCGGCCGGCGACGCTCGGGATCGAGGCAGATCCAGAGCGACACCGTCTCGACCGCCGCGCGCTCGCCCCGGATCGAGGTCCTGCGCTCGGCGGAGAAGCGGCCGATGCCGCTGCAGAAGGTGCGCGACGAGATCTCCTCCCCGAATCGAGGGAAGGCGTCGACTCGGATCCGGGTGCGCCGGACGATCCAGGCCCCCCTGCCCTCAAAGCCGGCGTCGACCAGATCGGCATAGGCGATGTCCTGCAGCCAGCGCGCCATCGCGTCCAGGCGGCAGCGACCCCTCGCCGTCGGCATCCGCGATCCCGGGCCGCATTTCCTGCTCGAAGGCCCGGCCGCCAGGCCAGTCGACTAGCTCGTCTACTTGAGCTCCTCGAGCGAGTCGCGCAGCCGGTCGATCATCGACGAGAGGTCTGGGATCTGGTCGCGGTCGGCGACGATCCCGAAGTCCATGTGGCCGTCGTAGCTCATCACGGTGATGTTGAGCCCCATGCCGTCCGTGATCACCGAGACGGGATAGTGGGCGACCAGCTTGGCGCCGGCGCAGTAGAGCGGGAACTGCGGGCCCGGGGACGTTGGAGACCACCAGGTTCCAGGTCGGCCTGCCCGGGTCCGGTGGAGATCGCGAAGGTGGCGCGGGCGGCGCGGGCGAAGACCGCCGGCGGGATGAAGTGGTTGGTGTCCTGGAGCAGCTCGGCGGGCAGCGCCCGGTGGTGCTCCTTCATCGCCGGCAAGCGCGTCGGTGGGTCTTCTCGAGGCGACGCACCGCGTTCGGCTCGTTGGTGAAGAGCGGCGCGCTCATCAGCATGATCCGGTTGCCGAAGGTGCCCATCTGCTCGTCGGTGCGGACCGAGACCGGCACCTGGACGACCAGCGGGTCCGGCGGGAGCTCGTCGTGCTCGAGCAGCCAGCTGCGCACCGCGCCCGCGCAGATCGAGACGACCACGTCGTTGACCGTGCAGCGGTGCTTGTTCTTGACCTCCTTCACCTCGTCGAGGTCGAGCTGGCCGAAGGCGAAGCGCCGGTGCGGCGAGATCCGTCCGTTGAAGCTGGTCTTCGGCGCCTTGTAGGTGGTGTGGGCGAGCACCCCGGTCTCGCGGTTCGGAGAGCGGCCGCGTCGAGCCGGTCGGCCACCCTGGCGACGAGGCTCGTGCCCGGGATGCCGGCGAAGACCGGCGACTCGTCGAGGTTGGGCAGGGCCCGGGGCAGCGAGCGCAGCACCCGCAGCGGGTAGCGCGGCAGCCCGATCAGCCCGCGGGTGAGCATCTCGAGGTCGCGTCGGCTTGCGCTCCGCGCCGTCGACCTGCGGCTCGGGCAGCTCGCGGCCCTCCGGCGCGAGGTCGAAGAGCACCCCCATGATCTCGGCGCCGGAGAGGCCGTCGACCACCGCGTGGTGGATCTTGGTGAGCAGCGCCGACTGCCCGTCCTCGAGGCCGTGGATCAGGTAGAGCTCCCAGAGCGGGCGCGAGCGATCGAGCGGCCGCGACGACGATTCGCGCCACCTGCTCCGCGAGCTTCTCCTGGTCGCCTCCGGGCGGCAGGGCCAGCTCGCGGACGTGGAAGTCGAGGTCGAACTCGGCGTCATCGAGCCAGTAGGGGTAGTCGAGCCCGAAGGGAACCTCGACCAGACGCCAGCGCAGCGGCGGCAGCAGCGGCAGGCGCTCCTCCATCAGCCTGCAGATGTCCCTGAAGGTCAGCTCGCCGCCCTCCTTGCTCGGACGGATCGAGGATCGCGAGACCGGCGACGTGGCCGGTCTGGTTCGAGCTCTCCAGGGCGAGGAACTGCGCGTCGAGGCTGGTCAGCTGACGCATCGCGGCGATTCTCTCAATCCGCGCCGCGCGCAAGGTTAAGAAGTTGCTTGCGTAGGCAACTATCCTTGAAAGAGACTTCGAACCCGACCTCCTAGGAGATATCCACATGGACCTCGCACTGCTCGTTCTTCGTCTGGTGGTGGGACTGCTCTTCGTCGGCCATGGCGCCCAGAAGCTCTTCGGCGTCTTCGGCGGCGGCGGCCTGCAGGGCACCGCCGGGATGTTCGACAGCATCGGCCTCCAGCCCGGCTGGCTCCACGCGCGGGCGGCCGGCACGCGCCGAGTTCCTGGGCGGCGCGCTGATCGCGCTCGGCCTCTTCACCCCCTTCGCCGCCGCGGCTGTGATCGCCGTGATGACGGCCGCGGTCATCACCGTGCACGCCCGAACGGCATCTGGAACAGCGAACCAGGGCTACGAGTTCAACCTCGTCCTGATCGCCGCGGTCTTCGCGCTGGCGGGGATCGGTGCCGGCGCGTGGTCGCTGGACAACGCCTTCGGGTTCGATCTACACGGCGTGATCTGGGCGGTCGCAGCCCTCGCCGTCGGCATCATCGGTGGAGTCGGCAGCGTGATCTTGGGCCGGATCTCGGCACGGCACGAACCGCACCCCGCCGCGTACGTCACGCGTGCTACTTCCCGAAGATCAGCGGCAGCTGTAGGCCGATTGCGAGTGCGGTCAGTGCCAGCGCCGTGAGGCGCTGGTACGGCCGCAGCGCGAGCGCGGCGAGCGGCAGGAACCAGACCAGGTACCACGGCAGGAACCAGGTGGTCGTGACGATCACCGCGCAGGTCGCCCAGCCCGCGTTCTCGAGCCAGTCCCCGCCCCGGTAGACCCGGATCAGGAGGAGGGCGACCGTCGCCACCAGCACGACCATCCCGATCCGCCCGAGCGTGTGGTTGGCGAGGCCGAGGCCGAGCACGTCGTTGATCACTCCGGGGACGTCGTTCGGAGTCTCGAGGCGCGCGTCCCGCTGGAGGACGTGCAGGAGGCTCGAGACGTGGGTGCCGAAGGCGAGCACCGTGATCGCCCCGACGACCGCCGCCGCCAGCGCGCCCCAGATCAGCGCCCTGATCGGCCGCTTCGAGCCGAGTAGGGCAAACGGAAGCAGCACGACCGAGGAGCTCTTCACCGCTACGGCGCCCACCAGCGCCGCCATCCCCGACTCCCGTCCCGCGAGCAATAGGTAGACACCGCCCAGCGCGGCGGCCAGCATCAGCAGGTCGTTGTGGGCGCCACCCACCGCGTAGGCGAGCAGCACCGGGTTGAGCCCGAAGAAGAGCGCGGCCGGGAGCGGCGGGCGGCCGAGCCGCGTCGCGCAAGCCCAGACCAGCGCCACGCAGGCGAGGCTGGCGAGGGCGGTCACCGACTTGAGCAGCCAGATCGCCGCCGTGAAGCTGACCCAGCCCAGCGGCAGGCTGGCGAGGGTGAAGAGCGGGCCGTACGCCGTGGTGTTGAGGGGCCAGCCCACGTAGATGTAGGAGGGGTCGGTGGGCGCGGCCGACAGCGGGTGGACGTACGGATTGAGGCCGTGCACGACCTCGAGGCGCGCGTAGCCCACGTAGTTGAAGAGGTCGCTCGAGAGCAGCGGCGGCGCGATCACGAAGATCAGGTGGAGCAGAACGATCGCCCCGAGGCCGACCCGGACGCGGACCGAGTCCGCCAAGGCGAGCACGCCCAGGTAGCAGACGCCGAGAATGATGAAGACGACGCCGAACTCGGTGCCGCTCAGCGACAGACCGAGGCCGTGGAGCGGCCCTCGGAGCGAGTCCGGCAGCCCGTGATGGATGTGAAGCGTCGGTCCGTAGTGCTTCGCGGCGGCGCCGGCCGCCATCAGGAAGGCGGCGGCGACCATCCCGCCCAGCATCGTGTTGGCGATCAGGGCTCGGCGCCGGGCCTCCAGCCTGGGAAGCGCCGGCAACGCCGGGCGGATCGCGGCCGCCGGCTCGACCGCCGAGTCAGCGGATGCGGGAGTGGACTCCATCGCAGGCCGGGATCGTAGAGCTCATCTCTAACCGCGGATAAGCCTGCAAGGGCTGAGTCAACGGCGCTTGGAGGCCCGCACCAGATAGGTCCCCTGCGGCGTGCTGTAGACCGGCTGGAAGCCGGCCGCTTCGAGCGCCCCGATCGCCGACGACACGTGCGCGATGACCGCTCCCGCCTTGAGCCGCCGGAGCGCCCCGCGCAGGTCCGGCGCCCCATTGCGCAGCACCCCGTAGTTGTCGCGCAGCTCCTGTGGCGAGAAGTGCTCGAGCCACCCGTTCAGCACCACCCGCGTGTCGGGGGAGCGCCAGTTGATGTACGAGCCCACGCCCGCATAGGTGACGATCCGCCCGTGCTTCGGTGGATGGGCGATCGCGTAGTCCGCGACCGGGAATCCGAGGCTCGGGTCGTCGCGTGGGGGCCCGAGGATCGCTGCCCAGACGAGCGCCGCGGCGGCCGCGACCGAGCCGGCGATCGCGACCGGCATGCGCATCGGCCCGGGACTACGGTTCGGCGCCGTCCAGGCGACCTGGAGGGCCAGGACGGGTCCGATGAAGACGATGTTGCGGATCGAGTAGCCCGCGAAGATCAGAAAGCCGGCCGTCACCAGCAGAGTCGTGGCACGGCGCGGCCGCGGCGATTGCACCCACATCCAGGCGGCGAAGACCGTCGCCAGCGCCAGGTAGACGAGCGCGAGCGGGTCCCCGAAGGCGGACTGCCACTCGGTGCTCGCCAGCGAGATCGCCTGGTTCTGGAAGCTCAGCAGGTACGACCAGATGGCAGCCCCGAGCGGGGTCGAGACGGTCACGGTGACGGCGGCGAGCACCGCAAGGAGCCCAAGCGCCGCGATTCGGGACATCGGGAGGCTCCCGGGAATGCCGCGCCAACGATCGATCGCGAACCCCACCGTCGCCAGGCCGAGCAGCAGGAGGCCCGCGATGAACCCCCCATGGAGGTTGGCCCAGAGCGCGAACAGGACCACGATCGCGAGCCCAACCCACCACGGGGGTCGGCGCTCGAGCCCGGAACCGGATCTCCCATGCCAGGCGACGGCGAGGAGCGCCACCAGCAGCGAGAAGATCACCACCGTGAACCCGGCCGCGCGCGGGTGGATCACGGCGAGCAGGCCAGGGAAGTAGAAGGCCGCGACGGCGATCAGCATCGGCCATCCCTTCCGCCGGCAGAGCCAGAGCAAGAGGGCCAGCGGCGCCGTGATCAGGAACGCGTAGAGCACCGTCAGCCCCGTCGGCCCGAGCACCTGGGAGATCCGGAAGAAGGTGAGCTCGGAGAGCCACTGCTGGTTCAGCCAGGTCCCCCCCTTCGCGACCGTTGCGAACGGGTACTGGTCGACGAAGCCGTGCTGCGCGACCAGGCGGCCACTGACGAGCGAGAGGTAGAAGTCCCCGTTGTGGAAGCGATCCAGGCAGAGCGCGAGCGCGCCGACGAGTGCGATCAGGGCGCCGATCAGCGCCCAGGTCGACCGCGAGGTGAAGCGTCCAGCGAGGCTGTCGCCCGGGCGCGTCACGAGGCGGGTATTCGTACCGGTTCGACCGGGCATTTTGCGTCACCGAGGCGTGAAATTCGTCGAAAAGCCGCGTTTTGCAGGGATTTCAGCGTCTGCTAATATGTACGACCCCGCCGGGTCATGGAAACCCGGCATTTGCAGCACTTTCGCGCAGCTCTTCCACTGGTAGGCAGCCTTCGCGAAGCAGTGCTCGACAACGCGGAGGTAACTCATGTCAAAGACAGCAACTGCAAACAAGCGCGCCCATGCGCCCCGCACCCGCCGGTGGACCTGTGCCGGCTGCGAGGTGACCGTGCGCTACGCCGCCGGCAGCAATACCGTCCCGCGCCGGCCCGAGGGCTGGAGCAAGAAGGGCGGCGATTGGCTCTGCCTGCACTGCCAGCGTGAGAAGGCCGTCGAGAAGGCGACCATCGGCGCGAAGGGCGACGGCTGGGCCTCCCGGCGCCAGGCGCTCCTCGAGTTCGAGCTGCGTCGCAGCCCCGATGAGCCCGACGGCGTGATCGCCAAGCGTGCCAACTGCTCGACCGGCCACGTGCGCAAGGTCCGCGAGGAGCTCGAGCGCGACGGCAAGCTCCCCAAGGCCGCTTAGGCACGTCCGACCACAGAATTAGGTAGCTTATTCGCCGTACCCACTGGGTACGTCGTTCGCAACTGCACCTGCCGAATCGCGCGTACCGCGCGAGCGGGGGAACCACTGGAGCTTCGGCTCTGAGGGCGAATCGAATACGTAGCGCACTCTTTCAGCGCGAGCCCGTCAGCTAACCCCGTAGGCCTGAGAAAGAGAGGTTCGCATGGGCACGTTGATCGACCACCTGGCAACCGATCGGCTCCGAGGCGGGAAGCTGGTCATCGCCTACACGATCGGGCTCCTCGTCGGCATCGCCCTGGCGATGGTCGCGCTGCTGGCCACGGGCACGACCCCCTAGCCCCGAGCGGCGCTCTAGCGGCCGAGCGCCCCCATCCAGGCGAACAGCGCCGCGTTGGCCGAGTGCAGCTGGATGCTGCCCTTCGGGGCTCCACTGTGGGCTGCCTTTTTCCCGTACCAGGTGCGGAGATATAGGCCGTGGCGATCGCGCGCGCGGTGCAGAGCGCTGCGCGCGTTCCGCTGCACGATCCCGTACCAGTTGCCGTTGTTGTCGAGCTGGGCGAACTCGAGCATCGTCCGCACGTACCAGAAGTCGTACTGCGGGCCCATCCAGAACCGCTGATAGACCTGCAGAGTCCTCGTGGCAAGATCTTCGGCTCTCTGGCAGAAGGACTTTTCGCCGGTCTGCTCACAGATGATCCGGTGAGCGAGGATCATCGGGCCGTTCACGTACGGCATCGGCACGGCATCGAACGGCGGGTAGTTGCGCTTTGCCGTGCTCGCTTCGCCCGGAGCAGGGACGGGCTCGCCGGCGGCCTCCAACTTGGCGGCCTCGTCCGGATTCGCCTTCAGTGCCTGACGATCGGCTGCCGCGGCGGCCGGCGCGCCTGTTGCCGTCGTGCCGGTCTTGCCATAGGTGCCCGGCCTGCGCAGCCGCGCGTATAGCCCGGTGGCCGGATCCGTCAGCCAGACGTCGCCCCAGGCGATGAACTTGAGGGCGTCCTCCAGGTAGGCCTGGTCGTGGGTCAGCGCGTAGAGCCGGGCGGAGAGGAGCGTCCCTCCGGCGAGCGACTCACCCGCGTAGAAGCTGTGGTTGGTGTTCCACCAGATGCCCCCGGGGCGACCCGGCGTGGTGTCCCAGCCCGAGACGCTGATGAAGCGCTGCGCGATCATCGCGTCGTTGAGGTAGCGAGCGTTCCCGGTGGCCCGGTAGGCGTCCAGGAAGGCGAGGCCCCACCAGCCGTTGTCGTCGAACCAGGTCGTCTTTCCGGGGTTGTGCTGGCCGGGCTTGGGCCCGAACCCCGGGACCGGCTTCAGGTTCCGATTCAGGTAGCGCTCGGCGCCTCGGGCGAAGCGGTTGAGCTGATGCCGGTGGCGGTTGGAGGGCTGGGCGATCTGCAGCCCGTTGAGGGCCTCGAAGAGCGGCACGATCCCCCATAGGGAGGCGACGTTCGGGCCGCCCAGAACCGAGGCATACCAATGCCGGCCATGGTTCCACCACTTGTTGGTCTGCTTGACGCCCTTATTGGCGGCGGCCAGGTAGTGGCCCTGGCTTCGACTCCGTGCCGAGGCTGGGCCCGAGGCGACAACCGCCCCGATCAGGGCGAGCGCCAGGACCGTGATGACAGCGGTAGTGGAGCTTCTGCGGACGAACGACACGCCTTCCCCACGAACACCATACGCAGGGACTTGACGCGGTACGCCGGATCTACTGCAGGGTCAGGTCTCGAGCGGCAGGTGCTCCACGACCCCGGTCAGCTCCAGCACGCGCCGGACCTGCGGCGAGGTGGCGGGCCTGATCCGCAGGCGCCTGCCGTTCCTCCGAGACCGCTGGGCGAGATCGAGCAGTAGCCGGACGCCCGAGGCGTCCAGGAAGTCGAGCTGATCGAGGTCGAGCGTATGACACAAAAGGCGGCGCCGTAATTCACGCGACTCGTGACGAAATCACCTGACGGTCGATCCTGGCGCGGGCGCGCTGCAGCGCGCTGTTCACCGCCGCAACCGTCGTCTCGAGCCGATCGGCGGTCTCCTCCGCCGAGAAGCCCAGCGCCTCTCGCATGATCAGGACCTCCCGCTGCCTCCCGGGGAGAACCCGGTCCGCCGTGACCAGGGCCCTTTCCAGCGCCTCGCGGCGCGCGTAGCGGTCCTCCGGATCGGTCTCCGGGCGGACAGCCGGAGGCTCCTCGTCGATCGGGACGACCTGCATCGGTCGACCCTTGATCGCGTCGAGAGAGGTGTTGGTCACGATCCGGTAGAGCCAGCTGCGCAGCGAGCTTCGCCCCTCGAACGAGGGCAGCGCCCTCCAACCTCTGAGCAGCGCCTCCTGGAGGGCGTCCTCGGCGTCGTGCCCCGAGCGCAGGATGCGGCGGGAGTGCGCGTGGAGCTCGTCGCGGTGACGCTCGACGAGGCGGGTGTACTCCCGCTCGACGGAATCGACGGTCATCTCAGTGCCCTCCTTTCTTGTCGAACGTGCATCGTTAGCCGAATGCCTCTGTTCAACTCGAACAGTGTTCTATCACGGATCCCAAGCTGCTGCAACGTCGTTCGTGAGCAGTACGCTGTTCGAGATGGCGGAAAGTCCGGATAAGAAGACGACGAACGGCGAGGCCGAGAATGGACAGGAAGAGGCCCTGCCCTCACCCCCCTGGCAGCGGGTTCCGGACCGAATCAGCAGACGCCGGCGCGATCCACTGACTCGCGAGGTCATCGTCGCGACCGCCCTCCGCGTACTCGACCGGGACGGGCTCGGTGGATTCAGCATGCGCCGCGTCGCCGAAGAGCTCGACACGGGCGCGGCTTCTCTCTACTGGCACGTCGGCTCGAAGGACGGCCTGCTCGACCTCGTGCTCGAGGAGGTGATCGGCGAGCAGGTGAACGAGGTTCCCGATCCCGATCCCGAGCGCTGGCAGGAGCAGTTCAAACAGGTCGCCCGGGTGATGCGCCAGACGATCAGGCGGCACCGGGACATCGTCGAGATCTCGATCGGCCGGGTACCGATGGGACCCAACGCCCTACGCCTCTCCGAGCGGGTGCTCGCGATCCTCCGCGCCGGCGGCGTCCCCGACGAGCTCGCGGTGCAGAGCTACCTGCTGATGTTCTCGGTGGTGAACGGCTTCACGATGGACGAAGGGGGCTACGAGGCGGAGGTGGCTGCGGGTGCACCGCCGCTGGAGGAGAGCGCGGAGATGGTCGGCAGCTATCTCTCCTCACTGCCGGGCGACCAGTTCTCCAACCTCACCGAGGTCGCAGATCACTTCGCGAACGCCGACCAGGACGCGCGCTTCGAGTTGCTCCTGGACCTGTTCGTCGAGGGCCTCGCCAGGCGGGCTGAGGCGGGCTGAGGCGCTCCTCGCCGGTCAGCGCGCGAGCTCGCCGATCACGTCGCGCCACCAGGCCCTCTCCGGATCGGACCCGGCGTGGGTGAGCCGCCGGCGGGCCTCGGTCTGCAGGGTGCTCGCGGGGCCCACGCCGAGGATCGGCCCGGTGAACGCGTAGCGGCCATCCTCGAGGACGAGCAACGCCCCGGGCCGGTCGAGGCGGGACAGCAGCTGTCCGCGGACCGGCGTCCCCAGCACAGCGCTGGGAAAGGAGGGGTCTCCGTCGTCCGAGCCCCACGGGCGAACGGTGAGTATCTGCGCGCCCTGCCCCGCCGTCCGTTGCCGCCACAGGACGGGCTCGGGTAAGGCCTGCGTCGACGTCACGCCAAGCGCCTGAGCGAACGGCTCGAAGGTCGCGCCCTGCAGCAGGGTCGAAAGCAGAACCACGAAGAAGACGATGTTGAAGAAGTCGAGGCTGTCGGGGACGCCGTCGATCACTGGGAAGGTCGCGAGCACGACGGGGACCGCCCCGCGGAGCCCCGCCCACGCGATCACGGACTGTTCGCGCGCCGTGAACCCGGCGAGGGCGGTGCTGGCGAATGTCGCAATCGGACGGGCGATCAGGACGAGCACCAGCGCCAGCAGCGTCCCCTCGAGCGCGACGTCGCCGAGCTGCGAGGGGAAGACCAGGAGGCCGAGCACGACGAACATCGTCACCTGGGCGACCAGCGCGAGCCCCTGGTGGAAGACGGTGACCGCCCGCTTGGCGGGAATCGGGAGGGTTCCCAGCATCAGGCCGGCCAGGTAGACGGCCAGAAATCCCGATCCGTGCAGGCTGCTAGCAGCGCCGAACGCGACGGCGGCCGCGCCGATGGTCCCGATCACGTATCCGGCCTCGTTGCCGAGCCAGGCGCGGCGCAGGCCCTGAACGGCCAGCCATCCGACGGCGATCCCGACAGCCACGCCGATGACGAGCTCCCGGCCGAAGAGCAGGGCCATGTCGCCGACGCCGTAGCCGGGCATCTGGATCCAGTCGATGAACCCGACCACGAGCAGCACCGCCACCGGGTCGTTCAGGCCCGCCTCCCCCTCGAGCGCCCGCGCGACCTTCGGGCGCAGGCGGGAATGGCGAAGGAGCCCGAAGATCGCGGCGGTATCGGTGACCGAGACGATCGAGCCCAGCAGCATCCCCTCGAGCAGCGAGATGTTCAACACCAGGCTCGCTACGGCCCCAGTGATGGCCGCGGTCACCAGGGTTCCGGGGATCGCGAGCCCGATTGACGCGCCGAGCACCGGGCGGACCTCCCCGAACCCGGCGCTCAGCCCGCCCTCGAAGAGGATCAGCGCCAGGGCGATCACCCCAATGGTGCGCGCCAGCTCGTAATCGCTGAAGTCGATCCATCCCAATCCGTCCGAGCCGACGGCCATTCCCAGGCCCAGGAACAGCAGGAGGCCCGGGACGCGGAGCCTCCCAGCCACCACGGTCGCCAGCAGCCCGGCGATCAGGAGGCCGCCGGTGATCAGGATCAGGTTGGCATCGCTCATGGCGCCCGTATAACAACAGGGTGGGTGAGAACGGGCGGCTGCGCGCCGAGAGGAACCCTCAGGCTCAGGTCGAGGCCCAAGGGAACCGGCGCATGAACCGAGGCCGTTCGGAAGCATGCGAGACCCGATGGGTCGCGGACTGGGCCAGGATGGCTAAGCGTTTTCTACTGATCGTCGCTCTGGGCAGCACGCTGGCCGTGCTCGGTGCCGGTACCGCCAGCTCTCTGAGCGTCGGCGTCGGCGACCTGACGGTCACCGTGCCGAAGCTCCCGGGTCCGCTGCCTCAACCGCTCCCGGACACCAACGTCCAGGTCCCCAAGCTGCCGAACCTCGGCGGCGGAGGTTCCACCGGCAGCTCTGGCGGCGGCAGCTCTGGCGGCGGCAGCTCCGGCGGCAGCTCCAGCGGCGGCCAGTCGACCGCTGGGGGCAGCTCCGCTTCGAGCGGATCCCCTGCCGGCGCCGGCGCTGGCGGGACCAGCGACGGCAAGACCGGCAAGAGCGGCCGGAACGGTGGCGGCAAGGGCCTCTTCGCCAAGCAGAAGGGGAAGCGCCAGACCGCCAAGGACGTGACGATGGATCAGAGCAACGGCATTACCCAGCCCATCCTGCGAAACCCGGATGGCACTCCCACGCCTCGGAACCCGGGCCTCACCACCGCGACCTTTGGACCCGCTCCCATCGGGGTCCCCAATCCCGTCATCGACTCCTTCGAGATCCCGCCCTTCCTGCTCCCGATCTATCAATCCTGCGGTACCGAGTACGGAATCCCCTGGCAGGTACTGGCCTCGATCAACAAGATAGAGACGGCCTTCGGCACCAACCTCAATGTCTCCTCGGCCGGGGCCCAGGGCTGGATGCAGTTCATCCCGTCCACCTGGGCGGCCTACGGAGTCGACGCCAACGAGGACGGACGCAAGGACCCTTACAACCCAGTTGATGCGGTTTGCGCCGCGGCCCGCTACCTGAGGGCCGCGGGTGGGGATCACGACATCCGCCAAGCGGTGTTCGCCTACAACCACGCCGACTGGTACGTCGATGAGGTGCTGCTGGGGGCGCAGCAATATGGCCGCCTTCCGGATGCGCTGGTCGGCTCTCTTACGGGCCTCACGGAGGGAGCCCATTTCCCCGTGGCAGCAGATGCCCGGTACGCCGACGACATCAGCGACGCGGCCGCGCTGACCCGGTCGACGACGCAGCGCAAGGCCGCCGGCAACGCCGCGGACGTCATCCAGTCCGATGCGAACCGCCGGAGCATCAACATCTACTCGAGCCTGGACGCTCCTGTGGTCGCGGTCAACGATGGCGTCATCAAGAAGATGGGCGAGAGCAAGGAGCTCGGCAAGTTCATCGTCCTCCAAGACGCCTACGGCAACCGCTACACCTACTCGCAACTCGGCTCGATCTCCCAGATGCATCCGGTGCCTCGTCAGCGCAAGCTGGGCGCCGACGCCTTCAAGCTCGAGGGACCGCAGGCGGCCCAGGCCGCCGCAGGACAACCCGACCTTCCATTTCGACCCGAAGACGATGCAGCTGAAGCCGCTCAAGATCGGATCCCGGGTCGTCGGCGGCTCGGAGATCGGCCGCATCGGCAAGTCGCAGGCCGGCCCGCCACGGCTCAACTTCGCGATCCGGCCGGCCGGGCGCGGCGCTCCCAATATCGACCCGAAGCCGATCCTCGACGGCTGGAAGCTGCTCGAGACCACCGCGATCTACCGGGCAAACGACAAGAACCCGTTCGGGTCGGACCCGACCGTAGGCCAGGTTCTCCTCGAGTCGAAGGCCGCGCTGATGCAGCGCGTTCTCGCCGACCCGAAGCTCTCGATCTACAGCTGCGGCCGCAACGATGTCCGGACGGGCCAGATCGACAGGCGGGTGCTCGCGGTGTTGGAGTACCTGGTGGCGAAGGGCTACCGACTCACGATCACGTCGCTCAAATGCGGCCACTCGTATCTGACGGCGTCGGGGAACGTCTCGGCTCATTCATACGGCTCGGCGGTCGACATCGCCGCTGTCAACGGAATCCCGATCACCGGGCACCAGGGGCCCGGGTCGATCACCGAGGCGGTGATCAAGGATCTGCTCCTGCTCCAGGGCGCCATGCGCCCCGCGCAGATCATCTCTTTGATGGACCTCGGGCCCCCCACCTTCATCCTGCCCGACCACTACAACCACATTCACGTCGGCTATACGTTCTCGACGAGTGGGAACCTGAGCCAGCTCGGGGAGATGCTCAAGCCCGAGCAGTGGCAACGGCTGATCCAGCGCCTCGGTCAGATCCAGAACCCGAAGGTGCCGGCGAAGCCCTCGGCCGCCGCGGTCCCCACTGCCAAGGGCAATCGCCAGACCGGCGACTAGTCCGGGTACTCGTCCTTCCGCCAGGCACGCGGCTCCTCGGGCTGCGGCTTGGGCGTGCGGTCGAGCAGGAACGAGTGGTACGGCGCGACGAACGGGTCGGGCGCCATCACCTGGTATGTGAAGTAGATGGTCCCGTTGTCCCGGGCGAAGGCGATGAACCCCGGGCCCTCGCGGAGGCCGTCCTTCAGGTCGGCCCCGACCTGCTCGGACCACTCCTGCAGCCAGTCGGGCGGGTTATCGATCATCTCCTTGACCTCGGGAATCTCCTCTGCCTGCTCCTCGGTCATCGCGAGCCCGAAGTCGAACGGGAAATCGGTGTTGTAGGTCGAGACGTACGGGAACTGCCAGCCCATCCGCTCCTTGTAGGCGACGAGCCGGTCGATCGGCGCCCGGGAGAAACCGACGAACGTCACATCCCGATGGTTGAGGTGGACCAGCGAGCCGTCGAACTCGTCGCCGAGGCTCGTGCAGCCGGGGCAGGCACCGACCTCGTAGTCCGGCCCGTACATGATGTTGTAGGCGAGCAGCTGCGAGCGGCCGTCGAAGAGCTCGGCGAGGCTCTTCTTGCCGTCCTCGGTGTCGAACTCGTACTCCTTCTCGACGGGGACCCAGGGCAGCGCCTGGCGCTTCTCCCTGATCTCGTTGTTCCGCTCGGCCTGCTCGGCCTCGAGCTTCGCGAGCTCCGCTCGCGCCGCCTCCCACTCCTCGCGCGTTCCAGCCTTGTTCTCGGGCATCTCGGCTCCTTCCTCTCGTGGTACATCAGTCGAGACCCGGTGCAGACGGGAAACTAATCGCTCAACTCCCAAGGGCGCCCGCTGAGCGGCCTAGTCTTGGACTCGTGAGCTCGCCCACCAAGCCGATCGACCTCGATGCCTGGCGCGAACTTCCCGCCGCCCAGCAGCCGGAATGGCCAGACACCGCACGCGTTGGAGAGGTCACCGCGGAATTGGCAGAACAGGCGCCCCTCGTCCTTGCGGGCGAGTGCGACCAGCTCACGGAGCGGCTGGCCGCGGTCGCCGCGGGCGAGGCGTTCGTCCTGCAGGGAGGCGATTGCGCGGAGACCTTCTCGGGGTCGGCGGTTGACGCGGTGCGGGCGAAGATCGAGACGCTGCTTCAGATGGCGCTCGTGCTGACGTACGCGGCGGCCGTCCCCGTTGTGAAGATCGGCCGGATGGCGGGGCAGTTCGCCAAGCCCAGATCCCGCCCCACCGAGTCCCGAGACGGCGTCGAACTACCGGCCTATCGCGGCGATGCCGTGAACGACTTCGAGTTCACACCAGAGGCGCGGCGGCCCGATCCGGCGCGGCTGCTCCAGGCGTACAACAGCGCGGCTGGGACTTTGAACATGTGCCGAGCGTTCGCAAGCGGCGGCTACGCCGACCTCCACCAGGCGCACGCCTGGAATCAGGACTTCGTGGCGCAGAGCCCGGCCGGGCAGCGCTACGAGCAGCTCGCCGGCGAGATCGATCGCGCGCTCGCGTTCATGAAGGCCTGCGGCGCTGACTCGGAGGAGCTTCATGGGGTGGAGCTCTACGCGAGCCACGAGGCGCTCCTGCTCGACTACGAGCGGGCGCTGACCCGGATCGACACCCGCACCGGCCTGCCATATGACCTGTCCGCCCATCTGGTGTGGATCGGTGAGCGGACCAGGGATCCGAATGGTGCGCACGTCGAGTTCTGCCGTCAGATCCGTAATCCGATCGCCGTGAAGCTCGGCCCGACGGTGTCGCCCGACGACGCCGTTGCGCTGGTGGAGCGACTCAACCCGGGTCGCGAACCCGGCCGGCTGACGTTCATCACCCGGATGGGCGCCGGCAAGGTCCGGGATGTTCTGCCGCAGCTGGTGGAAACGGTCACCGAGCACGGTGCGCCGGTCGCATGGGTCTGCGATCCGATGCACGGAAATACCTACGAGGCTCCCAGCGGACACAAGACCCGCCGGTTCGACCACATCCTCGACGAGGTGGCGGGCTTTTTCGAGGTTCACCGCGCGCTCGGCACCCATCCAGGCGGCATCCACGTCGAGTTCACCGGCGATGACGTGACCGAGTGCATCGGCGGGGGCCACGAGATCGTCGAGGAGGAGCTGAACGACCGCTACGAGACGGCGTGCGACCCGCGGCTCAACCGCGGCCAGGCGCTCGACCTGGCTTTCATGGTCGCCGAGATGTACCGCGGCGAGCGGTAGAGCTCACGCCGCCTGCGGCTCGCCCGTCGGGGCGCCGGTCTCGTCCAGGCCCTCGCGGAGCTCCCTGATCTTGCGCTTGTAGGCGGCCTCGTCGTCGCCACAGAGGTGCGTCCCCCAGCGGGTGCCGTTGTGGACGTGGGGGACCTCGTCGGCGAGCAGGTAGTCGAAGACCTGAGCGATCTGCTCCTGGCCTCGCTCGACCAGCACCTTGCGACGGTGGGAGTGGCGCCACATCGCCTTCTGCTCCGACGTCGAGTTGAAGAGGGCGAGGCGGCCGAGCAGGTCATGGGCGTAGACCGAGCGGAAGTAGGAGAAGCCGACCGGGTAGTCCCCCCACTCGCAGCCGAGCTCCTTCGGCATCAGGAGCGAATGCAGTCGGGCGTGGCGCATCTCGTCCCATGTCTGGCGCGCCATGTCGACGTGGAAGTCCCACGGCATCTCCGGGTGCTCATGCGAGTTGCGAGCCATCAGCTCGGCCGCGCAGATCTCGGCATCCATCAGCCCGTGGAAGAAGTGGCGCTGCTCCTCGCGCTCGACCGGGACGTGGTTCTCCTCCGGGTCGTTGATGTAGAGCTCGCGGGCCAGGAAGGGGTCGCCCTCGGCGGTCACCTCGACGAATTCGTCCCGGGCGGGCTCCACCAGCGGCGGCATCACGCGCAGCGCGCGCGGCTCGGCCTTAGCCGGATCTTGCAGGGCGCCGAGGTCCTCGATCACCGGCAGCGGCCCGTCGCCACCCACGCGCCGAGCTCGGCGATGTGGCGCTCCTGGCGGTCGGCCAGCTGGGTGAGCAGGCGCAGCGAGGGCTCGTCGGAGACCGGATCGAGAGTGCTCGAGGTGGATATCGAATGCCCGCAGGAGCGCCGGCTTCGCCTCGCCGTAGGCGAGCGCGATGTATTCGGCCGGGCGTTCCGGCAGCCCCGAGGCGGTCGAGCAGCGCCGCCAGCTCCTCGCCCGGCGCGCCCGGGTAGTCGCTCGGATGGCGAAGCTCGTAGAGACGGCGGCGCATCTTGCTGATCGCCCGGGCGTCGTCGTGAAGGTGGTCGGCGAGCGCGTACTTGACCTCGAACTGCGGCGCCAGCGGGAGCCAGCCCGAGGAGAGGTGGACCAGCTCTCGGAGCAGGTGGAAGTAGTTCGAGAACCGGATCGCGTTCTCGTCCACGTCGTAGCCGAGCCGGAGCCGGTCAGGCGGTGGTGCCATGTCTCGATCCCTCCTCTCGTACACCCTCATCACCATCCTGCTCGGCGAGCAAACGCCGCTTGTGACGGCCGACCACGCTCGGGAGCAGGCCGCCACCCGCGGAGACGTTGATCACCGCCCGGTCGGAGATCCGGGTGATCATCCCGGCGTAGCGCCCGCCGATTCCGAACGGATTGATGTTGAAGCGCTTCAGCCGCATCTGCACGTGCCCGTCCTCGACGGTCGGGAACATCTCCTCGGGCACCGGCACGTACTCCTGGACGATGAAGTCGCCCGCCTCGGCGTGCTCCTCGATGATCCGGTCCCATTCCGCCTGCTCGGTCTCGATCCCGAGAGCGACGTCGTGGCCGCCGTACTCGGACGCGGGCTTCAGCACCAGTCGGGAGCGGTTGTTCGAGATGAAATCGAGCAGATCGACGACCCACTGCCCGTAGGTCACTCTCCCCGGCCGCAGGACGCGGGTCCAGGGGATGGTGGCGGCGATCACCTCCGCCTCGCGCGGCTCCACGAGGTGCGCGAAGCGCGGATCCTCGAGCAGGGCCATCAACTTCTTGTTGTTCGCGACCCGGGCGCGAGGCGGGTTGACCACGCAGACGGCGCCGTCCCGGTAGGCGGCGGTGAGATCGCCCTCGGAGAGATCCTCGATCAATGCCCGCCGGTAGACGAGGTGCACCGGCTCCCCGCCGGCGCGCAGCACCGAGCCGTCGTAGGTGAGCTGGTCCGTTGTCGCGTGGATTGCCTCGATCCCCGCACTTCGCCGCGGCGGCGCAGATGATCCGGAACTCGGGCACCGAGGGGCTGCCCGGGACGTCGACGAGCGCGAGGCGGGGCGCCTCGGGCAGCCGCGGTCCCTCCTCACGCGCCGCCCGCATCGCCCGATAGGCGTCCCGCAGGGTCTCGATCAACACCGGCAGCATCGGCTCGTACGCGGTGTCGAACTCGCCATCCACCCGCGGCAGCGCGATCGTCCGCCTGATCCCCTCGTGGAGCACGTCGGTGTAGCCGATGCCGGCCGGCGAGTCGGCGTTGAACTCGAGGAACTTGACCGTGTCGCCGGACAGGAAGGCATCGAGCCGGCAGATCGAAAGCGGCCCGGGGTATCCCGGTGCAACGCGAATCAGCGAGTCCTCGAAGGTGGGGAGCGCGAGCTCCTCCTGGAGTCGCTCGTCCTCCGGGTAGGCATCGCAGAAGCGGTTCAGGACCGCGCAGAGCGACTCGACCGCGTGGCGCACATGGCGGATCTGCCGTGGGCTGACGAAGTGCGGCATCAGCACGAACGGGATCGTGTGACCGTCGAAGACGACGTCGTTGGCGGCGAGCCAGGCCTCGAGCTCCGATTCGAGCTGCGCGCAGCCGTCGCCCAGCTTGGAGAGCTCGACGAGGTGCTGGAGCTTGAGGTCGCTTACCTGGTCCATCACCCCGACCTCCGAACAGCGCTGCTTCTTGGGGTCACGCGCCCGTTCGTCACCGGGCGCTCAAACAGGGTCGAGAGCACGACCTGCGTTTCGGTCCGAACCACACCCGGCGTCTCCCGGATCCGCTCCAACGCCTCCTCGAGGTGCTGGGTGTCGGTCGCGCGCACGTGCAGGATCGCGCTCGCGCCGCCGGCGACCGTGTAGGCGCCCTCGACCTCGGGATGTTTGGAGACCGCCGCATTCACCTCGGCGCCCGAGATCCGCCCCTCGCAGAAGAGCTCGACGAACGCGTGGCTGTGCCAGCCGAACGCGGTCGGCTCGACCGTGGCGGTGTAGCCGCGGATCACTCCCTCGGCTTCGAGCCGGTCGACGCGCCGCTTCACGGCGGGCGCCGAGAGCGAGACCCGCTCGCCGATGTCCTGGTAGGAGCGGCGAGCGTTCTCGCGCAGGAGCGCAACGATCTGCTCGTCTGTCTTGTCGGTGATCGCCATTCTGCGGCCGATGACGCAACGAATCGGGCTTGTGAACCCCTCCTTGCGCGGGAATCATAAACCCGTCAGCGCAAGGTGGAAGGAATTCTTCAGACAGGAGGAGCGATGGAGGCGAAGACTGCAGAGGGCACGGAGCTCCGCACCGCGACGCCGCCGGTCCCGAAGAACGACGAGATGCCGCTGCTCGGCATCGACCACGTCGAGCTCTACGTGGGGAACGGCGTCCAGGCCACCCACTTCTTCACCCATGCACTCGGCTTCCGCGAGACCGCCTACGCCGGCCTCGAGACCGGGATGCGCGACCGCTCCTGCCACCTGGTGGAGCAGGGCCGAATCCGCGTCCTGCTCACCTCGCCCCTGCACGGCAGCAACGACATCGCCCGCCACATCTCCGAGCACGGCGACGGCGTGAAGGTCATCGCCCTGGCCGTCCCCGACGCCGAGGAGGCGTATCGGGTCGCCGTTCGCCGCGGCGCCCGCGGGCTTCGAGAGCCCTATGCGGAGACCGACGAGAACGGCAGCGTCAGGTTGGCGACCATCGCGACGTACGGCGAGACGGTCCACACCTTCGTCGAGCGCGACGGCTATGAGGGCGCCTTCCTGCCCGGCTTCGAGCCGGTCGAGGGCGGCGAGGAGGCCGACTTCTTCAAGGGCATCGACCACATCGTGGGCAACGTCGAGCTCGGCCGGATGGAGGAGTGGGTCGCCTACTACGAGCGGGTCTTCGGCTTCACCGAGATGATTCGATTCTCGGACCAGGACATCTCCACCGAGTACTCCGCCCTGATGTCGAAGGTGATGGCGGACGGCAAGGGCCGGATCAAGTTCCCCATCAACGAGCCGGCGGAGGGGCAGCGCAAGTCGCAGATCGAGGAGTTCCTCGAGTTCTATGGCGGCCCGGGCGTCCAGCACATCGCACTCGCCACAACCGACATCGTCGCCACCGTCCGCACCCTCCAGGACCGCGGCGTCCACTTCCTGAGGACGCCCGACAGCTACTACCAGGAACTGCCGGAGCGGATCGGGGAGATCGACGAGGACCTCGCCGACCTCAACGAGCTCGGCATCCTGGCCGATCGCGACGACGAGGGTTACCTGCTGCAGATCTTCGGCAAGCCGCTGGCCGACCGCCCCACGCTCTTCATCGAGGTGATCGAGCGGCACGGAGCGCGCGGCTTCGGCGAGGGGAACTTCAAGGCGCTCTTCGAGGCGATCGAGCGCGAGCAGGAGAGGAGGGGAAACCTGTGAGGTACCACCAGCTTGGACAGGTCCCGCGCAAGCGGCACACGCAGTTCCGCACCAACGGCCGCCTGCTGGTCGAGGAGGTGATGGGTCTCGAGGGCTTCTCGGGGAACGAGTCGATCCTCTACCACCACACCTCCCCCTGCCGGATCCTGGAGGCCGGCGAGTTCGAGCCGATCTCGCACGAGGAGTGGGTCCCCGACGCCCACGTCCATCGCCACCTCGAGACGGGCGGCGATCCCGGCCGAAGGCGACTCGATCACGGGTCGCCGCTGCCTGATGTGGAACAAGGACCTCGAGGCCTCGATCTGCCGGCCGAGCGAAGAGACCGAGGCCTTCTACCGGAACGGCGCGGGGGACGAGCTGATCTTCGTCCATGAGGGCTCAGGCGAGCTCGAGACCGTCTTCGGGACCCTTCCCTACCGGCAGCACGACTACATCGTGATCCCGCGCGGCACGACCTACCGGTTCCGCTTCGACGCGGGCGGCAGCTGCTGCTGGTGCTCGAGACGCCGGGCGAGTTCGAGACTCCGAACCGCTACCGCAACCGCTACGGCCAGCTGCTCGAGTCGGCGCCGTTCTCGCACCGCGACCTGCATCCGCCCGTCGAGCTCGAGACACATCACGAGGGGGGCGACTTCGAGCTCGATCCTCCGGTGAGGGGCGGCCTCCAGCACTACCGGCTCGACTACCACCCGCTCGACGTCGTGGGCTGGGACGGCTATGTCTACCCGTACACCTTCAACATCCACGACTTCGAGCCGCGGACGGGTCGCATCCACCTGCCGCCTCCGACCCACCAGACCTTCCAGGGCCCGAACTTCGTGGTCTGCTCGTTCTGCCCGCGCGAGCTCGACTACGACCCCGAGGCCGTGCCGACTCCCCTACCACCACTCGAACCTGCAGTCGGAGGAGATGATCTATTACGTCTCCGGCGACTTCGGCTCCCGCAAGGGAATCGAGGTGGGTTCGATCACCGTCCACCCCTCCGGTCTGCCGCACGGGCCGCAGCCCGGGCTGGTCGAGAAGGCCCTCGGCGCCAGGCGCACCGAGGAGCTGGCGGTGATGTGGGACACGTTCGCGCCGATGAGCCTCACGCCGTTGGCACGTGAGCTCGATGACCCGAGTTACGCATACTCGTGGCGCGAAGGCGCGCCGTCGCCCGTGGCGCAGAGCACTACCGGCTAGCCGAGGCTTACCGGGTCGCATCTGCGCCGCGCGGCGGCGGCGGGATGATCCTCGAACGTCCCTGAGTGCTCGCTAGGAGGGGGTATCCGGGACGTTCGGCGAGGCGGCGAGGATCCGGCCGCTCACCTCGGCCAGGGTGATCTCCGGCCGGCCCTCGCCCGGCCCGCCTCGGCCGCGGAGGATGACCTCGTCTCCGTCCTCCAGGAAGGTCCGCTCGGCGCCGCCGACATCGAGCGGCTTCTGGCCGCCGCTCGTGAGCTCGAGCAGACAGCCCTGGGTGCCCGGCTCGGAGCCCGAGATCGTTCCCGAGGCGAACAGGTCGCCGGCGCGAACCGCCGCGCCGTTGACCGTTGCGTGGGCGAGCTGCTGGTGGACGCTCCAGTAGAGCCAGCTCGCACTGGCGCTCGAGATCACGACCTCCTCACCGGAGCCCGCCGGGACCAGCACGACCTCGAGCGACAGATCGAAGGCGCGCGGCTCCGAAGCCCGCAGGTACTCGAGAGGCTCCGGCTCCTGGGTCGGTCCGGGAACCCGGAAGGAATCGAGCGCCTCGAGCGGGGTGATCCAGGCCCCGACCGAGGTGGCGAAGGATTTGGCCAGGAAGGGGCCGAGTGGCTGGTACTCCCAAGCCTGGATCGAGCGAGCACTCCAGTCATTCACGAGCGCAAAGCCGAAAATGTGCTCCGCCGCGTCGACCGCGGGAATCCTCTCGCCGACATCGGGTCCCGGGCCCGTGATGAAGGCGAGCTCGAGCTCGAAGTCGAGCAGCCGCTCTGGCCCGAACCCAGCCGCCCTGCCGGAAGCCTCCGGAGCCGCCTGGCCGACGGGCCGCCTGATTGGCGTCCCGCTCACCACGACATTGGCGGAGCGGCCGTGGTACCCGACCGGTAGGTGTCGCCAGTTCGGAAACGAGCGGATCGCCATCGGGCCGGACCAGGCGCCCCACGTTCGTGGCGTGCTCGAGCGAGGAGTAGAAATCGACGTAATCGCCGACCTCGATCGGCAGAAGCTCCTCGGACTCGGCGAGCGGCACGAGGGCGTCATCGGTGATTCCCGCATCGGCGACCTCTTCGTTCCCGGCGCCGAGCAGCTCGGTCAGGCGACCGCGCAGCCGGGACCAGGTGGGCCGGCCGAGCGCAAGCAGGCTGTTGAGGGTGGCCGCCTCGAGCGCTCGCCGCAGCCCTCCGCCATCCGACCCGGCAACCTCATCCAGCAGCCCCGCCGCCGCAAGCGGCGCCAGGACGAGAGCCCGGTCCCCGATCCTGACGGCCGGCCGTGGGGACCCTCCGCGGGCCCGGATCACCCCGAGGGGAAGATGCTCGATCCCGAAGCCGGAGCCGTCGGCGCCCGGAACCCACGTGCCCAGCGTCTGGTCTGGCCCCATGCGGCGACCTTACTCGCCGCCGAATTCCCTCCACGCGATGACGGCCACGATGAGGATGGCGATGATGCTGATCGTCCAGGCCGCGGTGCTCACGCTGTCACGTGTACCCACACGCAAATCAAGCAATCGGACCTGGAGAATTCGGCAGCTCATGGAGCACACCACGCACGGATACTGGCTCGAGGAGGCCGGCGAGCGGCCGCCACTACCGCCCGCCGATGGGGATCTGAACTGCGACGTGCTTGTGATCGGAGGCGGCTATACCGGGATGTGGACCGCCTGGCAGGTCTCCCAGCTCGAGCCGGAGGCGAACGTGATTCTGCTCGAGGCCGATCGTTGCGGGCACGGGCCGAGCGGCCGGAACGGCGGCTTCGTCAACGCCATGTGGTTCAGCGCGCACACCCTTCGCGATCGCGTCGGGGGAGCGGGCGCGGCGGCAGTTCTCCGAGCCGCGCAGGACGCCGTCGACGAGATCGGCCGGTTCTGCTCGGAGCAGGAGGTGGACGCGTGGTACCGGCAGAGCGGATACCTGCAGGTCTCCGCCGCACCGGCCCAGGACGATGTCCCGGACGAAGCGGTCGAGACCTGCCGCGAGCTCGGCGAGGGCGAGCAGGCTCGGGAGCTGAGCGCGGATCAGGTGGCGCGGCGGTGCCGGTCGCCTCGATTCCGTGGCGGCGTGCTCTACCCGGGCGCCGCGACGGTGCAGCCGGCGCGGTTGGCGCTCGGCCTGCGAGAGCGGCTCACCGAGCGCCCCGGAGTCCGAGTCTTCGAGAGCTCGCCGCTTCGCCGGCTCCGCGCCGGGACCTGGGGCTGTCTCGCCGAGACGCCGGAGGCTCGGATCCGCGCCGGTTCGTGCGTCCTTGCCGTCGGACCGGCGTCAGGCGCGGCCGGCTCGCCGCTGCGGGGTCGCCTCACCGTCACCTCCAGCCACATCGTGCTGACCGAGCCGGTACCGGACCTCCTCGAGGAGATCGACTGGACGGGTGGCGAATGCATCACCGATAGCCGGGCGATGGTCCACTACATGCGGACGACGCCCGACGGGCGGATCGCCTTCGGCTGGGGCGGGGGCAGGATCGCCTACGGCGCCCGCCTGGGACGGCGCACCGAGCTCGACGGCGATGTCGTCGGCGAAGTCGCCTCTCACCTGCGCTCCTTCTTCCCGGGTCTCGAGGGCCGGCGGATCACCCACGCCTGGGGAGGCCCGATCGACGTCTCCCCTGGCCACCTGCCGATGGTCGTCCCCCTCGGCGCGGATCCCGTCTACTGCGTCTTCGGCTACACGGGCAACGGTGTCGGGCCGTCCCTGATGATGGGACGGACCGCTGCCTCCCTGGCCCTGGACCGGCGCGACGAGCAATCGCGGCTCGCCCTGGTCGACCCCGCGCCTCGCCGGGTCCCGGCCGGCTTGGCCTCGTGGCTGGGCGGCAACGCGATCCGCACTGGCTTGGTCGCAAAGGAGGCCGCGGAGGAGCAGGGCGCGACCGCCGGCCCGCTGAGCAGGGGCCTGGCCGCGATCCCGGAGCGGATCGGCTTCCACATCGGGCGCTGACGCCGCGATAGGGTCACAGGCGGTGTGATCTCCCCGCCCATCCGATCATGGAGGCAGGCCACCTCCGGATGGGAACTCGGACTGGCGCTCGCCCTGGCGCTGGTCTACTTCGGGTCGGCGAAGCTGGGGCTGACGCTCGCCTTCTCCAACGAGAGCGTGACGGCCATCTGGCCGCCGACGGGGATCGCCCTCGCCGCCCTCGTCCTCTGGGGGCGGGGCCTGTGGCCGGGCATCCTGCTCGGAGCCTTTCTCGCCAACGTCACCACCGACGTGCCGGTCTACACGGCCGCCGGGATCGCCGTGGGCAACACCTTGGAGGCGGTTGTGGGCGCGTGGCTGCTCGAACGCGTCGGCTTCCGTCCCACGCTGCTGCGCCTGCGTGACCTCTTCGCGCTGGTCGTGCTCGGCGCGGTGATCAGCACCGCGGTGAGCGCGACGATCGGCCTCGCCAGCCTCAGCGTCGGGGACTCCCTCTCCGAGAGCGCGCTCACGACCTGGCGCCTGTGGTGGCTGGGCGACATGGGCGGCGATCTGCTCGTCGCCTCCGCGATCTTCGTGCTCGTCACCCATTGGCCCTATCGCGATCTGCCGGGAAAGGCCCTCGAGGCGGTCACGCTGATCGTCGCCCTGGTCGCCATCGAGCTGGTGGTCTTCACCAATGACGTTCCCGCCACCTATCTCGCCTTCCCGATCGTTGTCTGGGCGGCCCTCAGGTTCCTGCAGCCGGGGGCGACCCTCGCCTCCCTGATCTTCGCCGTCATCGCGGTGAGCTTCACCGGCAACGAGGAGGGGCCGTTCTTCAGGCGCGCGCAGGACGACGGGCTCCTCCTCGCTCAGAGCTTCTCGGCGATCGTGGGCCTGACGGGCCTGATCCTGGCGATCGTCACCTACCAGCGCAGACGGGCCGAGCGCCGGGCGCAGCACCTGGCGCACGATCTCCAAGCGGAGCTGCTGCCTCCCCAGCTTCCCGAGATTCCCGAGTTCGAGGCGGCCGGCTGGTACCGGGCCGGCGCCCAGGGGCAGGAGGCCGGCGGGGACTTCTACGACGTCTTCGAGACGAGCGGTGGTCGTTGGGTGGCGGTGATCGGGGACGTCTGCGGCAAGGGGCCCGAGGCGGCATCGCTGACCGCGCTCGCTCGCTACACCCTGCGAGCCGTCGGCCGCCAGGCGACCGGCCCCAGTGACGCCCTGCGACAACTGAACGAAGCCATCCTCGAACAGCGATCCGACCATCGCTTCATGACCGCGGTCCTGGTGCAGCTCGACGTCGCGAGCCCGGACCATGACGTCGCACTGAGCAACGGCGGGCATCCCCATCCGCTCGTGGTCCGAGCCCAAGGTGAGGTCGAGGAGCTCGCGGGGACAGGGGGAATGCTGCTCGGGATCTACTCCGACCCCGAGCTGGTGGACCAGCGCCTCGAGCTGCTGCCGGGGGACGCGCTCGTTCTCTTCACCGATGGCCTCACCGAGCGACGCGACCCCCACGACGATCCGGACGGCCGGATCAGGGAGCTGCTGCGATCGAGCGCTGGCGCCAGTGCGAGCGAGACCGCGGCTCGACTCGGCTGGCTGGCAATGACCGACAACGGCAAGGCCGATGACGATGTTGCGGTGGTCGTCCTGCGCCGGGTCGGCAGGGAGACGAGCGAACTCCCGCCGACCCCGCCGGCGCCGGGCGAATCCATCGCAGTCGAGTTGGAGCCGGGCCCACGTTGTCCGGCCGAAGCGCGAACTTCACTCACGCCGCTGGCCGATTCGCTCCCGGCAAAGGTCTACCTCGACCTCTCCCTGCTGGTCAGCGAGCTCGTCACGAACAGTGTGCGTCACGCCCGCCTTCGGCCGCGTGACCTGATCCGGCTCCGGGTCGAGACCTCCGATCGCGTGATTCGCCTCGAGGTGAGCGATCCCGGAGGGGGCTTCAGCGCCGATCTCCCCAGGCCGGCCACGAGAGGACCGGGAGGCTGGGGCCTCTTCTTGACGGAGCGACTCGCAGATCGCTGGGGCGTCGATCGCGAAGGCGGGTGGACCACGGTCTGGCTGGAGGTCGACCTCGACCCTCCAGGCGCCGTCTCGGGCTGAGGGCCCCCTAGGCGCCCGGTGGCTCGTCGACGAGCTCGATGTGCTGCGCGACCCCGGTCATCTCCATCACCTCATTGACCCGGTCCGGGCCCCGGACCACGATGAAGCGGCCGCCTTCGGAACGCACGCGCTGGTCAGCCACGATCACCGCGCGTAGGCCCGACGAGTCGATGAAGGTGAGCTTCCGCAGGTCCAGGACGAATGTCCCGGTTTCCGGAGCCTGGTCCGCGGCGAGGAGTCGTTCGAAATGATCGACGCCCGCCATGTCCAGCTCGCCCTTCAGGCGCACGAAACGCACCCCTCCGCTTTCGGAGACGGCGATCTGGAGGAGCTCGGTTGCGTCCCTGCGTTCCGTGAGGCCAGCCTATACACACCGAGGGCCCTCTTTCGAGGGCCCTTGGCTGGTGACCCGGCGGCCGCTTGGAACTCGAGCTCCTACTCCTTGTCGTACTTGAACGAGATACCGAGCCGGATGCGGAACTCGGAGACCTTTCCGCCGTCAATGGTCACGTCCTGGCGAACGACCTCGGCGATCCGCAGGTCGCGCACGGTTTCGCTGACCTTCTCAACGGCGTTCTTCGTCGCCTGCTCCCACGAATCGGAGCTGACCCCAACCACTTCGGTGACCCGGTAGACGCTGTCTGCCATCTTCTCTCCTTGGGTAGGGACTCGGAGCCCCATAGCCTCACACGTTTTCGAGGGTCACTGAAAGAATGCGCTCGATGTCCGCGCAAGACGCTGCCAAGCCGATCGTCATCGTCGGTGGCGGTCTCACCGGAGGGAACGCCGCGGCGACTCTTCGGGATGAGGGATTTCGCGGCCGAGTCGTGCTCATCGGCCACGAGCCGGGGATCCCATTCGGTCGTCCCCCGCTGTCCAAGACCTACCTCCGGTCGGAGGAGGATCTCGACGGCTGGTACGTCAGGCCCGCCCCCTGGTATGAGGAACACGATGTCGAGAGGCTCGAGTCGACCGTTGCCGAGGTGGATCCCGCCGAGCACAAGGTGGTCCTCGAGTCGGGCGAGGAGATCGAGTACGAGAAGGTCCTGATCGCCACGGGCGGGCGGAACCGGCGGCTCGACATCCCGGGGGCCGAGCTATCCGGAATCCACCAGCTTCGAACAGTGGCCGAGTGCGATGCGATCAAGCGCGAGGCTGTGGCGGATCGCCACGCGGTGGTCCTGGGCATGAGCTTCATCGGCTGCGAGGTCACGGCCTCCCTGACGCAGCTCGGGGTTCGGGTGACCTCTGCCTTTCCTCAGCGCGTACCACTCGAAAGGGTTCTGGGCGAGGAGGTCGGCGCGGTGATCGGCGGGTTTCACCGCGCGGAAGGCGTCGAGCTGCTGCCCGAAACTCACATCACCGCCTTCGAAGGGACCGAACGCGTGGAGGCCGCCGTGACCGCCGACGGCGATCGGATTCAGTGCGATTTCGCAGTCGTCGGCATCGGGATCGAGCCCGACGTGCCGACCTTCGCGTCGCCGGTGGAGCAGGAGAACGGCGTCCTGGTGGACGAGCTCTGCCGCGCCAGCGCCGCTGACGTCTACGCCGCCGGCGACGTCGCCAACCAGCTCCACCCGGTTTTCGGACGAGTTCGCGTCGAGCACTACAACAACGCCGAGAAGATGGGGGGCGCCGTGGCGAGGTCGATGCTCGGCTCCAGCTCTCCGTACGACTACATCCACACCTTCTGGTCCGATCAGTACGAGCACAAGCTCGAGTACTGCGGCCACGCGACGGAGTGGGACGAGTTCGTGGTCCGCGGGAGCCTGGAGGAAGGCAAGCTGATCGGCTTCTACATGCAGGAGGGACTGCTACAGGCAGCCCTCGGGCTCGACCGTGGAGGCGACCCCGAGTTGGACACCGACGGGGAAATGGCGGCATGCGCCCGCCTCGTTGCGAGTCGAGCGCGCCCTGACACCGGTCAGCTCGCCGACGAGGGCGTGGACCTGTGGTCTCTTGCCCAGTGACACGCGCCTGACTCTCGAGCTAGGCGTTTGAGAAGAGGGGGATGTTCGCCCCGCTGGCGGCCTCGAGGGGGCTGTCGAGCAGCGCGACGATCAGCTCGGCGACATCGCCGGGGGTGAGGCCGGGGCGCAGGCTTGGATTGGCCTGACGAAGCATCGCGGTGTCGACCGCGCCCGGGCTGATGCAGACGGCGCTGATGCCATGCTCCTTCCCCTCGGCCGCGATCGCCTCGGTCAGCCCGATGACTCCGTACTTCGAGACGTTGTATGCGGCCAGGCCCGGGAACTTCTCCGTGGCGTAGACGCCGGAGAGGGAGGCGAAGTTGACGATCCGCCCCTCGCCCGACCGGCGCATGGCAATGAACGCTTCGCGGCAGCAGAGAAACGAGCCGGTCAGGTTCACATCGAGGGTTTCCGCCCATACCTCGGGCGTGGTCTCCGCGAACGGCACCGACTTCAATGCGCCGGCCGCGCAGACGAGAGCGGCGAGACTTCCCATCCCCTCGACATCCGTGAACAGGCGCTCGACGTCGCCGGCCTTGCTGACGTCCGTCGGCGCCGGCGTCGCCTCGCCGCCGCTGTCGCGGATGCGTGCGGCGATTTCGTCGAGGGCCTCACGGTCACGGGCAGCAAGCACGACGTGAGCGCCGGCGGCCGCCATGGCCTCGGCGGTGGCGGCTCCGATCCCGCGGCTGGCCCCCGTGACCACCGCCAACCGCCCCGAGAGCCAATGCCTCGACTCAACCATGGACCGCGGCCCCGGCACCAGCGCCGACGACTCGTCGGTACAGCCGTTCGTGAGCCTCGAGGCTCCGCCCGAGATCCAGGCGGCGCTCGGCATGCGCGCGGCATTCCGTACGCGACAGTCCCGACGCCCTCTTGACGGCATCGGCTGCGGCGTCGATGTCGTCGGGAGCGACGAGGAACCCGGTCCGCTCGTCCGCGATGACCTCGCCGAGGCGCCGCGATCGAACGCGACGACGGGTGTCCCGCACGCCTGCGCCTCGGCGGCGACCATGCCGAACGGCTCGTCCCACCTCGCCGGGCAGAGAACGACGGCCGCGCGTGCCATCGCCTCCCAGAGAGACGCTCTCGGCACCGCTGGATGGACGCCCACGCCCGGCTCGGCCCGCCGCGGATCGATCCGCTCTCGCGCATAGTCGGCGTCGTAGCTCTCGCCGTAGATATCGATGCGGACCCCTGCCGCCCGGGCGATGTCGATGGCTTCCGCTGCTCCCTTTTCCGGGCTCAACCGGCCGGCGAAGACTGGCGCCATCCCCCGCTCCCGGCGACCAGTCGATGAGGCTCGTCGGCACGTAGGGCGGGAGGATCGCGTCGATCGGGACGACCCGGCGCCAGGCGCTTGCCTGAAACTCGGATACGCCGGCGACCGTCGGCGGTGCGTCGGTTTCCGCCGCGTGACGGAGCGCAGCGGCGACTGCGTCGTCCGGGGGCAGGTGGACCGTGTGGACCACCGGAGCGCCCAGTCCGGTGGCGAGCCTGACCGCGGGCGCGTCGAAGGCGTGGTTGTGGATGACGTCGTATCGGTCCTCGCGCACAGCCGAGTAGACGCGAGCGAACGCGCTCTCGGTCGCGGCCGACGGGCCATCGGCGGCGCCGGAAGCTCGATAGAGCGTGGCGCTCAACGGCCGGTGGTCGACTCCGGTGTCGATGACCGGAACGCCTGGAACCTCGGATCCGGACGCCGCGTAGAGGTGGACCTCGTGACCCCTACCGATCAGCCCGTGCGCGAGATCGGCAACGAAGGCCTGTGACCCACCGCGCTGGGGCTCGCGAATGGGGGCCACGAGTGGCGCGATGATCGCGATCCTCATTCCGCCATCACCTTAAAGGCGACGTCGCGCGGCGGGTTGATCCCCAGAACCTCGTAGGGAACCCGCCTCTGACCGAGGCGACGTACCTCCGCGACCGCGCTCGGATAGAAGATCTCGCTGAGCTCAGCCGCCTCCTCGTAGCTGGCGAATTCGACAAAC
This sequence comes from uncultured Solirubrobacterales bacterium, assembly GCA_963848955.1. Classification (GTDB taxonomy): domain Bacteria; phylum Actinomycetota; class Thermoleophilia; order Solirubrobacterales; family 70-9; genus DASUPK01. The sequence goes on along the minus strand of CAWKFQ010000010.1, from coordinate 14,917 downwards.
ATCTCGCCGGCGAAGCTCACGTACCGGTAGCCATGGGCGGCGAGCCAGTCGACGTGGTTTGGCCAGACGATGACCACGCGGCCGCCTGGCCTGCAGATCCGCTCCATCTCCGCCAAGCCGGGATCGCCGCCATGGGCTCTGGCGGGGGTGAGAGCCGAGCAGGCGACGACCAGGTCGGCGAAGTCGTCGGCCACCGGCACGTCATCGAAGAAGCCATTCGTGACCCGGACGCGATTCCGACGGTCCAGTCGCGAGAGCTTGCGGTCGAGGAGCTGGCGCAACGGCGCCGCGGGCTCGACCGCAACCACCTCCCTCGCGCGGTGGATCAGCTCGACCGTGAGGCGACCCGCGCCCGCGCCGACTTCGACGATCCGCTCGACCTCGTCAGGGAGCCATCTGAGCACATCTGGGTGGAGCCGCTCCGCGCTGACGAGCCGGTCATAGAGCTCCGGCTCGAGCCGGTAGAGGAGCTCCCAGGCCAGGGTGAGGTCGAGTTGCGGATCGCCGTCGACCTCGGGGAACGAACCGCCTCGCCTCATCGCGAGTGAGCACGCTGAGGTCGGCGGTGGTGTAGCGCTTTCGCACCTCTCGACCCCGCAGCGGCGGCGTCTTAGGTGTTGTCACCAACTTCGGCCCAGTTCTTGTCGGTCTCCCACAGACGGACCGTCCGCAGCAGCCCCTCTGGCAGCTCCGAGCGGATCCGTTCCCAGAACGCCACGGCCAGGTTCTCGGCGGTCGGGATGCGCCCCTCCAGCCAGGGCACGTCGGTATTCAGGTTGCGGTGGTCCACGTCCTGAATGACGCGCCGATGGATCACTTCCGAGAGCTGTTTCAGGTCCAGGACGTAGCCGGTGACGGGTTCGACTTCACCCGCCACGACGACCTCGAGGAGGTAGTTGTGCCCGTGCAGATTCGCGCACTTCCCAAAGAGACGCTCATTCTCCTCGTCAGATAGGCCTGGGTCTCGGAGTTGGTGAGCGGCGTTGAACGACTCACGACGACTCACCAGGACGGTCGTCGAGCTGTTCTTGGCCTGCCCGTCTGCGACGGCCGTGTCTGCGTCTGTCAGATCCTGATACCCCACAACACTCTCCTCACCCAATAGACCCGCCACGATCGTACTTCTTGGCTACAAGAACCCGATTCTTCCACACGGCACCGGGCGCTGTTCGCCGTCGTCGCCCCGCTGTGTGAGTCATCTCCGCGGCCCATCTCACGCTCATCGGGTGTTTACTCCGCAGGACGCGTGTGCGCCCGAGCTATTCCATCGGGCCCGGGAATAGATATCCCGGTGCCGCGTCCTCGCTGAATGAGAACTCGTCACAAGGAGGTACGAGCATGAGATTCAGCAAGCGAACCAGACACGGAACGGCGCTGGCCGCGGTCTGCGCCCTGACCGCCGTCTGCCTGGTCGGAACCGCCGTCGCAGCGCTCCAGGGCAATGAGAACGCGAAGAAGCCCAAGGTGCTGATCGGCGCGGACAACGACGACACCTCGAACACGACGATCCAGCCCCCCGGGGTGACCGCGAACCAGTCGTTGCGCAAGAGCGATCAGATCTTCGGGGGCAAAGCCTCCGACACGATCATCGGTCGTCTCGGCTCTGACGTGCTGCTCGCCAACGCCGGCGATGACGTCATGGTCGGCGGTACCGAGGGCGGACAGCCGGCGCTGCCGGCCGGTCAGCTCCCCGACAACAACGACATCGCCTACGGCGGAATCGGCAGCGACTCCTTCATCTGGGCCCCGGGAGACGGGTCCGACGCCTTCATCGGCGGCAACCCCGCCAAGGCGAAGAAGGTGAAGGGGAAGAAGAGCGCGGCCAAGGGCAAGAAGAAGGCGAAGCCAGTGCGCGAGATCGACACGCTCGTGATCGGCAACCTGGTGCTCAGCTCCGACCTGAGCCTGCCGCAGCTGTTCAACACCAAGTTCGGACAGCTGCCGCGCGTGTTCGCGTCTGACCGGGGTGTGCCCACCCCGCTCGGAGGCACGCCGCCCCGTAACCCGAACCTGACGGGCAACTGCCAGATCCTGTCGGCTCCCGCCGGGTTGGGCTACGACTACCTGGTTCGGTTCTTCGGGAACACCCCGCAGTCGCCCGCCACGCAGGCGGTGACGATCCGGATCAAGGGCGTCGAGCAGGTGATCTGCCCGACGGAGGGCACGGACGGCGCAACCCTGACCACGCTCGGGAAGGACGGCACCGGTCCGGTGCAGACGAAGTCGACCAACTTCACGCCTCAAAAGGGCTCGCAGCTGGCCGCTTTCGTCCGCTAAGACGCATGGCGCCTGGTTCCTGCCCGGCGCCGAACCACTCCGAGCCAGGGGCGACCGCCGGCCGAGGCCGGCGGTCGCCCCGCGTTCGGGCCAAGCGAGCAAGAGCCAGCGAGATTCGGGACGTCACGATCCCCTGATGGGAGGATCCCGGGGGTGAAGCGTGAGCGAGTGGGAGATGAGTGAAGCGGGTCGTCGTCATCGGCGCCGGCTTTGCGGGCCTCGCCGCGGCTGACGCCCTGCGCGCCGACGGAGCGGAGGTGACCGTGCTCGAGGCCCGCGACCGCGTGGGGGGCCGGGTCTGGTCGGTGCCCTTCGGCGAAGGGGCGATCGTCGAGCGCGGCGCGGAGTTCATCCTGCCCGGATACGAGTCGATGGAGGCACTGGCCACGCGCTTCGGGATCCCGATGGTGCTCAAGGGGACGCCGTACGGACGGCGCGTGCCCGTCGGCGACGAGGCCGTCCCCCAGGCCGACCTCGAGGATGCCTTCACCCGCATCGCCGACGAGCCGGATGCCGGATGCGGCGAGTGCCGCCGACGTGATCGACGACCTGGGTCTTGACCCGCCGGTCGAGGCGCTGATTCGGACGCGTGTGGCGATCTCGAATGGCCACCCCGTCGACGACCTCGAGGCCTCGGTGCTCGACGAGGGAGCGTCGACCTTCGGCGATTTCGACAATCACACGCTGGAGGGCGGCAACATGCGGCTCGCCGACGCGCTGGCGGCCGAGCTCGGGGATGCCGTGCATCTCTCGTCCCCGGTGCGGAGGGTGCGCTGGTCGGACGGAGAGGTGAGCGTCGCGACCGAACGGGACGAGATCGAGGCGGACGCGGTGGTGGTCGCGATCCCCACCGCGCCGCTCGCCGAGATCGAGTTCGACCCTCCACTCGAGGGCGCGACCGCCGACGCCCTGCGCACGGTCACCTACGGCCAGAACTCGAAGCTCTTCCTGCGCCTGCGCTCCCCCGCGCCGCCGAGCGCGATCATGTCCGTGGCCGGTCACTTCTGGACCTACACGCAACTCGGCGCGGATGGTGAGCCCGCTCCCTTCGTGGTCGGCTACACGGGCACGAGTTCCGCGATCGAGGCCCTCGGCGGCTCCGACGACGCCGAGCGCTGGGTCGCCGCCCTGCTGGCGCTTCGCCAGGACCTCGACCTCGAGCCCGAGGGCGCCCTGCTCTCGAGCTGGGACGACGATCCCTGGGTGCGGGGCTCCTACTCGGCTCGCACGATCTCATCGCCACTTCGCGACGATGACCTCGCCCGGCCGATCGGCCCGCTGTTCTTTGCCGGCGAACACACGGCCGGCGAATGGCACGGACTGATGGAGGGGGCGCTGCGGAGTGGGCGGCGGGCGGCCGAACAGGTCATCTCCTCCGCGTGAGTCCGCGCACACAAACCTAGCCTTGCCAATCTCGTTCCCATATCAAGTCGTATCTATCTCCTAGCTCAATCAACCTCGAACAAAGGATTGGAAGAGGCCGATGACTGCGACGACGAATCCGAACAAGGCGCTGTGGGAGAAGGGCGACTTCACCCAGATCGCGGCGAGCATGCGAGAGAGCGGTGAGGCGCTCGTCGGCAAGTTGGGGATCACCAACGGGCTCGACGTGCTCGACCTCGGTTGCGGCGACGGAACGACCGCTGTGCCCGCCGCTCAGCTGGGGGCAGATGTACTGGGCGTCGACATCGCCAGCAACCTGGTCGCCGCCGGCAACGAACGCGCCCAGGCCCTCGGCCTGACCAACCTGCGGTTCCAGGAGGGTGATGCCACGGATCTGAACGAGCTCGATGACGAGAGCTTCGACCTCGTGGTCAGCATCTTCGGGGCGATGTTCGCTCCCAAGCCGTTCGATGTGGCCAGTGAGATGGTCCGGGTGACCAAACCGGGAGGACGGATCGTGATGGGGAACTGGATCCCGAACGACCCGACCCTGGTCGCCCAGATCCTGAAGATCAGCGCCTCCTATGCCCCGCCGCCCCCTGAGGGCTTCGTCAGCCCGATGACCTGGGGTGTGGAGGACGAGGTGATCGAGCGGTTCGCGGCAGCCGGAGTCCCGAAGGAGCGGATCTCGTTCGAGAGCGACACCTACACCTTCGACTACCCCGGTTCACCGTCGGAGCTGGTGGCTGTGTTCAGGAGCTATTACGGGCCGACCATGAACGCATTCGAGGCGGCGGCGGCGGACGGCCGCGAGGCTGATCTGCAGGCTGAGCTCGACGCCCTGTTCAACGAACAGAACACGAGCGACGAGGCCACCTCGATCCCGGCGACCTTCCTGCGGGTGACGGTCAAGCGTTAACGGCCGCCGGTGCCATACTCGCCGCGTGGCCAAGCTCACCCCCGGGATCGTGTCCCCACCGCACGAGGTGTTGGACCCGGAGGAATGGCGCCGGCTCGGTCGTGGGCGACGCAAGCTTGTCAGCCGTTCGAGCCACGCGGAGTGGAATCCTCCGCCTGACCGGCCGGACCCCGTCGCCATCCTGCAGGAGCAGGCAGCGACCCGCGTGCCCGAGATCGTCGGGATCCGCCATACGCGGATGGCGGAATCCCAATTTCCCTACTTCCGCGGAGCGGCGGCACCAATGGCATGGGATCTGGACCACACGCCGACGACGGACATCCGTGTGCAGGCCTGCGGCGACGCCCACCTACTGAACTTCGGCCTCTTCGCCGCGCCCGATCGGCGCCTCGTGTTCGACGTGAACGACTTCGACGAGACGCTGCCCGCATCATTCGAGTGGGACGTCAAGCGGTTGGCCGCGAGCGTTGTTGTCGCCGCCCGCGATCACGGTTTCGCCGATTCGCGAGGACGTGCGGCGGCGCGTGGCTCGGCGAGGGCCTACCGCACTCAGATGCAGCGCTTCGCCGGCATGAGCTTCATGGACGTCTGGTACTCGCGGATCGATGTCGACGGCCTGGTTCGAATCTATGACGCCGTTGAGTCCGAGGCCGACGTGCGCCAGCGCCACCGTTTGATCGAGAAGGCGAAGAGGAGGACCAGCGTGGCCGCGCTCGCGAAGCTCTGCCAGCAGGTCGACGGCGAGTACCGGATCCAGTCCGCGCCGCCGCTGATCGTGCGTGTGCCGGTCGAGGAGCACTCCGACATGAGGGAGGTCCTACGGGAGGCGATGGCTTCCTATGAGCAGACGCTTCCGGTCGAGCTGCGCGAGGTGGTCAATCGCCACTGGTTCGCCGACTTCGCACGCAAGGTCGTCGGTGTGGGCTCTGTGGGCACCGAGGCGTTCGTGCTGCTCTTGATGGGCGATACGCGAGGAGCGCCACTGTTCCTCCAGATCAAGGAGGCGCAGCAGTCGGTCTTGGCGCCTTACGCGGGCGCGAGCATCTACGAGCACCAGGGTGAGCGCGTCGTTGCTGGACAGCGGCTGACGCAGGCCGCCGGTGACCCCTTCCTCGGCTGGACGACCGCGGTCGGCTCGGACCGCACGACGCCGAAGCAGTACTACGTGCGCCAGCTACGAGACATGAAGGGAGATATGGACATCCCCGGGATGAAGCCGCGTCAACTCGAAAGGTACGCCGCCCTGTGCGGCTGGGCGCTGGCCCGCGCGCACGCCCGCACGGGACGCGCCCCGATGATCGCCGGGTACCTCGGCAACTCGGATCGCTTCGACCGCGCGATCGAGTCCTTCTCCCTCGCCTACGCCGACCAGAACGAAGACGACCACGATCGGGTTGCACGCGCCGTCGCCGAGGGCGCGCTCCCAAGCCTCGTCGAGGGCTGAGTCGGGAAGAAGCACCGCCGGGCGCCCGCCGCCCGCAAGAAGTGCCGTAGGTAGCTCTGGTCTTCCCTACCGATGGCCTGGGGATCGTGGAGCGAAGCCTCGGGCCAGCCGGATAGCGAGCGGCGTCCCCTTGGCGGAGGATCCGGTCCCATGTCAAGCATTTCGCGAAAGCTGGGGCTCGCGCTCGTCTCGGCCGTGGTCGGCGCTGCAGTTGCTACCGGCCTGCTTTACGCCACCGGCGCCGCAGGGGATCAGACCACTGCCGACCCCGCCGGAAGCAGCTCCAACCAATCGACCGCCATCGACGCGGCCTCGATCTATTCGGCTACAGCTCCAGGCGTCGTTGACATCACCGCAAGCGGGATCCACACGATTTCGAACGGCTTTCCCTTTCCCTCCAGATCCGAGACCGCCACGGGTACCGGCTTCGAAATCGACTCGCGGGGAGACATCCTGACCGCGGCGCATGTCGTCGCGGGTGCCTCGCAGATCACCGTCAGGCTCGAAAACGGAACCAGCCGCAGCGCGAAGGTGCTTGGCGCCGACACCTCCGTCGACGCCGCCGTACTCCAGGTCGACCCGTCGGGGCTGGCCCTGCATCCACTGCCGCTCGGAAGCTCGCAGGCGCTGGCCGTTGGCGATCCCCTCGCCGTGATTGGCGATCCGTTCGGCTTCAACCGCAGCCTGAGTACCGGCGTGGTCTCCGCCCTCCACCGGACGATCCAGGCCCCGGACGGCTTCACGATCGCGGACGCGATCCAGACCGATGCAGCTATCGACCCGGGTAACTCCGGTGGCCCTGTCCTGAACGCTCAGGGGAAGCTGGTGGGCATCACCGACCAGATCGCGACAGGTGGCTCGGGATCCGACAGCTTCACGGGGGTCGGCTTCGCGGTCCCGATCGATGACGTAATGGGCGAGCTCTCACAGCTCGAGCACGGCGTGCCGACTTCGCACGCGTACCTGGGGGTCAGCCTGGCTGAGACCGGCGCGGGTGCGGCCCTGGTCAGCGCCGTCGTGGCGAACGGCCCGGCAGCGTCGGCCGGCCTGCGACAGGGCGATTTGGTGACGGCCGTCGACGGCAAGGCGATACACGACCCCAACGGGCTGATCGCTGCCATCGCATCGCACAAACCCGGTGACAAGCTGACCCTGGCAGTGCAACGCGGCCCGCAGCAACTAACCGTGACCGCAACGCTTGGTACTCAGCCGAGCCAGCCCTGACGCCGAGGGAGGTACATCTCGGATATGACGCGACCTTCGGGTTATGAGGTTGTCCGATCTCGCTCGGTTGGGTCCTCCACCGCCCTGTCAGACGACCACTCGTTCGCCGAGATCAGCTGAGGTTTGCTCAGTTCGGTACCACGGCTGATACCACTGGATGCCCATCTCGCGGGGAGCGGTGGGGCCCACTTTAGGATGCTCCCGCAGGCGGCACGGTCATTCGTCGCCACAACTACCCAGCAGGGCCACTCTTTCTGATCCAATCCGCCTTTCCAGCTTTGGCGTAATGCCTAACCATGAGCATGCCCGACACCAACGGGACAAAGGGCGCCCCGACGGGTGCCGGTCCGAGGCTGGGCGTCGGAATCACGCCGTTCCACGAGGATTCGGAGGCGGCGATCCGGCTTGCGATGGGTGCGGAGGAGCTCGGCTACGCCCAGTTCGGGGCCGCCGAGGGCTGGACCCAGGACGCGGTTGTGCTCCTTGCCCAAATCGCCGGGGTCACATCGCGTATCGGGCTCGCCACCGGTGTTCTCCCGGTCTGGAGCCGCACGCCGGCGGCGATAGCGATGGCCGCCGCGGGCTTGCAGCGAGCTTCCCGTGGCCGCTTCGAGCTCGGCCTCGGCGCGAGCAGCCCGCCGCTGGTCGAGGGCCTGCACGGCCTCACCTGGGAGCGGCCGATCGATCGGATGCGCAAAACGATCGCCGCCGTCAGGGCACTGCTCCGGGGCGACCGGGTGCCGCTCGAGAGAGACGATGTGAGGGCACTCCGCCTCGGGGCACGGGCCGAGTGGCCTGTGCCAATCTCCCTCGCCGCACTCTCGCCGGCCTCGGTCCGTCTGGCGGGCGAGCTCGCCGACCACTGGCTGCCATTTCTCTGGGCCCGCTCGCGATTGCCGGATGGACGGGCACTCCTCGCCGAGGGTGAAGCGCTGGCCGAGGAGCCGATCACGACCGGGGTCACTGCCAGCGTTCCCCTCGCGATCGGCGAGGACGAGGCTGCAACCCGCCGGATCGCCGCGAGCTGGCTGCTCGCATACCTGACTCGCATGGGCCCGATCTATCCACGGATGCTCCGCGATCGATTTGGATTCACAAGGGAGGTCGACGCGCTGCTCGCCTCCAACCAGAGTGGCGGCCCTCCGCAACTGCCCGCCGCTGCAGAGCCACTGGCCCGCGAGGTGACCGTGATGGGCACCTACGCGGAGGCGCCGGGCGCCGTTCGGGCCTGGCTCGACGCCGGAGCCGACGCGATCGATCTCGTCTTACCGCTTGGAGTGCCGGAGGGACAACTTCGCGAGATGCTCGCCGCTGCCGCACCCACGGCAGTCCAAGCCGCTTAGGGCCAGATCCTCCACCTTGCGAGTCGAAGTCTGGGTCCGCCAGTCAGGCCAGCGTGCCAATGGCGAGAAGGTATTCCTTCTCGAATCGCGCCTTCTCGGGGGTGCCGCGGTTCCACTCGTCGCAGAACTGGTCGAGTGCCTCGTCGAACTCCGCTTCGCGCCCGTCATTCTCCGCGTTGGCGCGCGCCGCGATCGTCGGACCGTAGTACGCCTTGAAGTGCTCGCCGTAGTCGCGGGGATGCTCGAAAGCGGTGATCTCCAGGTTGTCGCGATCGAGTTTTTCCCAGTCGACACGGTCGCCGAACAACTCCCGCAGGTGGTCCTCGCTGCCCCACAGGGGCGGCGGTTGCGCTCCGGGTGGAGGGGGTGGGGCAAACGGGCCCATCGTCCTGAAGAGGGCGCCGATCATGCCCTCGGGGGTCCAGCTCAGCAGCGCGATCTTGCCGTCCGGACGGCAGACGCGGACGAGTTCGTCGGCGACGTCCTGGTGATGAGGCGCGAACATTGCGCCGATCGAGGACATGACAACGTCATACGACTCGTCGTCGAACGGCAGGTTCTCGGCATCGGCCTCCACCCATTCAAGCTCGACCCCGGCCGACTTGGCGCGTTCGCGGCCCGCAGCGAAGAGTTCCGGCGTCAGGTCGCTGGCCGTAACGCTCGCGCCAGCCTGCGCGGCTGGAATCGACGCGTTGCCGGTACCGGCGGCGACATCCAGGACTCGCATGTCAGGCCCGATCCCGGCGGCCTCCACCAGCCTCGGCCCCAGGGGCAGCAGAAAGGTCTCGACCATCTCCGGATAGTCACCCGAGGCCCACATCTTGCGATGGCGCGCCTTCAGCTCTGCATCAGACATGGTCACGCTCCTCAGGCTCGACGGGCCGACATTATTCGAAAAGTTGGCGTCGGGTGGAATCGAAGCTCAAGGTCCCATTCCACGTACTTGTCCGCAGAACGGCCGCAGAGTACGTTGCCTTTCGCCCGGAAGGCTCTGTGAGCCACTTGTTTCCATCGCTGAGGAGTTACCAGCGCGACTGGGTTCGCGGGGACGTGGTTGCGGGGCTGACGGTCTGGGCCGTGCTCGTGCCTTCGGCGCTGGCTTACGCGACGATTGCTGGGGTCCCACCCGTCGTCGGCCTCTATGCGGCGCCGGCGGCGTTGGTCCTCTACGCGGCTCTCGGCAGTTCGCGGCAACTGATCACCGGGCCATCTGCCGCCGCAGCGGCGCTGTCGGCTGCGGTTGTTGGCAACGCCGTTGCTGGCGACGGGGGTCAGTTCATTACGACAACCGCTGCGCTCGCAATCTGCGTTGGGCTCGCCGCGTTGATCGCTGGCTTCTTGCGCCTCGGGTTTCTGGCGAGCTTTGTTTCCGAACCCGTGCTCAAGGGGTTCATCGTCGGCTTGTCGCTGACAGTCATAGTCGGCCAAATCCCGAGGCTGTTCGGGGTCGAAACCGGCACCGGTCACTTCTTCGAGAGGGCCTGGGACTTTCTTGGCAACATCGATCAGACCGATGGCCTCACGCTCCTGGTCGGGGTTGGGTCGCTCGCCGTGCTGTTCGGGCTTCCTCGAGTGGCACCGGCAATCCCAGGGCCGCTCGCGGCCGTGGTCCTGGGAGTCGCCGCCGTTGAGCTCTTCGACCTCGGCGACCACGGGGTGGCGATCGTGGGCTCCATCGACCCCGGCCTGCCTTCGCTCTCTGTCCCGGACATCAGCCTCGATCGCTTCGGGGGTCTGACGGCTGCAGCTCTGGGGGTGATGCTGGTCGGTTTTGCGGAAAGCCTGGGGACCGCCAAGACCTATGCCCAACGGGACCACCGGGAGATCGACCCGAACAGGGAGCTGATTGGCCTCGGCGCGGCGAACCTCGGCGCCGGGATCTCCGGTGGGTTCGCGGTCAACGGCAGCCTGTCTAAGACGGCGGTGAACAGCACCGCCGGTGGGCGGACCCAACTCGTCGGGCTGATCGCCGCAGGCCTGACGGTGCTCACCCTGCTCTTTCTCACGGGCTATTTCGAGAGCCTCCCCGTGGCGACCCTGGCGGCCGTAGTGATCGTCGCCTTGATCGACTTGATCGACTTCTCGGCGCTCCGCGATTTCTATCGGGTCTACAGCGCCCGCCTCGGCCGAGCCTATGGATTTGCGGCTCGGGTGGACTTCATTGCCGCGGTCGCGGCGATGCTTGGGGTGATGATCTTCGGAACCCTGGCGGGGCTGTTCATCGGAGTGCTGATCTCGCTCCTCCTACTCCTCTACCGTGCCTCGCGGCCGCCGGTGACAGAGCTAGGGAGAGTCCCCGGCCCAAGTGGTCACTTCTCGGATCTCGAACGGCATCCGGAGAACCGGCGTATCGAAGGAATCGCGGTGCTGAGGATCGAGGGCGGGCTGTTCTTCGCCAACGCCGAGCCGGTTGCGCGAGAGATCCGCGGCACGGCGAGCCGCGCCGACGTTCACACAATCGTTATCGACGCGGAGACCGTCCCCTTCATCGATGTGACGGCGGCCCAGGTCCTCGACCAGGTTGCGCGAGAACTGGAGGCCGATGGCGTCCGGGTGGTGATCGCCCGAAACGTCGGTCAGGTTCGGGATGTCATCCACGCGGCTCCGGGCGATTCGGTTCTTGATGCCGCGTATCCCACTGTCGACCAGGCTGTGAAACAAGTCGTCGCGGAGGGATAACTGGGCTCACCGTGGTCCCCGCACGATCGGGTCATCCACTTGACATATACCGATATAGGTATATATATTGTCCTGATGGCAAGGGCAGCGACAACAGCAGATGCGTTCAACGCGGTGGCTGAGCCCCGGCGGCGTCAGATCCTCGACGCCCTCGCCGGCGGCGAGCTGCCCGTGAACGACATCGTCGCGCTGCTCGGCCTCGGCCAGCCCCAGGTCTCGAAGCACCTGCGGGTGCTTCGTGAGGTGGGTGCGGTCGAGGTCAGAAGCGAAGGAAGGCAGCGCCTCTACCGCCTCAACGGCGAGGCGCTCAAGCCGATCCACGACTGGGTGAAGGAGTACGAGCGCACCTGGACGGAGCAATTTGGGCGGCTTGACGAGGTGCTGGAAGAACTCAAGTCAAAGGAGCATGGAGATGGAAGCGATGACTCACAGCGGTAAGGCAGAGGTCACCCTCCCCGCTGACGACCAGATCAAGGTGGTCAGGCAGTTCGACGCCCCGGCGAACCTCGTCTACAGGGCGGTCACGGAGCCCGAGCTCGTGAAGCGCTGGTGGGGTTGCCAGCGAGGCGCGATGACGGTCACCGAGATCGACCTGCGGGTCGGCGGCAAGTGGCGCTACGTCATGGACGCCAGTAATGGCCAGGAGGTCGGGTTCCACGGCGAGTTCCGCGAGATCGTCCCGAACGAGCGGATCGTCCAGACCGAGGCCTACGAGGGGATCCCCGACCCCGACGACAGCGCCAACGTCAACACCATGACCCTCGTCGAGGCCGACGGCCGCACGACGATGGAGCTCCTGATCCAGTGCGTCAACAAGGAGAGCCGGGACATGCAGATCGCCTCCGGGATGGAGGAAGGGATGCAGGAGTCCTACGACGACCTCGAGGACGTCGCGAAGTCCCTCGCGTAGGGGCTCGCCTATTCGCCGCGATCCGGGCCGCTGGGATCAGCCCCGGCAGGCCCGGGCGTGGCGGTGGCCCTTGGCTAGTGCTCCTGACATGCTTGGAGGAACCAATCCAAAGGGGGCCAAATGAGCGCCATCGACGAGTTTGTGGAGAACAACGAGACCTTTGCCGAGGGCTTCGACAAAGGCGACCTGCCACTGCCGCCGGCCAAGAAGGTCGCGGTCGTTGCTTGCATGGACGCGCGGCTTAATCCGTATCCGATCCTCGGGCTTTCGATCGGGGACGCCCATGTGATCCGCAACGCGGGCGGCGTGATCACCGACGACGAGATCCGCTCCCTGGCGATCTCCCAGCACCTACTTGGCACGGAGGAGATCATGCTGATCCATCACACCGACTGCGGCATGCTCACCTTCAATGACGCGGAGTTCGAGCAGAGACTCGAGGAGGAGACTGGCCGGCGGCCGGAGTGGAGCCCACGCTCATTTCCTCACCTGGAAGATGACGTCCGCGACTCCATCAAGCGAGTAAAGGAAAGTCCGTTCATCCCCAGGACGGATGAGGTACGAGGTTTCGTCTACGACGTTCAGACCGGCCGTCTCTCTGAAGTCACCTGAGCGACGCCGATTCTCTGAGCCAACGAACACCAAGGGCCTCTTTCACTAGGTTGGATTCGTGCCAGACGCGGAGGAGACCCTACGATCCGCCTATCGCGCGTTCAACGCCCGCGACATCGAGGCCGCGATCGAGCTGATGCACCCCGAGGTCGATTGGCCGAACGCCTGGGAGGGCGGTCGGCTCGTCGGCCACACGGCGGTCCGCGACTATTGGAACAGGCAGTTCGCCGCCATCTCAAGCAAGGTTGAGCCGGAAGGCTTCACCGAGGAATCCCGACGGCAGCATCACGGTCGATGTCCATCAGGTGGTCCACGACGCCCGCACCGGAGAGCTCATCTCCGACTCCCGCGTTCGCCACCGCTATCGCCACCAGGATGGACTTGGTCGTCCGCATGCATGTTCTCGAAGCGCCTGGTCAGCCGTAGGACCGGCCCATGCGCAGCTGCTCGTGTTCGCGCGAAGCGGCAGTCCTAGCGACGGCCGCGGAAAGTGCTGCTTTTGCATGGAAAGCGGAAGCGGTGACGAGCCTCGCCTCCGGGCCGCCGCTCCTGTCAGGCGAGAGCAGCGTCGCGGTCCGGCGGAGGACTTGGGCCGAATCCGCAGGCGACCGCTTCCGGTCCTCGGCGCGCAGCTCACGCAGCGTCGCCGAGCTCCTTCTCGTACATCACCCAGCCGAGCACGGGCGCCATCCCGGCGCGCTCGTAGAGGCGGAACGCGCCGGTGTCGCTCGCCGCGTCGACGCCGAGCCCGACGCTGTGCTCGCCGCGCTCCCAGAAGCGCCCGAACGAGTCGCGCGAGGAGCGCCGCGCCCACGCCCTGCTTGCGCCACGGGCGACGTGTGAAGAGCGCGTCGACCCAGCCGCCGCCGTACGTGTCGCCCGTGCAGATCGTCCCGGCGGCGATCTCGTCCCCGGCGCGGACGACGCACCAGAGCGTCGGGTCGAAGCGCTCGCTCCCGAGGTGGCCCTTCGACCACGACTCGAAGTCGCGCGGCGTGTAGTCCCAGCGATCCGCGAACGCCTCCTGGTGCGCGGCGTGGAACTCGAGCGCGTCACGCTCCGGGTCGAACGGGACGACGCGCAGCCCGTCCGGCCACTCGGGTGCGGGCGGCGGCGCCTCGAGCTCGATGCGCAGCTCGCGGAAGACGCGCACGGCGCCGTAGCCGAGCGACTCGAGCAGCCTGCGGGCGGCGGAGTCGGCCTCGAAGACGCCGTTCTGGATCCTGCGCGCGCCGCGGCGGGCCGCGTCCTCCTCGAGCCCGGTCGCGATCAGCTTCCCGATCCCGCGCCCGAGCGCGTCGGGGTGGACGTACCCCTCGGCGCGCCAGAGCTCGCCTTGCTCGCGCACCGCGCCGTAGCCGACGATGCGGTCGCCGTCGCGGACGACGCGCGCGTCCTGCTCGAGGTCGAGGTCCGACCACTCGTCCTCCAGATCGGCCTGCGAGAACGCGGTCTGGCCGTACAGCGACGACTCGAGCGCCACGACGACCTCGGTCACCGCCGCCGCGTCGGCGGCGACGGCGGGTGCGGGGAAGGCGCGCTCCATGTCGGCGGCACGCTACGTCATCAAGGATGCCCGCACTCTTGCTTTGAGTCGGACGATAAGCGGCGCTTAGTTCTAAGCTCGGGTCATGTCGGAGGAGGCGAGTCGGGTCTACGAGTTCGGATTCCCCGGCCCATTGCGCGACCGCTTGGTTGCCGCGGCGCTAAGGGGTGAGAAGACAGCGGGATTGTCGCTTCTTCTCGAGTACCAGCTAGAGGACGAGCCACTGCCGAAGGTCGGAGAGCGTCGGAAGGTCCTTGACTCAGCCGGCGCGCCGGTCGGCGTGGTCGAGATCGTCTCCGTCGAAGTCATCCGCCTGGCAGACGCCGACTTGACTCTGGCACTCGAGGAAGGCGAGGGGTTTTCGGACGTCGGCGAGTGGCGGACCGAGCACGAGCGATTTTGGAGCGAAGAGGTAATCCCTCAGCTCCCACCGGGTTCGGCCAGTCCCCTCGGAGACGACACCGAGGTCGTCGTGGAGCGTTTCCGGCTGGTGGAGTAGATGAGGGCGTTTTGGTGTTCGGCTGGGTTGGCCGCAAGCTAGGCGGTTCGCGCGCGGCGTCCTGCATAGGCACCTGTTACG
>CAWKFQ010000009.1:0-16052 GCA_963848955.1 uncultured Solirubrobacterales bacterium | reverse complement strand
TTAACTCGAGCGGCGGCAGATCGAGCGTTGAATCGAGCGTCGTCATCCAGCCGGCTCGAACCCCGCCTCAGGAGCATCGCTTCGCTTTCTGGCTGCCTTGGGTGCCTGTGCCCCCCGAGGCAGATACAGGGCGCCCGGGGTACTGCCGCTGTTGCGCTCGTGGTTATCAGTTGCCCACCTTGACTGCGCCACTCCTATCCCGATAGCCGCTTCGGTCCAAGACACACAAGGGCCCTCTTTCGAGGGCCCTTGGTGGTCAGCGGGGGCCCGATTCGTCTCTCGCTACCACCACCTCAGGATTCGCGAGATGAGCCGCCATGCAGCCTGAAGCCGTGCTCCCGCCCAGGAAGACGAGGAGCAGTGCGCTGCGGCAGCTCCAACGGCGTTGCACCACCGGTGGAGCGACGATACGCAGTGATCGTCCGCATTTGGCGAGCTGAGATCGATCCCGCCAGAGCCGAGGAGTATGAGCTTTTCGCGGAGGAGCAGTCGCTACCCATGTTTCGCTCACACGCTGGCTTTCGCGGCTGCGCCCTCGTGCGCGTGGGCGCCGACTGCACCGTGGTGACGCTGTGGGAGCGGCGGGAGGACGCTGCGGCGCTCGAAGACTCGGATCGCTATCGCGAGACTGTGGCGGCGATAATGGCAACCGGGTTCGTCCGCCGCACCGAGCAGACCCTCGCGGCACCGCTAACGAGCTGACGCGGGAAGCGAGCCGGCGAAGCGGACCTGGCTACCTCGCCGCCATCCTCCCGAGCAAGCCAGTCATGAAGTTCGTTCGGCGTCGGCGTCCTCGTACTCGTCGTGTGGCCGGACCCAGAACACTGAATCCGGTGCCGGCGAGTCCCCCTCGTCGCGCCCCTTCGGCACCCGGTCGAGGATCGGGTAATAGCCCATGCACCGCCGCCTCAACCCTGCCGACGGGCAGCGAGCCGGTCAGCCTCGACCCAGCCGACTTCACCACCGAGATCACCAACCCCTACTGGCCGATGGCCCCCGGCAGCCGCTGGGTCTATAAGGAGACCGACAAGAAGGGGACCGTGCAGCAGGTCGAGGTGACGGTCACCGACCAGACCAAGCAGATCGCCAACGGCATCGAGGCGCGCGTCGTCCACGACGTGGTCAGTGAGGACGGCCAGCCGGTGGAGGTCACCGACGATTGGTATGCACAGGACTCGGCAGGCAACCTCTGGTACCTCGGTGAGGACACGGCTGAATATGAGAAGGGCAAGGTCGTGTCGCGGGAGGGATCCTTCGAAGCCGGCGTCGACGGGGCCCAGCCGGGGATTGTCGTTCCCGCCAACCCCGAAGTCGGCCAGGCTTACCGCCAGGAGTACTACAAGGGCCAGGCCGAGGACAAGGCCAAGGTCCTCAGCCTCGGCGCCCAGGCGAGCGTGCCGTTCGGCAGCTTCGACGGCGTCCTCGAGACCGAGGACGTCAACCCCTTGAACGAGCCCAGGCCCGCGGTCGAGCACAAGTCCTACGCCCGGGATGTCGGGCCGGTTCTGGTTATCAGCATCTCCGGGGGCGGCGGCCGGGAGGAGCTGATCAGCTACACCCAGGGCAACTAGCCAAGCGGCGACGGAGAAGGACGAGAAAGGCTCGCGATTTCGCGGGCCTTTCTCTGTGTCTCTTGGCAGATCGCTGGACCTAGGCGGCCCAGGGAACGAACTCAGTCGTCATTCTCGCCTGAATCGCTGCCCTCGGACTCGCCGCCGCTGTCGTCATCCGACGCGGTGGCCCCCGCCTTGCCGTCGGTCACCTGAACCTCGACCACCGAGCCATCATCGCGCTTCACCTCGACCTCGTATGCGGAGCCGCCGTCGCCCCGCTCGACCGCGATGGCGTCGCCGCCGCCGACGGCCTCGACCGCCGCCGCCTTGGCATGGTCAGCGCCGGGCCCCGTCGCCTGCTCATCAGAGTCACCGCCGACTGCGTACGCGATCCCGACCCCTCCGGCTGCAAGCGCGACCACAACAGCGCCAACGACCAGGATCTTCCGGTTGATGGTCATTGCGAATCAAACCTCCCTCATTGGAATTCCACCGGCGGTCCTACAGGGTGATGATGAAATGAGGATGAAAGCCGACGGGAGGCGCCGCCCTGGCAGGGCGAGTAAGCCTCAGCCACGCCAGGGGCAGCCTGGCAGCGGCGGCCTTCGAGAAGAAGAGCCCTCCCGAAAGAGGGCTCCCTGGTGGTACTGAGAGACATAGCGGGGGCCCGATTCGTTTCTCGCTACCACCGCACGCGTATCCGCGAGACCAGTCGGCACCCCAGCTAGAGGCTCCCGCTTTTCGTCCAAAGCGGCTATTCCGGGGGTCCTCGTCCCAGTAGCTGAGACTTCCGCGTTCACGCGAGAGGAGGCGTGCGGATTGCTGACCCGCGTAGTGCTGCCCCGCATGGAAAGCGACACTACGTCGAGAGATACTGCGTGGGCGATGTCGGAGGAGAACGTTGAGGTCGTCCTCGAGGCCTTCCGACGGTTCGAAGCCGGCGACATGACTGGCCTCGCGAAGTTGTTCCACCCTGACGTCACGACCACCGCAGCCGAGGGCTGGCCCGAGCAGGGTCCTTGGATCGGGCAAACGGCCGTGGTCGCACAGTACGAACGCCTCGCGGCGGATTGGACGAAAATTCGCGTCCGCCTCAGCGAGGCCGTCGCCGACGTCGGCGACTGGGTGGTCGCCCAGTTCTCCTGGCAGGGGCGCGGCGCTCAGAGCGGCATCGAAACGAGCCTTGACGTCGCCAGTGCCATCAGGCTGCGCGACTTCCTGATGGTCGAGATTCACAACCGCTGGACTCGGGAAGAGGCCCTCGAAGCCGCCGGGCTGCGGGAGTAGGCAGAACTACCGCTTTGGACGACAAGGAGTAGCGCGGCTCCCCCGCGGAGCTGCGGGCTCCTTCGCGCCAGAGGCGAGCGCGAGACGACGTCGTTGCCCCGACCTTGAGTCACCGGCGGCGCGCTGTGCCCCGGTCGCTTGTGTGCCAGCGTAAACCGGCGTCGGGGCGACGCGCTTGTCCTAGTCCTCCTCCGTCCAGTCCCGCTGGCGCGAATCCTTGCCGGTCACCCGGTCCAGGATGTGCGTCCAGCGGCTCGGCTTGACGCCCGGCTCGCGCAAGCGCAAGGCCACCGCCCCGCCCTCCGGTTCGGGCAGCGCCGCAGCTGCTGCGGCATCGATACGCAAGTCCACTCCGTGCTCATGCAGCGAGGCGACCTGGTCTGCGGCCACGAAGCGTCGGCCTCCCTCGGCCCGCAGCACGATTCCGTGGAAGATGTCTTCCGCGGGAGCGGAGATGACGTGTTCGACCGTTCCCACCTGCTCGCCATCCGAGGTGTAGACAGGAACACCCTCGTCCAGCACCTCGTAGGCGATCGGATGGCCTTCATCCACCCAGCGAACGTTACCTTCGCCGGGCCGCGGTGCCGCGGTGTGTCCTCCCCGCGCCTCCGACCAGACGAAATGTCGTTGGCCACGGCTGGCGGCAAGGCGGGTGGACCGGACGCCTCATGGTCTGCTCCTCCCTCAACTGCTTGTTTGGACGACCGGCGGTTTTCAGATCAGCTAGGCGAGTTCGCGGAGCTTCTGCGCCGCGGCGAGAGACTGGAGCTTCTTCAGCGACTGGTTCTCGATCTGGCGGATCCGCTCGCGGGTGACGTTGAAGGTCCGCCCGACCTCGTCGAGCGTGCGCGGATGCTCGTCGCCGAGTCCGTAGCGAAGCTCGATCACGCGGCGCTCGCGGTAGGAGAGGTTCTCCAGCGCCTCGCGCAGCGCTTCCTTGGTGAGGACTTCGGCCGCCCGCTCGAAGGGAGACTCGGCGCGCTCATCGGCGATGAACTCGCCGAACTCCGACCCCTCCTCGTCGCCGACCGGCTTCTCGAGGGAGACCGGGGCCTGGGCCGAGCGCTTGATCGAGTCGACCTCCTCGGGCTCGATGCCGGTGACCTCGGCGATCTCCTCCGGGGTGGGCTCGCGGCCCAGCTCGGTGACCAGCTTGCGCTCCACGCGGCGGATCCTGTTGAGCTTCTCGGCGATGTGGACCGGGATGCGGATCGTCCGCGCCTTGTCGGCGAGCGCCCGGGCGACCGCCTGGCGGATCCACCAGGTCGCGTAGGTCGAGAACTTGAAGCCCCTGCGGTAGTCGAACTTCTCCGCGGCGCGGACCAGGCCCAGCGTCCCCTCCTGGATCAAATCGAGGAAGGGCAGGCCCTGGTTGCGGTAGTTCTTGGCGATCGAGACGACCAGGCGGAGGTTCGACTCGACCATCTTCTGCTTGGCGTCGAGGTCGCCGCGCTC
Source organism: uncultured Solirubrobacterales bacterium (assembly GCA_963848955.1). Classification (GTDB taxonomy): domain Bacteria; phylum Actinomycetota; class Thermoleophilia; order Solirubrobacterales; family 70-9; genus DASUPK01. Next base: position 11,757 of record CAWKFQ010000009.1, on the reverse strand, counting down.
GATCTTCTTCGCGAGCTCGACCTCCTCCTGGGCCGTCAGCAGTCGCACATTGCCGATGTCCTTGAGGAAGAGCTGCAGGGAGTCGGTCGTCATGTCGGGCTTCAGATCGAGCGCCTGTTTCTGGCGCTTGCGACCTCGGCCCTTGCCGGCCTCGGCGGGCTCTGCCTCGGCCGCGGACGGCTTCAGCGCCGGATCGACGTCCTCGACCAGCTCGATACCCGACTTCTCGAGGTGCCCGTAGAGGTCCTTGACGTCGGACTCGTCGAGGTCGACCTCGGAAACGGCCGAGGCGACGTCACCGAAGGTGAGCACGCCAAGCTGCTGACCGTTGGTGACCAGCGACCTTACTTCCTCAAGCTCCTGTAGTTCGGCAACCAGCATTCGTGCTCTAGCTCGTCTCTCTATCGGTCGTGGTGGCTCCACCCGAAAGGGCCACTCGCGCTTCGCGTCCTCGTGATTACGAGCTGCGGCGGCCAACGCCGAGAGGTGCTGGGCAACGCGGGCTGCTCCGACTCGAGGATCTCAGAGGGCTGGGGAGTCGTTTCGGTCATGCCATCGTCTCCCCTCTCGATGCCGGATACTGGCCCGGCCTGAGCCAGGGGTGTTTAGGTGGCGGCGTGCCTCGACCGTTAGCGCGACACGACGGTCGCCTTCGGCGTAATCGAGCTCGCCGCGCTGTCGTGCTGCTCGTTGGGACAAGTTGCTGCCGGTCATGGACCTCAGATCCTTCGTGCCCTCTGTAGCGGGTCGCACGGAAGGAAGAGGGATGACCCAGCGAGCGAAGTTGATACGCGGGCACCGGGGAATGATCTGGCCGCAGCGCCAGCCCAACTACCTTACTCCGACCTCCTAAGCCTCCGCAGCGGGCGAGACAATGGCTGCAGACCTGGGCCAGGAAAGAGCACGACCGCGACTCCGCCGCCGCGGTCTCTCCGCTGACGCGAGCGACGGCAACGGCGCCCGGGAGCATCATCAGGCTCTCGACGAGATCGGCCACCGCTGGAAAAGCTAGCCGCGGCGGCCCGCCGGGATGCGAGCGCGGACGCCTTTTGAAGCAGGTCGCCGGTGGCTGCTTAGGCCCGTAGGCTTCGCCCTCGCGTGAGCGCCTCTCGAGACATTCGAACACCCGACGTGCGGGCCGGTGTCGCCGTGGTGACCGACAGCACGCCGTACCTGCCTCGGGGGCTGGTCGACGGGTGGGGGATTCGCGAGGTCAGCCTGTATGTGGGCTGGGATGGTGACCTGCGGCCCGAGCATGAGTACGACGACCTCGATGCCTTCTATGCGCGGCTGCGCGAATCCCCGACGCTGCCGGCGACCTCGCAGCCCTCGGTGGGGGACTTTCGCGCCTGCTACGAGCCGCTGGTCAGTGCAGGGCGCGACGTGGTCTCCGTTCACATAGCCGCCGGCATCTCGGGGACGTGCGAGAGCGCGACCGAGGCGGCGCGCTCCCTGGCCGAAGGAGGGCATCCCGGGCGCGTCGAGGTCGTCGACAGCCAGACTGGCGCCGGCGGTCTGGGCTGCCTCGTCGTGGCTGCCGCGCGCGCAGCCGAGCAAGGCGCAGAGCTGGACGCCGTCGTCTATGCCGTGCGCCAAGCCCGTCAGCGCCTCGAAATCTGGTTTTGCCTAGACACTCTCGAATACCTGCGCCGCGGCGGGCGCATCGGGGCGGCACAGGCGATGCTCGGGACGGCCCTGAAGGTCAAGCCGATCTTGACCTTCGGCACCGAGATCTCCCCCGTCGGCCGCGTCCGAACGAAGAAGCGCGCTTTGGAGCGGATGGACGAATACCTGCGTGGGCTGCACGACCGCGGCGCCACGGACTGGGTCGTGCAACACGCCCAGTCACCCGAGGACGCCGAGCATCTGGTCGCTCAGGGCACCAAGATCTTCGGCGCGGGTCCGCTGTTCTGCACCGAGGTGGGGCCGGTGCTCGGCACGCACCTCGGCTCCGGAATGCTCGTCGGAGGCGTCGTGGCGCCTGAGCCGTTCCACGCGAGCGACCCGCGAGACGAACTCGCGTCGTAGTTGTCCCAGCCGCTCTCGGGGCCCGTCGGTGTGGCTCGAAGCGCGAGAAGCAGGAGCGCGAGGAAAGACCTGGTTTCCATGCGGAGGAGTCGGGCCCGGGTTGGTCCCGTTCGCTGCCGCTTCGCGCGATAAGCAGCAGATCCAGCTCACGCTGAGATACTCCGCCGGTGACTAGATCCGAGCAGTCAGCCACCCGCCTCGTAGCCGTCGACGACCTCGGTGCCTCACAGGTCGCCGTCGTGGAGAAGACCCCGCACGGCACCGTGGCCGTTGGTATCAGTGCGGGCAAGCCGTTCGCGGTGTCCAACCGCTGCCGCCACCTGCTCGCCTCGCTGGGCGAGGGGCACGTGACGGATGATGGATGCCTGGAATGCCCATGGCACGCCTCGCGCTACGACGTCGGCACCGGCAAGATGGTCCGGGGTCCTCAGGGGGCGTTTAAGCCGCTGGCGAACGTTGTCAAGGCGACGACCGGCCGCCTACCGCTGAAGACGTTTCCGGTCGAGGTGCGCGACGGCGCAATCTGGCTGGTCGGCTGACCAACGCACCCACGTCGTGCTGAACAGGAGGAGCCGTCCCGTCGTGCGTCCCCGCAAGACCGAATAGGTGGCCCGATTCGTTTCTCGCTATTACCACCGCACGCGTATCCGCGAGACCAGTCGGCACCCCAACTAGGGAGCCAGCGCTCCGGGTCTCACGCGAACTCGGCACCGCGGTCGGCTCCGCCAACAGTGCTGCTTTGGATGGAAAGCAGCAGTCAGGGCATCGGGCGGCAATCTACGTTTGATCGGCGGGCGCTCCGAGGCTAGTGTCAACAGACTCGAAGGAAGGAGGAGGGCGTGACCGACAACACCGAGACCGCGATCCTCGCGGGAGGCTGCGCCTGGATCATGCAGCAACTGCTGCGCCACCCCGGCGGGGTCATCTCCACGCGTGTGGGATGGACCGGCGGCGAGGGAGAAAACCCGACCGAGGAGAACCCTCAGGGTCACGCCGAGGCGGTCGAGGTCGTCTTCGATCCGGAGCGGCTCTCCTATCGGGACCTACTCGAGTACTTCTTCCAGGTCCACCGAGCCGACCTTGGCGAAGATCTCGTCGGCTCCATCTACCGCTCGGAGATCTTCTGTACGAGTGAGGAGCAGCGCAGGGTGGCCGACGAAACGATCGCCGACGTCGATGCCTCGGGCCACTGGCTCGGCAAGACCGTGACCGAGATCAGCGAGGCCGGCCGGTTCTGGGAGGACCCGGCCGAGGATCAGGGCTATTTCCAGCGCTTTCCAGACTATCCGGAGGGCAGAAAGCCCCCCTTCCCGCGCACGGGCGTGGAAGCTGCCAACCGCGAGACCGCCGCTGGCTCCGTCTGAAGAGGAGCGTCTCCACCTTTCAAGCCGGATAGGCGCTTTGGACGAGAAGCGGCGATTTCGGGAGTCACAACTCCAAGCGAGGAAGGGGAACCCGGCCTAGCTCGACTTGCGGATCCGCGCGAACAGCTCGTTTGCGTCCGCGACCGGCCCGAGGTGGCTGAGCTTTTCCGGATTGACGATCGAGCGGATCGCCTGAATCTTCCCCTCGGCGATGTCCAGCGACATCACGCCGATCAGCCTTCCGTCGGCGTCGAGGTACTCGGCACCCGGCTGTCCGTTGACGTCGATGCGGCGAACTGTGATGGCGCCGAGCCGGGCGGCGAGTGACCACCAGTTCCCGAGCATCTGGGCGACCCTCTCGCGCCCATAGACCGGATGCCTGATCGCCGGCGCGAGTCCGCCGCCGTCCCCATGGAGCTCCACGTCCTCGGCGAGCATCGCCTCGAGTCCCTCGAGATCGCCCTCCTCGGCGGCCGCGAGGAAGCTCGCGGCGAGCTCGTCGCGCCGCTCGGCGGACGCGTCGAACCGGGTGCGACCGTCCTGTACATGGCGCCGCGCCCGTGAGGCGAGCTGTCTCGCGTTCTGCTCGCTGGTCCCGACGATCTCCGCGACCCTGTCGTAGTCGTAGTCGAAGACGTCGTGGAGCAGGAACGCGGCGCGCTGCTCGGGGCTCAGCGACTCGAGCAGGACGAGAAACGCGAGCGAGAGCGAATCGGCGACCTCGGCCTGCCGGGCCGGGTCGTCCTCGGGTCGCTCGGTGATCGGCTCAGGGAGCCATTCGCCCACGTAGGTCTCGCGGCGCGCCCTGGCGGAGCGCAGCTCGTCGATCGCAATGCGCGTCGCCACGGTGGCGGCGTAGGCCCGCGGCGAGGAGATCTCCTCCCCGCTCTCGATCGCCGAGTGCACGCGCAGCAACGTCTCCTGCACCACGTCCTCGGCCTCGCTGACGGAACCCAGCATGCGATAGGCGATCGCGAAGATCCTCGGTCGCAGGTCGTCGAGAAGCTCGCTTGTCGAAACGGGTCGCTCCTCCCCGATTGCACGGGTCGCGCTAACGCGCGCCCTCGCATGATCGGAGCGCCCTCGCGTATCCCTCATGACAGACCGTCCCGGAAGCCCAGCCTCCAGCTGGGGTAACGCAGCTCCCAACCGAGCTCGCGCTTCGCCTTCTCGTTCGATGCTCCGCGCACCTCGGTCATCATGACGGTCATTCCCTCGCCGGCCAAGAGCCGGCCCACCCAGCGGGGGAGATGGCGCGGCGGCTTGGCTCCGATGGCATTCGCCAGTTCCGGCAGCATGACGGACACGGGCGCGGGTTCATCATCGACGACGTTGTATACGCCGGGCCCTCCCCGGCCGAGCGCGGCCGCTGTCGCCGAGGCGGCGTCGTGGATGTGCACGAAGGACCAGATTCCGGCGCCGTTGCCGACCACCGGGAACCGGCGCTTCCGGACCATCGCGACCTGTTCTCCGTCGGGGTTCAAGGCGATCGAGGTCCCTGGGCCGTAGAACCCGCCGTAGCGGAGGGCGAGTCCCTCGATCCCCTTGGCCTCAGTGACGACGCGCTCGAGGTACTTGATCGCGCCGAGCGTTTCGGCGACCGTCTTCGGCGGGTGGTCCTGAAGGGGGTCGTCCTCCGATTTGACGGGCCCGCCTGTGCGCTCGAAGGGCCAGCCGGCGAAGCTCTGTGCGATGAACCGACGCGCGCCGGCGGCCTTTGCGGCCGCGAGCAGGTGATCGGTTCCCTCCGTTCGCAGGCGGTTGGTCTGGGCGAACATCTTGTCAATGCTGCGGCCGAAGGAAGACACGTCGATGGCGGTGAGCTCGTCGATCACGACTTCGGGCTGGGCCTCGCCGACCGCCTGGGCAACGCCCTCCGGATCGAGGGCGTCAGCCACAGCGGGGCGGGCGCCCAGCTGACCGATCAACTCCTGATTCGCCGGCGTCCGGGTCATTCCGGTGACCTCGTGCCCTTGCTCAACCAGCATCGGCAGGAGCTGCCTTCCAAGAGCCCCGGTCGCTCCGGCTACGAAGACCTTCATGTCTGACTCCTTTCCATTCTGGGGTCACAGACGAAGTGCCTCGCTCCTCTGTGACAGCCCGGGTCAAACGGGTTGCTCCTGGGCTTTCAGCCTCGGAGCACCCTCGCATCCACCGGCTTGCGCTTGCGCCAGGCCTCCCAGCGGTTCTCGAGGCGCTTCGTGAAGCGCTTGGGCTTGTCGGCGTAGATGCGCTCGCCGAGCGAGATCGCCGCGAACTGCAACTCGCCTCGGCGCTGATCGATCTGCTCGAGCAGGTGGCGCTTGTGGGCCGGGTCGGCGAAGGCGGCCCTGCGGCGCTGGACCGTCTCGCGGAGCAACGCGAGGTCGTGATCGTCCCCGAGGTGATCGGAGAGGTCGTGCGCATGATCAGCGAGTGGCCCGAGCATTTGCTTGTCGGCGTCGCCGATCAGCCGCACCTGGTACCAGAGGTCCTTGACCCTCTTGCGCAGCTCGTGGAGGTTGGTGACGCTCGCCTCCTCCTCGGCAGTGCGCAGGCGCTTTCGCCCACGCCGATAGGTCCGGTGAAGCCCCGGCCCGATCAGCTCCCACCCATCACCCTTCAGCGGCAGCGCGTCGACCCTGCTGCGTCCCGCCGCCAGGCCGGCGGCCGCTTCGGACATCGCCCGCTCGACCGAGCCGTCGTCGTGGGCCGCCCGGTTCTCCTGCTCGAGCTGCTCCCGGAGGGCATCGAAATGGCCCTCCGCCGACGCCCCGAACCGCTCCGCTACGCCATCGAGGGCTTCCACCAGGATCTCAGCGTCCCGGAAGCCGCTCAGACCCCTCGCCACCTCCCGGTAGTGGTCGTTCTCGCGACGCCAGACGTCTTCGCCGATTTCATGGCGAACGAGCCGCAGGGCCGAGCGGATCTTCTTGACGTCCTTGCGCGCCTCGTGGACCGCCTCCGCGGACTCGGTGCCCGCCTCGCCTCGCAGCTGGGCGACCGCGTCATCAACCTGAGCCGCGAGGACTCGCCGCATTCCTGCGTCGACGGGCTCGCGCGCGAGCAGCCTGTAGGCATCCGAGTCGAAGTCGGCTCCGTCTGCTCCGCGAAACCGCCGGAACCCGATTCCTGCGGCCGCGGCGGTCCCCGCGGCCACGAGCCCGGCGGCCTTGCACGGATCCTTTACCTCCGAGAGCGCCCTACGGGCTGCCTTCTCGAGGTCATCGCGTGACGGGTTCATGCCTTATTTCTCCCACAAATGGGTGCGCATCTAACCGGGTGCGATGTAAAAGCACGGTTACGACGGTGCACCTCGGGTCGCCAGGGTCTCATTCAGGTAGCGCTCATCGCCGGTGACCTCGCCCCCGATCCAGTCGGGCGGCTGGAAGGCTCGGGCCTCATCCTCCGAGGAGAACTCGATCTCCGCCACGACGAGCCCCTCGAGCTCGCCCTCATAGACATCGACCTCGATCCTGAGGTCACCGTACGGAATCACGTGTCTGCGCTTGTGGAGGCGGCGCCCTTCGGTCAGGGGCCAGAGCCGCTCGAAGGGCTCCCGGTCCAGCTCGACCTCGGCCTCGTCGCGTGAGATGCCCGAGCCGCGCTTCGCCGTCAGGAGGAGCCTCTCACCCTTGCGGCGGAGCCGCACCTCGCCGTCGGAGCCGATCGCCAGGTAGCCCTGATCGATCTCATCCGAATCCGTCCCGCTCAGATCGGGCGTTTCCGGCACCAGGAACTTGCGCTCGATCTCCACAACGGACACCGTAGACTGGAGGCCCATCCAACAGGGGGGCTCGCAGGCAAGCGGGCTGAGATAGCGGGCTACCCAACACCTCCCGCCGACCCTTTGAACCTGTGCGGTAATGCGCGCGGAGGGAGCATGCTGACCAGACTTCGCGAAGGCACTCCGGACGCGGCCCGCGAACGCCGTGCCAAGCCTGGCACCCCGGACGACGCGGGCGCACCGGTCCGGATCGAGGGCCTCGCCCACTCCTTTGGCGAGCTGCGGGCGATCGAGCGGATCGGTCTCGAGGCCGAACCGGGTGAGGTGGTCGGCATCGTCGGTCCATCGGGGTGCGGGAAGACCACCCTGCTCGAGCTCGTCGCCGGCCTGAGGCCGGCGGACTCGGGCACGATCTCGGTCGGCGGGCGGACCGCGGCCGAGGAGCGCCTCGAGCGCTGCGCATACATGCCTCAGCGCGACCTGCTGCTGCCCTGGCTCTCGGCCCTCGACAACGCGGCGCTGGCCCTGCGGATCGCCGGAGTCCCTCGCGGCGGAGCCCGGGCGCAGGCCGGGACCCACTTCGAGCGCCTCGGGCTGGCGGGGTTCGAAGGCGCTCGGCCTGGGGAGCTCTCCGGCGGCATGCGCCAGCGGGTGGCCTTCCTGCGGACGCTGATGGCCGGCCGCCCCGTCCTGCTCCTTGACGAGCCCTTCGCCTCGCTCGATGCGATCACCCGGGCCGAGATGCAGTCCTGGCTCGCCGGAGTGCTGGGGCCCGACAAGCACACGGTGCTGCTCGTCACCCACGACGTGGAGGAGGCGCTCTATCTCTCCGATCGCGTGCTGGTCTTGAGCTCTCGTCCCGCGAGAATCGCCGATCGGATCGAGATCAGGAGCCCGCGAACGCCGGATCGCGCCGCCGCGGTGACCTCGGCCGAGTTCACCGCCCTGAAGGAGCGGGCACTGCGCAGCCTCGCGGAGGCAGCGAGATGAGCACCGCGCGCAGGTATCTGGCCCCCGTCGCGGTGGTCCTGGTGCTGTTGGGCGCCTGGGAGCTCGCCGCCCGCTGGGATTGGATCTCGAACGCGCTCAACATCGAGGACTTCCTCGTCCCGGCCCCGAGCGACATCGCCAGGTCCCTCTGGGAGGACCGCTCCCTGCTCAGCTCGAACGCGTGGGTGACGCTCAAGGAGGTGGCGTTCGGCTTTGCGATCGCGGCGGTGGCGGGAATTGGCTTCGCGCTCCTGATCCATCTCTCCGAGACGGCACGCCGAGCCGTCTATCCCCTGCTGATCGCGTCCCAGACGATTCCGATCATCATCCTCGCGCCCATCCTGGTCGTCTGGTTCGGCTTCGGCATCACCCCGAAGCTCGTGATCGTCGCCCTGATCTGCTTCTTCCCGATCACGGTCAACATGCTCGACGGGCTCCGCTCGGTTGACCCGGATCTGACCAAGATGCTCCGTTCGCTCGGAGCCGGACGCCTGCAGCGCCTCTGGCGCGCGGAGATTCCGACCGCCCTTCCCTACGCGTTCAGCGGAGCCAGGGTGGCGATCACGGTCTCCGTGATCGGCGCCGTGTTCGCCGAGTACGTCGGCTCGAGCGAGGGGCTCGGGCACCTGATCAACCAGGCCCAGGCGCAGCTGCTGACCGCGCGCTCATTCGCGGCTGTCGTTGTTCTCTCTGCGATGGCGATCCTCCTGTTCGCACTGGTCTCACTGATCGAGCGCAAGGTCATCACCTGGGACAGCCGGGGAGTGACGCGGTCATGAGGAGTCGGTCGCCACTCATGGCCCTGGCGGCGGCCCTCGCCGCTGCGGCCACGCTCGCGTTGGGCCTGGCCGCCTGTGGGAGCGGTGACGATCCGTCGACCGGGTCGGCGTCCAACCCGCAGCCCTTCAGCCTCGAGCTCGACTGGTACGTGAACCCCGATCACGCTGGGATCTACACCGCGCTCGAGCGGGGCTTCTTCAGGCAGGCCGGCCTGGACCTCGACCCGCACACGCCGTCGGACCCCTCGGCGCCGATCAAGGAGGTCGCCGCCGGCCGCGTGGACCTGGCGATCTCATACGAGCCCGAGGTGCTGCTCGCGGCCGACAAGGGACTGGACGTCGAGGCGGTCGGTGCCTTGGTCGATTCGCCACTCACCTCTCTGATCTCGCTTCCGGAGGGCGGGATCGCCTCCGCCGCTGACCTGAACGGAAAGACCGTCGGAACGGCGGGGATCCCCTACCAGAGCGACTATCTCGAGACGATCATGCAGACGGCCGGCCTCCCTCCCTCGTCGGCGAAGGAGGTCAACGTAGGCCTCAACCTGCTGCCCGGGTTGATCGGTGGCCGGGTCGACGCGATCCTCGGCGGGTTCCGGAACATCGAGGGCGTCGACCTGCGGTTGCGCGGCCTCGACCCCCGTATCGTGCCGGTCGACCAGCTCGGCGTCCCGACCTATGACGAGCTCGTCCTGGTCGCCCGCAAGTCGACCGTCGACGACCATCCGGAGGCCATCCGCGCCTTCATCGCAGCCCTCGCGCGGGGCACCGACTACGCACGGGCACACCCGCAGCAGGCGGCCAACGCGGTCCTGTCCGCCGGCATGGGCCTCGATCCGATGCAGACCAGGGCCGAGGTCGCGGCCACCCTGCCGTTGCTGGCACCGCGGCAGGGCCGCCCCTACGGGTATATGGATCCCGGCGCGTGGGCGGCCTACGCCCAGTGGATGGCTGGGCACGACCTGATCTCGAGCGCACCGGCGCCATCGGCGGTCCTCACGAACGAGCTGCTGCCCTAAGCGCGGACCAGCTCGATCAGCTCCTCATCCGCCGCCGGTACTCGCGCGCCTTAGAGCGGGAGCCGCACGTCGACATCGAGCACCAGCTACCGCTCTGGTTGCGACTGTGATCGTAGAACGCCCAGCCGCAATGAAGCCCCCGGCACGCCTTGAGGCGCAACCAGCTTCCATCGATCTGAGCCACCGCGACCATGCTCGCTAGCGAGCCCATGGCCGCCTCGAAGCCGCGTCCTCTCGAGGTGAGCTCGGGGGTGGCATCAGTGCCGAAGCGGACAGCCAGTGCGGCGCGGCCGAGAACGTGGTTGAGCCGCTCGATCGCCTCATCGTCCTGGATCGCGCCGTTGTTGACGAAAAGCAGGGCACGCAGCCCCTCGCGGACATCCAGCGCGCGTTTCAGATCACCCGCTGTGAGCTCCGTGCCAGGTTCGAGCAGCCGGCGTTCGGCGAGCCACGCGACGACCTCCGAAGGACTGCGGAGTTGGTCTTCAAGCTCGTGGTCCAGGTCCCAGCGGGTGTTGACGAACGCCTGAACGAGGCCGAGGTCTCCCGGCGCCGGAGCCCTCTGCCAGGCTGGCGCTCGATGGGGCGCGGTGTCGAGGAGGGAGCGGTCTTGGTCACAACGTCCCGCGGGAGTCTAGCGTGCGTTACCAGCAAACTGCATACACCGGTGATGCTCTGCTACGGTGGCCGTCTGTTGTCAAGGCAGCAGCAGAGGAAAGACAGGCACGCACGGCGGCGACGGATCGCGCGCGAATACGCGCAATTGGTCGAGGGCCACAGGGACGAGCTTCACGCCCATTCGCGCCGCATCCTGCGCTCGCCAGAGGACGCAGAGGACGCCCTCCAGGAAGCGCTGGTGAAGGCCTGGAGAGCGCTACCCGGGTTCGAGGGCCGAAGCTCCCTGCGAAGCTGGCTCTACCGGATCGTCACCAACGCTTCGCTGGATGAGATCCACCGCCGCCCGAAGCGGGTCGTGCCGATCGACCTGGACGACCCGTCGTCAGCGACGCACTGGCACACCGAGGCTCATGGCCCGGCAGCCGAGGGCCACTACCTCACTCGCGAGGACTTCGAGCGAGCCCTTGTCGTCGCCATGCGCCTGCTTCCTCCGAGGCAGCGGGCGGTGCTCATCCTCCGCGAGGCACTCGGGTTCTCGGCGCGGGAGACCGCTGCCAAGCTGGGCACCAGCGTGGCGGCGGCGAACAGCTCGCTGCAACGCGCTCGCGCGAGGATCAAAGGCTCAGACGACCACCTGAGCGAGGAGACCGCGCGCTCGCTCGAGGACGGCCGGCTGCGGGAGCTCGTGGAGCGCCACGCCGAGGCCTGGGAGCGCAAGGACGTCGACCGCCTCGTCGGAATGCTGGCGGAAGAGGGGTCGCTGCCGCGCTAACGCGCCTAGGCGGCCAACCTCGCAGCCGGTCCCGCTCTCATCGCCTTGTGCCAGCCCGCCAGGGCGAAGGTTCCGGCAAGCCCCCGGAAGGGCGCGTACGGCGCGAAGTACTCATCGACCTCCTCGACGGTGGCGCGGCGGCCAAGGCCCTCCAGGTAGCCGACCAGCTTCACGTAGGCGAGGTCCCCCGCGGGCAGCGAGTCGGGTCGCCGCGCCCGTGGAAGCCGAGGGACTGGACGGTCCAGGGACCGATCTCGGGGATCGCGAGCAGGCGGCGGTCGCCATCGGGATCCAAGAGGTCCGCCCGTCCCGTCGCGACCTCCCGCGCACAGCGCACCATCGCCTGCGAACGGCCCTGGCTCAGGTCCATCGAGGCGAGCCCACCGGCGCGCGGCCGGCGATGACCGCAGCGGAGGGAAGGTCTCGCAGGTAGCATCGGCGGCCACCCGCGCTTCGGCGACGGGCCATCGGGCGGCAGATGCGA
>CAWKFQ010000008.1:0-14607 GCA_963848955.1 uncultured Solirubrobacterales bacterium | reverse complement strand
CGGCTTCCACAAGATGCACCTGGCCACGGCCGCTCGAGAGGCGAACGACCGCGGCCTTCCTCAAGCTGTTGGTGACAGGCGCATATCCGACGCCGGCGTTCCGCCGCCTGTTGCGTTGGGTCCCGCTGGCCGGCTCGGGACCCCTTGGTCGCATCGAGCAAAGGGACGAGGGCATTCCGCTTGAGCGCCTGCGAGTCCTCTTCCTCCCCGAGCTCCTCGAGCGGCTTGCGCGGGCGCTCGCCCGCGTCCCCCTCCTCGGCGGCCTCTCCGAGAGGCTCGCCGTCGCGACCTTCCGCCTCTACGGGCGAATGGCGGCTCGCGCGCTCGCCCGCGCGCAAGGGGCGCGGATCTTTCACTTCCGCTCGGGCTTCGGCGGGAGCTCCATCGACAGGGCACGTGAGCTCGGGATGCTGACGCTCTGCGACCAGGCGTCCGTGCACCCTCGGCTCCTCGGAGCCCTGAGCGACGGCCGGGCCGGATGGGGGCCTGAGCGCGACCACGTCGCCTACCTGGGGATCGACGACAACTTCTTCGGGGCCGGGCAGGTGCCCACCCCCCGGCGGACGGCTCCGAGCGGGGCCCTCCCCCTCCTCTACGCATCCGTTCTCTCGCGACGAAAGGGAGCCCAGACCCTGATCGAGGCCATGCAGGTCGTCGGCGATCGAATCGAGTGGGAGCTGGTGGTGGCCGGTCCGGTCGATCCCGCGATCGCCGCGGAGCGCCGCCCCTTCTTCGCGGATCCGCGGGTCCAGGCCCTTGGCCGCTTGTCGCGACCCGACATCAAGGCGCAGATGATCGCCCGCGGCGTCTTCGTCTTCCCGAGCTACGTGGAGGGGTCCGCCCGCGGCGTCTTCGAGGCCCTCGCCTGTGGCTGTTACGTGATCACCACGCCGAACGCCGGGTCGATCGTGGAGGATGGGCTGCACGGGGCCCTGGTGCCCGCCGGCGATGCTGAGGCGCTCGCTGAGGCCATCGTCGCCGGCGACGCGGACCGCGAGCGGATCGCGGAGATCGGCAACCGCAACGCGGAGCTGATCGCGGCGTCCCACCGCCAGTCCGCCTACGGCGACGCCCTCGCCCAGGTCTACGCTCGGCTGGCACCGAGCGAGGTCACACTTTGAGCGTGCCCGCCGAAGGCTCAGCACCGCCCGACGGGAGCGTGACCGGCGCCCGACCGCGGGTCGCGGTCGTGGTCCTCTCCTACAAGGGCCGCGATCTGACCCTGTCCTGCATCGAGTCCCTGCGCGCCAGCGACTGGCCCGAAACCGAGATCGTCGTCGTCGACAATGGCTCCGAGGACGACACCGCGGCCGCCGTCCGGAGGGAGGCGCCCGAGGTGACCCTGATCGAGCTCAGCGAGAACATCGGCTCCCCCGGTGGGAGCAACGTCGGCATCAGGCACGCGCTCGAGCGGGGATGTGACTACGTCTTCCTGCTCAACAACGACACCACCGTTACACAGGACTGCGTTCGGCGGCTGGTCGAGGCGGCCGAGGACGAGGGTGCGTCGCGCATCCTCTGCCCACTCGTGTACTACGCGGACCCCCCCGATCTGATCTGGTACGCGGGGTCCACCTGGGACCCGGCGAAGATCTACAACGGCGGCTACCACGGCCGTGGCGAGCGGGACATCGGGCAGTTCGACGGAGTCCGGCCGACCGGGGTGGCCACCGGAGCCGCGGTGTTGGTCGCGCGAGAGGTGTTCGAGAGAGTCGGCCTGCTCGACGACAGGCTCTTCCTCCAGGCCGATGACGTCGAGTTCTCGGCTCGAGCGACCAGGGCGGGATTCGGCGTCTCCGTGGTCTCGAACGCGAAAGTCTGGCATCACGTCTCGGCCACCAGCGGGGGCGAGTTCTCGCCGCTCGTCGCCTACTACTGCGTGCGCAACGGGCTCTACATCACCCGGCGCTACCAGAGGACCGGAGCGATGCGGAGGGCGGCGTTCGAGGCGGGCTTCGTCGGCGTCTTACTCGCCCATGGCCGCCGCTCCGACCGGAAGCTGGCGAGCGCGGGCGCCGTGCTCCGCGGCTGGTGCGACTACCATCTGGGGCGGCTCGGGCGGCTCGGCTCGGAGGCGGACGAGAATTCTCCGTCGAGCAGGCGGCTGCCCCTCGCCCTGCGTGCCTGGGCGACCACGCGGCGCCTTCCCGCCTTCAAGGGGCGGACGCGGGTCGCGGCGCTGATCGCGAGGAGGTCGATCGACCCCCGGTCGGCGTACCGCACCCCCCTGGGCATCACCCTGCGCGTGGACCCCCGCGACGTCTTCCAGGTGGCGATGCTGATGGGGTTCCATGAGCCCCGAATAACGAGGTTGATCGGGCGAGAGGTCCGTCCCGGGAGCGTCGCCCTCGACGTCGGCCACATGATCGGCTACTTCTCGCTGCTGATGGCCATGCGCACGGGGCCGGGCGGCGCGGTCCACGCGTTCGATCCGGACCCCCGGGCTCATCGACAGCTCGTCGAGAACGTGTCCCGCAACCGCATGCCCTGGATCACGGTCAACCTGCTGGCCCTGGGCAATCATGCCGGCACCGCCGAGTTCGGGATCCACGACAGGTTGGGCTGGTCCTCAACGAAGGAGGTCAAGGAGTTCAGCGAATGGACCAGCGTCCCGATGCAGACCCTCGATGAGTACGTCGCCGAGCACGAGATCGACCCGGCGAGAATCGGCGTGATCAAGGTCGATGCCGAGGGCGGCGAGCTCGAGGTTCTCGAGGGCGCGCGGAACACTCTGGCCGCCGGCGCGCCACATGTCGTGGTCGAGGTGATCCCACAGCGACCTGGCGAGCCCGCCAGGGAGCTCGTGGAGTACATGAGGGGCTTGGGCTACGAGGCGGACGCCCCCGCCGGTGAGGTGGTCTTCACGCCGACGAGGATCATCACGCCGGAGGCGCGCCGGGCAGATGCTCCAGCGGCCTCCCGGTGAGCTGCCGCAGGCGGCCGACCTCCGGCAGGAGGATCTCGGTGAGCGCCCCGCGCCGCTCCGGGTCCAGCTTCGGCCACGGGGCGCCGGCGGCGCGCCGTCTCAGCGGTCGCGACAGCCGCAAGCGGGGGCCCACCGGGAGCCTTCGGTAGGCGGCGCCCAGCCGGGATGAGCGCAGCCTCCAGAGCAGGCCGTCGTGGCGGACGTGGTCCTCGCGAGTCGCGATCTCGAGACCAAACCCGGAGGACCAGAAGTCGGGGTCGACCCCGAGAAAGGAGAACACCTCCCTGAGCACGACGCGGCGCTCGTGTCGTAGCCGCCACTGCTCCAGCACGAGGAGCTGCGAGGGCTCGAAGTACCTGAGGTAGTTCTCCACCTGCATCGCGTACCGGCTCGCACACACGTAGAAGTTCGCGCGGTCGTCGAAGTCAATGAGAGCCTCCTCGAATGACAGCGGCTCCGCGCCGACCGCGACCTGCTGCGCGTAGTCGGAGATGATCCGCTCAATCGGGTCGCCGACCAGGTAGATCAGCTTCGCGTCAGGAATCGCCGCGCCGATCGCGGTGGCCGCGTCCCCCTCCGCCGGGTAGCGGCTGTAGCCGGTGGACGACTCGCCGCGAACCAACGGTCCGGGCTTGAACAGACCGCGGTAGTCGGAGCGCATCGCCAGCGAGCGAGAGTCGGCGAAGACATGCGGCTCCTTCGGGTCCGACATCGAGATCTCGGGGTGCTGATCGAGATAGAAGTGCAGGCTGGTTGTGCCGCACTTGGCGGCCCCAATCACGAAGAAGGTCGGGGGCAGTTCGTCGGCCACGAGCCTCACCGGATGGCGATGCTAGCTTGGCGCCGATGGCTGAGCCTCGATCGCTCCGCATCCTGGGCTTGGTCGAAGGAGACCCGGGCACCGCCCTCTCCGGGGTCGCTCGCCACCTGTTCGATGCGCTCGACCGTCCCTTCGATGTCGTCGATCGCCTCGACTTCGGCATGCGAGGCGCCCAGCGGGCCGCGATCGGAGCCGCCACCTTTCGTCCCTCCCGGGCAAGCTGGAGAGCCAGGTTTCACACCAGCAGGCTCTCCCATCACGTGCTCTCCAGGAACCTTCGCAGGAGAGCCGCCGGGACGTCAGCGGAGTTCGACCTCGCGCTTCAGGTGCACGGCTGGGTTTCGGGTCAGCCACGCCCTTACGCGATCTACGTCGACCAGACGCGCCTGATGGCGGAGAGGGGCTGGGCCGACTGGATGCCATTCTCCCGGAGGGAGCGGGAGGAGCTGCTGCGGTTGGAGCGCTCGATGTATGCGGAGGCGGCCCACCTGTTCGTGATGGGCGAGCCCGCCCGCTATTCCCTCGGCGTCGACTACGGCGTGGAGGAATCGCGCATCAGCGTGGTCGGCGGCGGGCTTCCCTACGACGACCCGCCGAGGCCGGGGCAGCTCACGGACGAGCCGTCGATCCTGTTCATCGGGCGGGACTTCGAGCGCAAAGGAGGCCGGGTCCTGCTCGACGCCTTCGATCTGGTGCGGAAGGAGGTGCCCGGTGCCACCCTGAGCATCGTCGGGGCGGCGCGTGACTTTGGGGTCCCCGGGGTGACCGGCCACGGCAAGGTCGGCGACCGCCAGGAACTCGCCAACCTCTACCGGCGGGCCAGGGCGTTCTGCCTGCCATCGCTGTATGAGCCCTACGGGCTCGTGCTAATCGAGGCGATGGCGCACGGGATTCCGTGCGTCGGGTCCGCGGTGCAGTCGATACCGGAGATCCTGGATCAGGGCGGAGCCGGTCTGGTAGTACCGCCAGGCGACGCCACCGAGCTGGGGGAGGCGCTGATCAGCCTGCTGACGGACGACGAGCTCGCCGGATCCCTCGCCGCGAACGGCCCCCGTTGGGTTGAGGAGAGCCTGACCTGGGACCACGTTGCGGCCCGCATCGCAGCGGCATTGGAGAGTCGGACCGACAGCTCCGCAGCGGAATAGGCCATAACCTTCCTGACCGTGCACCGGGCCATCAGCAGCAGCGGCATGGCGGCCCTCGCCCTCACAATCGGGGCGGCCGCCGTCGCGGTGCTGCTGGGCGTGGCGGCCGGGGCGCTCCCAATCCCGGGCACGCTGGCGCTGGCGGTGCTGGGACTCGGTCTGGTTGCCGCGCTGCTCTATCGCCGCTCCCTTCGAGCGACTCTCTCTCCCACCGGGCCGCGGCTGTGGACCGGGAAGTTCGAGGGCGGGGAGACCGGCCGGTTCACGGACGCCACCGATGCATCGGCTGCGGACCGGCTCCTCAGGATCCCGCGAGTCCTCTTCTATCTCGGCTCGCTGACGCTTACCGAGGCGGCCTGGCGCCCGGCTCTCGGGCTCACTGTGAGTGAGATGTTCTTCCTTCTCGCTCTTGGGGTGACCGTGATCGCGGTCCTGGCCGGGAGACCGATCGCGCGGATCCCGAACGGCCTGATCATCGGGGTGATGATCTTCGCGTTCGGAGGGGCCATCAGCTCGATCGCGGCCGAATCGACGGCGAGCTCTGTCAGCCAAACGCTGCAGGGCATCTACGTGATGCTGCTCTGGGTGTGGACGGGAGCCACCGTGCTCAGGACGCGCCCGCAAATCGTTGTCGCGCTCGGCTGCTGGACGTTCTCGTCCGCCCTCAATGGATTCGCCGCGCTGCTGCAGGTGATGGACGTCTCATGGCTCGGAGGAGCGCTGGAGGGCAGCCGGGCAATCGGTCTCACCGACCATCCCAACGACCTCGGCGCGGCCTGTGCCATCGCCCTGGTTCCCGCCCTGATGCTGGCGACCGCCCGGCTTCCGGGTCGCAGCGGGCGGCTCGGACCGGTCCGCTGGTGTCTGCTGGCCTTCACCGCGATCGGCGTGATCCTCTCGGCGTCGGTCGGCGCGATGCTCGCCGGACTGATCGCGATCCTGATCTGGCTCCTCGCACCGGCGGTCCGGGCGCCGGGGCGGGTGGCCGTGGTGGCCGCCCTCGCGGTCTCGCTCGCCGGCCTCACGCTCGCCGGAGGGGCGGTGACATCACCCACCAAGCGGGTCGAGGAGGTGACCACGAACGGCGTGTCGGCGAACTCGGGCAGCGGCGTGATCCGCCTCAAAATCGTTCAGCGAGCCTGGCCCAGAATCGAGTCCAACCCGATTGTCGGGAAAGGTCTCGACTCGAGCGGCTTATCGGTCAATGTGATCAGCCACGGCACCGTCGTCCCCTACCAGGTCCACGGCGGACCGATATCGATCTGGTATCAGGCGGGCATCTTCGGCCTGCTCGGGGTCGTGGTCGTGGTCTGGACCCTCCTCCGGGGAGCCTGGCGGACCTTGATCGCCGGGGATCAGACCGACGTGCTGATCGGCCTGTCGATCCTTGCGGCGTTCTTCGCGTTCCTCATCATCGCGCTGACCACCCCGTTCGTCTTCCAGCAGTACGGGTGGTTCACGGGAGTGATGCTGATCGCCTGGCGCCTGCGACGCGAGAATCTCGCGGAGTTCATCCCGAGCAGGGCCGACCGTGCTCCGCCACCCCTTCGAGCCGCACGCCAACCGGTGCTGACCCCAGGGTGATCGGGACCGCCGATGAGGATCCTCAACGTCGTCGTCGGGGCCGCCGCCCGAACCGGGGGTGCGACCGCGTTCGCCTGCGAAGCGGCCATGGCGACATCCGGTGCCGGCGGAGACGCCCGTGTATTCGCGACGGACCTCGCCCTCGCACCTTGGGGCTGGCTTCAGAGGCAGCGCTCCGTTCGCTCGGATGAGCTGCATCCATCGCTCACCCACGTGGACGCCGAGCTGTTCCCAACCCGCTTCCCACGACGCCTCGCCTATACACCGGCGATGGCCCAGGCACTCGGTACCGAGGTGCCGAACTGCGACGTGGTGCACATCCACAACCTCTGGCAGTACCCCCAGTACGCGGCATTCCGCGCCGCCCGCGAGGCCCGCGTGCCCTACATCCTCTCCCCACACGGCAGCTTCGACCCGTACCTACGGCGCCGGGGGCGCCTCCGCAAGGCGGTGGCGAGTGCCCTCTGGCATCGAGCGATGGTCGAGGGCGCCGCACTGATCCACGTCACGACCAGCTCCGAGATGAGGCTGATCTCGGACATCGCTCCTCAGGTTCCCCGGGTGATCGTTCCCTGTGCCATCAACACGTCGGAATTCGTCGCCCTCCCCCCTCCGGACGAGTTTCGTGAGCGGCATCTGGCGGGTTACTCCGGGCCACTTGTCGTCTTCCTCGGGAGGGTCACCGAGAAGAAGGGCGTCGACGTGCTGCTCCGCTCACTTGCCTATGTGCTCGAGCGCCAGCCGGCGCGACTTGCGGTGGTCGGCCCCGACGACGGCGGGCAGCGCCCCCGCCTGGAGCGGCTCGCCGAGGACCTCGGGATCAGCTCGAAGGTTGACTTCGTCGGCGGGCTCTATGGTCGGGACCGGCTGGCCGCGCTGTCGGCGGCGGACGTCTGGGCCCTCTCGTCACATACGGAGAACTTCGGGATCGCTGTCATGGAGGCCATGGCCGCGGGCTGCCCGGTGGCGATCTCGCGGGACGTCAACCTTGCGGAGGAGGTGGCCGACGCGAACGCAGGCTTGATCGCCGACGCCGAGCCCCGCGCCTTCGCGGCGGGGCTATTGGAGCTTCTCGGCGATCCTGAGCGGCGCCGGAGGCTGAGCCGCACCGGCCGGGAGTTCGCCGCGCGCTACGACTGGAGCGAGGTGACACCGCGCCTATTGGACATGTACCGCATGGCGATCGGGCGGGAGGGTCAGGGTCGCCGGCCGTTCAAGTCGGCTAGGCGCCTGCGCCTGGGCAAGAGCGCTGCCGGCGTGCGCTGGAAGAAGCGCAGCGCGCTGCGAATGTGATGCCTGGTCTCGGGAGCGCGAACGCTCGCCCGACTCGCGGCCCGGTAGTCATGATGCAAGCGAACTGTCGGGTCGTAGCGGACCCGGAAACCGGCGGCCCTGAGCCGGACGCACAGGTCCACGTCCTCGAAATAGAGAAAGTAGCGCTCGTCGAAGCCGCCGATCTGATCGAAGGCGCACCGGCGGATCACCAGGCACGCTGCCGTCGTCCACTCGACGTCCACGGGGTTTGTCACCCGCACCGCACCGCGGGCATTGCGCGAGACCCTGCGAACCACCAGGTCGAGCGGGGTCGGGACCCAGCGGGCGGAGTCCTGCAGAGTCCCGTCGGGCAGGACGAGAGCCGGCGCCACCGCACCAATGCCGTCCTCCGCGAGCTCCTCCTCCAGGCGCCGGAAGTCGCCCGCCGAGGTTGCGCGGACATCCGGGTTGAGCAGTGCGAAGCTCGGCCCGGACGCCCTGTCCACACCCACGTTGGCGGCAGCCGCCAAGCCCCGGTTGGCCTTCAGCGAAACGACCTCGAGTCCCGCGTCCGCCGCGACCGCGCGCGTGTCGTCGGTGGACGCGTTGTCAACCACCAGCAAGCGATCGAAGGACTCGAGGGTGGCCCGGCTCGCGACCTGCTTGCGTAGCTCTGCTGCGCTGTTGTGAGTGACGATTACGGCGTCCATGCAACCGAAACTAACCGGAATCAACCTAGCCGAAACTCCCGCCGGACGACGATCAGCAGCGTTCCGGCTGCGAGAGCCGAGGTCGCAACGCGGGCGCCTATCCCCCAGCCCGCGGCTGGAAGCAGCAAGGCGATTGCAACCAGCGCCGCCGCGATCCCGTAGGAAACAGCGTCGTGTGCCCAGTGCCATGAGACGTGGGCCATCCTCGCGGCGGCCCGCGTCGTCAAGGCCGCCTGGGCGAGCACCGCCAGCACCGTCGCGGCTGCGGCGCCGATCAGCCCGAATGGCGGCAGCAGGACGGCCACGAGGATCAGGTTCAGCGCAGCGGCAGCCGGCGAAATCAAGATCAGGGGCTTGGTGTGCTTCGTCCAGAGCAGAACCTGTCCGTGAGCGACGAACGCCACGATCGGCAGGCTGGCCAGCACCGCGACCGATGCAACATCGGCGAGGTGCTCGGGGTCGTAGTCCGCTGGAACAACGACCTTGAGGACCGGCAATGCGAGCAGTGCCAGCACACCGGCCCCCAGCGCGGCAAGCCGAGTCACCAGCGCGGCTATCTCGGCAAGCGTGGCCCAGCGCTGCTCCTCGGAGGCACCGAATGTGATCGGGAGCCAGGCATTCTGGAGGGCGACCAGGAAGCCGACGACCAGCGTCCCGAACGCGTTCGCGATCTGGTACTTGCCGACCGCGCTGGATCCGGAGATCGCCTGAATCACGATTCGATCGCCGACCGCCAGCACGGACACCGAGATCGTGTTGGGGATCGTGGGAACGCTGTACCGCAGAGCCGATCCGAGCAGGCTTCGATTCGCGGGCGGACTCCCCAACGCCTCGGTAAGGCGGAGCGCCGCGATCGCGGCAATCAGGTAGGCGATCGCGACGCCGATCACATAGGCGAACGGCTGCCGATCGATCAGCAGCGCGGCGATCCCGAGCAGCTGGGCTCCAGCGCTCGCGAGCAGCGTGATGACGATGAAGGGACGCGGCCGCTCCTGCGCACGGAGCAGGGCCAGGCAGGCGCCGATGACGGCCGCGGGCAGGGCCAGGAAGACGCCCAGCAGCACCGGTCCCGGGTCTTCGGGGGAAAGCGCCGGCGCCCAGATCAGCCCGGTCAGGAGGATCGGACAGACCACTGCGGCGGCGATCAGAGCTGCGCTGACGATCAGCGAGCGCCCGGCCGTGGCGCCGTCCGCTTTCCTTTGATGATCAAAGAAAAAGCGCAGTATCGCGGCGGGCAGCCCGAGCGTCGCGAGGCCAGTAAGCATCAGCTGGATCGCCATCGTGAGCGCGACCACACCGAATTCGCCGGATCCCAGCATGCGCGTGATGACCGGGATTGCGAGAGCCGCAGCGGACAGCTGGAGCGCAGTGCCGAGGGTGTAGATCGATCCCTTCCCCAGCAGCCTGCGCCCGGGTCGGACCTCCGACTCCCCCGCCGGCCCGGCCATCGCCGCTAGCGGGTCCGGCGTCTCGAGCTCGCCCAGCTCGGGGCCAGGCTCCGGTGCGTCGCCTAGGTTCAGCTCGAACCGGGCGGCTGGACCAAGATCGCCGGGCGACTCACCGTCGACGAGTAGTACCCGTAGTAGTAGCCCTCCCGGCCCGGCCTCACCCCGGTGACCACGAGCCCGATCGGGCGCTCGGGCATCTGCCCAATCGCAGCTTTCGCGGCAAGCGCCTGCTCGCGCGTCGTCCGATCGAGACGAACGCAGAGCAGCGCGGCGTCGACCAGGGGAAGCACCTCGAGCGCATCGCCCACCGAAAGCAGCGGCGCGCAGTCGAGGACGATCAGGTCGTACCCCTCACCCAACGCCTCTACGAACTCGCGAAAACGCCGAGAGGCCAGCAGCTCGGCCGGCTCGGGCGTGAAGCTTCCGGCCGAGATCATGGAGAGGAACTGCTTCAGGAGCCGTCTCCTCTTCATCCTCGGATCCCGGACTGTTCCTCGTCGCGATCGGCACCGACCTGATCACGTCGGCCGGCTGCGCCTTGCCGGTCGCCCAATCGGTTATCCCGGGGCTCGAGGGGACATCGAGGCGATCAGCGAACACCGAGCGTCGCAGATCGCACTCCGCGAGCAGAACACGCCTGCCCGTCAACGCAGCGGCCGTCGCCAGCCCGGCCGCAACCGTCGACTTGCCCTCTTCCGCGAGCGGGCTCGTCACCGCAATGGTCCGTAGCGGCTGGTCGCCGGCGAGGAACTCCATGTTCGCACGCAGGATCCTGAATGGCTCCAGATCGCGATCGGAGCTCGCTGCCATTGCTGGTGAAATCTGCGCCGCCGAGGGACTTGGCGTTGACATAGCCCAGCATCGGCATCTGCAGCTGATGCTGCACGTCGTGTGGATCCGTCAATCGCCGGTCGAGAGAGTCGCGCAGGAAGGCGAGGACAATCCCGAAGATCAAGCCAAGAGCGAGTGCCAGGATTCCGTCCCTAACGGGCCGGGGAGAGCTCGGGCTTCCCGGCTCAGTGGCCGGGCTGGCGATCTCGACGGGCGTCGCAACCTGCGCGACCGACCGAAGCTGTGCGGCGTTCTGCAGGGAGATCTGCTTTTCGATTGAGGTGTCGTCGAGGCTCTTCACGCCCTGGCTCAGGCTCTTCGCTTGGCTGAGGAATTGCGACCGCTGCGCTCGGTAAGGACGTTCTTCGTCTCGATCGCAAAGGCATTGGCAAGATCCGCGGCGAGCTTGGCCGACTCGGCAGTCGCGGTCAGGCTGACCAGGCTGCTATCGGGATTGACCGCGGTCTCGACGGAGTCCTTGATCTCCGACTCTGAAAGATCCGAGTCCACATCCTGTGCGACGGCAGAGACGACCTCTGCGGAGGTCACCCGCTCGGCGCCTTGGGCCGCGGTCTGGGCCGGGGTCTGTCCGGAGAAGGGCGTCGCGGCCCCGATCGTGGATAGGTACTGGCTCTGATCGACGAACTGGATCTGCGCCCGTGCTTCGTATTCCTTCGTCTTCAGCAGCGAGTACGCGGCCACCGCAGCAAGGGCCAGCAGCATCGTGCCGATGATCACCCACTTCTGACGACGAAGCAGTCCGAGCACATCCCTGAGGATTTGGTCCTGAGCAACTTCTCTGTTCATCCGCGCTCCGAAATCCCCCTGCGACACTCCTGTCAGGCCTCGATCTCGAGGCGTACGGTACCAATGTCAATTGGAGCACCGCGCGGGTCACACCCTCGACCTGGAAGGGCGCCGCTTGGGCGCCAGCCGTTCGGCACCAGGTCTGAGGGTCTCCTCCTCTAATGGCGTAGCCCCCGCAAGATAGACCGGAGACTCATCCGTTTACTCGAAATTGCCATCCGGCGACCCACAAGTGATTAGGATTGCGCGATTGCGCCAGTGCTTCAGGATCGTTCGGCGCCCGGCGGAGCCAGACACTTCGCCGACTCACTGGGTGTGAGCACTCCTCCGGCCGATTCGAACTGTTTCGCGCGGGTAAAGGGTAAGGACTGACATGGACCCCACGCCGGACCTCGACATCGAGATAGAGGTGCGTCAGCGCGCCGGCATGGGGTATCCGATCCGCCAAAACCGGGACACTGCGGAGTTACGGGGGCCGGAGGGGGAGGTGGCCCCCTCCCACCCGGGCTCGGTCGGCAAGGTCCGTAGAGAGCTGGAGCGACTCGGGCAACCCCGCAGCCGGACCGATCGAGCTCTCAAGCGCGCCTTCGACCTGGTCGGGGGGGTGGTGCTGCTCATCGTCCTCGCCCCGGTCTTGCTGACCATCTCCTTGCTGATCAAATTGGATTCCCCCGGTCCGATCCTCTTCCGTCAGCGGCGGATCGGCCAGTACGGGGTGCCGTTCCGAATGTTCAAATTCCGCACGATGGTGGATGGCGCTGACACTCGCAAGCCCGCCCTGCTGCACATGAACGAGGCAGCGGAGGGACTGTTCAAGATCAACGGTGATCCGCGCCTCACGCGTACGGGGCGGTGGCTGCGGCGAACCTCCGTAGATGAGCTGCCCCAGCTTCTCGATGTGATCTCCGGTCGGATGAGCCTCGTCGGGCCCCCGACCCCTCATCCCCCAGGAGGATGCTCAGATCACGGGAGCGCACCGCGGCCGGCTCTCGATGAGACCCGGGATGACGGGCATTTGGCAGGTGAGCGGCGCATCGGCGATCCCGATCTCGGAGATGGTGAAGCTCGACAAGGAATACATCGACCAGTGGTCTCTCTGGTTCGACCTGAAGCTGCTGCTCCGGACGGCCTTCCACGTCGCACACCGCCGCGGCTGGTAGCCAGTTCGAGCGAGGCCGTTTCAGCTACCGCCGGGCGATCCCGCCTCCGAGCTTCACTCGATCGCCCACGCCAAGGGGCTGCGGGTTGCCCCCCGTCTACGGCGGGGTCGGCATCCAGGCCCAGGCGACGAGGGCGGCCAAGGCGCACATCATCGTCGCCACCCCCGGCCGCCTCGAGGGCGTGATGGAGCGCGGCGCGGTCAGCCGGAAGAAGTTGCGCATCCTGGTCCTCGACGAGGCCGACCGCATGCTCGACATGGGCTTCAAGCTCCCGGTCGACCGGATCGTGGCGAAGATTCCCCAGGATCGCCAGACGGTCGCTTTCTCGGCCACCCTGGAGGGGCGGCCGGCAAGCTTGCCACCGCCTCCCGCAATCCGCTCCGCCACGTCCACAAGCCCAAAGTCGAGGAGGCCGCGGAGGTGCAGCACCGCTTCGTCCACCTGCGCGCTCCGCTGTTTCCGGCGCTAAGTTTTCGGGGGGGTGGTGTTGGAGCCCGCGGCGATGGAAGCGGTCTACGCACGCGGCACCAGGAGAATCGTCCGACGCAGTAGAGGAGAAGCGAAATCGAACCAGAGCTGCGGCCAGCGGTGACGATCATCATCCCGACGAGGAATCGCCGCCGGTTCTTGGAGCAGTCGGTCAGAGACGCGCTGCGCCAGGTCGACGTCGACATCGAAGTGCTGATCGTCGACGACGGCTCGAGCGACGCCGATGCCGTTCACGGCATCGAGACGCTCGACTCGCGGATCAGGGTGATTCGCCATGACCGGCCGGGCGGCTCCGCTCGCGCTCGCAACACTGGGGTCGCAAATGCCTACGGGACATGGTCGGCCTTCCTCGACGACGACGATCGATGGGCGCCGACGAAGCTGCGAACCCAGCTCGCCGCGGCTGGCGCAGCGCAAGCGTCATGGGTCTACTGCGCCGCCCTCACAGTCGATCAGGAGGATCGCCCTCTGTTCGTGAACAGGGCCGGTAGGCCGTCCACCAGGGATTGGCTCGGGATCGTCAATCCGATTCCGGCTGGTAGCTCGAACGTCGTGGCCCGCACCGAACTGCTACAGGCCGTGGGCGGATTCGACGAGCGGCTCGCATTCCTGGCTGACTGGGAGATGTGGGTTCGGCTCGCGGCGAAGGCAGCTCCCGCCGTCTCCGACGAGGTGCTCGTCGCCTACCGCCTTCATCCCGGCAATTTCCATGTCCGCAACGTCGAAGAGGTCGACGCCGACCTCGACTACCTGGGACGGAAGCACCTGCCGGCTCGAGACTCGCGGCGGAATCTCATCGGCTCGTCCGCGCTGGCGTGGCGGGCAAGGGCTTACCGCCGGACCGGTCGCCGGGGCCGTGCGGCCCGTTTGTTCTTGCGGCGCTGGTGGCTCACGCGTGAAGCCCGCGACTTGGCGCAAGCGCTGGTGTCGCTCTTCGGTGACCCGAGCTTCTGGGCCGTCAGGCGACGTTGGACGGCGCGGAAGATGTCGCATCCGGAATGGCTCGATACGGGTAATTCGGGATGCTCAGGTCGACGACGTGCCCGAAGATGAAGACGAGTGCTGCCAGCTGGACGAGCAGCAGCACGAGGGGCCAGGTCCAGCCCAGAATCGTTTCCCGGGTGCGCGCCAGGATCGCCAACGAAGCGAGCGGTCCCTTGCTGAATCGTGCCATACGCCCTCCGACTTGAGGGTGAAGGCGCAGTTCGAGCTGTTCACGGAATGATTCGACCTCGCCGCGATCGTCGCGGACGTGGGCTTCCTGAGGCGCGCGGCGGACTCTCCTGCCAAGAGCGGCGATTTTCTTCCCTGGCTCTCTAATCATGTCCGGTCGTTGGGTTACGCCCGCGGAGCCCAGAGGCCGACAGCAACTACATCCGCTCCGGCGCGGAGATCCCCAGCAGCCCGAGCGTTCGGGCGATCGTCCGCTTCGT
>CAWKFQ010000007.1:0-74019 GCA_963848955.1 uncultured Solirubrobacterales bacterium | reverse complement strand
GCCTTCTCGAGGTCTTCGACCTCGTCACGGATCGCCAGCGCCAGCTGCTTGCACGTATCTGCGAGCGGCTGATCGTCGCGGACGAACGACCACTCGAGCATCGTCACGGGCCCGGTGAGCATGCCCTTGACCGGCTTGTCGGTCAATGACTGGGCGTAGCTGATCCAGTCGACGGTCATCTGCGACGGTCTGAGCACGTCGCCGAAGATGATCGGCGGCCGCACGTACCGTGAGCCGTAGGACTGGACCCAGGCGTTCTCCGTGAAGACGTAGCCCTCCATCTGCTCGCCGAAGTACTGGACCATGTCGTTGCGCTCCGGCTCGCCGTGCACGAGCACGTCGAGGCCCACGTCCTCCTGGAAGCGGATCACCTTCTCGATCTCGCCCTGCATCGCCTCCTTGTAGGTCTGCCAGTCGATTTCGCCGCGCTTCTCCTTGCGCGGGTCTGCCGGATCTCATCGGTCTGGGGGAAAGAGCCGATCGTCGTCGCGGGGAAGAGCTCGGGGATGTCGATGCGGGCCCGCTGCGCCTGTCTGCGCTCCTCGAAGGGGCTCGAGCGCTGATCGTGCTCCTCTCCGAGTGAGTCGATCCTCGCTCGCACCTCGACGTTGCTGGTCCGGGCGGACTCGCGCCGGAAGTCTCGTGCACGATCGTTGGCCTCCAGCTCGTCGGCGATCGCGTCACGCCCCTCGGCCACTCCCTTAGCCAGGGTCGCGACCTCGCCGACCTTCTGCACCGCGAACGCCATCCAGGAGCGCATCTCGTCATCGAGGTCCGCATCCACCCCAGCGGGCTCGGCGTCCAGATCGATCGGGACGTGGAGCAACGAGCAGCTGGTCGAGACGACGACCTGCTGGGTCCGAGTCTTGAGACCGTCGAGAGCGTCGAGCGAATGCTCGAGATGATCGATCCAGACGTTGCGCCCGTCGACGATCCCGGCGAAGAGCCACTGATCGTCGAGCCCCCCCTGGTTGGCGATGAACTCGGCGTTGTGGCGGCCGCCGTGCTCGTGAAACGGCGCGTCGCCGAAACCAATCCCCTCCTCATGGATGAAACCTGTGAAGTCGAGACCGACGCCCTCGATCGGCAGGTCGCGCAGCACGCCGTAGGCGTCGCCGACGTGATCGAAATAGGTCTTGACCACGATCCGCGGGCGCTCGTGCACCTTGCAGAGCTCCTCGTAGGCGAGGCGGAGCGCGTCGAGCTCCTTCTCCGTCCGGTCCTCGACGAAGCAGGGCTCATCGAACTGGACCCAGGTCGCGCCCTGCTCGGCGAGACGCTCGATCACCTCGCCGTAGACCTCGATGAGTGGCTCGACCAGATCTACGGCATCGAAGCGCTCATTCACGCCCTCCGCCGGCTTCGAGAGCAGCAGGAAGCTGACCGGGCCGATCAGCACCGGGACGGTGTCGATCCCGAGCTCCCCATCGCCTCGGCGTGCTCGTCGACGGCTTCGAGCTCGACAGCGAGAAACTGGTCTCGGGCCCGAGCTCGGGGACGAGGTAGTGGTAGTTGGTGTCGAACCACTTCGTCATCTCCATCGCGGTGACGTCCTGGTCGTCCGTCTGCCGGCCGCGAGCCATGGCGAAGTAGGTGTCGAGATCGACCTGGCCGCCGTCCTGCCCGTAGCGCTCCGGGACGGCGCCGACCAGGGCGATCGTGTCGAGCACCTGGTCGTAGTAGGAGAAGTCGTTCGAGGGGATCAGGTCGATCCCGGCCTCCTGCATCAGCTTCCAGTTCTCGACCCGAATCGCCTTCGCGGTTGCGGCCAATTGATCAGCCGAGGTCTCGCCGCGCCAGAAGCCCTCTGTCGCGAACTTGAGCTCGCGATTGCGGCCGATGCGCGGGAAGCCCGAGACGTTGGAGAGGGCCATATCTCAACCCTACCGAGGGTGTCTACCCTTCCTCGCCATGCCTGAGCGTGATTTCCTGGGGGTCGTGCGGGAGCGGGTCGTCGTCTTCGACGGCGGTATGGGCGCGACCCTCGAGCAGTTCGACCTGACGCAGGCCGACTACGGCGGTCTCGAGGGCAAGTGCCACGAGGCGCTCGTGCTGAACCGCCCCGACGTGATCGAGGGAGTCCACACCTCGATGCTGGAGGCGGGCGCCGAGGTGGTCGAGACCGACACCTTTCAGGGCAGCCGGCTGAAGCTCGACGAATGGGGACTCGGCGAGCACACGCCTGAGATCAACCGCAGGGCCGCGGAGATCGCCCGCGCGGCGGCGGGCCCCGACCGCTTCGTCGCCGGCTCGATCGGCCCGACTGGCTTCCTGCCGGCGAGCGACGACCCCACCCTTGGGGACATCTCCTTCCGAAAGCTGGTCGAGGTCTTCACCGAGCAGGCGCAGGGCCTGGTCGAGGGCGGCGCCGACCTGATCATCATCGAGACTGCGCAGGACATCCTGGAGGTCAAGGCGGCGATCTTCGGGGCGCGAGAGGCGTTCAAGCTCACGGGCCGGACCCTCCCGATCCAGAGCTCGGTCTCGCTGCTGCCGCAGGGGGGCAAGATGCTGCTCGGCACCGACATCCAGGCGGTGCTGACGACACTGTCGGCCCTGGACGTCCAGGTGATCGGGCTCAATTGCTCCACCGGCCCGGAGGACATGCGGGACGCGATCCGCTACCTGGGCGAGAGCTCGTCTCTGCCGGTCCACTGCATCCCCAACGCGGGCCTGCCGCTGCAGGGGCCCGACGGCGAGACGATCTTCCCCGAGCAGCCAGGGCCACTCGCCGCCACGCTCGGCGAGTTCGTCGAGCGATACGGAGTCGGGATCGTCGGCGGCTGCTGCGGGACCACTCCCGAGCACATCCGCGCGATCCGGGAGCGGGTCGATGCCCATACCCCGGGCGAGCGACCCGAGCGAGGGTCGATCGAGGTATCGAGCATGATGACCTCGACCGCGCTGGTCCAGGAGCCACGCCCGACCCTGGTCGGCGAGCGGGTCAACTCGCAGGGCTCTCGCGCAGCCAAGGAGCTGCTGCTCGCCGACGAGTACGACGGCCTCGTGCAGGTGGCCGAGGACCAGGTCACTGGCGGCGCCCACGTCCTCGATGTCTGCGTCGCGCTCACCGAGCGGCAGGACGAGGACGTCCAGATGGGCACGGTCGTCGAGCGAATCTCGCTGACCCAGCCCTCGCCGATTCAGGTCGACTCAACCGAGCCGGAGGTGATCGAGGCCGCCCTGGAGAAGATCCCTGGCCGGGCGATCGTGAACTCCGTCAACCTCGAGGCAGGCCGCGACAAACTCGACCGCGTCGCTCCACTGGCAAAGGCCCACGGCGCTGCGCTGATCGCCCTGACCATCGACGAAGAGGGAATGGCGAAGACCGCAGACCGCAAGATCGAGATCGCCAAGCGGATCCGCGACATGTGCGTGGACGACCACGGAATGGACCCCGAGGCGTTGGTCTTCGACGCGCTCACCTTCACGCTCACCACAGGAGACGAGGAGTGGCGGCCATCCGCGATCGCGACGATCGAGGGGATCAAGCGGATCAAGGCTGAGATCCCCGGCGTCAAAACCTCGCTCGGCGTCTCGAACGTCAGCTTCGGCGTCTCGCCGAACGCCCGCGCGGTCCTGAACTCCGTCTTCCTCCATCACTGCGTCGAGGCCGGCCTCGACCTGGCGATGGTCAACCCGAACCACATCACCCCCTACTTCGAGATCGATGAGAACGAGCGCGAGCTCACCGATGCCCTCGTCTTCAACCGCTCCGAGCACGCGCTCGAGAAGTTCATTGCCCACTTCGAGTCGCAGGGCGAGGAGGCCGAGGAGGCGGCCGGCGACCCTACCGAGGGCATGGAGCCCGAGGAGGCCCTCCACTGGCAGATCCTGCATCGCAAGAAGGACGGCGTCGAGGACTGGATCGACCGCTCGGTGGAGAAGATCGGCGCGGTGCCGACTCTCAACACTGTGTTGCTGCCGGCGATGAAGGAGGTCGGCGACAAGTTCGGCGCCGGCGAGCTGATCCTGCCGTTCGTCCTCCAGTCGGCCGAGGTGATGAAGCGCGCCGTCGCCCAGCTCGAGAACTACCTGGAGCGGATCGAGGGCCACACGAAGGGCAAGGTCGTGATCGCGACCGTCTACGGCGACGTCCACGACATCGGCAAGTCGCTGGTCAACACGATCCTCACCAACAACGGCTACACCGTGGTCGACCTGGGCAAGCAGGTCCCGGTCGACACGATCATCGACGCCGCGGTCGAGGACGACGCCGACGCGATCGGCCTCTCCGCCCTGCTCGTCTCGACCTCGAAGCAGATGCCGACCTGCGTCCAGGAGCTGCACGAGCGCGGGCTCGAGTTCCCGGTGCTGATCGGCGGCGCCGCGATCAACCGCGACTTCGGCCGCCGGATCCTCTACCCGGGCGGCAGGGAGTCCGACGACGTCTACGAGCCCGGCGTCTTCTATTGCAAGGACGCCTTCGCCGGGCTAGACACCATGGACGCCCTGATCGACGAGGAGGCGCGCTCGTCGCTGGTTGAGCGCATGCGCTCCGAGGCTCAGCAGCTGCGGGAGAAGCCGGAGGTGATCGACGACGCTCCGCCCACGACCGACGACAGCGTTCGGTCGGGGGCGCGGACCGACGCCCCCGTTCCCGAGCCGCCCTTCTGGGGCGCGCGCGAGATAGAGGTCGACCTCGATGACGTCTTTCCCCACCTCGACCGCCACGTCCTCTTCAAGCTGCACTGGGGCGGACGGGGCAAGAAGGGCGAGGAGTGGCGGCAAATCGTGGAGGGCCACGATGGCGAGGAGGGCTTCGCTCCGCGCCTCGAGCGGATGTGGCGAGAGCAGGACTACCTCCGTCCGAGAACCCGGCTCGGCTACTTTCCTTGCGCCGCCGACGGCAACGAGCTGGTCGTCTTCGACACGGAGGACCCCCAGCGCGAGGTGGAGCGGCTCGTCTTCCCGCGCCAGCCGAAGCACGACCGGATCTGCCTCACCGACTTCTTCCGGCCGCTGGACGAGCTGGGTCCCGGCGAGCGCGACGTCGTCGCGCTCCAGGGCGTGACCGTCGGCCCCGAGGTGACCGGGCTGATCAAGAAGCTCGAATCCGACGGCGAGTTCGCCGAGCAGCTCTACGTGCATGGCCTGGGTGTCCAGACGGCGGAGGGCCTGGCCGAGTGGCTCCACTCGCAGGTGCGGAACGATCTCGGCATCGAGCCCGACCAGGGACGGCGCTACTCCTGGGGCTACCCCGCGTGTCCCGACCAGTCCGAGCACGAGAAGGTCTGGCGTCTCCTCGGCCTGAAGGAGATCGGGATGAGCCTCTCCGGCGGCTATGCGGTCGAGCCGGAGCAGTCGACCGTCGCGATCGTCGCCCACCATCCGCAGGCGGTCTACTTCGGGATGAAGTCCGGCTTCATCCCGAAGGAGAAGGCGCCCGACGAGGTGATCGCGGGAACCGAGCGCGGCGGCGAGGTGCCGCCTGAGTCGGACCCGCGCGAGGGCAGCGTCGAGGCCGAAGCGGCCGACGCCGGCGAGCCCCAGCCGGCCTAGGTCCTAGGCCACCGCGGCGCGGTCGCCGGCTGTGAGCCGGTACGCGAGCTGCGGTTCGGCGAAGCCCTTCAGCTCGAGCTCCTCCCGCTTTGCCTCCATCGCTCGCTCGGCGAGCCAATCCGCGACCCGGCGATGTGCCTCGGCGCTGAGCAGGATCTCCTCGGGCCCAGCCTGGGCCTGCAGCCGCGCGGCGAGATTGGTCGCCTCACCGGTGACGGCGATGTTGTCGTCGGATGCGCCCCGACCGACCACCCCCGGCCCCACCGCAATCCCGATCCCGAGCGGCAGCTCAATCGTCGCCGCCCGATCCCGCAGCGCCAGCGCGGCCTCGAGCGCATCGACGGTGTGGCCGGTGCTCGTTCCGGAGACGTTGAAGCTGGCCATCACTGCATCGCCGGCGAACTTGTCGACGATTCCCCCGCGGCGCTCGACCGCAACGCGGGCAGAGCCGATAGAGCATCGCGACCCTCTCCGCGAGCGCGGCGGGCGCCATCGCGGAGCCGAGCTCCGAGTAGCCCCGGACATCGGCGAACAGCGAGGTGACGAGCCTCTCCCCCTGCGGCACGACCGCCCTGGCGGGAGCTTCCGCGAGCGGCTCCTCGGAGACCGCCGGCAACTCAATGCCGAGCTCTTCCGCGACTGACTGCGCCTCGCCGATGATCAGGCGCGCGTGGAGCCGGTCGGCGGCCTCTGTCACGGCGCGAAGCTCATCCGCCGCTTCATCCATCGCTCCAGCGACTGCCAGCGCCCGGGCGAGGAGGATCCGGCCGCGCAGCTCAACCAGGGGGTAACCAGCATCTGCCGCAGCCTCGATCAGCACGCCGAAGCTCGCCGCAGCGTTCTCGCCCTCCCCGCGCGCGAGAGCCAGCAGGCCCTCGATCTGATCGAGATAGGCGGCGCCCGCCTCGGTGGGACGGGCGCGCACCGTCGCGGCAAGCTGTTCCAGCTGATCGAGCCGGCCGGCAGCCGCCAGCACCTCTGCGGCGAGCGCCAGCGGCTCGCGATAGGTCGCGAGCGTGTCCGCGTTCGCGTGGATCTCCTCCGCGAACCGAAGGGCCTCATCGATCCGCCCGAGCCCGGTCGCAGTCCGGATGCGGGCCTCCACGTCGTAGACGATGTCCTGCCGCTCGGTCCTCGTCGATACGGGAGGCAGGGCGTCCACCGCCTCCTCGACCCGCCCCAGCTCGGCCAGGATCTGGGCGATCTGGATTCGGGCTCGCCACTCCATCTTCCCGAACCCCAGCCGCCCGTGGCGATCGGCCGCCGCCTTCGCGTCTGCCAGGGCATCCTCGAGGCGGCCTCGAACGCCGGCGATGTAGCTGCGGCAGATCAGATCTCCGGAGCGCTCCCCGAACCGGGAGTAGAACGGCAGGGACTCCAGCCGCTCGAGCCAGTCCTCGAGGCCCGAAAGCATCATGTGGGTTCTGGTCCAGATGGTGTTCCAGGCGACGTTGCTGGCGATCTGCGAGTAGCCCTTCGCCCGCGCCTCCTCGAAGCACTCGTCCATCAGGGCCAGGCCTCGCTCCTGCTGGGCGCCATCGATGTACCCGAGCGCGACGAACCCGAGCGCCCAGACCCTCTCCAGATCGGCCCCCACCTGCTCGGCGATCTCCACCGCCCGCTGTGCCGACTCGAGACAGCCCCGATAGTCCAACTCGAAGGCGCTCATTCCGGCGAGCCGCTGGTATGCCATGGCGAGGTCGGCCGAGGGACCGGCGGGCTCCAGGACTTCGAGGGCGCGCTCGTACTCGGCGCGGGCGGCGTCCGGGCGCTCGGACTCCCAGTGACAGCGGCCCAGAACGAGTCGGCTGCGGGCGGCCTCCAGCTCCTCGCCATGTTCCTCCAGCGTCTCGATTCCCGCGCTCAGATAGCCGATGGCGCTTGCCGGCTCGCCGTTGCGCCCATGGTCCCGCCCGATCCGGCAGAGCACCCTCGCTCGCTCGAGGGGGTCGCTGACGTGCGGCAGCACGCGCTCGAGCAGCGAGACGGCCTCGCCGAACGCAAGCGCATGCTCCGCCTCCTCGGCGCTTTGCAGGCAGATCGGCACCGCTTCCTTGAATCGCGCCGCGCCCAGCAGATGGTTCGCGAGATCGACGGCTCGGGTCGTCTCGGCTCTGCCCAGCACGTCCGCCGCCCGCGAGTGGATCGCCTGGCGCCGGGGCGTGACCGTCTCGGCGTAGATCGCCTCCTGGGTGAGAGCATGGCGCCAGGAGTAGCGGCCGGGATGACTCGGATCCTCCTCGAGAAGCTGCTGCGCGGTGGCGGCCTCGAGGGCATCGTGGACCACGGACTCGGGCTGTTCGGAGACCGCGGTCAGCGTGGCGTGGTCGAAGCTGCGGCCGAGCGCCGCGGCCGCCTCCAGGACGGCGGAGCGCTCGTCGCCCAGCCGCTGGACGCGGAGCAGAATCGCTTGGCGTACCGACTCGGGCAGGCGGGTTCGGCCGACGACGCTGCGGTCCACCCCGTCTGGAGAGGTGGAGCTCTCCACCACCTCTCGGAGCATCTCCTCGAGCACGAACGGGTTTCCCTCAGTCCGCTCGAGCATGAGCTCGAGCAGCTCTTGGTCGACGGCGTCGGGACCGAGGATGGCGGCAAGCATGTCCCCGATGCCGTCCTCCGAAAGCGGCTCCAGCTCCACCAAGTCGGCCACGCCGGAGCGCCGCCATCCCTGCAGGGTCGGCAGGAACGGGTGCCGGCGGTGGAGCTCGTCCGTCCGGTAGGTGACGACGATCATGGACGGCAGGTCGGTGAGCCGGCGAGCCAGATAGTCGAGCAGCTCGCGGGTGGAGGCGTCCGCCCAATGGACGTCCTCGATGACGAGCAGGACGGTCCGGTCGCGCGCGGGCAGCGCGAGCAGGGAGACGATCGCCTCGAAGAGACGCAGCTTCGCCTGGCTGGGGTCGTGCGAAGGCTCTGGCAGCCGGTCGCCGCCGAGTGTCGGGAAGAGCTGCCCGAGCTCTCCCAGAGCCGGTCCGAGGGCCTCCCGCAGCCGGTCCATGTCCTGCTCGTCGAGGTAGTTGCCGATCGCCTCGACGAAGGGCAGATAGGGCAGCGAGATCTCCGCATCGCTCGCTCCACCGGAGAGCACCGCGCAGCCGAGCTCTCGGGCCTCGCGAGCGAGCTCGCGCGACAGGCGGGTCTTCCCGATCCCTGCCTCGCCGGCGAGCACCACGAATCGGCTCTCTCCGCGGCGTGCCGCAAGCAGGGCGTCCTCGAGAACGCCGAGCTCGGCGTCGCGCCGGATCAGAACCGGGCAGAGAGCGTTTCGCGCCACGCCGCAATTCTCCCGCAGCGGGCCGACCTAATTCGGGAAAGGCACCTCCTCGGGGCTCGCCAGGTGCCCAATTCCATCCGCGTGGTCGAGCCAGGTTCGAAGCTCAGCCACCTGCTCGCCCCTCATCGTGTGGAGAAAAGCCACATCGGTGTCGAACGAGTCCCTGGTCGGGCGGATCACCGTGAAGCGGGCGAGGGCCAGGATCTTGGTCTCGTCCTCGCGGTCGATGTACAGGGCCAGCGGTCGTAGGCGCACCACGTTCTCTCTCTGCTCCCGTTCTTCGCCGAGCTCGACGAGGTTCTGACGAACGGCCTCCCGGCCCAGGAATTCGCTCTGCCCGGTGACGAAAGCGGACGGCCGGAAGACCACGTCCTCGGTCAGGTGGCTGGCGAACTCGTCGGCGTCCAGGTGGGCGAAGGCGTCGAACATGGCGGCAATCGCCCGCAACTGCGCCTCTCTGTTGGCCATGGGGTCCGTGTATTACCCGACGCCTCGGGTAAGAACCATCCACCAAACGGCCAATGCGGCCGAGACCCTAGAGGGAGATGTGCTCGGTGCCGCGATCGCGGGAGCGCGGCTGTGGCGGGAGGTGCACAGGGGCGGCCGACAGCGCTCGGATGCGCATGTCAGACCAGGTGACGCCCTCCCGAACCAGCGCGGGGACGCCCAGGGCGACGGCTGTCGCGATCTCGACCGCCTGCAGGATCACCCCGTAGGCGAGCGCATCGGCGGCCGGGATTCCGAAGCCCTTGGTGAGCACGCTGATGATCGCCAGCTGGAAGATGCCGATGTTGGACGGCGTCGCCGGGACGACCGCGGTGACGTTGACGGCGAAGAGACAGGCGGCGGCGGCGCCGATCGCCACCTTGTGGTCGAGGCCGAGCGCCGCGAACAGCGCCCAGCAGGCCAGCAGCTGCAGGAACCAGGCGAAGAGCTGGGCGAACGTCGCGAACGAGCCCCGGCGGGGATCGCGGAAGACGGTGAGTCCCCGGCGCGCCTGCTGGATCGCTCCTCGAACGGTCTGGATCGCGCGCGCCACCCGGCCCTTGCCGTTCACCTTGACCAGCGACGGAGCGAGAAGGACGGCGAGCAGGATCAGGAGCGGAGCGGTCGAGACCAGGAACAGCTTCTGCGTACTCGCCTGGAAGAGGTCGGTGGTGGAGACGATGATCCCGCCGAGCAGGACCAGCGCGAAGATGTTGATCGCGGTCTGCGAGACCAGGGTCCCGATCAGCACCGGGAAGGTCTCGCGCATCCGGCCGACTCGCCGGGAGAGGACCATCGCCCTCGCCGGCTCACCGAGCCTGGCCGGCAGCGTCGCCGACATGAGGACCCCGATCATCGTCGCCGAGGTGACGTCGCGGCGCCTCACCACCCTGCCGGGAAGCGCCGCCCGGGCGATTGCGATCCACGACGCGGCGCGGGCGAACATCGCGCCGACCATCAGCGCGCAGGCGATCAGCACCCACTTGAGGTCCGAGTCGATGATGTTGGCGGCCACGCGGTCGACGCCGATCCGCCGTGCGGCGAGCGCCGTGAGAAGCAGGCCGAGCACCCCCGCGACGGCGACGCCCGCCTTGCGCGCCACGCGCCGGCCACGGCCGCCACCGGTCGTCGGAGCCGGCTCGAGAGATGGGAGGCGCTTGGCGGGGCGCCTCGGCCCGCCGTCGATGCGAACGAGCCCCGTCCGCCTCGCCGCCGACTCGGCCTGAGATAGCGAGGCGGGGGCGGTTTCCGTCACCCACTCGTAGACCTTCTTGACCTGATCGGCAACGCGCGGCCAGGCATAGCGCTCGGCGCTGCGGCGGCCGGCCTCGCCCATCGCAACGAGTCGCTCGGGCTCGTGGGCGAGGAGCTGGAGCTCCTCGGCCAAGGCCTGCGGGTCGGCGGGCGGCACCAGGACGCCGTCGACACCGTCGGTGACGACGTCCCTGTAGCCGGCGATCTCCGAGGCGATCACGGGCGTGCCCGCGGCGAAGGCCTCCGTCAGGACCATGCCGAAGCTCTCGCCGGCCAGGGAGGGCGCGCAGAGCAGGTCGGCGTCACCGAGGTGGCGCCAGAGGACAGAGTCGGACACCTTGCCGAGCACGTCGATGTGTGAGAGCACTTCGGGGTCGGAGATCAGCCGTGAGAGATCCTCGGGATCGGCCCCGATGACGGTCAGCCGGGAGGGAACCTGCTCGACCAGCGCCTGGAAGGCCGAGAGCAGCACGGGCAGCCCCTTGCGCTCTTCCGCCCGCCCGACGAACAGCAGGCGCAGCTCATCGCTCCGCGCCTTGGGGCCCTTCGGCGTCGCCTCGACGTCGACGCCGTTCGGGACGATCACATAGTCGCCGCCGAACCAACGGCGGCCGGTCCAGGCGGCGGCCTCCGAGACCGCGATCCGGGCCGAGAGCTGGTTGAGCCGGCGCCTGGCGCCCAACAGCGTCGCGATGTGATTGGGGAAGGCTCTGGTCGAGTAGGCGTGGAAGGTGCCGACCACCGGCGCACCCCTGAAGGTCATCGCGTCCCAGCCGACCAGTGGAGCGAGCGGCTCATGCACGTGGACCACGTCGTAGTTGCCGGCTCGGAGCTCGCGCCGGAGCGAGATCGGGCCCTCCGGGAAGGAGGAGAGGTTGGAGACGGCGCCGTTCGCCCCGTAACCGACGGTCCGCCCGAGGGGAACGAGGTAGTCGGGAGCCTCCCGGAGCTCGGGTTGGGAACGGTGGAGGCGGCGGCTGAGGAAACCCGGCGGATCCCACGGGGCGAGCACTCGAACGTGCTCTCCCTGGGATATGAACTGCTCCGCGAGCGCCTCGACATGCCTGTTCACGCCTCCCTGGTACGTCCAGGAGTACGGCGAGACAAGCGCAATGCGCATGGAACCAGGGTACCGAGAAGGCTGGCGGTGCTTCGTGTCGGAAGTCACACCTCGGTCACTTACCCGGCGCCCGCTCGCCCATTACGCGGCGAACTACTGATTTTTCCTGCCTGCGACCAGGCGAACGCCAAAAATGCCCCAAGAGCGAGCGAGCCGAGCACGAGAAAGGTCGCCCCCGAATCGTTGACGAGCACGCCCACAGCGACCGCCACGCAAGCGCCGAGCAGGCCGGCGCGTGCAATCGGGGCGTGCCCGAGCCAGGCGTCGATCCGGCGCCGCTGTGCGACCGCCGCGCAAATCCCCACCACGACGACCCAGAACAGGGGGTTTCCGGCCGCCTGCCCGAAGTCGTGCGCGGAGAGCCGCAGCCGCCGTTCGGCGAGGTCGGCGAGATCCTCGGCCCCGCCGGCGTCGAGGACCGAACGTGTCAGGTGGGAGTTGCCGCCTGAAACCAGATCAATGAAGGCGAGCAGGACCAGGCCAGCGAGCGGAGCGGCGACCAAGGCCGCGCCCCAGCGGAATCTCGAGCACTTTCCTGGCGCAGAGCCGGGAAAGCGCTCACCATCCTGCGCGACTGCCAGGAAGGCGGCTGCCACGGCGGCACCAACCGGCAGGACGATCGCCGCGCCGACGTCGGCACCGAAGCGGCCCGCGGCGAAGACCGCGGCAGCCAAGCCGCCCGCGGCCAGGAACGCGGCAACCGCACCGCGCCGGCCCACCCGCCTTCCCCAGCCGGTGTAAGCGCTGAGCCCCGCCCCCACCCCCACGGGCACCATCACCGCGATCAACGCCTCGAGCTCGTTGCCGATCCCGTAGAAGCGCACCCCGAAGATCGGATTGGGGCCGAGCAGCGAGAGCGCCGTCAGCCCGGACCCGGCGATCACGTCGATCCCGTAGGCGCTCACCGTGATCGCACAGGCGCTCGCAAGCGCCCACCATCCGGGGACGAATCGGAGGGTGACCGCCGCAAGCACCGCTGCCCCTAGACCCACCAGCACGCCCTCGGCGACTGCGCTCGGCTCGATCGCCGCCCCGGCCAGAAGCATGAGCGGCATGTAGGCGAAGGCGAGAGCGAGCCAGGCGAAGGCCCTTCTCCGCACCCCTGGAGCAAACGCCGCCGCACCGGCAAGCAGGACCCAGGCGGCGAGGCAGCCGATGACCACCGGAGCACGCCGATTCGGGATCGCCTCCATGCGTCGGGCCCGGTCCTCGATCGCGCCGGGATCCAGGTCCCCCTCCGAGCGGATCGGCTCGCCGTCCATCTGATCGGGGACCGCCAGGCCGAGGCGCCGCAGGATCGTCGGTGCCAGATCGGTCGAGAGCACGTAGCCGTCCGTCCTGGTGGAGTCCGAGGTGAGGTCGCCGTCGAAGCCACGGCCGGCGATCCCGATCGGGAGAGCTTCGTTCTCCCCCGGTGGCGGAGCTGCGAGCGCGATGAGCAGGTCGCCGCCCCCCAGCCTTCTGACGAGACCGGGAAGCTCCGCTTCCCCCGCCCTGACCACGGCGAGCCCCGGACAGCGGCGCCGCACGCACTCGCCCGGAGGGGAGGGCGAGACGAGGCCGTCGACATCCGCGGCCGTAAGCGCTGCAGCAGTCATCGGTTGCTCGGCCGACGCGGGAACGCCGGCGGCTCGCAGCGTGGTCGCGAGCAGGCCGGGGGTCAGGTCCGCCGGAGCATCATCCGCCCGCTCGATCACCTCGGCCCAGTTCGGGACCTCCCGGGCGAACGGGAAGAGCCCCGGCAGGCTGCGGTGGTAGAGCGAATCGTCGATCCGCCTTCCCTGCGAGACGTCCAGGAAGGTCTGCTGCGAGGGG
This sequence comes from uncultured Solirubrobacterales bacterium, assembly GCA_963848955.1. Lineage (GTDB taxonomy): Bacteria > Actinomycetota > Thermoleophilia > Solirubrobacterales > 70-9 > DASUPK01. Next base: position 60,568 of record CAWKFQ010000007.1, on the reverse strand, counting down.
ACCTGTCCGATGCCGGCGCTCAGCAGCCCGAGCGACATCCCGCTCACCCTGGCGAGGTCCGCAACGGTCGTGTCCCGGGGCAGGACCGCAAGGGTCACGCTCGGCCCAGGCGTCGAAGCGGCCCCAGCGGGCGCCGCGAGCCCGCACAACAGCGTCCCGGCGGTGAGCGCGGCGGCCACTACTCTTCGTCTCGTGGCCGACCGCACGTTCGTCAAGTTCACGTTCTTCAAGCTCGACCCCGCCTGGCGCAGGCGCGATACGGGGGAGCGAGCCCGCGACAAGGCCGAGTTCCAGGCGGCCTGCGACGACTTCGCGGAGGACCGCTCGCTGCGAGCGTATTCCACGGTCGGCACCCGCGGCGACGTGGACCTCCTGCTGCTCACCCAGAGCCCGATCCTGGAGGACATCCACACCTTCCACGTGGTCCTCGGCCAGAGCGGACTGGCCCGCTGGGCCAGCACGCCGTATTCGTATCTGGCGATGACGAAGCCGTCCCCGTACTCGGACTCCGAGTCCCGGCCCGAGATCTGCACCTCCGACCGTAGGTACCTCTTCGTCTACCCCCTCGACAAGAAGCGCGAGTGGTACGGGCTGCCGCTGGAGGAGCGCCAGCGGATCATGGCCAATCACATCGAGGTCGGCCGCCGTTACCCGGAGATCTCGATCAACACGGCGTATTCGTTCGGACTCGACGACCAGGAGTTCGTCGTCTCCTTCGAGGGCGACGACCCGGGAGAGTTCCTCGACCTCGTCCAGGAGCTGAGGGGCACCGAGTCGAGCTCCTACACGCTGCGCGACACCCCGATCTTCACCTGCGTGGCAATGTCGCCCGCCCGCGCACTAGACGCTCTCGACGGCACCGCCGCCACGGCGGTTGCCCCCACTCCCGCCTAGCCCAGCCACTACCCTTTCGCGTCCGTTTGATTGGGAGCGAACTGACACCCCTGCGCGTCGCAATCGTCGGCTCTGGCCCGGCCGGCTTCTACACGGCCGAGCACATTCTCAAGCATGAGGGCACCCACGCAGAGGTCGATATGTTCGACCGCCTCCCCACCCCCTACGGGCTGGTCCGCTTCGGCGTTGCACCGGACCATCCCAAGATCAAGTCGGTGATCCGCGTCTACGAGAAGACAGCGGCCCGACCGGAGTTCCGGTTCTTCGGCAACGTCGAGATCGGGAACGACGTCTCGGTCGATGAGCTGCGGGAGCGCTACCACGCCGTGGTCTTCGCCTACGGCACCGCAACCGACCGGCATCTCGGGATCCCGGGCGAGGACCTTCCCGGCAGCCATCCCGCCACGGAATTCGTCAACTGGTACAACGCTCACCCGGATTTCGCCGACCGGGAGTTCGATCTCTCCTGTGAGCGCGTCGTCGTGATCGGCAACGGGAACGTCGCAGCCGACGTCGCGCGGATGCTCGCCCTGACCCCCGACGAGCTGGGCGAGACCGACACCGCAGACCACGCGATCGAGGCCTTCAACGCCGCCTCGGTCAAGGAGATCCTGGTGCTCGGTCGCCGCGGCCCCGCCCAGGCGGCGTTCACCAACCCCGAGGTCCGCGAACTGGGCGAAATGGTCGACGCCGACATCGACGTCGACGCCGGCGAGATGGAGCTCGACGACCTCAGCCGGGAGTGGCTCGACTCCGACGACGCCGATCCGACCAACCGCCGCAACGTCGACATCTTCACCGACTTCGCCCAGCGCGAGCCGGAGGGAAAGAACAAGCGGATCGTGGTGCGCTTCCTCCGCTCACCCGTGGAGATCCAGGGGGACGGCAGAGTGGAACGGATCGTGGTCGGGAAGAACGAGCTGCAGCGCGACGACTCCGGGCGGCTCCGCGCGGTCGACACCGGCGAGCGCGAGACGATCGACTGCGGCCTGATCCTGCGATCCATCGGCTACAAGGGGATCCCGATCGAGGGCATCCCCTTCGACGACGGCCGCGGCCTGATCCACAACGACGGTGGGCGCGTCCACGACGGCGAGGGCGAGCAGGTGCCCGGCCTCTACGCGGTCGGCTGGATCAAGCGGGGGCCCTCCGGCGTGATCGGGACCAACAAGAAGGACGCTCAGGAGACCGTCGACAACCTCTTCGCCGACCTCGAGGCCGGAACGATCCCCGAGGCGGAGCTCGCAGCCGACCGGGGGGCGATCCAGGCACTGCTCGACGAGCGCAAGCCCGACCACGTCACCTTCGAGGGCTGGCAGGCGATCGACGCCGCCGAGGTCGAGGCCGGCAAGCCTCATGGCCGCCCCCGCATCAAGCTCTACCGCGTTCATGACCTGGTCGAGGCCTCGAAGGCCGCCAAGACGGCGGCCTGAGCCCGGCCTCTGCCGCCGAAGCTCAGGCGGCCTCGGAGAGCGCATACCCGACGGGCAGCAGCCCCCTGGCGATCGCCTCCGCGCGCAGCTCGTGCGGCCGGTCGGTGGTTATGCAGCGCGGCTCGGCGGCGAGGACCTTTTCCAGCAACTCGACGTCGTTGATCGTTCCGGTGCTGACCGTGATTCCCGCCAATCGCAGGGTCCTGACGAGCTGATCGGAGAGCAGGAAGTGCTCGATCTTCACGCCGGTGACGCCGTGGCGCACTGCCCAACCCGCCAACACGTCCGGCGCGTAGTCGGCCCAGATGACGAGGCGGGTTCGGAAGCCCGCCGCCGCTGCCACCTCGCACGCGTCGGTGTGAAAGCTGATCACCTCGAGCCTGCGCCGCTCCGGCGAGTGGCGATAGCGCTCGCAGATGGCCGCCGCCGTCCGGCGGGCGAGCTCCGGGTTCGACTGCGTCTTGACCTCGACCTGCACGACCAACTCTGGTGGAGTCAGCTCGAGCAGCCGGGCGAGAGTCAGGGGAGGCTCACCGACGGGCGCACCGCTCGAATCGAGGATGCTCGCCTGCCGCAGCTCTTCGGCGTATCGCTCATGTGCCCAGCCCGAGAGCGTCGTGCCAAGGGAGAGAAGCGGGTCGTGCAGTAGAACGAGCTCGCCGTCCGCCGTCAGGCAGACGTCAGTCTCGACACCCTCCATCGGTCCGGCGAGCGAGCGGCGCAATGCCGCCTCCGAGTTGTCCGGGCCATAAGCCCTGCCCAACCGATGGGCGATCAGATCGCCAGCCACGGTGATCGTAGGGTGACCGTCGCTGCCCCAAATCGATGTGAAACCCCTGCAAACAGGCGGTGACCATTTGGTGAAGCAGGGATCTGCTCAGCGCCGCAGCCAGCCGATGATCCGCGGGTGACCGTCGATTACCGGAGCGTCGACAGTCTCGAAGCGCGTGAACCCGCTCTTCCTGGCGAGCATCTCGATCCCGGCGGCCGTGAACCCCCAGTAGACGTAATCGTCGTGGGGGTAGACCTCCCCCGGGCGGTAGCGGTGGACGGGGTCGCCGTCGTCGGGCTCCTCGACGACGCCGAGGGTCTCGATCAGGACCCTGCCGCCTTCGGATAGCCGGCGGCTCAGCACCTCCAGCAATCGGCCGGGAGCCTCGACCCGGTGCAGGATTCCGCAGCAGAAGATGAAGTCGAAGCTCTCATTCAGACGGTCGAGGTCGAGCGCATCCAGCTTCCGGTACGCGACGCTCGAGTGGAGCAGCTCGTGGATCGCGCGGAAGCCCTCACCGCCCTCCAACTCGACGTCCCAGCGAGCCTTGACCCATTCGACGTACTGCTCGTTGTCGACGGCGACGACACGCTCCGCGCCTCTGGCCTCCGCGAGGAAGGCATAGAAGCCGTCGAAGGTCCCGATATCGAGCACGGAGAGCCCGTCGAAGCTCGCGGGGATCGCGGGAACCCTGTAGCGGTGGTCGCGCGCGGCACCCGGCGCGTAGATGCCCTCCGCGCGGTTGAGCGCGAAGGTGTGGAACCAGTAGGGAACCTCGTCGAGCACCGCCCGCGCCTCGGCGGGGTCGGCCTCGATCGGTAGCAAGTCGGCGACCTGGCGCTCAGCCGAGGTGAGCTCGGACAGCGCCGTGGCAGTCCAGGCGTTCAAACGGATTCCTCCTTCGTCTGTGGGCCGTGTCCGCTACGTCTCGCTGCGTCCAGCGCCAGGTCCTGCCCCAGCGCGGCCCGAATCGATCTTACCCTGGCGTCCGTGCACGTACGATTGGCGCCGATGGCGATCTCACTCGACGAGGTGCGACTGATGATCGAGGCCTCGCTGCCCGGGGCTCAGGTCGAGGTCTTCGACGAGACCGGCACCCAGGACCACCTGCGCGCCACCGTCACGGCGCCGCAGTTCGATGGCCTCTCCCGGATCGAGCAGCACAAGCTCGTCAAGAGGGCCGTTCAGACCCGCTTCGACGACGGCTCGATTCACGCCCTTTCCATCAAGACGTCGGTACCCGAGTAGGGCCTGCGTATAGTGTGATGCGAGGGTGCTCCGCAGGCGAAGCCGAGGAGCAACCCGTCTGACTGATGGAACCCACTGAGCAAGACCTCAAGAGCAAGGTTGAGGAGCTGATCCGCGACAACCGGATCCTGCTCTTCATGAAGGGCACTCCGGAGCAGCCGCAGTGCGGCTTCTCCATGAGGGTGGTCAACACGCTCGAGTCCTACGGCGTCGAGTACGCCGCCCTCGACGTGCTGCCCGCGCTGCAGCCGCTGCGCGAGGTGACCGCCGAGCTCTCGGACTGGCAGACCTTCCCGCAGCTCTACGTCAATGGCGAGCTGGTCGGCGGAGCCGACATCGTCGATGAGATGGACGACTCGGGCGAGCTGGCCGGCGTCCTCGGCGTCGAGCAGCCGGAGCGCCCGGCGCAGTCCGCGAAGCAGGAGCTCCAGGCGGACGACCCGCAGCAGAGCCCGCCGATCCAGATCGAGCGCTAGCTGGTCAGCTAGACGGTCGCGGCCTGTTCGGCCGTGTCTTCCTTCACCTGGAAGGAAGAGCCGCAGCCGCAGGCTGCGACGACGTTCGGGTTGTTGACCGCGAAGCCGGCGCCCTGCAGGCCATCGACCCAGTCGACCTCGGAGCCGAGGACGAACTGCATGCTCGTCTTGTCGACGACGACGGCCACGCCCTGGTTCTCGAACCGGTGGTCGTCGTCCTTGGGGGCGTCGAAGGCGAGCGCGTACTGGAAGCCGGAGCAGCCGCCGCCGCGAACCGCGACGCGCAGAGCCTGCTCGCCCTCCTGCTCGCCGAGCAGCTCCTTGATCTTGGCCGCCGCCTTGTCGGTCAGCTTGATCGGCTGAAGCGTCTCACTCATCGGAGGTCATTGTAGAGGGCGCGGATACCGTCTTCGAACCATCGCCTGCGTACGCCCAGTCGAGGTACTGCAGGATGCGCCGCGAGTCGTTGACCACCTCGTCGCCGTCGATCAGCACCGGCACGTAGGAAAGCTTCGTCAGCTCGACGATCTCCGGGCGGCGTGAGCGCCGCCGGGCGACGCGCTCGGTCCGGTACTCGAGGCCCAGCTTCTTCAGGCGGCGCGCGACAGCCCCGCAGGGACACAGAAAGTTCGTCGGGGTTCCACAGCGGTAGAGCACCCGGCGGGGCTCATTCGTCGTCTCGGCCATCAGGTAAAGGGAAGCAGCCGGACGGCGCGGCCGGTCGCGCGAAGCGCGAGGTCGGCCATCCGGTGGCCCTCCGCGCGCTGCCCAAGGTCGTCCAGCTGCCAGCGGACAGTGTCCTCGAGCGTCTCCTCGTGCGGCCGGGGCTCCCAGCCGAGTTGCTCGCGGGCCTTGTCGTTGCGGTAGGTGAACCACTGGGTGCCCGAGCGCACCTCGTCCACCGAGGTGGGCAGGCGCACCCCGATCAGCTCCATGGCCTCCACGCCCCCAACCGCAAGCCGGCCATGCATTCGGAGCGCGGGCGTCGGCACGTCGGCGATCCGGCTGAGATCCGCGAAGAGGCGCTGCAGCGTGAAGTTCCGCCCGGTCAGCAGGTACCGCTCGGAGGACTCGCCGCGCTCGTCGGCGAGCAGATGTCCCCTCGCGACGTCGCGCACGTCGACGATGTTGATCGCCCCGTCGACGTAGCCGGGGATCCTGCGGAGCAGAAGGCGGCGGACGAGCGCATTGGAGGTCCCGCTCGGGTTGGGGTCGTCGGGCCCGAGCACGAACGAGGGGTTGACGATCACGACGGGCAGCCCCCTTGCCGCCGTCCGCATCGCGACGAGCTCCGCATCGTGCTTCGAGTTGATGTAGGCGATGCCGAGACGGCCCACGGTGAACGGGTGGTCCTCGTCGATCGTCTCCCCCGGCTTCGCAGCGCCCACGGCGCTCGAGCTCGAGGTCAGCACCGCGCGCTCGGCACCGGCGCGCAGCGCCTCCTCGAAGACGTTCCTCGTGCCCTCGACGTTCACCTCGAAGACCCGGATCCGGTCCCGGCTGCGCATCGAGGTGGTGCCGGCGACATGGAAGACGCGCCCCACTCCCAGCATCGCCTTGCGCACCGAGTCCCGATCGGTGACGTCGCCCTCCGCCCGCTCCCACTCGATTCCATCCAGGGGGGCGGTGTTGCTTTGATCGCGGACCAGCAGCCGCAGCTCGTCCCCCCGGCGCGCGAGCTCCCTGACCAGATGGAGGCCGACAAAGCCCGTCCCGCCCGTGACGAGCGTCTTCGCCATAGGGCGGGCATGGTAGAACGCCTGGAATGCCCTCGACCGCGGTCGTCGCCGACACGACCTCATATCTGCCGCCCGAGCTGATCGAGCAGCACGACATCCGCCTCGTCAGCCTCTACGTCGGCATCGAGGGTGATCTCGACCGAGAGGCGGACATCACCGACCTGCAGGGGTTCTACGAGCGGCTCCGGACCTCCGACCAGACCGTGACCACATCCCAGCCTTCCGTCGGCGACTTCGTCGCGGTCTATGAGCCCCTCCTCGCTGAGGGCAAGGAGATCGTCTCGATCCACCTCTCCTCCGGGATCTCGGGCACGTACGAGTCCGCGATGCAGGCGCGCGAGAGACTGACGGCTGAGGGCAAGGGCGGCGAGCGGATCGTGGTGTGCGACTCGCGGACCGGCGCCGGCGGGATGGGCCTGATGGTCCTCGGGGCGGCCAATGCGGCAGAGGGGGGCGCGAACGCGGTGGAGGCGAAGGAGCGCGCCGAGAAGGTTCGCGAGGAGCTCAAAATCTGGTTCGCCGTCGACACGCTGGACTACCTGCGCCGCGGCGGCCGGATCGGGGCCGCCCGCGCGTGGATCGGCACGACGCTCAAGATCAAGCCGATCCTCACCCTGGAGGACGAGATCACGCCGATCGAGCGCGTCCGGACCCGCAGCCGGGCATTCGAACGGCTCGTCGGCTACGCCCGCCAGCGCCAGGAGGCCGGGGCCGACGCATGGGTCGTCCAGCACGTCCAGGACCCGGAGAACGCCGCGCGCATGGTCGAGGCCTGCAGGCCGATCTTCGGCAAGGACCCGATCTTCACCTCGGAGATCGGACCCGTGATCGGCGCGCACGTCGGACCGGGCCTGCTTGGAGTCGGCGGGGTCTCGACGCAGGTGCTGTCAGGCGACGGCGGTGGCTGAGGGCCTTCCCGAGGTCCTCTTCGTCTGCGTTCACAACGCGGGTCGCAGCCAGATGGCCGCCGGCCTGCTCCAGCGGAAGGCCGACGACCGGGTGAGCGTCCTCTCAGCCGGGAGCGAGCCCGCAGACCAACTCAACCCGGCGGTGGTCGAGGCCATGAACGAGGTCGGGATCGACATCTCCGCCGAGCGCCCCAAGAAACTCGAGGACGGCATGGTCCGCGAAGCCGATGTCGTGATCACCATGGGCTGCGGCGACGCCTGTCCGATCTATCCCGGCAAGCGCTATGAGGACTGGGATCTCGAGGATCCGTCCGGCAAGGACCTGGAAACCGTTCGTGGGATCCGCGATCGCATCTCCGAACGAGTAGATGCACTGCTTCGCGATCTAACGGGTCGCGCTGACGCGCGCCCTCGCGTCTAGCGCCGCCGCCTGAGCGCGACCAGGCCCCCACAACGAAGCCGACCACGGCAGCGCCGACTGCGAGTTCGGTCCGGTGCTCGCGGATCTGCCGCTTGACGTCGGTTACCTGAACCCATCGGTTCCGCAGCGCATCGACGGAACGGGAGAGGTCCTGGCGCTGCTGGACGATGTCCTGGCGGATCTGCTCAGCGGTGCGCGTCCCCGGCGGGGGAGGCGACCAGCGCCCGTTGCCTCTGGTTTGAATCGTCCGGCCTGCTGGGGTACTCACACTCGCTCCTCCTCTCCGAAGGCGGCCTTGATCTCCTTGGCCTCCTGGATCGCCATGTCGGGGGTCGGCGGGGCACCGCGCTTGAAGGAGCGCCAGGCGAACAGGCCCGCGCCGGCACCGATCAGCAGGAAGATCGCGGCCTCAACGAAGAAGCCGGCCCAGAAGTTGTTGAAGACGAGGTCGTTGAGGAGCCAGGCGAAGCCGTGCATGAGCAGGAAGAGCGCCAACACGACGAAGATCCCCGCGGCCAGCCCGGCGACCGAGCCGCGCAGCAGTCGATTGACCTTCTCCGTGACCTCGGTCTTGGCGAGCTCGATCTCCTCGCGAATCAGGCCCGAGGCGCGATCCGACACCTCGAAGACGAGCTCGCCGACGGTCATGTCCTCGGGCACCTTGGCGCCGTTGCCGGTTGCCTGCGCCCGCTGCTCAGCGGTCTCGGCCGACGGCCCCGAGCCCGGAACCTGGCTGGACTCGCCGTCGGTCATTCGGGCGGGTCCTCGTTGAAGACTCGCCGCCAGATCACCTCGGAGAGCCGGTGTGCGGCGACCGTCGCGAGCGCGCCGGTGGCAGCCAGCATTCCCCCCCAGATCAATCGCCTCAAGATGTCGCTTTGCATCGCTTGCCTCTTCTCCTCAAACGGGTTGCGCCTTTCGGCGCACCCTCGCATATACGGTCTCGCGCTACCCGGGCTCTTGCCCGGAGTAAACCAACTCAGCGGCTTGCCCGTTTCCCTGCCCCACCGGGCGCTCCGCGTATTTCGCCCAGCGCTCGAAGAAGGTCCTGTAGACGGCGTGCGTCCAAGTCGGATCCGCGGCCTCGAGTAAGCCGTGGGAGCCGGTCGGAAGAATCCAGACACGAACGAGGTCATTCGCCTCGGCGGCGGCCGCCAACTTGCGAGCCTGTTCCACTTTGACGATCGGGTCGTCCTCAGGATGAAGGATGAGCAGCGGGACCTTCGCGTTGGGGACGTGGTCGACGCCCCGGGCGTGCGTCCAGATCTGATCCGCACTGACGCCGTAGTAGGGCGCCGAGACGTGCTCCATGACCCGATTCATGTCCTCGGCTTCCGGGGGCCAGCGTCCCGAGCGGACCCGGGAAACCAGGGCGGCCTCGAAAGCGCGGTGGAGCAGGTAGCGGGGATGGTCGCGCGGGACGTCCTCGGCGAGGCGCGCCCAGGCTTCCTTCGGCACGGCCGGGGGCGAAACCGCAAGGATCCCGCCGTCGAGGTCCCTCGCGGTTGCCTCCTGGTCGCAGGCGTTGAGCACGGAGCTGCCTCCGAGGGAGATGCCCAGCGCGCCGACGCTGGTCGAGCCCAGCTCCTTCATGTACGAGGCAAGGCTGAGGATGTCCAGGCCCTCCTTCCAGCCCGCGGTGGAGGGCGCCGGACTGGTCAGCTCGGTCATGCCGAAGCTCCGCAGGTCGAGCGCGGCGACGTTGAACCCCCACTCGTAGAACGCGCGGACGGCGATCTGGCGGACGTAGTCGAAGCGGCTCGAGGTGAAGAGGCCGTGCACCACGATCAGCCCGGGACGGGCCGCCTCCTGCACCGCGATCGAGGCGGCGATCCGCTCCCCGTCCGCCCCCTCGACGATGTGGTCCTTGAACTGCCCGGGTAGCGGTAGCCGATCACGGCTCCCTCGCGGTGCTGCGCGACGACGAAGTTCGAGATGTCCGCGAGGCCCCGGCGGAGCTCGGCGAAGTCCGAGTGCCGAAGACGGTTGGGGATCGCGTGCAGGTCCGCCATCAGGGCCGTCATCGTCCGCTCGCGCTCCGGCGGTATCGGCAAAGCCCGCCGACTGCGCTGCTCCAGCGCCGTGAGAAAGTCGCGCACGCGCCCGCCGATCAGCTGACCGAAGAGCCAGAGCGGCAGCAGGACGATCCCCAGAAGGACGTTGGCGAGCTTCGCGGCCCCGTGCAAGACGCGGTCCTGCCGCTCGGTCCTGGCGAGCCCTTCCCACATATGCCGCGCTCAGCCCGCCACCGCGTCGCCCACCGGCCGGGGCTCGAGGCCGTCGCAGATGGTCTCGATCACGAGCCGCTTGGCGCGCTCGTAGTCCGCGTCGGTGCCGGGGATCGAGCCGAAGATCCAGCCGGTGAGCAGCTGCTCGATCGCCCCGTAGAAGACCATGGCCGCGAAGTTCGGGTCGACGTCGTCGCGGAACTCGCCCTTCTCCTGGGCGTCGGAGACGATCTCGGCCACGAGGTCATAGGCCCGCCGGATCTCGGGCAGGTGGGTGCGCCCGAAGGAGTTGGCCGCCCGCGTGACCTCGACGATGATCACCTTCATCAGCTCGGGTTCGTGCCTGTAGGACTCGATGATGAAGTTCGCGACGCCTGCGAGCTTGTCGCGGGGCGGGACGTCGCTGGCCCGGATCTCCTGGCTCGCCTCGATGAGCAACGCCCAGCGCTCCGTGAAGAGCTCGTTGAGCATCTGGTCCTTGGAGTTGAAGTAGTGGTAGACGAGCCCGTAGGCGACGCCTGCCTCAGCCGCCACGTCCGAGACGCGCGCCGAGTGAAAGCCCTGGCGGGCGAAGACCGTGATCGCGGCGTCGAGGATCGCGCGGCGCTTGTCGGGGGCGGGAGCCTGGCTCATCAGGGCGCCCCGTTTGCGATCGCGGGCTCGGCGGTGGAGGCTCGCTTGTGGTCGGCGTCCCCGTCCTCTGGCCAGCTGGTAGGCCTCGGGGCGGCGGTGCCGTAGCGACGGGAGTTTGTCGCGAATGTCGTCCTGGCTCGCGAAGTCGAGTTCCGCCGAGACGAAGCACTCGGTGTCAGCAGCCTGCGCCAGCACCACCCCCCACGGGTCGACGATCATCGAGCGGCCATAGCTGCGGTAGTGCGGCGGAGCGACACCGATCTGGCCGGCGGCGACCATGAAGACCTGGTCCTCGATCGCTCGGGCGCGGATCAGAACCTCCCAGTGATCTCGGCCCGTCCGCTCGGTGAATGCCGAGGGAACGGTGATCACGCGGGCGCCACGCAGCGCGAGGATCCGGTAGAGCTCGGGGAAGCGGAGGTCGTAACAGATGGTCAACCCGACCTTCGTGCCGTTCAGATCGCCGAGCTCGATCCGATCGCCGGCCTGCTCGATCTCCGACTCCCGGTAGGAGACGTCGCCCACCTCGACGTCGAACATGTGGATCTTGCGGTAGGTCGCGAGCCGCTCGCCGTCGGGCCCGAACATCACGGAGGTGTTCGCGAGCTTCTCCTGGCCATCGACGGCCTCGGGCACGCTCCCCGCGACCAGGAAGACGCCGAGCTCGCGCGCCCACCCTGCGGCGGCGCTCAGCGCGGGCCCGTCGAGCGGCTCAGCCGAGGCGCGAATCGCCTCCGGCGGGCCCAGCACGGTCCACTTCTCGGGCAGGACGACGAGCTCCGCGCCGTCGGCGGCCGCGGCGCGAACGAGTCGCTCCGCGACCTCGAGGTTGCGGTCGTATTCGTCCGTGGAGTTGAGCTGTACGGCGGCGGCACGCATCCCGGCATTCCTTGGCGGTCCCGACTGACTGACCAGTCAATCTAGAGGGTAAGGCCCCGAACAGCGGGTAGCGTGTCACCGGATGTTCCGCAGGTGGCTGCCACGCACGAGGTCCGCCTTCGAGTCGCGGACCGAGGTCTGGCGCGAGGTCGGGCTGGGGTCCGAGATCGATCAGGCGGCGGCCCGGCGGGGACGCATCGCCGCGCTGGTCGCGGCGGCGCTGATCGCCGTGGTCCTCGTCCTCTACTCCGAGCGCAAGACGTGGTTCCCCGGCCACGGGCACGAGATCCGGATCGCGACTGTCGTCCTGCTGGTCCTGCTCGGCTGGGCGCTCGCCCGATCCCTCGGGCGCGGCTTTGCACCCACCCTCTACAGGCGGCTGGAGCCGGGGACCGCCGGGACCGTCGGCTTCCTGCTGCGGTTGTTGACGATCGTGATCGTCGCCGTCGTCGCACTGCGCATCGCCGGCGTCAAGCCCGAGACCCTCGCCCTTGGCGGCGGCTTCACGGCGGTGGTGGTCGGCCTCGCCGCCCAACAGGTCCTCGGCAACATGCTCGCGGGCGTCGTGCTGATCACGAACCGACCGTTCCGCGTCGGCGAACGCGTCCGGCTCCAGGGGGGCGTCCTCGCCGGGCAGACGGAGGGCGTGGTCGGGCAGCAGGGTCTCTTCTATACGACGCTCGTCAGCGGCGCCGACCGGATCATGGTGCCCAACGGCGTCCTGATCCAGTGCGCGATCACCCCGCTCCGAGAGCCCGAGAGAGTCGAGTTCCGGGCCCGCTTCAGCGCGGACACCAGCCCCCGTGAGGTTCAGGAGATGATCGAGAAGGCGATCACCGTGCCACTCCGATACCCGCCGCACATCACGGTCGAGGAGTTGGACCGCGACGAGGTCGTCGCCCGGATCGTCGCTACGCCGATGAACCCGCGCGACGGCGCCACGCTCGCCGAACAGGTCCTGACCGGTCTTCGCTCGACGGACGGTGCCCGTACCCAAGCGCCTTCCGAGTCGGACAGTGCGGCTCCGACCAGGATCGACGGAGACGACCAGCCCACTTAGGATGCGCCGATGCAGGTCCTGGTAACCGGCCCTACGGGGAAGGTCGGCAACGCCATCGCATCGGCATTGCTCGATCGAGGCGAGCAGGTGCGCGCGCTGGTTCGGGACCCCAAACGCGCGGCGAAGCGTGCTCCCCGCAGGAGTGGAACCGATTCGCGGCGACGCCACCGATGCAGAGAGCCTCGCGGCTGCGGTCGACGGATGCGAGCTGGTGTTCAACGCGATGGGGATGCCGGAGCAGTGGGTCAAGGACGAGGAAATCTTCGATCGGGTGAACGCCCTGGGCAGCGGCGCGCTCGCCGCCGCGGCGAGGCGGGCGGGGGTGCGGCGCTTCATCCATACCTCGACTCACGACGTCTTCCACGCCGAGAGCGGTGAGCGGTTCGACGAGACGATGCTCGCCGACTACCCGAAGGGGACCGCCTACGAGCGCTCCAAGCAGCATGCTGAGGAGCTGGTGCAAGCCGAGCGCGACGGGATGGAGGTCGTGATCCTCAATCCGGCAGGCGTCTACGGGCCCACGCCTTCGCCGACGCCGTCCTTCGAGAACGGCCTCTTCGAGCCGGTCGTACGCAAGCGGCTTCCGGCGGTGCCGCCCGGAGGCACCGGCTACGCCTTCGTCGAGGGGGTCGCCAACGGTCATCTGCTGGCGGCGGAGAAGGGCGCGGACGGCGAGCGCTACATCCTCGCCGACGGCTACGCCCCGTTCCGGGAGATCGCCCAGACGGTGAAGCAGGTGGCGGGCCGCGGTCGAGTGCCGCCCGTGATGCCGATCCCGGTCGCGCGGGCCATCTCTGGACTTGGCGAGGGAATCTCGCGGGTAATCCGCCGCCCCCCGCTCCTGCCCCGCGGGCAGCTCACCTACTTCCTCTGGCAGGGTCAGCCTGATTCCTCCAAGGCGCAGCGCGAACTCGGCTGGCAGACGACGCCTCTCCACGAGGGCGTCCGCAAGACGCTGGACGCGATGGGCCTGCTCGAGTAAACGGCGCTCCACGGCGCGGATCGGCGGTAACTGGGCCGAGACTAAGATGCTGCTTCGCGGTCCCGCCCTTGAATGTTCTAGTCGTCCCCACCAACCGCCCTGATGGCCTACGCGAGTTCCTCGACGCGTGGGAACCCTGGCCCTGGGATCGGATCCTGGTGATTCAGGACGCTCCCGAGGCGACCATCGAGGCCCTCCCGCCGGCTGTCCAGGTCTTCAGCTGGAAGGAGATCGACGCGGAGCTTCCCGAGGCGTGGATCATCTCCCGTGGGGACAGCGGTGTCCGGGCCTTCGGGTTCTGGAAGGCGTGGCAGCTCGGCGCCGAGACGATCTTTACGCTCGACGACGACTGCCATCCAGCCGATGACGATCTAGTCGCCGGTCACCTGCGCAATCTCCATGACACGTCAATGTGGGAGAGCAGCGCCCTAGGACTGCGGGTACGGGGGCTCCCCTACAGGAACCTAGGAGGACCGCTGCACGTCGACGTCAGCGTCGGGCTTTGGATCGGTGTTCCGGACCTCGATGCCGTCCAGACTCTCGCCAACTCCGAACACGAGGTTCCCGCCAGCCTCCTCACCTCCGTTCGGAGCAGGGTGATGTCTTCCGAGCAGTACTTCCCGATGTCCGGCATGAACCTCGCGGTCCGTCGCGAGGCGGCCTGCCTCATGTACTTCCCGCCAATGGGCCGCGACTGGCCCTACGGCAGGTTCGACGACATCTGGTGCGGCCTCGCCGTGCAGAGAGTTTGCCGGCACCTACGCCGGTCGATCGTCTGTGGTCGCCCGCTCGTCAAGCACCAGCGTGCGAGCGATCCGTTCACCAATCTCGTGAAGGAGGCGCCCGGGATCGATGCCAACGAGCACATGTGGGAGCGAATCGACTCCGTCGAGCTCAAGGGTCAGACGCCGGTGGCCTGCATGCGGGAGCTTGGGGCGGGCCTGATCGCCACCGCGAATGACGACGGCTATCTGGAGCGCTGGGGCGCGGCGATCCTCGCCTGGTGTGACCTCTTCGACGACTGACCGTGGATGAAAGCACCATCACGATCACGGGCGGCAGCGGGTTCGTCGGTCAGCTGGTCCGCCGTGGCCTGCGCGAGCGCGGTTACCGAATAGATGTCTTCGACCGTGTCCGCGGGCCGCTCGTCAACGTCCTGCGGCGCACCTGGCTGGGGGCGAACGGCTCGCCGCAAGACATCCCACGAGCCCGGCGGCTCCGTGCCCTCCAGGCGCGGGCAGAGAAGGAGCTGTCGCGGCTGCGCGTACTCCGCCTCAGAGACGACGACATCTTCGACCTGCGTAGCCACCTCACCGAGCGTTTTCGCGGGAGCCGCGCCGTTGTGCACCTCGCCGCCCTTCCCCATCCGAGTGTCCCCGTGGCGGCACCGGCGGACTACCGCCGGATCAACTACGACGGCGCCGCCAACGTGTTCGCCGCCGCCCAGGACGCCGGGGTTCCGAAATTCATCTTCGCGTCGTCGGGGCAGGTCTACGGAATCAACGACCCGGTCCGGATCGAACAGTTCCCGATTCTCGAGTCGAACTACCTGCCGACGCGCGAGGAAGGGCAGAGCGAGTACGGCGCTTTGAAGGCCGAGTTCGAGGACCATCTCGCGGAGGCGGCTCCTGCTGCGAGCACCGAGGCTGTCGCCCTCCGCTTGGAGTGCCCCGGCGTGAAATCCGAGACGCCGGCGAACTTCTTCGTCAGCACCTCGATCGAGAACACGGTCGATGGGTTCGCCCGCGCCATCGAGTCGGAGCTAGAGAGCCCTTTCGAAGCGATCAACCTCGTCGACGGCCACGTCGACTCCGCGGTGGTCGACGTCCAGGCGTTCCTCCGAGAGCACTGGCCCGAGGTCCCTAACCGGACGACGGGCAATCAGTCCCTGATGAGCATCGAGAAGGCGCGAGAACTCCTGGGCTATGACCCTGCCCAAGGCGGCACCTATCACCCCATGGCGCTGATCTGGGAGTGAGCGCCTCTGTCGACGTCAGCGTCGTGGTCCCGACCCACAATGGGGCAGCGCTTCTGCCCCGGACGCTTGCCCACATCGCCGCACAGCGCCCACCCAGCGGTGTGACTTGGGAGGTCATCGTCGTTGACAACGACTCGACGGATGCCACCTCTGACGTCGCCCTTGCCACTTGGCCGCGGGATGCTCCGGTCGGCATCCGGATCGTCAGCGAGCCCCAGCGTGGGCTTTCCTATGCGCACCTAAGAGGATTCGCGGAGGCGAGCGGAGAGCTCGTCAGCTGGGTGGAGGACGACAACTGGATCTCGCCGGACTGGGTGGACCTGGTTTGGAGGACGATGACGGAGAACCCCGAGGTCGGCGCCTGCGGCGGCTTCAACGAACCGGTGTGCGACGGAGCGGAACCAGCGTGGTTCGAGGCCTTCGGCCCGGCGTATGCCACCGGTGGGCAGGGCGAGGGAGGCGACGTCACCGAGGATCGCGGCTACCTTTGGGGTGCAGGTTTGACGGTGCGCAGGGTTGCGTGGCAGCACCTGGTGGGCAACGGGTTCATGCCCCTGCTTGTCGACAGGCGGGGCACGGCAAATTACAACTCGGGCGGCGACGCGGAGATCTGCTTCGCACTGAGGCTGAGTGGCTGGCGGCTGTGGTTCGAGCCCGCCCTGCGGCTGCGTCACTTTCTGCTCGAATACCGCCTCGAGTGGCGCTACCTGCGCCGGCTGATGCGTGGGGTCGGAGCCTCTACGGTCGGCCTGGACCCGTATCGGCGGGCTCTCGCCGGGGCCGCCGCTGCACAGCTCGACTCGAGCTGGTTCTCCGAGGCACGCGAGATCGTGGTTCGGCTTCGTCGGCACCGAAGGCTGCTGTGGGAGATGTCGCGACGACCGCGCGAAGGCGAGGCGAGCGTGCTGCACCTCGAATCCGACATCGGCCGCCTTGCCGAGTTGCTTCGTCGCCGCAGGCGATACGACCGGAGCTTCGCTCGGGTAGATAACGCCGCCTGGCGGCGGCGCTGACCCGCGGCGGTCAGCTCTCGGATCGCCCGACGCGCGGCACGAAACGGCCGACTCGCGAGGCGTATGCTCGGTAGGCGTCCGCCATGCGTGCGCTGCAGGTAGGGCTCCTCGACGAAGCGCACCTGGAGCTCGAGACCGAGGGCGATCGTCACCACGGCGACGAAGCCAAGCCAGGTCGGCACGATCAGCGCGAGGCCGGTCCAGCCCACGATCATCGCCGTGTAAATCGGGTTGCGGACGACCGAGAACCAGCCGCCCGTGATCAGCTCCGTCCTCTCTTCGTCGCTCACGCCGATCCGCCAGGACTCCCCCATGCCGAGCTGGGCCGCGAAGACGGCCACGCCTCCGGCCGCCGCGAGCGCGATCCCGATGACATGCAGGACGTCGACGTCGAGCGCATCGATCGGATCGAGGTTGTCCCCTAGCACGAGGATCGGGGACGCCACCCCAATCGCCATCCCGCCGACGAAGAGGATCCCGCTGAGCCAGTCGGCGACGCCGGCATCGCGGCGCAAGCCGATCAGTCCGGTGCTCCCGGTTCGGCGCAGTTGGATGGCGACGCGGACGCCGAAGGTGAGCACGCCGAACGCGATCAGCAGCCAGATCGCGAGCTGCGCCACGGCGAGCTAGTCGGAGCCGTTGCCGCCGGAGCCGTCGCCCGCGCCGCGACGCCGCTCCAGCTCCGCGACCAGGGCCTTGGTGTGCATCGCTGCGATCAGGTCGTTGAGGGGCTGGTTTCCCGCCTCGATCAGGGCCATCGCCTCGTCGGGATCGAGCTCCCCGGCCAGCCGCTCCATCAGCACGTCGACCTCCTGCTTGACGAGGTCTGCCATCGACTCCTTGTAGCGGAGCGTGTCGTAGACGGTGAATCCGATGCGCTCCTCATAGCCCCCCGCCCGAAACCGACCGATCGCCTCGATGATCCGGAGGTCGCTCGGCGAGTAGCCCCGCCGGTCCGGTGTCAGCACCTCGAGCTCCGCGAGGCGGTCGAGTACGTCCTTGGGGATGTCGTAGCGGCGGCGGACCTCGGTGGCGCTCACCCTGGCGCTCTCGCCGGCGAGCGCGTGCTCGAGCAGGCGGTCGCCCAGCTCGATCAGGGCCCGAGCCCGGTCGGGGTCCTCCTCCAGCAGGTCCTTGATCACCCGCAGCGGCATGTAGCGCTCCTCCTGGAGCTGCTTGATCATCCGGATCCGCTCGACGAAGTCGGCCGGGTAGTAGGCCATGTTGCGCGAGGTCTTCATCGGCTCGGGCAGCAGGCCCTCGCGCAGGTAGTGCTTGATCGTGGCGGCGGAGACGCCGGAGGCGCGCGCCAGCTCACCCATGCGGAGCAGTTCCTCGTTCTCCGTCTTCGCCTTTGCCGAGCTTCATGCGAGGAACGGCTCCTGCTTCGTATTACGGGTCGCGCTGTCGCGCGCCCTCGCATCAACGTCCGGTCCCTTGGCCGCCCCGGACTCCTCCAGCGCCTTTACGTCCTCGGCGGAATAGCCGGCGTCCATCAGCAGCTCGGCCGTGTGCTCGCCGAGCGCGGGCGCGGGGCGCTCGACGCTCGCCGGCGTCCGCGACAGCTTGATCGGGAAGCCGAGCTGCTTGATCTCGCCCAACTCCGGCTGCTCATAGGAGATCACCATCTCCCGCTCGCGGGCCAGCTCTGACTCGAGCGCCTCGTCGAGGTCCAGGATCGGCTCGATCATCGCGTCGTGTTCGTCGTTGAAGGCGCGCCACTGATCGCGCGTCTTCGTCTTGAAGATCTCCTCGACCTCCCGGTGGGGTTCCGAACCGGGATTTGCGAACTGGTGCTCGATCAGGTCCTCGCGGCCGACCGCCGTGCAGAAGCGACTCCAGAACTTCGGCTCGAGCGCCCCGCAGGTGACCCAGCCATCGGCTGCCTCGTAGGGGCGGTAACAGACGATCCCGCCGGAGAGCATCACCTCGCCCCGCCTCGGCACCTCGCCGGATCCGAAGTAGCGTCCCGCCTCCATCACCAGCCATGCCAACGAGCCGTCGGTCATCGAGATGTCGACCATCTGGCCCTCGCCGCTCCGGCGCGCCTCCTGCAGCGCCGCCAGGATTCCCAGCGCCGCCATCAAGGCGCCTCCGCCGAGGTCGGCGATCTGGGCGCCCGACTGGATCGGCGGTCCGCCCGCCTCACCGGTCAGCCCGAGCACGCCGTTCAGGCCCAGGTAGTTCTGGTCGTGCCCGGCGCGATCGCGGTTCGGGCCGTCCTGCCCGTAGCCGGTGATCGGGCAATAGACGAGCGCCGGGTTCGCCTGGCGCAGGACCTCATAACCCACCCCGAGCTTGTCGAGCACCCCCGGGCGGAAGCTCTCCACGAGGACGTCAGCCGTCTCGGCGAGCTTGATCAGCGCCTGCCTTCCCCCCTCGTGCTTGAGATCCAGCCGGATCGATCGCTTGTTGCGGTTGAGCGACAGGTAGATGGCGGAGCGGGTGCCGAGCGGCGTCTGCTCGTCTGTGCCGTAGTACGGCGGCGCCCAGCGGACGTAGTCGCCCTGGCCGGTGTCCTCCACCTTGATCACGTCGGCGCCGAGGTCGGCGAGCAGCAGGGTGCAGAAGCCACCCGGCAGCAGCCGGGTCAGGTCGAGAATCTTGATGTCGGAAAGTGGACGGTCGCTCACGCGTTGGCCTCCTCCCGCTTCGGCACACCGAGCAGCTCGCGCGCCTCGGCGACGGTCGCGGCGCGGCGTCCCACGTCCTCGGCCATCTGGCGGGCCTTGGCGATCAGCTCGCCGTTGGACTTCGCCATCTCTCCGTCCGGCAGGTAGAGGTTGTCCTCGAGGCCCGCCCGGACGTTGCCCCCGAGGTTGAGTGCGGCCGCGAGCAGCTTCCACTGATCGCGCGAGACGCCGATCACCTGCCAGTTGTTCGGCCCCTCCGCGCCGCCGGGGATCTGCTCCGACATGAAGGCGACGTTGCGCGCGTTCGGCCGGATCCCGCCGTTGACGCCCATCACCAGTGAGATCTGCAGCGGCGGCTCGAGCAGGCCCATATCGAGATACGGATCGAGGTTGGCGACGTGGCCGGCATCGAAGCACTCGTGCTCGGGCTGGATTCCGAGCTCGTTCATCTCGGTGAGGAACGCAGTGATCGTGTCGAAGCTGTTCTCGAACACGGCCTTGAAGACGAAGTCCTTGCGGCGCCGGGAGTACTTCGCGTAGTTCATCGAGCTCATGTTCAGAGCGGCGACGTCGGGCCGGAGCGCACGCAGGTACTCCAGCCGCTTCTCGATCGGCACGCCGATCGCTCCCGTCGAGTAGTTGATGATCACGTCGTCGACCTCGGCCCTGATGGCCTCGGTGATCGCCTGGAAGTCCTCGATCTCGTACGAGGGCGTCCCGTCGGGGGTCCGCGCGTGGATGTGGATCTGCGAAGCCCCCTCGTCGACCGCCCGTCGGGCCTCGGCCGCGTACTCCTCGGGCGTGTAGGGGATCGCCGGGCATTGGTCGCGGTTGGCGATCGCCCCCGAGATCGAGTTGCTGATGATCACCGGGTCCTCGAAGCGGCTCAGACCGGCATCACCCCGTGCTTCTTCCATGGCCGCTCGACCCGCTTGTCGGCGGCCATCCGCAGGCCGCGGATGATCGTCGGCCGCGTCTCGCGCGGGTCGATGATGTCGTCGATCATCGCGTTGCCCGCGGCGAGGTAGGGGTCGATCTGCTTGCGGACGGCCTCCAGCATCTGTTCGCGGGTCGCCTCCGGGTCGTCGGAGGCCTCGATCGCCGACCGGCCGATGATGTTGACCGCGCCCTCGGCTCCCATCACGGAGATCTCCGCCGAAGGCCAGGCGACGATCAGGTCGGGCTCGTAGGCCTTGCCGTTCATCACGTAGTAGCCGGCGCCGTAGGCCTTGCGGACGACCACCGTGACCTTCGGGACCGTCGCGCGGGAGACGGCGTAGAGCATCTTGGCGCCGTGGCGGATGATCCCGGCGTGTTCGACCTTCGAACCGACCATGAAGCCGGGCACGTCCTGGATGAAGACGAGCGGGATGTTGAAGGCGTCGCAGAGGTTGATGAAGCGCGCCGCCTTGTCGGCGGAGTCGTTCTCGAGGATGCCGCCGAGCTGCTTCGGCTGGTTGGCGACGATGCCGACCGGCTGGCCGCCGAAGCGCGCCAGGCAGGTGATGATCGTCTTCGCGAACTTCGGCTTGATGTCGAAGATCTCGCCGCCGTCGGTGATCTCCCGGATGACGTCGTACATGTCGTAGGGGTGCCGCGGTGACTCGGGGACGATGTCGAGGAGCTTCTCTGACATCCGGTCCTCCGGGTCCTCGGTCTCGCGCAGCGGCGGGCGCTCCTCGCAGTTCGTCGGGAAGTAGGAGAGGTAGTCCTTGACGACCTGGATGCACTCCTGGTCGTCCTTCACCTCGAGGTCGCCGACACCCGACTTGCGGCAGTGGACCTTCGCGCCGCCCAGGTCCTCCATCGAGATGTCCTCGCCGGTCACGGCCTTGGTCAGGTGCGGTCCTGCGAGCGCCATCGCGCCCTGGCCCGACGACCATGGGGACGAAGTCGGAAAGCGCCGGGATGTAGGCCGTGCCCGCGGCGCACGGCCCGAGCATCGCCGCGACCATCGGGATCACCCCCGACATCACGACCTCCTCCTGGAAGAGGTGTCCGGAGCCCGCGAACAGCGACCCCGCCGCCTCCTGGATGCGCGCCCCGGCCGAGTCGAGCAGCCAGATGAACGGCATCCGCTTGCTCAGGGCCATCTCGCGCAGGCGGCTCACCTTGAGCTCGCCGGTCGCGCCCATCGAGCCGGCCATCACGGTGAAGTCGTAGGCCGCGATGCAGCAGCGGCGGCCGTCGACGTCGCCCCAGCCCGTGATCACGCCGTCGGCGGGCGCGTCCTTGCCCTCCATGTTGCGCTGGGAGAAGTGGGGCCGGCCGTGGATCCCGATCTCGACGAAGGTGCCGGGGTCGCAGAGCAGGTCGATCCGCTCTCTGGCGGTGAGCTTGCCGCGCTCGTGCTGGAGGGCGATCTTCTCCTCGCCGCCTCCGAGCTTCGCCTTCTCGCGCCGCCTGTGGACGTCTTCGGTGAGTCCCTTCATCCCGGTCTCCTCACCACCCTCGACCTTGTCGGGCGCCTCGGGAGCTTCGCCCTGGTGTTCTTGTGAAGCCTTGGTCTCGTCGGTGGCAGCCATCAGCGCCCCTTCCATTCGGGCTCGCGCTTCTCGAAGAAGGCCTTGACGCCCTCCTGGATGTCCTCCGTCGAGAAGGTGAGCGAGAGCTGTGAACGCAGGAACTCGAGCGCGTCGTCTAGCGCCATGTCCTGCTGGCGGTACATCGCGTCGTGCCCGAGGCGCATCAGCACCGGGCTCTTCGAGGCGAGCTTGGTTGCCCACTCGGCGACGGCGTCCTGGAACTCATCCGGCGGCACGACCCTGTTCGCGATCCCGTATTCGACGGCCTGCTCGGCGGAAATCTGCTCGCCGAGCAGCATCATCTCGTTGACCTTCTTCCGCGGAACGTTGCGGTAGATGATCGACATGATCATGTAGGGGAACGCCCCGACGTTGATCTCGGGCGTTCCGAAGCGGGCGCCCTCCTTTGCGATCACGAGGTCGCACGAAAGGGCGAGGCCCATGCCGCCGGCGAGCACGTGTCCGTTTGCAGCGCACAGCGACGGCTTGCCGAGCCGCGGCATCAGCCGGAAGTACTCGAGGAAGAGGTCGGAGGCGAAGTGCTTGTCGACCAGCGGGACGTCGGCGGCGAAGCCTCCGAGGTCGGCGCCGGCGCAGAAGACCTTGTCGCCCGCGCCAGTGAGGACGACCGCACGCACCGCGTCGTCGTCGCGGGCGCGCTTCATCGCTTCGACCAGGGAAGCGAGGAGCTCGCCGTTGAGCGCGTTGCGCTGGTCCGGGCGGTTCAGGGTGACCGTCGCGACCCCGTCCTTGACCTCGTAGAGGAGCTCGTCCGCCATCGGCAGCGGAGCCTAGTGGATCTAGGGCGAAATGGGAAGTGCTACGTCCTACTACCTACTCTCCAGTCAGTGACAATCCCCCAGGAAATGCGGAATTTTGCGCTGGTGCATACCCGGTAGCAGGCATAGGATCGCCGCCACAGTGGGGAAGCTGGGGCAGTTCGCATATCGCAGGAGAGAAGTTGCTGGCCGCCGGAGCGGTGGTCCTCGCGATCGCTGCCGCCGTCGGAGGCAGCACCGTCTACGACAACGTCAAGCCGTTCGGCTTCCAGGACCCGAATTCGGAGAGCTCTCGCGCGTACGAGGACCTGCGGGACTCCACCGGCGTGCGGCCGATCCCGGAGGTGGAGCTG
The DNA here is from genome assembly GCA_963848955.1 of uncultured Solirubrobacterales bacterium. Classification (GTDB taxonomy): domain Bacteria; phylum Actinomycetota; class Thermoleophilia; order Solirubrobacterales; family 70-9; genus DASUPK01. Next base: position 37,614 of record CAWKFQ010000007.1, on the reverse strand, counting down.
CTGGTCGAGCCGAGCTCGGGCAGGGCCGCTGCCGGCTGCGGAGCTGGCGGCCCGGGAGCTTCGGAGCGTCGACGGGATCGAGCAGGTCGTCACGCCGCTGAGCGATCCACAGCTCGTCTCGACCGATCGGCGGATGGCGCTCGTCCTCGGGTTCATCTCGGCGGACATCACGGACATCTCGCAGGTAGGCACGGACGTCAGGGACCGATTCGCGGGGACGCCGGGCATCAAGGTCGGCGGCGCGGCGGTCACGGTCGACGAGCTCACGACGACCACCCAGGACGACCTGAAGCGGATCGAGCTCTACGCGCTCCCGCTGCTCCTCCTGCTCTCCTTCCTGATCTTCCGAGGGCTGGTCGCTGCACTGCTCCCGGTGGCCGTGGGAGCGCTGTCGATCCTCACGTCGCTGTTGCTGCTCAACGCGCTCACAACGGTGATCGACATCGACACGTTCGCGATCAACATCGTCACCGGACTCGGTCTTGGCCTGGCGATCGACTACAGCCTCTTCCTGGTGTCCCGGTTCCGGGAGGAGCTCGACGGCCGAGGCGCCATCGAGGCTTCCCTGGCCGCGACCACGGCGGCGGTCGGCCGGATGGTCCTCTTCAGCGGCATGACCGTGGCCGTCTCGCTGATCTCCCTCTGCATCTTCCCCCAGCGATTCCTCTACTCGATCGGGATCGGGGGCGCCCTGGTCGCCCTGTCCTCGGCCGCGGTCTGCCTGCTGTTCCTGCCCGCCCTCTTGGCCCTGCTCGGCAAACGGGTGAACGCCCTGGCGCCGATTCGCTTCCAGGGCGTCCCGAGCGAGCGGCGATGGTTCCGCGTAGCGCGGTTCGTGCTCACCTACCCGGTCAGCGTCGCGATCTGCGCCGTCGCGTTGATGGTCTTCGCTGGACTGCCGTTCCTGCGCGTGGAGTTGACGCAGGCGAACGCGAAGATCCTGCCCAAGGACGCCAGCGCCCGCCAGGTCGACGATGCGATCGACGAGAACTTCGCCTCGGATCCAGCGGACCGGATCGTCGTGGTCGCGTCGAATGGGCAGGTCGCCAGGGAAGCGGTGCGGGACCTCACGGCTCAGCAGACGGTCACCGGGACGCAGGGCCCGTTTCGCCTGCCCACGGGCATCTACAGGGTCGACGCCCAGCTCCGGGTCGCCCCGTTTTCCGACGCGGCGCTCGACACGGTGCGGCAGGCGCGGAAGCAGGACTGGGCGCAAAACGCTCTGATCGCCGGCGCCCCGGCGGAGCTCGTCGACCAGCGGCACAGCCTGGGTGCGCACCTCCCCTACGCCCTCGGGTTCATCATCTTCTCGACCGCACTCCTCCTCTTCGTGATGACGGGCTCCGCTGTGCTCCCGATTGTCGCGCTGGTCATGAACACGCTGACCGTCAGCGTTGCGTTCGGCGTGTTGGTCTTGATCTTCCAGGACGGCCGCCTCGAGGGACTCCTCGGTTACACCAGCCAGGGCGCCCTCGACACCTCGATGCCGATCCTGCTCTTCGCCGTGGCCTTCGGCCTATCCACCGACTACGGGGTGTTCCTCCTGCAGCGGATCGGCGAGGCGCGCCGGCATCACGACACCGAGGACGGTGCGATCGCGGACGGCATCGTCGGCAGCGGGAGGGTGATCACCGCTGCGGCGATCCTGTTCGCCGTCGCGATGGGCGCCTTCGCGTTCTCCGAGCTGATCTACGTGAAGGAGGTCGCCGTCGGCGCCGCGGTGGCGGTGCTTGTGGACGCGACGATCGTGCGCGCCTTCCTCTTCCCCGCCATCCTCGGCCTGCTCGGCGAGCGGGCTTGGTGGTCGCCGAGATGGCTGGCCCGGGTGGCGCGGATCAGGTTCAGCTAAACGGGGACGCTCTCGCGGTCGAGCGCCCTCAGGAAGGCCTCGATCACCTCGCGTGAGAACTGCTTGCCGGCCCAGCGCTCGAGCTCCTCGCGCGCCTTCTCCGTTCCGATCGCCATCCGGTAGACGCGATCGCTCGTCATCGCCTCGTAGGCATCCGCCACCGCCAGGATCGAGGCTTCGATCGGGATCTCGTCGCCTGTGAGGCCGCGCGGATATCCGGTCCCATCCGGTCGCTCGTGGTGAGCCATGATCCACTCACGCACGTCATCGAGCTCGCGGCTGGACAGGATCCGCGCCCCGAGCTCCGGATGGCGCCTCATCTGATCCATCTCCTCCGTGGTCAGTGGACCGGGCTTGCAGAGGATCGAATCGGGAACGCCGATCTTGCCGATGTCGTGGAGAACGCCGGCGAGCCTGATCCGCTGCACGCGCTCCTCGTCCATCCCGAGCTCCATAGCCATCATCTCGCAGAACCTGCCCACGGTCTGGCTGTGGCGGGCGGTCCCTGAATCTCGCTGGTCGAGCGCCTCCGCGAGACTGAGCACCGTCGCCAGGTGGGCCTGGGCCTCGACGCTCCGGCGACCGGTGACGGCTCCGAGGACGCTCGTCACCTCCGGGCTGTAGATGACCGCGCGGTCGCGCCCGAGCGCCTTGGCCGCGCGCAGGGCCTGGTCCCCGTCGGAGAGCAGTCCCGCGAGGTCGGTCGAATGCTCGGGGAAGCTCGCCACTCCGGCCGAGGCCGTGATCTGAATCTGAGGCTTGACGAAGGTGTGACGGATCGCTTCGAGCGTCTCCTCCGCGAACAGGAAGGCACTGTGCTGATCCATCTCCGGGAGCACCACGGCGAACTCCTCGCCTCCCGAGCGCGCAACGACGTCCATCAGACGGGTCCGCTCCTCGAGCAGGCTCGCCAGGCGGAGCAAGACCTGATCGCCGGCCGCAATACCGTGGCGCTCGTTGATCTTGTTGAAGCGGTCGAGGTCGATCACGACCACGCTCACCGGCCGACCGTGAGGAGTCGCGCGCTGAAGCTCGCGCTCGACGGCCTCATGCAGTGCGACACGATTCGGAAGCCCGGTGAGTGCATCTGTGCGGGCCGCATCGGTCAACCTGCCGAGCAGGCGCTCGACGCGGGTCCTCAGATAGGTGAGCAGCGTTGCAGCAGTGATCAGCGTCCCGGTGGTGATCACGAAGTGGCTGATCGCCGTGTGCTCTCCCCCGGTTGGGATGGGCGTGACGGCGATCGCGAAGGCGTAGTTGAGTCCCGCCCAGATGACGTTGCCAGCAGCGTCGAACTTCGAGAGCGGGAAGTAGAAGACGTAGAGGCCGACCCACAGGTACATCAGCGCGTAGCCGCTGATCGGGTTACCGCTGAAGATCACGGCGGCGGTCGTGAGCATGGTCGCGCAGGCGGGGCCGAGCCGCATGAGCCCAACCGGCACACGGCCCGCCGCGAGGTACATGACCAGGGCCCAGCACGCCGCGGCGCCCTGAATCAGAAGCAGGCCGGTGATGTCGAAGTAGGCGGGGTGCGGCAGAACGGCGGCGAGCGTGCCGGTTACGGCCGCCCCGGCGGCGAGGTATGCCTGCGCCAGGGCGATCGGGCGCTTCGCAGCGGGGCCGGAGAGCAGGCTGTTGGGCGTGTTCGCACGCAGGCGGCGATCACGGCGCTCGCTGCGCGCACCCTCCTCGAGGGTTGGAACCATGCCTCCCATTGCGACCAGGCCCATCTGAGGTAAGAGTATCGACGCAAAATGGACACTTCTTGTGCCCACTTTTCAGTCTCTTTCGATTCCGAACGAATTGTTGCGACGCCGTGCAGCCGCCTATTGAGTAGTCGGGAGGCGCTAGCGCTCGGAGACGCGCAGCCTTCGGCGCGTGAATCGGCTTCGGAGTCCGGAACCGTCGCGAGCCGGCGGGTGAGCTCACCCCCGGCGACACAGATTCAACGCGCACGCGTCCCTCCCTGCCGGGCGAGAGCGTGAAGCGCCGGCGCGCGACCGGTTCGGCCGACTCCTCGACGAGGCTGAGCTTCGCCTCCTCGAGGACGGTCCGGATCACCACCGCCATCTCGTACTGAGCGAGGGACGCGCCGAGGCAGCGCCGGATACCACCGCCGAAGGGGATCCAGGCTCCGCCTTCGGTGCCCTTCGGATCGGCATTCAGGAAGCGCTCGGGCTCGGAACTCCTTGGGGTCGGGATAGATCTCGGGATCGCTGTGGATCAGGTAGATCGCGACCATCAGCACAGACCCCGCCGGGAGGCTGTAGCCCAGCAGCTCGATCGGCGCCAAGGCCTTGCGCGCGGCGATCGGGATCACCGGCCGGCGGCGCAGCGTCTCCTTGACCACGGCCTCAGGTAGGTCTGGTCGCCGGGCTCGAGCTCGTCTCAGCAAGCGCTGTCGAGCTTCTCGGGCGCGCGCAGCAGGCGCTCGAACGCCCAGGTCAGCCCCGCCGTCGTCGTCTCATAGCCGGCCATCAGCAGGTCAGAAGCTCGTCGCGGATCACCTCGTCTTCGAGCGGCGATCCGTCCTCGTAGGTCGCCGGACCAAGAGCGAGAGCGCGTCATCGCGGACCCCGCGAGCGGATCCGCGCGGCGCTCCTCGATCGCCTCGTAGAGCACCTGGTCGACCCGCTCGATGAACCTCATCAGGCGCGCGTAGGGACTGACGCCGCCGAGCTCGCGCCGGAACCAGGGGAGCAGGGTGAACGGCGACTCGCATCGGTCCATCATCTCCGGGATCAGGGTCCGCAGCTGCTGCTCGCGCTCACTGCGTCCGTCGCTGCCCAACGCGATCCGCATGATCACCTCGAACGAGATCCCCTCCATCTCATCGAGCAGCCGGATCTCCGAGCCCGGTCTGCCACGTCGCGATTCGGCCGCGGGCGACCTCGGCGATCAGCTCTCGGTAGCGCTGAGCGTGGCGGCCGACCACCGGGAAGCAGATCCGGCGGTGACGCAGGTGCTCGGCACCGTCCAGGACCAGGATCGAGTGGTGCCCGACCACGTCCTTGAAGATCCCGTTGGTGTCGCCGGCCCGGAAGAGCTCGGGGTCGGCCGTCAGCACCTTCTTGGCCGCGCCCGGGTCGGCGATCATGAAGACATTGCCCGGCGGGCCCGAGGCGCAACGAGAAGATCGGCCCGTAGCGACGCCGGCACCGCTCCATGAAGCGAATCGGCCGGTACATCCACTCGAGGGTCTGCACCGGGCCCGGGTGCGCTGGTCCCGGCGGGAGGCCCGTCGTCAGGCGACTCCCGTTAGTCGGCTCGTGTCACGCGACGAGCGCCTCAGTTCGGCCTTCCAACTGCCGTGGCCTCCATAATCAGTGGGCGTACGGTCCACGCATCACATATGGACGAAATATCGAGCGGTTGTCCATCCGCAAATTTCGCGAAGGCCGTAGCACTCCACTTTGCAGCGCGGTTTCGGGTTGCAGTAGGAAGTAAGAAGTCCTACTGTTCACTTTTGGCCGTTCGGCCGCCCGGGGCCTCCGGCGAGGACATCCCTGCGACAGCAAGGAGATGAGCAGTGGCCACCGCGACCGACACCGTCATCAAGCCCGACCACGGCGCCACGCCGCGAGCACTTCATCTTCACCGACGAGCACGAGGAGCTGCGCGAGTCGATGAAGTCCTGGGTGCTGAAGGAGTGCACCCCGAACCGGTTCGAGTGGGAGGAGAACCTCTGGCCCGACTCGATCCTGAAGCGCGCCGCCGACCTCGGCTACATCGGCCTCTGCTACCCGGAGGAGTACGGCGGCCAGGGCGGCGACTACTTCTACTCGCTGGTCCGCGCCGACGCGATGAGCTACTCGGGCTGCGGCGGGCTCAACATGGGCTTCGCGGTCCACACCGACATGGCGACGCCGCCGATCCACCTGCTCGGCACCGAGGACCAGAAGCAGCGCTACCTGGTGCCCTCGATCAAGGGCGAGCTGATCAGCTCCCTCGGGATCACCGAGCCCGGCGCCGGCTCCGACGTCGCCGGGATCCGCACCACCGCCAAGCGCGACGGCGACGAGTACGTGATCAACGGCTCCAAGACCTTCATCACCAACGGCCTCCGCGCCAACTACATCGTCCTGGTCGCGAAGACCGACCCGGACGCCGGCCACGACGGGATCACCCTGTTCATCGTCGACATCCGCGACAAGGACGGCAACGAGGTCGACGGGCTTCAGCGTCTCCCGCAAGCTCGAGAAGATGGGGATGCACGCCTCCGACACCGGCGAGCTCTCCTTCCAGGACGTCCGCGTGCCGGCCGAGAACCTGCTCGGCCAGGAGGGCAAGGGCTTCTACCACATCTCCTGGGAGCTCCAGGGCGAGCGCCTGGTCGCCGCGATCGGCTGCGTCTCGGGCGCCGAGCGGGTCTTCGAGCGCACCCTCGAGTACGCCAAGGAGCGCCAGGCCTTCGGCCGCCCGATCGGCCGCTTCCAGGCGATCCGCCACAAGTTCGCCGAGATGTCGGTGAAGATCGAGGCCGCCAAGCAGATGGTCTACGCGACCGCCTGGCGCTTCGAGAACGGCGAGTACCCGGTCCGCGAGATCACCCAGGCGAAGCTCTACGCCTCACGGGTGATCGAGGAGGTCTGCCGACGACTGCATCCAGATCCACGGCGGCTACGGCTACATGAAGGAGTACGAGGTCGAGCGCGCCTACCGCGACGCCCGCCTCAACCGGATCGGCGCCGGCACCGACGAGATCATGCTCGAGGTGCTCGGCCGCAGCTACGGGCTCTAGGCCACCGCCGAGTGATCGCGCTGCATGAGCACACCTCGACCACATCCGCTCCTACTACGAGGCGCTGAACACGGGCGACGCCGAGCTGGTCGCCTCGCACTTCACCGACGACGCCGTCCACTACTACACGCGGCTCGGGCCGCACGAGGGCGCCGAGCGGATCGGGCAGAACTCGAAGCTCGGCGTCGAGCATGATCGACGGCCAGTGGTATCATCGAGCACGGGATCGAGCAGGGCGACGAGGCCGTGATCGAGTGGACGATGACCTGGCGCGATCCCGAAGTCGGGCGAGAAGCGCCTCGACCGCGGCACCGAGTGGTTCCTGATGCGCGACGGCAAGATCGCCGAGGTGCGCGCCTACCACCACGGCGGCAAGAAGAACCCGCAGGGCGACCTGCTCGGCTTCGACCACGCGGGCCGCGGCTACACGATGCTCGAGGACTGGAAGCCGCCGAGGACGGGCGCCGCGGAATGACCGTCATCAAGGACACCGGCCAGCGGGCTCCGCTTCCGCCCTTCGGCGAGGAGCACGAGGAGCTGCGCGAGTCGGTCGCGCGGTTCGTCACCAAGGAGATCGCCCCCCACGTCGACGAGTGGGAGGAGGCGCGCGAGTTCCCGCGCGAGCTCTACACCCGCTGCGGCGAGCTCGGCTTCCTCGGGCTCAAGTACGAGACCGAGTACGGCGGCCAGGGCGGCGACTACGTCCACGACGCGGTCTGGGTCGAGGAGCTCTCGCGCTCCGGCGCGCAGCGGCGGGCGTCGCCGCCGGGATCGGCGCCCACGCCGAGATCGCCACCCCGCCGATCTGGAAGTTCGGCACCGAGGAGCAGAAGCAGCGCTGGCTGGTGCCCGGGATCAAGGGCGAGTTGATCGGCGCGCTCGGGATCACCGAGCCGGGCGCCGGCTCCGACGTCGCCGTCGCTCCGCACGACCGCCACGCAAGGTCGACGGCGGCTACGTCGTCAACGGCTCCAAGACCTTCATCACCAACGGCGTCCGGGCCGACTTCCTGGTCTGCGCCGTGAAGACGACCGAGGAGGGCGGCCACCACGGCATCTCGTTCCTGGTCCTCGAGCGCGACATGCCCGGCTACGAGGTCGTCTGCAAAGCTGGAGAAGATGGGCTGGCACTCATCCGACACCGGCGAGCTCGCCTTCACCGACGTCGAGGTCCCCGAGGAGAACCTGCTCGGGCGAGGAGAACGAGGGCTTCAAGCTGATCATGGCCAACTTCCAGTGGGAGCGGCTGACGATGGCGCTGGGCGCGGTCGGCGGCATGCAGCGCGTCTTCGACGAGACGCTTCGCTACGCCAAGGAGCGCGAGGCCTTCGGCCGGCCGATCGGCCGCTTCCAGGCGATCCGCCACAAGTTCGCCGAGATGTCGGTGAAGATCGAGGTCTCCCGGGCCCTCACCTACGCCTGCCTGCGCAAGTTCGCCGCCGGCGAGGACGCCACCCGCGAGGTGACCCAGGCGAAGCTCTTCACCCAGCGGGCCATGTGCGAGGTCGCCGACGAGGCGATCCAGATCCACGGCGGCTACGGCTACATGCGCGAGTACGGCGTCGAGCGCGCCTACCGCGACGCCCGCCTCGGCCCGATCGGCGGCGGCACCGACGAGGTGATGAAGGAGATCCTCGGCAAGCAGCTCGGGCTGTAGGGGCCGCCAAAGCCTGAGCGCTAGGTTGGCCGCGTGAGGCGCACCTTCATAGCGCTCGCCGCCGGGATCGCCCTGGCAGACGCCTCGATCGTCACGCTTGGGCTGCCCTCGATCCTGGTCGAGCTCGACGCGACGGTCGAGGGCGTCGCGCTCGTTCTCGGCGTCTACACCGCCGTCCTCGCGTTGACGCTGCTGCCGGCGGCCCGGCTCTGCCGTCGCTTCGGGGACGCCCACGTCGGCGCTGCCGGCTTCGCCCTCTTCCTCGTCGCGTCGCTCGCCTGTGGGGCCTCGAATTCGCTGGGCCTGCTGCTCGTGCTCCGCGGCGTTCAGGCGCTCGGCGGAGCGGCGGGGCTCGTCTCGGCTTTCGCGCTTCTCGATGGAGGCAGGCCTGGCCCCGGACGCCGGATGTGGGTGGCGGCGTCCGTGTTCGGGATCGCCATCGGGCCGGCGCTCGGCGGCGCGCTCACCCAAGCGTTCTCGTGGCGCGCGATCTTCCTCGCGCAGGCGCCGATCGTGCTTCCGGGGCTCCTGGTCGCCCTGCAGATCGCACGGACCGAGCCGGCGGACGTCGCCGTCCGCGACACGGGCCAGGCATCCTCCCCGCTCCCCTGGCGTCCGGCGGTCGCACTCGGCCTGCTGTCGGCCTCCCTGACTGCCGTCGTCTTCCTCGTCGTGCTTCTGCTGGTCTCGGGCTGGAGCATCGAGCCGCTGACGGCGGCCCTCGCCGTGAGCGTCCTGCCCGTCGCTGCGATCGCCTCCTCGCGGCTCCCGGGCGACCCCTGGGCCAGGGCGATCGGCGGTTGCCTGCTGGTCGCGGGCGGGGTCGGCTGCCTCGCGCTGCTGCCCGGCGCCTCGGCGTGGCTGACGGTGGTGCCGCAGGTGCTCGCCGGCGCCGGGATGGGGTTGGCGCTTCCCGCCCTCGTCCGGCGAGCTGATCCCCGAGCGGACTCGGGAGGACACCGCGAGGCTGCTCACGATCCGCCATGCCGGGATCGCGATTGCGCTCGCCGCTCTCGCCCCCCTGATCTCCACCAACCTCACCTCGACCATCGACACCGCCCGCGAGCAGGGGACCGCCGCCCTGCTCGACGCGAAGCTGCCGCCGCAGGACAAGATCGAGATCGCGCCCGATCTGTTCGGCGGCCTCAACACGGACGACCCGCGCGGGGAACTCCGAAAATCGATCGCGAAGGCGCGCGCCGGGCTGGACGGCGAGGAGGCGACCGAGCTCGGCAATCTGGGCGACCGGCTCGACGAGGTGGTGACCGGCGCCGTCCGCTCGGCCTTCCGGCCGACCTTCATCGTCACCTCCGCGCTCGCGCTGCTTGCGGCGCTGATCCTGCTGACCGGAGCCGGTCGCGCGGCCGTCATGTGGACGCGCCCCGCGGTCGCGACCGCCGCGATCGCCGCGCTCGTCGCGGCGACCGGATACGGAATCGCCTATGCGAACTCGACGCGAGAGACCGTCCAGATCGGCGATCCCTGCCAGGACCGGGAGCTGCCCGACGTCGGCGGGATCAGTGGCGCGCTCCAGGACATCTCGCTGGCCGCGCTCGACCGTGCAGCGTGCAAGTTCGGCTCGAGCCGGGAGGAGCTGCTGCTCGCCCTGTTCGACGACCGCCTCCAGCACAAATTCGAGGAGGAGCACGGCGTGAACCCCCGCGACGTACTCTCGCTCGGCCCCGCGCTGCTTGGATTCTGATCATGCCCACCCGCCGGGAGGTCATCGAGCAGTTCATCCCCAACTCGCCGCACGCCGTACAGCTCGGCATCCAGGTCGTCTCACTCGGGACGGATGAGGCCGTGCTCGAGCTGCCCTTCAAGCCCGAGCTGGCCACGATCGGGGAGGTGGTTCACGGGGGTGCGATCGGCGCCCTGATCGACACGGCCGCGATGGCCGCGGCCTGGGCCACGGAGGAGATCCCGGAGAACCCGGCTGGCTCGACGGTCTCGCTCTCGGTCAACTTCGCCTCCGCCGCGAGCGGTGTGGACCTGCAGGCCGCGGCGCGGGTCGCCAAGCGAGGCGGACGGCTGAGCTTCTGCGAGGTCACCGTGACCGATCCCGACGGGACGGTCGTCGCGCAGGGGATCGCCACATACAGGTTTGGGTAAGAATCCCGCCCCTCAACCCTCACAAAACGGGTTGCGCTGTCGCGCACCCTCGCATGAAAGGCGACGACCTTGGGATTGCTTGACGGAAAGAGCGCGATCATCACCGGCTCGGCGAGAGGAATCGGCCGCGCCACGGCCGAGCTGTTCGTCAACGAGGGGGCCAAGGTCCTGATCAACGACCTCGACGGGGACGTCGCGGAGCAGGCAGCCGGCGAGATCGACGGCGAGACGGCCGTCTTCGCCGGGGACCTCACCAAGCCCGGCACGCCCGACGACATGGTGAAAGCCGCCATCGACGCCTTCGGCCAGGTCGACGCGGTCGTCAACAACGCCGGCTACACCTGGGACGGGGTCATCCACAAGATGAGCGACGAGCAGTTCCAGGCAATGCTCGACATCCACACGATCGTGCCCTTCCGCGTGATCCGCGCCCTCGCCCCGACCTGGCGCGAGGCCGCCAAGCAGGAGGCTCAGGAGGGCAAGGAGGTCTTCAGGAAGATCGTCAACATCACCTCGATCTCGGGCACGATGGGGAACGCCGGTCAGGCGAATTACTCGTCCGCGAAGGCCGGGGTCACCGGGCTGACCAAGACCGTCGCCAAGGAATGGGGACAGTTCAAGATCAACTGCAACGCCGTCGCCTTCGGCTTCGTCGAGACGCGGCTCACCCAGGCGAAGGAGAAGGGCGAGACGATGCAGGCCGCCGGCGAGAGCACCGAGGAGGTCTCGCTCGGTATTCCTGAGCAGATGCGTCAGATGGCGCGGATGACGATCCCGCTCGCCCGCCCCGCCGAGCCTTCCGACGCCGCGGGCCCGGTCGCGTTCCTCTGCTCGCAGCACTCCAACTTCATCCACGGCCAGGTGATCAACGTCACCGGCGGACAGTTCACCGGCATGTACTCCTGAGCGGGGGCTAGAGCAGCGGTGCCTCCGCCGGGGCATTGCAGGTTCTGACGACCACGCCCTTCGCGCGCCGCAGCTTCCGCCGGAGCTTTGCGCGGCGGCCCTTCTTTGACGCCCGCAGGCGCGTCTTGACCGCGACCTTTCGGAGCTTCGCTGCCTGGCAGCGCGGGTTCGGGTAGTAGAGATCGAGCCCCGTGTCGCTCCCCTGGGCAGCGTTCCGGCCGAACATCTGCGTGGCGGTGATGCCGCGGTCGCCATTCGGGTATCCAGGGGCCACCCCGAGACCGGTGGCGGAGTAGGTGCCGAGCAGGTTCGCGTTGTGGCCCGGGCTGGAGCGCCACAGCGAGAAGACCGAGATCGCGGTTCCGCGGCTGCTCGCCGCAATGTTCTCGCCCACGAAGGGGCCGTAGCCGGCGGCGACGGCGCGGTCGCTCGGGTCGGCGCCCTCCGGCGTGGTGTGGGAGAAGTAGCCGCGAGCCACCATGTCGGCGCTGTGGGCACGCGACGCGACGTTGAGGCGCGGATCCGCCCTCAGGCTGGCGAGACCCGACCTGGCGCGGACGGCGTTAGCGAGACAGAGCAGGGAGCGCTCCACCCGCGGCTGGTTTGAGCCGTTGGCAACCTCGTCCTGGTAGAGGCACCCCTCGGCGGACGCCGTGCCCCCACCGAGGGTGAGCAGCAGGACGCTCGCGCCCGCGGCGGTCAGCAGCGCTCTCACTCCTTCCGCCTCTCCTCGGACAGCGGCTCGCCGCCGTCTCCGGCAGCGCCCCCGGGCGGCCACTTGCCGAACCAGTTGTCGCGGGCGCCGTCGACCGTGAGCACGCAGCCCGAGAAGAAGTCACCGGCAGGAGATGCGAGAAAAGCCGTGAGCCAGGCCATCTCATCCTCGGTGCCGAGGCGGCCGAGCGGGACCGTCTGCGCGACGTTGTCGACGATCGCCTTGGGGTACTTCGTGCGGAGCGTCTCGGTGTCGAACTGCCCGATCGCCACCGCGACAAGCCGGATTCCGAAGCGGGCCCACTCGACGGAGAGGGTCCGCATCATGTTCTCCACCGCCGCCCGCGCCGCACCCGTATGGACCATCCCGGGAAAGCCCATGTGCGGCGAGACGGTGATGCTGATCACCTTGCCGCTCTCTTGGGGGATGAACGCCTTGGTGGCCGCGGCGTGGGTCATCTGCCAGGTGCCCTGCACGTTCAGGTCGATGACTGTCCGGAACCCCTTGGGCGTGATCGCCTCCGCCGGGCTGAGGAACTGGCCGCCGGCGTTGTTGACCAGCAGGTCGATGCGGCCGTGCCGCTCGACGACCCCGTCGATGAAACCGTCGACGGCCTCCTCGTCGCGGATGTCGAGCGCCTCGAACTCCGCCTTGCCGCCGCGCGCCGAGACCTCCTCGACCATCCCCTCGAGTGGCTCCGCGCGCCGGCCACAGCCGACGACGGTGGCCCCGAGGCCGGTCAGCTCCAGGGCGGTCGCCCTGCCCAGGCCCGTGCCCGCACCCGAGACGACGCAGATCTGGCCCTCGAGCAGGTCCGGCGCGAAGATGCGCGATTTCGTGCTTTCAGTCATGACGGCTGAGCATATGCTGGCTCCATGAAGGTGAACGCTGAACCGACTCCTCTCCGGGAGCCGCTCGCGGGCGGAACCGAGGGCGCGACGGTCGTCATCGAGCCCCTGAAGACGGGCGAGACCCTGTGGCCGCACACGTTCTTCGATCGAGCGGCACCGGCGTCATCAAGCGCCTCCGCGCGGTCGGTTTCGGCTCCTCGCCGGACACCTGGGAGTCACGGCCGGTTCCGGCCTTCCTCGTCCGCCACCCGAGCCTGGGCAACATCCTGGTCGACACCGGCCTGCACCCATCGGTGGTCCGAAATCCCCGCGACAAGTTCAGCCGCCTCACCGCGCCGTCACTACAAGATCGAGGAGGGCGAGGACATCGTCTCCCAGCTGCGCGATCGTGGGCTCGCTCCCTCCGACATCGCCTTCGTCGTCCTCACCCATCTGCACGAGGACCACGCCTCCGGGATCGAGGCGTTCCCCGACGCTCGACTTCGTGTTCAGCGCCACCGAGTGGGAGGGCGCGACGACGGGCTCCTTCCCGCAGTTCCGCGGCTACAACGCGCTCCCACTTACGACTTCGCCTTCGAGTACCACACGGTCGACTTCGACGCCGACTTCATCGAGTCGTATGGGCCCTTCGGTCGCAGCTTCGACCTCTTCGGGGATGGGTCGGTCCGTCTTGCGTACACGCCCGGTCACAGCTCGGGCCACACCTCGGTGATCCTGCGCCTGCCGCGTCGCGACTTCGTGATCGTGGGCGACGCCGCCTACGACTGGCTGCAGTTCGAGGGCAAGACGGAGCCGACCCTGATCGACGACGAGCACAACTGGCGCCGATCGCTGCACGAGCTACAGGCCTACCGGCGCACCTACCCGTATGCGCTCATGGTCCCGGGTCACGACCCGGAGTTCTGGGAGAAGCTCGAGCCGCGCTACGAGGAGTAGCGAGCGTCGAGGCGCGGCCCGTTGCATGACGGGGTGCACGTCGTCGGGAGCCGGCAGACCCTCGCGCAGCCGCCGCAGCACATCGCGGCGGCCGTTCTCCTCGAGATCGACGTACATCGCGCGGACACGGTCGAAGATCTGGTTCGCGACCAGCTGCTCCTCCTCGCGGCTCGGGTCCGCCTTTACCGGGAACGTCATCGGCTCGCCGTACTGGATCGTCACCTTCGGGAAGCGGAACCGGCGCCAGCCCCGGACGCCTGCCGAGCCGTGGATCGCGACCGGCACCACCGGCACGCCGGACTCGAGGGCGATCTTGCCGATGCCGCGCTTCGGCTCGCCCAGGTCGCCGGTGCGCGACCGCCCGCCCTCGGCGTACATCAGCACCGTGCCCCCGCGGTCGAGGATCGCGTTGGCGGTGACGAACGCCTCGTCGTCGTGATGCCCACGCCGCACGGGAAAGACTCCGCCGTGCTTGAAGATGTACTTGATCGCCGGATTCGTGAAGAGCTGCGACTTCGCCATGAACTGGACCTTCCGGTGCAGGTAGACCGCGGCGAAGAAGTGGTCCCACTGGCTGAAGTGGTTCGGGGCGAGAATCACCGGCCCGGTCCGCGGGACGTTCTCGACGCCGATGGCGCGGGCACGGTAGATCAGGATGGTCGGGAGGGTGAGGATCACCCGAACGAAGTCGTACATCCAGCCCACACCGCGTCTCGCGCTGCGATGGAACTTCGTGAACATCTCGGCGGGGCGCGGGTCCTTGTAGACCTGCGGCTTCATGTCCTTTGGGCTGACCTCGGCCATGTTCTCTTCACAAACCCTCCGGGAGGCACGGGTTACGCTTGGCTCCAGCCTCGGGAGCGGGCCAGGGCCTCGTGCCAGCGGGATAGGAGCTCCTCCCGGTCGGCCTCGTCCATCCGCGGCTCGTAGCGGGCCGCCTCGCGCCACATCTCGCGGACCTGCGCCGCGGTCCACTCGCCGGTTGCGATCCCGGCGAGATAAGCGGCTCCGAGCGCTGTGGTCTCGGCGACCTCGGGGACGATCACCGGGGCCCCGAGAACGTCCGCCTGGAACTGCATCAGCCAGGCGTTGACGACCGCACCGCCGTCAGCCTTCAGCGACGGCACGCTCTCGCCGGATGCGGCCTCCTGCGCCCGCACCGCGTCGACCGTCTGGTAGGCGATCGCCTCGAGGGCGGCCCGTGCCAGATGCGCCCTTCCCGTCCCCCGGGTGAGCCCGACGATCGTTCCGCGCGCGTACGGGTCCCAATGCGGTGAGCCGAGCCCGGTGAGGGCCGGCACGAAGTAGACGTCGTCGTTCGAATCGAGCGACGCCGCCAGCGGCTCGGTCTCGGCCGCCTCGGAGATGATCCCGAGCCCATCGCGAAGCCACTGAACGGCCGCCCCCGTGACGAAGACCGCGGCCTCCAGGGCGTAGTCCACCCGATCGCCGAGCCCCCAGGCGACCGTGGTGAGCAGTCCCTCCCCCGGCTCCGGCGCCTCGGTGCCCGTGTTGAGCAGGACGAAGCTCCCCGTGCCGTAGGTGTTCTTGGTCTCGCCGGGCTGCTGACAGGCCTGGCCGAAGAGCGCGGCCTGCTGGTCCCCGGCGATTCCCGCCACCGGCACATCTCCCCCGAAGACCGAGGTCGTGCCATAGAGCTGCGAGGACGGCACCGGCTCCGGCAGCGACCGCTGGATCGACGCCGAGCAGCCCGCAGAGCTCCTCATCCCAGGCGAGCTTGCGGATGTCGAAGAGCATCGTCCGCGAGGCGTTCGAGTAGTCGATCAGGTGCCGGCCTGTCAGCTTGAACACCAGCCAGGAGTCGATCGTCCCGAACACCGTCCCCTCCGGAAGATCCGCGTTCTGGATCAGCCACTCGATCTTCGTCCCGGAGAAGTAGGGGTCGATCACCAGGCCGGTGCGCTCGCGGACCAGGGCCTCGTGACCCGCCTCGCGCAGCTCGTCGCAGCGCGCCGCGGTGCGGCGGTCCTGCCAGACGAGTGCGCGGTGCACCGGCTCCCCGCTGCTCGGGTTCCAGGCGACGACCGTCTCGCGCTGGTTGGTGATCCCGATTCCCTTCAGGTCAGATCCCTGGACGGCGGCGTCGGCAAGCGCGCCGACCGCGACCCGGCGGGTCACCTCCCAGATCTCGGCGGCGTCGTGCTCAACCCATCCGGGACGCGGAAAGTGCTGCTCGAACTCGCTGTAGGAGCGGCCCCGCGGGCGCCCCTCCTCGTCGAAGGCGATGCACGTGGTCCCAGTGGTCCCCTGGTCGATCGCCAGGATCATCGGCCGGAGACGCTATCTGGACCGGGCCCGGGCGGCGCGCCGGATGTCCCGCAGCTGACTGGCGCGGTGCAGGAACCCGGCCGGCGTGCGGCCCGTGACCCGGTGTTCGAGCGGGACCTCGATCTCCCCGACCCGGTAGCCGGCTCGGACCGCGTCGATGGTCATCCCGGTTTCCATCCCCCAGCCGTCCGCGAACGGCAGAAGTCTCCGAAGTGTCGACAGGCGCATCGCACGCTGCCCGGACAGCGGTGCCGCCACGCGGGCTCCGCAGAGCCGCTCGACCACCCGCCGCGCATAACCGAGGGCGAGGCCGAAGCCGCCGCCCCGCCGATCGGCGAAGGCGGCGAGCGCCAGGTCGCAGTCGCCGGCCTCGACCGCCTCGACGAGCGCGACGAGCCGCCCGGCGCTCTCGCCGAGGTCGGCGTCGCAGAGCAGAACGGTGACCCCGCCGTCGAACTCCCCGAGTGCCGCGTGCGCCGCGGCCGTCACGTTGGCCCCCTTGCCGTGCGGGCGCCTGCGGCCCACCACCCAGGCGCCTCTGCGCATGGCGATCTGCGGCGTGTCGTCGCTCGAAGCATCGTCGGCGACCAGCAGGCGAGCTCCGGGCAGCGCCTCAGCCAGCGCGTCGAGCGTCGCCCGGATCCGCTCCCCCTCGTTACGAGCGGCCACGATGACCACCCTCCCCGCCGTGCTTTCCCGCATCACCGCCGGATATTGTCCCCGCGGCGCGTGGCGGACGTAGAGGCCCACATCACGGGGACCGTCTGGAAGATCGAGGTCGCCGTCGGCGATCAGGTCGACGAGGGCGACACCGTCGCGATCCTCGAGTCGATGAAGATGGAGATGCCGGTCGAGGCGGAGGACTCCGGGCAAGGTCGCCGAGATCCGCGTCGAGGAGGGCCAGTCGGTCTCCGAGGGCGACGTCCTGGTCGTCCTCGAATAGCCTCCGCCAAATGTCGGAAGAGCTAGCGGGAGGGAAGCTCCTTCTCGACCATCCAGCTGAGTCGGTCGCCCGGCTGACCCTGAACCGGCCGGATTCTCGGAACGCGCTCGACCACGAGACGCTGAACGGCATCGCCGAGGTCATGCCCGCCCTCGACCGGGGCATCGAGGTGCGTTGCGTGATCCTCACCGGCGCCGGAGGCATCTTCTCCGCGGGCTACGACATCGGCGGATTCTCCGAGCACGAGTTCGAGGCCGAGGCCGAGTCCCTCGTCGCCCATCCCTTCGCGCGCGGACTCGACGCGGTCGCGGCGCATCCGTGGCCGGTCCTCTGCGCGATCAACGGCCACGCTCTCGGCGGCGCTCTCGAGCTCACACTGTGCTGCGACCTCCGTATCTGCGCGCGCGGCGCCAAGCTCGGCATGCCCCCCGCGAAGCTCGGCCTGATCTACGGCCACACCGGCCTGCAGCGGTTCATCGACGCGATCGGCGTGCCGCGAACCAAGGAGCTCTTCCTGACCGGCAACAACGTGACGGCGGAGCGGGCTGAGGAGCTCGGCCTGGTCAATCAGGTCACCGACGACGGCGACCTCGAGGCCGCCGCGGTCGAGCTCGCGGCGGAGATCGCGGCCAACGCGCCGCTCTCGATGCGCGGCAACAAGCACGCAATCGACACGCTCAACTCCTACTCCCGCCTCACACCGGAGCAGGAGCGTGAGCTGATCGAGCTGCGCGAGTCCTGCTTCCGCTCGGAGGACTTCCGCGAGGGCGTGGCGGCCTTCGCGGAGAAGCGCAAACCGGTCTGGAGGGGGCGCTAACCGGCCTCGGCAGGCTCGGGCAGCTGATGCTCGCCGGTCTCCTCGCGGAGGCGACCTCCGGCCCTGGCGGTCGAGGGCCACCAGATCTTGTCGCCGATCACCTCGACCGCGGCCGGCACCATGATCGTCCGCACGATGAACGTGTCGAGCAGGATCCCGAGGGCGACCATCAGCCCCAGGTCGAAGGTGAAGCTCACCGGGAGCGTCATCAGCACCGAGAACGTGCCCGCGAGGATGATCCCGGCGCTCGTGATCACCCCGCCCGTGGCGGCGAGCGCCCGGAGCATGCCCTCGCGTGTGCCGTGCGTGCGGGCCTCCTCTCGAACGCGGGCCATCAGGAAGATCGTGTAGTCGATCCCCAGCGCGACCAGGAAGATGAACGCGAAGAGCGGAATCGAGGAATCGAATCCGGCGTCCCCGACGACGAAGCGGATGATCAGGATTGAGATTCCGAGCGAGCAGGCGAATGACAGGACGACGCTGAGCAGGAGCACGAGCGGTGCGACCAGCGCCTGCAGCAGGATCGCCAGGATCACCGCCATCACCAGGAGCGCCAGGGGGACGATGATCTCGATGTCCCGCTGGTTCGCCTGGTCGACGTCGTAGTTGATGGCGCTGGTCCCTCCAACCAGGGCCGTGACGCCGCCGGGCAGGTCCGCTACGGCGTCTCTCATGCGAGGCACGACGTTCAGGCCCGACTTGTCGAGCGGGTCCGAGCTGAGAACGGCGTCCACCTCCCCGATCTGACCGTTGGTCGATCGCACCCCCGTGTCGGTGGCCGTGGCGACGCCGTTGACCCCCCGCAACCGGTTCTCGACCTCCGAGATGTCAGCCGGCGTGACGGGTCCGCTCTCGCTTTCCACCAGGACGGTGGTCGGCGCCAGGGTGCCCGCTGGGAAGGAGGCCTCCAGGACGTCGAACCCCTCGACCGCCTCCACCGAGTGCTTGAAGAAGCTGGTGGTCGAGTAGTCGACCTTGTAGGCCAGCAGGCCGAACGCTCCCGCGATGAAGAGGGCGACCGTGGTGATCAGGGCAGCCACCGGCCGCTTCAGCACCCAGTCGCCGAACCGGCGCCACGGGCCCTGGCCGCCCATCGAAGGATGCTGGGGGTCGTAGGCGACCACGGCGCGACGCGGCCAGAACCCCCTGCGGCCGAAGATCGTCAGCAGCGTTGGGAGCAAGGTCAGGCCGGCGATCATCGCCATGAAGACCGAAATCGCCGCCACGGGGCCGAGGGAGCTGGTGTTCTTGTTGTCGGCGAGCGCCAGGGTGAGCATCGCGAGCGTCACCGTCATGCCGCTGGCGAAGATCGCGGGCCCGGCCCGCCGCAGGGCGCGCCCCATCGCCTCGTGCTTGTCCTCGGTCCGCCGCAGCTCCTCTCGGTAACGGGAGACGAGTAAGAGGCAGTAGTCGGTCCCCACCCCGAACATGAGGACGATCAGGATGCTCGTGCTGTTGGAGGAAACCGTCGCGCCCGATTTCGCCAGCGCGTAGACGAGCGCCTGGGTGATCGTGTAGGCGAAGAAGACGACGATCAGGGGGCTGAGCGCCACCAGGACCGACCGGTAGATCGCTCCCAGGAGGACGAGGACCAGCAGGACGGTCGCCAGCAGCAGCTTCGTGTCGATGCTGTTGAAGACCTCGTGGGCGTCGGTTGCGAAGCCGACACCACCGGTGACGAAGACCTGCATGCCCCGGGTGTCGCTCGTGGGTGATGTCCCGGATCGCCTTCCCCCAGTCCGCCTCCTTCTCGAAGTCGGTGGGCGTCGTGTAGATCGCCGTGGCGACGTCGCCGTTCTTGGAGACGAGGCTCGCCGGCGCTCCGGGGGTGAACGGAATCTGTTGCGGGCCGACGACGTTGATCTTCGCGCTGCCGGCCTCGTTGATCGCCCGCTGGTCGGCCAGGATCTTCTGCTTGTCGGCCGCCGTCAGCCCGCCGGCGCGCTTGTAGACCACGATCGCCGTGTCGGTCTCGCCCTGCTGGAAGTCGCGGTCCTGCGCCCGGACCACCTCCGTGGACTCGGCGCTTGCCGGCAGGAAGGACACCGTGTCGTCGGTGGTGACGTCCGACAGCTTCGATCCGACCGGGAACAGGGCAAAAGCGGCGATCAGCCAGATCGCCAGCACGAGCCACTTGCCACGCCGACCGGCGACTACAGATGCGAGTCTGCGCACCCGGAACACAGTAGCGAGCCTTGTTTTGCGACTCTATGTAGAGGCAACCATGGCTGAGGAAATGGAAGCAACAGCAGTTGAGCTCGACCCAGCCGTCGAGGAGCGGGTCCAGGCCCTGATCGAGGCCGGTCGTCCCGCGGACTGCGTCGACCTCTCGGACGTCGACTCGTTGGTGCAGGAGCTGAACCTCTCGGAAGAAGAGGGCGATCAGGTGCATGAGCGGATCGAGGCCGCCGGCCTCCCGATCGAGGACGACTGCGGACGCGACGCCGACCAGCCCGCCGGGTACAAGAACGGCGAGCTCGCCGAGCAGACCACCGACGCTCTGCAGCTCTTCTTCAACGAGATGCGCCGCTACCCGCTGCTCACCAAGGAGGAGGAGATCGATCTCGCCCAGCGCGATCGAGCGAGGCGACCTCGAGGCCAAGGAGCGGCTGATCAACTCGAACCTCGGCTGGTCGTCTCGAACGCCCGCCGCTACATGCGCCAGGACCTCAACCTGCTGGATCTGATCCAGGAAGGAATCCTCGGCCTGATCCGCGCCGCCGAGAAGTTCGATTGGCGCAAGGGCTACAAGTTCTCGACCTACGCGACCTTCTGGATCCGCCAGGCGATCCAGCGGGCGCTCGAGTCCAAGGAGCGCACGATCCGGGTGCCGAACCAGGTCGCCCAGCGCGAGCGCAAGGTGATGCGGACCGAGCGCGAGCTGGCGACGAAGCTCGGCCGCGACCCGACCACCGAGGAGATCGCCAAGGAGGCCGAGCTGGAGCCTGCGCAGGTCGAGGAGATCCGCGACCTGACCCGGGTGGTGACCAGCCTCGACCGGCCCGTCGGCGAGGAGGACGGCTCATCGATGGGCGAGTTCGTCCAGGACGAGCGCGTCGGGCCGTCCGAGGAGGTCGCCCTCAGCTTCCGCGACCAGGCGATTCGACGCGCAGTCGAAGACCTGCCCGAGGACGAGCGCAAGGTGATCCAGCTGCGCTACGGCATCAACGGCGACGAGCCCACCCCGCTCCGCGAGACCGGCCGCCGCCTCGAGCTGAAGCCGAGCGAGGTCAAGCAGCTCGAGGAGAAGGGCCTCAACCGTCTCGCCGAGGCCCGCGAGGTCGAGGCGATGCGCGAAGCCGCCTGAGCGGTTTAGCGTCGAAACGCGGCGGGTAGGGCGCCGTTAGCGGAGGACCTCATCAGCGTGCCGTCGTGGGGCGGCTTACAGGAGGAACGATGATGAAGGAATTGACCACACGGAAGATGTGGGCGCTCGGTCTCGTGGTGTTGGGTGCGGCATTGCTCCCGGCAGCCATCCCGGCGTCCGCTGGAGCGGCGCCTAACTGCGCAGGCGCACCAGGAATCGGCGACACCTACTACCCGACCTACGGGAACGGCGGCTACGACGTCGGCCGCTACAAGCTCAAGGTCGCGTACGACCCGGCCACTGACCGGCTCGACGGCAAGGCGACGGTGCTCGCGCGCTCTACGCAGCGACTCTGCAGCTTCAACTTCGACTTCGTCGGCATGGACGTGCACCAAATCAAGGTCAACGGCGATCGGGCCGGCTGGTCTCGCAGCGGCCAGGAGCTGACCGTGGTCCCGCGCGACGACCTGAAGAAGGGCAAGGCTTTCCGGGTCACCGTCAAGTACGCCGGCGTCCCGCAGGAGTTCATGATTCCGGGGTTCCCCGGAGTCCGCACCGGCTTCATGGCGACCCCCGAGGGCGCCACGGTCGCCGGTCAGCCGGAGGTCGCAGCCGGCTGGTACCCGGTCAACGACCACCCGCTGGACAAGGCCTCCTACGCCTTCGACGTCACGGTGCCGAAGGGCTACGAGGTCGCCGCGAACGGCTTCCTGCGAGGAATCAAGAAGAAGGGCGGCAAGACGACCTGGAGCTGGCGCGCCAACGAGCCGATGGCCTCGTATCTGGCGACGATCGACATCGGGCAGTGGGACGTGACCGAGCGGACCCAGGCGGGGCTGCCGAGCTACGACGCGATCTCCTCCCAGATCACCGGCGGATTGCGAGCCGAGATCGAGGATTCGATGGCCCGCCAGGGCGAGATTCTGGACATGCTCTCCGCCGCGTTCGGGCCCTACCCGTTCAAGACGGTCGGCGGGATCGTGCCCGAACCAGGACGATCTGTTCTTCGCGCTGGAGACCCAGACCCGACCGGTCTATTCGAAGCTGTTCTGGCTCGATGACGATGGCAATCCGGTAAACGGCGACTTCGTCGTGGTCCATGAGCTCGCCCACCAGTGGTACGGCGACGACGTGGCGGTCGGTCGCTGGCAGGACATCTGGCTGAACGAGGGATTCGCCACCTACGCCGAGTGGCTCTGGGACGAGCACGTCGGCAAGGCGACGCCGGCGGAGACCTTCCGAACGACCTACGAGGCGATTCCCGCCGACGACCCGTTCTGGCAGGTCGTCGTCGCGGATCCGGGAATCGACGACCTGTTCGGCGAGTCGCAATACGTCCGGGGAGCGATGACGCTGCAGGCGCTTCGCGAGCGCGTCGGTGATGACGCCTTCTTCGCGATCCTCCGCGGCTGGGCGGCGAGCAAGAGCGGTGGCAACGGCACGACGCCGGAGTTCATCGCGTTCGCCGAGCAGGTCAGCGGCCAGCAGCTCGATGACCTGTTCGACACCTGGCTGTTCACGGCCGGCAGGCCCGAACCTGCCCGCAGCCGAGGCCGCCAGGGCCCGCGCCACGGCGCCGGACGCGAGCTGGTTGAACGAGTTGCGGGAGCGGCTGGCGATCGGACGCTACTGATCGTCGGGTAGGTTCCGCTACGTGGATTACACGATCAAGAACCTCCGTGAGGCCAAGGATGTGGCTGCGGAGGCCGGGCTCTCCGACTCTCTGGAGGCACGCTTCGCGCACGAGGACCTGGAGTCCGAGACGAGCGGCATCTCCTACCAGGTGATCAAGGCCGGGCAGCGCCAGCCCTTCGCGCACAAGCACGGAGAGATGGAGGAGATCTACGTGGTCATCTCCGGGGGCGGCCGGGTGAAGCTCGACGACGAGCTGGAGGACGTCGGCCCCCTCGACGCGATCCGGATCGCCCCGAGCGTGATCCGCGCGTTCGAGGCCGGGGACGACGATCTCGTGCTGCTCGTGTTCAGCCCCAGGGCCGAGGGCGACTCGGAGGTCGTCCAGGACTTTTCCTGGGATTGATCCGGGGGCGGTGTTTGTGGCCGCCGCTGAAGGCGAAGCCGGATCGTCCGGCCGGCTTCATAGATTGACCGTGTGCCGCCGCTGATCGGCTTCGACGAGGCGCTCGAGCTCGGCGCCCTCACGGACCACGAGGAGATCGGTGCGCTCGTCGAGCGCGCCTGGGAGGTCCGTCAGGACCGCTTCGGCGACTCCACCGACATGTGCTCGCTGGTGAACGCGAAGTCGGGCGGCTGCGCCGAGGACTGCGGCTTCTGCGCCCAGTCCCGCTACGCCGAGGCCGACACGCCCATGCACGCGATGATGGAGCCCGACCAGATCCTCGAGCACGCGAAGGCGGCCGAGGCCGCGGGCGCCCACCGCTTCTGCATGGTCACCCAGGGCCAGGGGCTCTCCAAGCGCGACTTCGCGAAGATCCTCGAGGGGGCCCGGCTGGTCTCCGAGCAGACCAACCTGAAGCGCTGCGCCTCGATCGGGCACATGTCCGTCGACCGCGCCCGGCAGCTCAAGGAAGCCGGCATTCAACGGGTCCACCACAACGTCGAGGCGTCGCGCTCCTATTACCCCGAGGTCTCCACCACCGTCCGCTATGAGGGCCGGCTGCGCACCATCGACGCCGTCAAGGAGGCGGGCCTTGAGACCTGCGTCGGGGGCATCCTCAACCTGGGCGAGTCGCCGCGACAGCGGGTCGAGATGGCCTTCGAGCTCGCCGAGATCAACCCCGACTCGGTGCCGATCAACCTGCTCAACCCACGCACCGGGACGAAGTTCGGCGAGCGCGAGCTGATGGACCCCTGGGATGTCGTGAAGTGGGTCGCGATCTTCCGGCTGATCCTGCCGGACGCCCTCTTCCGGCTCTGCGGGGGGCGCGTCGAGAACCTCCAGGAACTCGCGCCGCTGGCGGTGAAGGCCGGCCTGAACGGCGTGATGATGGGCAACTTCCTGACCACCCTCGGCGTCGAGCCCGCGGAGGACCGGGAGATGTTCGAGGAGCTGGGCCTGAACGTCACGCGGCAGCCGGACAACGGAGCCAACCCTCGGCCCGATAACCGCTCGGGATGGCTGGAAGGCGAGACCCCCGCCACCCCCATCGACGATCTGATCGACAACCAGGCCGACGCCAACTTCTGGGATCCCTCGACGCAGCTCCGGGTGATCAAGAAGAAGGGCAAGCCTCCCGCCTACCCGGAGCGCCCCTCCGACGTCGGTGTCGGGGAGCCCCAGCCCGCCGGCTGGGGCGATTGATGCGAGGGTGCTCCGCAGGCGAAGCCGAGGAGCAACCCGTTTGATGGAGATCAGCGAGCGCCTCGCCGAGCTCGAGTCGAGCGGGCTGCGCCGCCGCCTTCGGGTGATAGAGGGGCCGCAGGGTCCCGAGGTGGTGCTCGACGGCCGGCCTGTGCTGCTGCTGTGCTCGAACAACTACCTGGGCCTGGCCGACCATCCCCGCCTGCGGCGCGCGGCGGCCGACGCGGCACTCAGCCTCGGGACCAGCGCGGGCGCCTCGCGGCTGATCTCCGGGTCGATGAGCATCCATGCGGAGCTCGAGTCCCGGCTGGCCGAGTTCAAGGGAACCGAGGCGGCCCTGCTGTTCGGGTCGGGCTATCTCGCCAATGTGGGCGCGATCGCGGCGCTCGCGCAGCGGGGGGAGGTCGTGTTCTCGGACGAGCTCAACCACGCGAGCATCATCGACGGCTGCCGGCTGGCGAGGGCGGAGACCTTCGTCTATCGGCATGCCGACACCGAGCATCTCGAGTGGGGCCTGCGACGAGCGGCGGGACGCGCCGCGCTGATCGTCACCGACGGCGTCTTCTCGATGGACGGGGACATCGCCCCACTGCCGGAGCTCGCGGACCTCGCTGGGCGCCACGGCTGCCGCCTGCTCGTCGATGAGGCCCACGCCACCGGCTGCATCGGACCCGGCGGGCGCGGCTCGGTCGCCGCGGCCGGAGTCAGCGACGAGGTCGACGTGATCGTCGGCACGCTCGGCAAGGCGCTCGGCGGCTACGGCGCCTACGTCTGCGGCTCGCGTGAGCTGGTGGATTTCCTCATCAACTCCGCGCGGCCGTTCATCTTCTCGACCGCCCCGCCTCCCGCCTCCGTCGCCGCCGCTCGGGCGGCGCTCGAGCTGCTTGCCGACCGACCCGAGCGCGTCGAGCGCCTGCGAGCAAACGCGGCGGCCCTCCGCGAGGGACTGCGCTCCGAGGGACTCGAGCCGATCGGGTCCGAGACGCAGATCGTGCCGCTCGTGATCGGCGAGGCCGACGACGCGATGGCCCTCTGCGAGCGCCTGCTGGCCGAGGGCGTCTTCGCGCAGGCGATCCGGCCGCCCACGGTCCCGCCCGGAACCTGCCGCCTGCGTCTGACGACGATGGCGACCCACCGGGTCGCCGATCTGCGGCACGCGGCAAGGCTGATCGGGGAAGCGGCACGGGACCTTGGCCTCACATCGCGGACCAGCCGCAAGGTGGTCGCTACCCCGCTGCGCGAGGCAGCCTGAGATGCGCGGCGAGTTCATCACGGGCACGGGCACGGAGGTCGGGAAGACGGTGGTCGCCGCCGCGATCGCCCGCACGGCGCACAAGGCCGGAGCCCGGGTGGCGGTGTTCAAGCCGGCGGTAAGCGGCCTGGACAAATACCCGCTGCGGCCCGAGACGTGGGAGTGCGCGGCCGAGCTGCCCGACCACGTGCTCCTGCGGCTCGCGGCGGGATCGTCCCAAGCGGACGATGAGATCGCGCCGTATCGCTATGGCCCTCCCGTCTCGCCGCACCTCGGCGCAGAGCTGGCGAGCGAGCCGATCGATCCGGATCGGCTGCGCGGCGCCGCGCTTGAAGCCACCGAGGGAGCTGACCTGCTGATCTGCGAGGGCGTCGGCGGCTTCCTGGTGCCGCTGACGACGGACTATCTGGTCCGCGACCTGGCGCGCGACCTCGGCATGCCGGTGACGATCGTCGGCCTCGCCCGGGCTCGGGACGATCAACCACACCCTGCTCACGATCGAGGCAGTGCGCGACGCGGGCCTCCAGGTCGGCAGGGTCGTGCTCAACCCCTGGCCCGAGGCGCCATCGCTGCTGGAGGTCTCCAACCGCGAGGCGATCGCCGAGCTCGGCTCAGTCCCGGTGGAGATGCTCTTCCACCTCGACCTGACCTCGCCGGATCGCTGGCCTGCGCTCGGCCTCAGCGAGCCCGAGCGCAGGTTGAGAGCGGCCTAGGCGGCACGTCCCTCGGTGAGCTCCTCGGTCGCCGCCACCATCGGGACCGCGGGGGCGGCCTCCTCGGCGGCGCCGAGTGAGTCAACCCGCTTCGCGCGAGCGTGTCGGACCAGCGTCAGGGAGACGACCAGTCCCGCGACCACCACGATCGCCGCCAGGAGCATCGCGCTGCCGAGCGCGTCGACGAAGGTCGCGCGTGCCTGCTCGGGGGCTGTTGCCAGCGCCGCGGGGTTGAAACCGCTGCCGAGCTGGGACTGGAAGATCGCCCCGGTCGCCGCCACTCCCACTGAAGCTCCGACCATCCGCGACATCTGCAGGACGCCGGAGGCGACGCCCGACTTCTGCACGCTGACCGCGTTCATCGCGGCGGTCGACATCGGCGACATCACCAGAGCGATCCCGAACCCCATCAGGATGAACGGGATCAGGAGCCCGCTGTAGGTCGTGGCTGGTAGTCGATGCCGGCGAACATGAACATCGAGACGGCCAGGACGGCCAGGCCCGCACTCATCGGAGTCGCGGGACCCGAGGCGATCCGCGAGCCTCCCGGAGATCGGCGCGATCACCGCGATCACCAACGTCGTCGGCAGGAACCTGACCCCGGCCTCCAGCGCGCTGTAGCCGAGGATGTCCTGCATGTAGAGCGCCATGAAGAAGAAGGTCCCCATCATGGCGAAGGTGATGATGAACGCGATCAGGTTGGAGCCGATGAACTGGCGCGTGCGGAAGAGCCCGAACTCCACCATCGGCGCCGCCACCCGCAGCTCGATCGCCACGAAGACGGCCAGGCCGATGGCACCGCCGATCAGCAGGGAGAGGATCTGCGGCGAGCCCCAGCCCCAGCTGTTCCCCTCGATCAGCGCCAGGATGATGGCGGTCAGGCCCGCTGTGAGGGTGATGATGCCCGGGTAGTCGACCCGGCGATCTACGGTCTCGTCGCGCGACTCGGTCGACCGCGAAGACGGTGGCGACCACGGCGCCGACGGCGACAGGAAGGTTGATGAAGAAGATCGCCCGCCAGCTCACGTACTCGGTGAGGAACCCGCCGATGACCGGGCCGATCGAGAGAGCCAGGGCCGAGACGCCGGCCCAGATCCCGATCGCCCTGCCTCGCTCAGCGGCGGGGAAGGTGTGGGTGATGATCGACAGCGTCGCCGGCATCATCAGCGCGGCGCCGATGCCCTGGATCGCGCGGCTCCCGATCAGCATCGCCGGGATCCTGCGCCAGGCCGGCGGTCGCGGAGGTGACCGCGAAGATGATCACGCCGGCCAGGAACATCCGGCGGCGGCCGAAGATGTCGCCCAGCCGACCACCGGTGGCGATCAGAACCGCGAAGGTCAGTGTGTAGCCGTTGATGACCCACTCCAGCGCCGAGAGCTGGGCCCCGATCTCGCGCTGGATCGACGGCAGCGCCACGTTGACGACGGTGTTGTCGAGCATGACCATGAACAGCGCGAAGCACATCGCTCCGAGCGTCCACCACTTGCGGTTGTCGTCGGTGACCAGGTGCCGGTAGCGCGTCATCGGCTGACCTTCCTCTCGTAATTGGCGTAGATCTCGGCGACCTCGGGGCGCTTCATGAGCGCGTCGAGGGCCGATTCAAGCTTTCGTCGCTCGTCCGCCTCCAGCGAGCCGGTGAACTCCTCCAGGCTCGCGAGTCGGGCGGAGATGATCCGATCGGCGAGTCGCTGGCCCTTGCTGGTCAACGCCAGCCGCTTGACTCGGCGATCGTCTGGGTCCTCTACCCGGGTGACGAGCTTCTTCCTCACCATCCCGTCGGCGGCACGGCTGGCGGACGCCGCGGAGATGCCGATGTGCTCGGCCAAAGACGTGACGGTGTGCGCCTCGTCGGGTGTCTGGAGCTCGACCAGGACCTTGATCTGGGCGAAGCTGACGCCGCTCTCATCGATCACCCGGAGGACCTCGCCCCCCTGCGGACCCATGCAGCGGAGGATCAACACGCCCAGCTTCAGCGCGAGCTCGTCCTCGACCCTGGTCGTCTTCCTGTCTCTGACTGCTGCTTCCACCAAAGAAAAGGTTACATGCTTGCAACCTTTTCTCGCCTGCAACGATCTGTGATAAGCGTCACACAGCGAGACCCGCCCGGGTCCATCCGGCGACAGGCATATGTTGGGTTGCAGGGAATGGAGAAGGCTGTCCGACTCGATCACGATCACCTCTGGCACCCCTTCACGCAACAGCGCGACTGGGTGGACGAGGAGCCGTTGATGATCGAGGCGGCCGAGGGGACCGAGTTGATCGATTCGCAGGGGCGCCGCTATCTGGACGGCGTCTCGTCCCTCTGGTGCAACGTCCACGGGCACCGGCATCCGGACATCGACGCCGCGGTGCGCGAGCAGCTCGAGCGGGTCGCCCACTCGACGATGCTGGGCCTCTCCCACCCCGGGGCCGCTGAGCTGGCCGCCCGGCTCGCCGAGCTCGCCCCCGCCGGGCTTACCCGCGTCTTCTACTCGGACTCCGGGTCCACGGCCGTCGAGGTGGCGCTCAAGATGGCCTTCCAGTACTGGCAGCACCGAGGTGGCCAGCACGTCCGGAAGGCCTCCTTCATCTGCCTCGAGGAGGGCTACCACGGGGACACGATCGGCTCGGTCTCGGTCGGTGGGATGCCTCTCTTCCACGGGACCTTCGAGCCGCTCCTCTTCGAATCGCACCGGGCCAAGCCCGGCGACATCGACGACATCGCCCGCCTGCTCGCCGTGCGAGAGGAGGAGGTGGCCGCGGTCGTGCTCGAGCCGCTCGTGCAGGGCGCGGCCGGGATGCTCACCCATCCGCCCGGCTACCTGCGCGCGGTCCGCCGCCTCTGCGACCGCCATGGCGCTCTGCTGATCTGCGACGAGGTCGCCACCGGCTTCGGCCGGACCGGAACGATGTTCGCCTGTGAGCAGGAGGGGGTCTCACCAGACCTGCTCTGCGTGGCCAAGGGCCTCACCGGTGGATACATGCCGCTCGCCGCCACCCTCGCGACCGAGCGGATCTATGAGGCCTTCCTCGGCGACCACGCGGACTTCAAGACCTTTTTCCACGGCCACACCTACACGGGCAACCCCCTCGCCTGCGCGGCGGCGCTCGCTTCCCTGGACGTCTTCGAGCGGGAGCGGACCCTGGTCCGCATCCAGCCCAAGATCAGGTTGCTCTCGGAGTGGCTCGGGCAGGTCGAGCGGATGCCCGAGGTCGACGAGGTCCGTCAGCGCGGCCTGATGGTCGGCATCGACCTCGGCGAGCACGACCCTGGGCTGCGGCTAGGCCACCGGGTCGTCCTCGAGGCGCGGCGACGCGGCGTGATCGTGCGGCCGCTCGGCGATGTGATCGTGCTGATGCCGCCGCTCTCGATCACCAAGCAGGACCTGAGGCGCCTCGTCGAGGTCGTCGGGCAATCGATCCGCGCCGCCTACCCGGTCGCAGAGCTCGACGCCGGTGCCAGGGGCCGTCTGGACGCGGCCCTCCTCGAGGCTGCCTAGATCAGCCGATACTCCCGGTGTGGGCGCCGGCGCGAGGCGCCGCTCGATCGGAGCTGACGCGGCCTCGGCGGCCCAAAGTTCGCCGGCGAGGACCAGCGAACGTCCCGCAGTGCTCGCTGTGGGGGGTACTCAGGGACGTTCGCCGCGCCCACGGACGCTACGACGCCTACTCCTCGTACGGCTCGAAGTCCGCCTTGCGTGCCCCGCAGACCGGGCAGAACCAGTCGTCGGGGATGTCCTCGAACAGGGTTCCCGGCGGTACGCCGCCGTCGGGGTCGCCCTCATCGGGGTCGTAGATGAACCCGCACGAGGTACAGATGTAGAGCTGCTTGGTGGTGGTCTCCGCTGCCATCGGGCGCCAATCTAGCGAGTACGCTGGCCGCCCGTGGAACCCGCTGTCCCCCGCCCAGCGGCAACCGTGATCCTGCTGCGCCGGGGCGGTAAGCACGTCGAGCGGGTTCTCCAGATCCTGCTCGTGCAGCGGAATCCCGAGGCGCGCTTCATGCCCGGCGTCTGGGTCTTCCCGGGCGGTTCGGTGGATGCGGCGGATGGCGAGGGCGAGGAGGCGCATCGGGCGGCCGCGGTCCGGGAGCTTGGCGAGGAGGCCGGCATCGAGGTTCCAGCGGACGATCTGATCCCCTACTCGCGCTGGATCACGCCCAAGGTCGTGCCGATCCGCTTCGACACGCGCTTCTATCTCGCCCTGGCTCCCGCGCACTCTCCCCCGCGCCCCGACGGCTCGGAGACCGTCGACGCCGGCTGGTTCGAGCCTCAGGCGGCCCTGGATTCCCACCACGCCGGCGAGCTTCCCCTGGTCTTCCCGACGATCAAGCATCTCGAGTCCCTGCTCGGGTACCCGAACGCGGCGAAGGCTCTCGATGCCGCCCGCCGCCGGGAGATCAAGACGGTGGAGCCCGAGGTCGTCGGCGAGGGCGATGTGCGCAGGATCGTCCTGCCGGACGACCTTCCGTAACAATCACCACCAATGACGAGCACCCTGCCGGCCGAGGTCCGGGACGCGTTCGAACGGTTCATCACCTGCGAGTTCACGACCGTCGACGCGCGCAAACAGCCGATCACCTGGCCCGTCACCCCGTACTACCGCCAGGGCGGCCAGACGATCGACCTGAGCACCGGTCTCGGCGTTCCGAAGAAGGCCGACGACGCGCGTGCCCACCCCAGCGTCTCCCTGCTGTTCTCGGATCCGACGGGATCGGGGGTCGAAAGCGGGATCCGGGTGCTAGTGCAGGGAACGGCGACGGTGGACGACGAGGACCTGAAGGCGAATGCGGCGCGTTACTTCGAAGAGTCGGGCGAGAAGCTCCCCGCGACCAAGAAGATGCACCCTCCGAAGTTCCTCCGCTCGGCGTTCAATTTCTATTACGTGCGGATCTACGTGAAGGTCCGTCCCGAGCGGATCTTCGTCTGGCCCGAGGGCGACCTCACCGAGGAGCCTACGGTCCATGACGCGCATCTCGAGGAGGTGCGGTCCGGTCACATCGAGGAGCCGCCAGAGGAGCACGGCACGGCCCCCGGCGGCTCACCCGCGTGGGATCAGCGGATGGAGTTTCTCGGCGAGCAGGAGACGGGGGTACTGAGCTGGCTCGGCCCCGACGGCTTTCCGATCGCCGTCCGCGTCCCATACACCGCCGATCCGTCGAGCAGGGAGATCAGGATCGAGGGCGAGCCGAGCGGTCTGCCGCTGATCGAGGGCCGGGCCTGCCTTACCGTCCACAGGCACGCTCCGGACTTCACCTGGCAGCGCAACATGCAGGTGCGCGGCAACCTCGTCCGGTCGCCCGACGGCCTGCGGCTCGTGCCGGGCAAGATCGTCGGCGGATTCGAGATCCCGAAGGGCGCCGGTCGCTTCCGGGACTTCCTCAGGAAGGGACCCGGCTTCTACCGGACCTACCGCCGCCGCATGCGCGAGCGTTAGGCGAGGGCGCGCCGCCAGGCGCGACCCGTTTCATCATGGTCCGATCTTCGACGGGAAGGGCTCGAGTCCGGCGTTCCAGGGGCCGGGCCTGTAGATGTCGAGGTTGTTCTCCTCCATCTCGCGATGGAGCCGATCGAAGATGCCGCCCGCCGAGTGCAGCGCCTCCTTCAGCTCCTCCCGGATGCGCTCCCGCAGGCGCCAGTGGAAGAAGAGCTGCTGGTCGGTGATCCCGAAGTCCACCTCGGCGGGGATCGCGGGTGATCCAGTCGATGAACCCCGGGCTGAACAGCTCGCGTAGCGCGACCGGATCGTGGTCCTTGGGAACCGTCGCGATGAAGCGCTTGTTGAAGTCGATGCTCTCGAACTCGACCCGGCGCCGGGAGTGGCGGTCGAGGGTGTCCCCGGCAGTGCGTTCGATCGACTCGACGTCGAAGACCGGGACGACGGTCGCGAGGTCCGGCATGTGCGACTTGACCAGCACCGCGCCGGGCAGCAGCGCCTTGCGACCGAAGCCCCCCTCCTCGTGCTCGTCGGCGTCGCACGAGGAGCCGAAGAAGCCGTCACTGAGTTCGCCCGTTATCCGGTTGGTCCCGCCCGGGCAGAGCGCCACCGGAGAGCCCACCGGGTTGATGCCGCCGACCGCCTCGTAGCGGAGCCCGCGCTGCTGCGCCAGACCGGAGACGATCGCAGTCCACTCCTGCGCCTCGGCGTTGGCGCTCAATCGATCCGAACCAGGTCGTCGCGACCCTGGGCCTCGAGCAGGGCCTTGTAGCGGGGGAAAGCGGGCTTGGTGAGGGGCACGAGCTTGAGGATCTTCGCAACCGGGCCGCTGGCCTTGATCTGCCCGCGCGCCAGGGCGGTCGTCACGTTGACCTGCCCCAGCCAAAAGCGGTGCGCGGTGTCCGCCTCCATGCTCATCACCACCTCCGGCTCCATCTCGGTTTCGCCGAACTCGACGTCGGTGGGCTCGTCCTCCTTCAGCCGGACGGTGATCGTCGAGTCGGGGTCGCCGCCGGTAGCGCTTCGGGTCGCGCAGGAAGTCGCGCACGAGCTCGAAGTCGAAGCCCGAGAGGACGACGTTCTCGCCGAGCCCCTCCTGCCGCTCGGTCCTCATCCGGTGCACGAGGCACGGGATGGTCGAGGTAGAAGCACTCCTCCTGGCTGCCGCCGCTGTCGGTGACGACGAACGCGCTGCGGCGCTCGAGCAGCGACGAAGTCGAAGAAGCGCAGCCGCGGGATGCGCACGAAGCGCTCGGCGTCGAAGACGCCGTCGAGCCCGTAGCGCTCGAGCGCGGCGACCGTGACGGGGTGGTCGACGAAGAGGAGCGGCGTCTGCCGCGCCGCGCTCGGCGAGCGACGTCGAGCGTCTCGCGCGAGGAGCGCCGCGGTCGTCGAGCAGCTCGTAGCGGTGCAGCTGACGACCCCGAACGGCTCGTCCGGGACGCTCGACCGGCGGCTCGACGCCGTCGCGGCACGAGCGCGAGGCTGTCGCGGATCGTGTTCGAGCCGGTGTCGACGACGTCGCCGCGGCGCAGGTTCGACGCCGCCCAGGGCCCGGGCGCGTAGTGGATGCGGGCGAGCCGCGACGCGGCGCGCCGGTTGAGCTCCTCCGGGAACGGGTGGCGCCAGTCGTAGCTGCGCAGCCCGCCCTCGATGTGCGCGACCGGCACGTCGCAGCGCCCGGCCCATCGCCGCGCCGAGCACGGTCGTCATCGTGTCGCCGTGGACGAGCACGAGCGGCCTGCCCGGGCCCGTCGCGCAGCGCGCGCCGCAGCAGCCGCGCCGTCGCGCGCGAACGCGCGGCCGACCGTCGCGAGCCAGCCCGGGATGTCGCGGTTCGTCCGCAGGTCGCGGCCGCCGCGCGCCGCGCGCCGAGCCAGAGATCGGGCTGCCGGCAGCCCGAACTGCTCGAGGAAGCGGCGGGATCTGCTCGACCTGCTGCGCCGGTCGTCGCGAGCAGGTAGCGGTGCCCGCGCTCCTCGAGCCGCAGCGAGCACCGGCGCGAGCTTGATCAGCTCGCCGTCGTCCCGAAGACGACGAGGATCACGTGCGGCCGCGCGGCGACGCCGCGCAGCGAGCACGAGCGCCGCGCCACATGCCCGCGCCGTGGGCGACGGCGTAGACGGGCGCGAGCGCGGCGAACGCGACGCGTCTCGTAACGGCGACCGGCCCGTGACGGCCGCGACAGCGCCGGCCGCGCCGGCGACCGCCGCGCCGCGAGCGACCGGCACGAGCGCCGGGCGCCGCAGCGACGGCGAGCGCGCAGCGCCGGCGCTCACGCGGGAAGAACGCGACCGACGAGCGGGAAGAAGCGCGACTCGCGCCGGCCGTGCCCGTCGAGGAAGACGATGCCGCGGTGGAAGCGCGTGCCGCAGGAACGACGCGCGAGCGTCGTCGCGCGGCGTGTAGGTGCAGCGCGAACGCGGGCGAGATGTGGATCGCGCTCGCGCGCGGCGAGCCAGCGGATGCATCGGCGTGTCGTCGTTCGCGTGCCGCGAGGTCGCGCGTAGCCGCGTCGCGAAGCGCGCCGAACGCCTCGAGCAGCAGCTCGCGCGGCGCGAGGAAGCACGTCGTCCCCTTCGGGAAGCGGTCGAAGTCCTCGGCGCCGAAGCTCGTCGTGCGCGGGTCGCCGAAGTAGTCGCGCCAAGGCGAGCTCGGCGAGCACGTTCCAGAAGCGCGCCGTACGGGTTGCCGTCGGTGTCGACGTCGACGTGCGCGTTCCAGACGCCTCGCCCTCGCCGCGAGCTCGGCTCGCGACGAAGCGCGAGCGCGTCCGGGCTGCGAGGCGCACGCGGCTGTCGAGGAAGAGCACGTAGCTCGCCGTCTGCGGCCTCGAGCCCCGCCCGCCGGGCCGCGAAGCGGCCGCTGTTCGGCTGCGCGACGACGCGCACCGGCAGCTCGCTCGCGGCCGCCGCGCGCGGCCTCGCCGCTCCCGTCGGTCGAGCCGTCGTCGACGACGACGATCTCGGCCTCGAGTCCGTCCGCCTCGGCGCAGCGCCGTGCTCGAGCGCGCGCGATCGTCTGACCGATGTGTCTCGCGCTCGTTGTAGACCGGGATCGACGACGCTGAGCTTCATCGGCCGCCGCACGAGCCGCCGACCAGCGCGGCGCGTACGTGACAGTGGGCGGCGACCGAGCCGACGGCCGCAGCGCCGCCGACCCGCAGCGAGCGGAACCGCAGCGCCCGGCAAGAGTGGCGTCGCCGACGAGGAGGCGAAGATACGCGAGCCCAGACGAGCAGCCCAGGCCAGCCGCCAGCCTCCGCCGAGCCAGGACGAGCGGCCAGCCGCCGAGGCGTGAAAGCGAGCAGCGCGAGCGGCGGCAGCGCGCGACGCTAGGCCCGCGAGCCGCGTGCCTGCGGATCGCGTCAGCCCGCGCGCGCGCCCGAGTGCGGCGACCTGCCGGCGAGGTGCGGCCCGAAGAGCGGCGGGCCGGAGCGACGACGACGGTCTCCGGCGTGTAGAGCACCTTCGGCCGCGCTCGTCGAGCGCGGCGCAGAGGCGGTGCGGATGCAGCTCGCCTCGTCGGCGAGCGCAGATAGGTCGCTCGCGCCGCACGACGATGTTCGCCGCCGGGAACTGGCGTGACGAAGCGAAGGTTGCCCGGCGTGAAGCGGAAGTAGATGCGCGCCGCCGCCGAGCCGGGACTCCCGGACGCGCCGCGGCGGCGCGCTCGCGCACCGAGCCCTGCGCCGGGCGCCATGCTCGGCGTGACGACGGCGGCGACTCGGGATTGGCCAGGAACGGGATCGTGCCCTCGAGCCAGTTGCCGGCCGGGCCGCGCCCCGCTCGAGGAAGGCGAGCGACCTCGCCGTCTGCGCCGCTCGCGCGGCCGTCGCGTCGCCGCCGGAGCGTGCTCGTCCTCGCAGCGGACGACCTCGAGCTGCCGGATACTCGAGCTCGCGGTCGTCGGCTCGGCGTCGCGACGAGCGTCACGTGCGGCCGGTAGCTCGGGCGCGCGCGCGTACGCCGGCAGGAGCTCGCGCTTGCGCTGGTAGTAGCGGAGGATGCGAAGCCGGTAGAAGATCGCCGCCGTGTCGACGAGCGCGAGCAGCACGGCCGACGAGCGCACGCCCGAGCCGGTGAAGCGGTACTCGAGCGTGACCGGCAGCTCCCGGATGCGCCGGAACCCGAGCGCGCGCGCGACGGCGAGCAGCTCGAGGTCGAAGGCGAACTGCTTGACGAGCAGGAGCGGCAGCACCTCCTCGGCGACCTCGCGCCGGAAGACCTTGAGCCCGACCTGCGTGTCGCGCACGTCGAGGCGGAACAGGAGCCGCACGAGCTGCTGGTAGAGCCAGCTCGCGACGCGCCGCGAGCGCGGATAGTGGACGAGCGAGTCGGGGTGCCGCTTCGAGCCGATCACGAAGTCGAGCGACTCCCGCTGCGCAGCTCGCAGGAAGTCCGGGATCGACGGCGGGGTCGAGGTCGAGGTCGGCGTCGACGAACGCGATCCAGCGCCCGCGCGCGGCGAGCGCGCCGGCCTTCACCGCGTAGCCCTTGCCGAGATTGCGGTCGTAGTGGATGACGCGGCGCGAGGTCGCTCGTCCTCGAGCAGCCGCTCCGTCGCTTCGGTCGACCGACCCGTCGGAGACGACGATGAGCTCGAACGGCTCGCGCGAGCTCCGCCGCGATCCGCTCGCGGATCGTCCGACGTTCTCGACGATCGTCCCCGCCTGGTTGTAGACGGGGACGACGACGCTGAGGATCGGCCGGCCGGGTCGGGGCGCCGCTCCCCG
Source organism: uncultured Solirubrobacterales bacterium (assembly GCA_963848955.1). GTDB lineage: Bacteria > Actinomycetota > Thermoleophilia > Solirubrobacterales > 70-9 > DASUPK01. The sequence goes on along the minus strand of CAWKFQ010000007.1, from coordinate 1,096 downwards.
GCGACCTCGGGTGTGAGCGCGGATTCAGCCACGGCGGGAGGTCAGGCTAACATCGCCGTCCCATGACTCCCGGCGAGCTCCGATACCGCCTGCGGTGCATCGACAAGCTCGGCTTCGGCTTCCGGGGGACGAGCGCCTCCTCGATGTCGGCTGCGGGAACGGCGGTGTCGCGAGACTGCTGCGCGAGCGGGTCGGAGAGGTGGTCGCCGTCGACATCGAGCCGTCGGACGACTGGGCGGACGGCGACGGATCCGCTTTCAGGTGGCGAACGGCGAGCAGCTTCCCTTCGCAGACGGCGAGTTCGATCTGTCCACTCCAAGGACTCCCTGCACCACATGGACGACCCGGCTCGCGCCCTCGGCGAGTACCGCCGCGTGCTGAAGCCGGAGGCACGGCGCTGATCGTCGAGGGCAACCGCTACAACCCGATCTTCTTCGTCCACATGACGAAGCTCCTCGGTCACGAGCACTTCCCGCAGAAACACTTTCGCAGGGCTCGTGCGGGCCGCCTTCCCGCGGGCGCGCTTCGGCGTCCTTCGAGGCGCACTACGTCCCGAGAGCGGACCGGCTCCTCCGCCTGCAGCACGGGGTCGAGGAGGGCATGGAGCGCATCCCGGGCTGCTCGCGACCTGCTCTCGTACAACTTCGCCGTCTCGCAGCGCTAGAGAACGCTTTCAAAGCCGTAGGAGAACGCTTACAACCGGGCGTTAGCATCTTCCCGGCTGTGCGACACGTCCTTCGCCTCGCAGTTCTCGGATCGGCTCTGCTGGCCGGCGGATCCGGAGTCGCGGCGCCGGGGCAGGGAACCCTCGTCGTGACGAGGGACGTCGCCCCGGAAGTCCAGCACCTCTTTGCCGTCGACGCCGACGGAACCGGACTGACTGACTTGACGCCCGGCCTCGAAGACATGTCCAGGATCGAGCATGCGACGTGGTCACCCGACGGGACGAAGCTGGCCTTCCTCGACAGGAGCGTCGCTACAGGCTCGGTCAAGCTGCACGTCCTCGACACGTTGAGCGGAAACCAACGGACCCTGTCGAGCATCGGGATTAGGGTTGAGCGTCTCCCGCCTGGTCGCCAGACGGGTCGCACATCGC
>CAWKFQ010000006.1:0-125906 GCA_963848955.1 uncultured Solirubrobacterales bacterium | reverse complement strand
CTTCAGGTCGATGATGACCACGGCATCGGCCAGCCGTTCCATGTCCCGCGACGCCGCCGAGGTTGTATTCGAGCTTAGGCAACCCAGGCCTCCATCGACATGCGCTCCTTGGTGGGGAGCAGGTCGAGACGGCCGCCCTCCTTGAGCTCGCGAGCTCGTGCAGCCGCCGGACCGCTTGCGGTCTGTTGAAGTTGGTCAGCAGCCCGCCCAGCCAGCGCCGGTTCACATACGGCATGCCGCAGCGCTCGGCCATTCCTGCACTGAGTCCTGGGCCTGCTTCTTGGTCCCAACGAAGAGGATCACGCCGCCCTTCGCCGCGACCTCGGTGACGAAATCGGTCGCCTTCTTGAGGAGCTCCTCCGTCTGGAGGAGGTCGATGATGTGGATCCCTTCCCGCTCTCCAAATATGAAGCGGCGCATTCGCGGGTTCCAGCGCCGTGTCTGGTGGCCGAAATGAACTCCGGCCTCCGGCAGCTCTTGATGCCTACCTCGGCCATCTGACTTCCTATCGCTTGTTGGATGAGGGGGCCGATTTCGTTGGCCCTGCCGCGACTGCGGGAACCCGGTGTCCCGGGCAGCGTCTCGTGCCTCTCGGCGGGGGTTGGGTGCAAAGTCCGCGGGATTGTAGTGGTGAGCCGAATCGGCCCCGTTCGGCGCCGCCAGAGGCGAGCTGAGCGGACGCCGTTACGCTTTTTCCGCCGCGATGGACGCCGACCAGTCAACGGAGAGCAAGAAGCCGCCCCGTCCGCGGGAGGTTACGCCAGCCGCTTCGATCTGGAGCTCTTCGAGCAGCTCGTCGCCGAATACCAGAGCCGGCCGCTGCGCGAGAAACCGATCGGCCGCGACCAGAAGTCCCAGGGAGAAGGCGGAGGCGCGCATCCAGAGGATCCAGCGAGAACTGGATATGGACTTCGAGGACAGAGTCGTCCTCGACCTCGGTTGCGGGCACGGCTGGCTGCCGGCCCTCTGCGAACTCGGCGGCGCTCGGCAGGCGATCGGAGTGGACCCGAGGCGCTACGAGACCTGGTCCGAGCGCACCGACTCGCGGGTCAAGCTGATCGGGGCGGACCTGTCGGCTGAAGATGTGGTCGAGGAACGAGCGTCGACTGCGTGATCTCGGGCGCGGTTTTGGAGCACGTCTCGCGCCCGATCGAGATGCTCGACGCGATCCATCGGGTGCTCACGCCCGGCGGCCGAGCCTGGCTTTATCTTCAATATCTATCGGGGCCCGTCCGCGTCTCACCGCTACAACGAGGTTCCCTTTCCCTGGCCCCATCTGCTCTTCGACGACGCGGTCTGCAGGGCCTACTACAAGCGGGTGCACGGCCGCGGCAACGTCCCCTTCGCGTGGGTAAACCGGATGACGATCGGCGGCTACGTCCAGGCCGTCGAAGAGGTGGGTTTCCGGATCGTCGAGGTGAAGCGGCGGGTCATCCCGATCGATGTCGGTTTCTACCAGCGCTTCGAGGACCAGCTGGGTCGCTATCCGGCGCTCGACCTCGAAACCGACTTCGCCACCCTGGTGCTCGAGAAGGAGTCCCAGGGGCGCTGGCCAAGGTTCGAGGTCGCTCTTCGCAGGACCTGGGCTACCTCGAACGGCAGCGGGCGTTGGACAAGGCGATCGCAGCTGAGCCGGCCGCGGGTTAGCTTGGTCAGCCCGCGCCCGCTCTGGCGCGCTCCAGCGCTGCTTTGAGGTCATCCGGTAGATCCGAAGGGAATTCCAGCTCTCACCGGTACGGGATGCCGAATTCCAGGCGCGACGCGGCAGGAACTGGCGCTTAAGGCCGTGGCGGCCGCGGGTGCCGTATTCCGGGTCGCCGGCGACCGGGTGGTCGATCGCCGCGAAGTGGACCCGGATCTGATGGGTCCGGCCGGTCTCAAGGCGGGCGTGGACGAGGGTGTCGTTCGGCAGCTCCTCGATCACCTCGAAGTGGGTGCGCGCCTCCCGCGAGCCCGTGCCCTTGACCGCCCTCTTCGTTCGCTGCCGGCGGTGGCGCCCCAGGGGGGCATCGATCGTGCCGGTGCGGCTACCCAGATGACCTTCGACCAGCGCGGTGTACTCGCGCTCCACCTCGCGGGCCTTGACCATTCGCGCCAGCGCCCGGTGCGACTCGTCGTTCCGCGCGACCACCATCAGCCCCGAGGTGCCCTTGTCGAGGCGATGGACGATGCCGGGCCTCCCGCCCTCTCCCCCGCCCGCGATCCCCTCCAGAAGGTCGACGAGCGTCTCGCCACGATGCGAGGGCGCCGAGTGGACGACCAGGCCGGCCGGTTTCTCGATCACGGCGAGGTCATCGTCGAGATGGACGATCAGGCGCTCGGCATCGGGCCTCACGGCTTGCTCCGGCGCGGTTCTCCGAGCGCTCGACGTCGAGTAGCAGCAGGAGCACCCCCACCGTGATCGCCACGTCGGCCAGGTTGAACGTCGGCCAGAGCGGCAGGTCGATGAAGTCGATCACGGCCCCCTCTCGCACCCGATCGGCCAGGTTCCCGAGCGCGCCGCCAAGCAGCAGTGCGGCGGGCAGCCAGACGAGCCAGCCGCTGCCGCCCCTGAACGCCAGGAAGACGAGCACCCCGACCAGGAGAACGATCGTCACGCCGATCAGTGCTGCGGAGATATCGCCACCAAGCCCGAAGGCGACGCCCTTGTTGCGCACGTTCTCGAACGCCAGGAACGGCAGGACCTCGACCCGGTCCCCTGGGTCGATGAGCGAGGTCGCGAGCGCCTTGGTCCCCTGATCGACGGCGACGACCACGCCGCAGGCGGCGAGCCCCGGAATCAGCAGTGCGAGGGCGCGGCTCCTCAACCGGCGATCAGCGCCACGACCACGCGCCAGACGATGCTGAGGACGATGATCGCCAGGATCGGGCTGAGGTCGATGCCCATCCCCCCGGCCCCGATCGGCGGGATCACGCGCCGGAAGATGTTGAGGTAGGGATCCACGACCTGGTGGATGAAGTCGACGGTCGCTCGCAGCCAGGGGTAGTAGGGCATCCGGGGAATCCAGGAGAGCAGGATCCGGATGAAGATCAGGATGAAGTAGACGAGGAAGATCGCGCTGACGTAGTCGGCGACGTCGTCGCGCGTGATCGCGAGCAGGAAGCTCACTCCCGCACCCGCTTCAAAGAGGCGTCGACCGCCGCGAGCAGGATGTCGCGGATCCTGTGCTCCTCGAGGGCGTTGAGGCCCGCCTCGGTCATGCCCCCGGGCGAGGCGACCGCTTGCTTGAGGGCGCCGGGCTTGTGGAGCTCGAGCAGACCGCCGGTGGCGCTCATTGCCTTCGCCACCATGCGAATCGCCTGGTCCTCTGTCAGACCCTCCTTGACTCCCGCCTCCACCAGCACCTCCGCCATCAGTGCGAGGTAGCCAGGTGAGGACCCCATGATCGCCGTGGCGGCGTCGATCAGGTTCTCGTCGAGCTCGATCACCTCGCCGACCAAGCCGAGCAGTTCCGTCGTCGAGCGCCGGCGGGCATCGTCAGTGTCCTTGGGAAAGACCACGCAGAGGACGCCCTGGCGCAGCTGGGCCCCCAGGTTGGGCATCACGCGGATCAGGTCGAGCCCGGGAAGCGCCTCGTGGAGTGTCTTCAGCGAGGTGCCGGCGAGGATCGACAGAACAGGCGTCCCCGCCTGGACCAGATCCGGCGCCACCTCATCGAGGACGTTCGGCTTGACGGCGAGCACGACGAGATCGGAGTTGTCGGCGAGGGCGACATTCCCCTCGATCGCCTCGCCGTCCACCTCCTCGGCGAGCTTCCTGGCCTTGTCGGGATCGGCATCGGCGAACAGCATCGTCTCCGGTGCCCCCGGCTCACCCTGGGCGCTCGCCCAGCCCCGGGCCAGCCCAGCGGCCATGTTTCCTGCACCCACGAAGCCCAGCTTCATGGACGGGACTTTATTCGGAGGCCTGCCGCGCCCTAGGACTGGTTGAAGAAGCCGCCCTCGAGAAGGCGGGCCTTCTCCTCGGCGGACACCTCGACGTTCTCGGGCGTGAGCAGGAAGATGCCCTGCGAGATGCGCTGCATCCCGCCGCCGAGCGCGTAGGTCATGCCCGAGGAGAAGTCGATCAGCCGCTTGGAGAGCTCGCGGTCGGTCGACTGCAGGTTGATGATCACCGGCTTCGAGCGCTTGAACTCGTCGGCGACCTGCTGGGCGTCATTGAAGCTCCGCGGGGTGACCACGTGCATCGAGGCGACTCCGCCTCCACCGCCACCCCCGTTGCCTGCCGGCGCAGCGCGCCGGCGTCCGCGACGGGGCCGTGGCTCCTCGGCGGTGTCGTCCGCGGGCCGCATCCGCGATCGCCGCGGTGCCGGTTCCTCGTCGCCGAAGATGTCGTCGATGTCGTCCTCTCGCCCCCGTCGGCGCGAGGATCCCGAGCTCGCCGCCTCACGAGGCGCAGCGGCCGTGTCGTCGAGCGCCCTCTCGGTGCCCGTGTCGCCCTCGTCGTAGTACTCGCCCTCCTCGATGTAGTCACCCTCGACGAGGCCGAAGTACTCGAGTGCGCGTCTCCATGTGTCTCTGACTGCCATCTCAGGCTCAGATTCGGCTTAACGGAGGTTATTCCTGCCGTCTGATGTATCCCGATTATGAAGCCTACGCGGCGGATTGGCGGCGGTTCAGGCCCAGAGGACCGAACCCAGGCGGATGATCGTCGCCCCCTCCTCGACCGCAACGCGCCAATCCTGGCTCGTCCCCATCGAGAGCCGCTCGAGACCGCGCTCACCGGCGAGTTCCGCAAGCCGCGCGAAATACGGCCGCGAGGCCTCCGGGTTCTCGGTGAAGGGAGGCATCGTCATCAGCCCCGACACCCTCACCGGGCAGCGCTCGATGAAGTCGTCGAGGGCCGAGGGCTCGATGCCGCCCTTTCCCTCCTCGCCCGAGAGGTTCACTTCGACCAGGACCTCTGTGTCGCTTTCCCCGTGCTTTCCCAGCTGCTCGAGCACGGACTCGGAGGCGACGGAGTGGATCAGGCGGACGAGCGGCACGATCCGTTTGACCTTGCGGCTTTGCAGGTTGCCGATGAAGTCCCAGGTGAAGCTCTCGCGCCAGCGCTCCTGCTTCGCCTCGAGGTCCTGGAGGCGGTTCTCACCGACCAGTTCGATCCCGGCCTCGGCCAGAGCGCCCATGTCGTCTGCGAGCACGTACTTCGTGGCGGCGAGGATCTCGACCTCCGCGCCGGCGTGCTCGCGAATCCCCTCGAGGTTGGCGCGGATCGTCGCCGGGTCGAGATTGGTGACGGGTTCCACCATGCGCTGCCTCGCTCGCTCGGACCCCTCGCGTAATCCAAGCCAATCCGGCCTGGCGCCCGGTTCGCTCGCCGTCGCGGCGATGTGAGTAGAAGAGCTCGGGATTGCAGCTCGTGCAGAGGCCGGAGGACTCGATGGCATCGACGCCGGCCCGCTCGAGCAGGGCCGTCGCCACGGCGGTGAGGTCGAGCATCCGGCCGTGCGCGACCCCATCCAGGTCATCGAACGCCGACAGCACCTCCTCCCCAACCTCGTAGCAGCACGGTCCGATCCCGGGGCCGATGGCAGCCGCCGCGGCCCCGACGGCGCGGGCCGCCTCCCCGACGATCCCGCCGGCGAGCCCCCGCCACCCGCAATGCGCCATCGCGACCCCCTCCGGCCCCACCATCGCCACCGGGAGGCAGTCGGCCACCATGACGAGGGGTGTCAGATCCGGGTTCGAGGTCGCCTGCGCATCCACCTCGTCCGGGCTTTTCTCGACATCCGCGTAGACGCGCGGCTCCTGTGGCGCCTCATGCCGGCGCAGCTCCGTGCCATGGACCTGGCGAGCCATCACCACGCCGCCCGGATCGCGCCCGATCGAGCCCGCGAGCCTGCGCCGGTTCTCGCGAACGTGGCTGGGTTCGTCGCCGGTCAGCACGCCGACGTTCAGCGCCTCGTAGGGCGCCCGGCTCACTCCTCCGATCCGCGTCGAGAACGCCACCCGGGCCCCGGGCAACTCCGCCTGGAGCCAGCGAACTCCGTTTTGATCGCGCCACTCCACCCCGGGCAGGCTAGATCAGCCCCCTGGAGCGGCTCGGCCTCAGGCGTCGGCTTCCACCTTGACCTCGCACATGTCGACCGATGCGCGGGTGCCGGGCGTGTCGCCTGGGTCCATCGCCTCGAACACCTCGGCCGCATTGCGCATGTCCTCCTCGGTTGCGAACTGGCCGACGAAGATCGCGGTTCCCTGAGCCTCGTCCACGAGCAGCTGGAACCCTGTCGACACCACGCCCTCCGGCGGGCCCTCGTTTGCTTCGACGCGCTCCGCGATCGAGGCGATCCGGTCCGCGCTGACGTCGGTGAACCTGACTACACGTGCGTACATCGAGGCACCTCTTCTGTAGGAAGGCCTCGATCCTATTCGGGAATTTCCCCCCTGGCAGCGGCTACCGCGATCCGAAGCTCCTCGTCCCGGCCCGAGATCTCGCCGTCCAGCTTGCCGGAGAGAGCGGCCTCGAGACCGCGGCCGACGCCGGGGCCCTCGGGGACCCCCTCCGCGAGCAGGTCGGCACCGGTGATCTCGAGTCCCACGTTGCGCCACTCCGCCGCGTAGCGGTCGAGCCACTCCGCCCCGATGGCCCGGGCGACCAGCAGCTGGGCCGGATCCCAGGCAGCGGCCAGGCGGGCGGCCTCCGATGGGCGTTCGGGCGTCGCCCCGGCCAGCTCCCGGATCTGGGGCAGCGGCCTGACAATCGCCAGCATCACCGCCAGCTCACGATCCACCCACTCCGACCAGGGTGGAGCTGAGGCGAGGCGCGTCACCTCCGCCACTCGCTCCGGTGCCTGGGGGTCGAGGCTCGGCATCACGTCCCAGTCAGCGATCAAGCGAAGAGCCGCAGCCGGGTCATCCTCGGCGGCGATCCGTCGCAGCTCGCTGTCGATGCGGTCCTCGGAGACGGTCGAGAGGTCGGCCTCGCGGAGCAGCCGAGCGGTCTCCGGCTCGAGCTCGAAGCCGAACCGGGCGGCGTAGCGGGCCGCCCGCAGGGCCCGGGTCGGATCGTCGATGAAGGAGCCGTCGTGGAGGACCCGCAGCAGTCCTGCTCTGAGGTCGTCGAGCCCGCCGTGCGGATCGAGCAGCTGCCGGTCTCCGCTCAGCGGGAACGCCATCGCGTTGACGGTGAAGTCGCGGCGGGCGAGGTCCTCCGTGATCGAGGCGGGTCGGACCTCCGGCAGTGCGCCGGGCGCCGGGTAGCTCTCCGCGCGGGTCTGCGCGATGTCGATCTTCGCGTTGCCCTGCTCCAGCCGACCCGTCAGGAACAGTCCCTCCCGCTCCGGGCTGAACCCCGGCAGGTCGCTGAGCGCCTCCGCGTCTCCCTCGATCGCCACATCCAGGTCGGCCACCTCGCGGCCGAGGAGCAGGTCGCGCACCACACCCCCGACCAGGTAGGCCGGCACCCGGTCGGCGATCTGGCGAAGCTGATCGATCGCCGCCAGGGACTCGACCTGCTCCCCGAGCCGGCCGGGATCGATGTCGGTTGAGCCGGGCATTAGCGGCTTTCCTACCATGCTCCGCGATCAGGGACCTCTGGAACAACATCCGCGAGCGGGGAAAGAACCTCTGGAGCAACCACCGGTGGGCCACTCTCGGCGCCGCCGCGGGCCTCGGGGCGATCGTCATCGCGCTGGTCGCATACGCGGCCGTGAAGAGGCCGGGCGACAAGTCCTGCCCCGACCCATGCACGATCACGGCCACGACCCCGGAGCCCGTCAGCGGGCTCACCGACTGGCCGATGTACGGCCTCAACCCGGAGCGGACCCGCTACCTCGACGCGCGACGGTCAAGCCCCCCTACTCGATCCGCTGGCGCTTCAAGGGCAACCACCTGCTCGAGTACTCGCCCGTCCTGGTGGGCAACCAGCTCTTCGGGGTCAACAACAACGGGATGGCGTTCGCGGTCAAGGCCAGCACCGGCAAGGCTCGATGGAAGCAGCAGATCGCCCACCTGAACGCTTCATCCCCTACCTACAACGACCACGTCGTCTACGTCTCCAATCTGGAGCCGGGTCAGGTCGTCGCGTTGGCGCAGTCGGACGGGCACGTGCTCTGGAAGCACCCGCTGCCCGGCCGGACCGAGTCCTCGCCGCTCGTCGTCGGCAACAAGGTGATCGTGGGCTGCGAGTGCAACACGGTCTTCGCACTCGACAAGGCGACGGGCGAGACGATCTGGGAGCGGCATGTGAACGGCGCGGTGAAGGCCGCGCCGGCATACGAGGACGGGGTCGTCTACATCGGCGACTACAGCGGCGAGATGAGCGCGATCCGGGTCGGCGACGGATCGATCAAGTGGCAGGCGGGCTCGCAGGGCTCGGGCTTCGGCCGCTCGGGGCGGTTCTACGCCACCGCCGCGGTCGCCTTCGGCCGCGTCTACGCCGGCAATCGTGGACGGGCGGATCTACAGCTTCGACCAGCAGAGGGCGATCTGGCCTGGAGCCACTCGACCGGCAGCTACGTCTACGCGGCCGCCTCGCTGCCCGAACCCCGGACACCCAGCCGACGGTCTACTTCGGCTCCTACGACGGGACGTTCTACGCGCTTGACGCCCGGACCGGCGACGAGCGCTGGAGCGTCCCGGACCTGGCGCGCGATCTCGGGAGCGGCGAGCCTGATCGGCGACACCGCCTACGTCGCGGACCTGAAGACCACCTCGACATACGGGTTCGACATCCGCAACGGCCACAGGGTCTTCCAGTACCCCGATGGCGCCTACAACCCGGTGGTCTCAAACGGCAAGGGCTCTTCCTCACCGGCTACAAGACCCTCTACGCGCTGCGGCCGGGAACGGGCCCTGCGAAGGACGGGATCCTCCAGAAGCAGCCGAAGACCCCGCCGGCAGGCAGAAGAAGGGCAAGCCGGCGAAGTCGGGCTAGCTCGAGCCGGACCGGGATGCCGGCCCGCTCCATCGCCTGCTTCGCCTCGGCGATCGTGTAGCTGCCCGTAGTGGAAGATCGAGGCGCAGAGGACCGCGTCGGCGCGCCCGTCGTCGATCGCCTCGACCAGGTGGTCGAGCTCGCCGGCGCCGCCCGAGGCGATCACCGGGACGCTGACCGCCTCCGCCACCGCGCGGGTCAGCTCGAGGTCGTAGCCGTCGCGTCGTCCCGTCGCGGTCCATGCTGGTCAGCAGCACCTCCCCCGCCCCGCGCTCGGTCGCCTCGCGGCCCAGTCGACCGCCTCGCGGCCCTCGACCCGGGTGCGGCCCGCCGTGGTGTAGACGTCCCAGCCCGCCGTCAGCCGCGCCGCTTGGCGTCGATCGCGATCACGACGCACTGCGCGCCGAAGACGTCGGCCAGCTCGGCGAGCAGCTCGGGCCGCGCCAGCGCCGCCGAGTTGACCGAGACCTTGTCCGCCCCGGCGTCGAGCACCGCCTGCGCGTCCTCGACCGAGCGGATGCCGCCGCCGATCGTGAACGGGATGAAGACGTTGTCGGCGGTGCGGCGGGCGAGCTCGACGATCGTGTCCCGGCTCTCGTGCGAGGCGGTGATGTCGAGGAAGACGAGCTCGTCGGCGCCCTCGGCGTCGTAGCGCTCGGCCAGCTCGACCGGGTCGCCGGCATCGCGCATGTCGACGAAGTTGGTGCCCTTGACGACGCGGCCGGCGTCGACGTCGAGGCAGGGAATGACCCGCTTCAGGACCCCTACCTTTGGGGCCATGGTCCTGAAGCGCGTCATTCCCTGCCTCGACGTCGACGCCGGGCGCGTCGTCAAGGGCACCAACTTCGTCGACATCCGCGACGCCGGCGACCCGGTCGAGCTCGCCGAGCGCTACGACGCCGAGGGCGCCGACGAGCTCGTCTTCCTCGACATCACCGCCTCGCACGAGAGCCGCGACACGATCGTCGAGCTCGCGCGGCGCACCGCCGACAACGTCTTCATCCCGTTCACGATCGGCGGCGGCATCCGCTCGGTCGAGGACGCGCAGGCGGTGCTCGACGCCGGGGCCGACAAGGTCTCGGTCAACTCGGCGGCGCTGGCGCGGCCCGAGCTGATCGAGGAGCTCGCCGACGTCTTCGGCGCGCAGTGCGTCGTGGTCGCGATCGACGCCAAGCGGCGCGCGAGACGGCGCTGGGACGTCTAACGTCAACGGCGGGCGCACGCCGGGTCGAGGGCCGCGAGGCGGTCGAGTGGGCGCGCGAGGCGACCGAGCGCGGGGCGGGGGAGATGCTGCTGACGAGCATGGACCGCGACGGGACCACGACGGCTACGACCTCGAGCTGACCCGCGCGGTCGCCGACGCCGTCGGCGTCCCGGTGATCGCCTCCGGCGGCGCCGGCGAGCTCGAGCACCTCGTCGAGGCCGATCGACGACGGGCGACGCCGACGCGGTCCTCTGCGCCTCGATCTTCCACTACGGGCACCACACGATCGCCGAGGCCAAGCAGGCGATGGAGCGAGGCCGGGATCCCGGTCCGGCTCGAGCTAGCCCGACTTCGCCGGCTTGCCCTTCTTCTGGCCTGCCGGCGGAGTCTTCGGCTGCTTCTGGAGGATCCCGTCCTTCGCAGGGCCCGTTCCCGGCCGCATGGCGTAGAGGGTCTTGTAGCCGGTGAGGAAGAGCTCCTTGCCGTTTGAGACCACCGGGTTGTAGGCGCCATCGGGGTACTGGAAGACCCTGTGGCCGTTGCGGATGTCGAACCCGTATGTCGAGGTGGTCTTCAGGTCCGCGACGTAGGCGGTGTCGCCGATCAGGCTCGCCGCTCCCGAGATCGCGCCCAGGTCCGGGACGCTCCAGCGCTCGTCGCCGGTGCGGGCGTCAAGCGCGTAGAAAGTCCCGTCGTAGGAGCCGAAGTAGACCGTCGGCGGGGTGTCCGGGGTTCGGGCAGCGATGGCGGCCGCGTAGACGTAGTTGCCGGTCGAGTGACTCCAGGCCAGATCGCCCGTCTGCTGGTCGAAGCTGTACATCCGCCCGTCCACATTGCCGGCGTAGACGCGACCGAAGGCGACCGTGGCGGCGGCATAGAACCGCCCCGAGCGGCCGAAGCCCGATCCCTGCGAGCCCGCCTGCCACTTGATCGATCCGTCGCCGACCCGGATCGCGCTCATCTCACCGCTGTAGTCGCCGATGTAGACGACCCCGTCCTCGTATGCCGGCGCCGCCTTCACCGCGCCGTTCACATGCCGCTCCCAGATCGTCTCGCCCGTCGCCTTGTCGAGTGCGAAGACCGTGTTGCACTCGCAACCCACGATCACCTTGTTGCCGACGACGAGCGGCGAGGACTCGGTCCGGCCCGGAAGCGGGTGCTTCCAGAGCACGTGCCCGTCCGACTGTGCCAGCGCGACGACCTGACCCGGCTCCAGATTGGAGACATAGACGACGTGGTCGCTGTAGGTAGGGGATGAAGCGTTCAGGTGGGCGATCTGCTGCTTCCATCGAGCCTTGCCGGTGCTGGCCTTGACCGCGAACGCCATCCCGTTGTTGTTGACCCCGAAGAGCTGGTTGCCCACCAGGACGGGCGAGTATTCGAGCAGGTGGTTGCCCTTGAAGCGCCAGCGGATCGAGTAGGGGGGCTTGACCGTCGGCGCGTCGAGGTAGCGGGTCCGCTCCGGGTTGAGGCCGTACATCGGCCAGTCGGTGAGCCCACTGACGGGCTCCGGGGTCGTGGCCGTGATCGTGCATGGGTCAGGGCAGGACTTGTCCCCCGGCCTCTTCACGGCCGCGTATGCGACCAGCGCGATGACGATCGCCCCGAGGCCCGCGGCGGCGCCGAGAGTGGCCCACCGGTGGTTGCTCCAGAGGTTCTTCCCCCGCTCGCGGATGTTGTTCCAGAGGTCCCTGATCGCGGAGCATGGTAGGAAAGCCGCTAATGCCCGGCTCAACCGACATCGATCCCGGCCGGCTCGGGGAGCAGGTCGAGTCCCTGGCGGCGATCGATCAGCTTCGCCAGATCGCCGACCGGGTGCCGGCCTACCTGGTCGGGGGTGTGGTGCGCGACCTGCTCCTCGGCCGCGAGGTGGCCGACCTGGATGTGGCGATCGAGGAAGACGCGGAGGCGCTCAGCGACCTGCCGGGGTTCAGCCCGGAGCGGGAGGGACTGTTCCTGACGGGTCGGCTGGAGCAGGGCAACGCGAAGATCGACATCGCGCAGACCCGCGCGGAGAGCTACCCGGCGCCCGGCGCACTGCCGGAGGTCCGACCCGCCTCGATCACGGAGGACCTCGCCCGCCGCGACTTCACCGTCAACGCGATGGCGTTCCCGCTGAGCGGAGACCGGCAGCTCCTCGATCCGCACGGCGGGCTCGACGACCTGAGAGCAGGACTGCTGCGGGTCCTCCACGACGGCTCCTTCATCGACGATCCGACCCGGGCCCTGCGGGCGGCCCGCTACGCCGCCCGGTTCGGCTTCGAGCTCGAGCCGGAGACCGCTCGGCTGCTCCGCGAGGCTGACCTCTCGACCGTCTCCGAGGACCGCATCGACAACGAGCTGCGACGGATCGCCGCCGAGGATGACCCGGCTGCGGCTCTTCGCTTGATCGCTGACTGGGACGTGCTGCCGAGCCTCGACCCGCAGGCACCGGAGCGAGTGGCGGAGGTGACGCGCCTAGCCTCAGCTCCACCCTGGTCGGAGTGGGTGGATCGTGAGCTGGCGGGGATCCTGGCGATCGTCAGGCCACTGCCCCAGATCCGGGAGCTGGCCGCGGCGACGCCCGAACGCCCATCGGAGGCCGCCCGCCTGGCCGCTCTCTGGGATCCGGCCCAGCTGCTGGTCGCTCGGGCCATCGGGGCCGAGTGGCTCGACCGCTACGCGGCGGAGTGGCGCAACGTGGGCCTCGAGATCACCGGTGCCGACCTGCTCGCGGAGGGGGTCCCCGAGGGCCCCGGCGTCGGCCGCGGTCTCGAGGCCGCTCTCTCCGGCAAGCTGGACGGCGAGATCTCGGGCCGGGACGAGGAGCTACGGATCGCGGTAGCCGCCGCCAGGGGGGAAATTCCCGAATAGGATCGAGGCCTCCCTACAGAAGAGGTGCCTCGATGTACGCACGTGTAGTCAGGTTCACCGACGTCAGCCCGGACCGGATCGCCGCGATCGCGGAGCGCGTCGAAGCAAACGAGGGCCCGCCGGAGGGCGTGGTGTCGACGGGCTTCCAGCTGCTCGTCGACGAGGCTCAGGGAACCGCGATCTTCGTCGGACAGTTCGCAACCGAGGAGGACATGCGCAATGCGGCCGAGGTGTTCGAGGCGATGGACCCAGGCGACACGCCCGGCACCCGCGCGTCGGTCGACATGTGCGAGGTCAAGGTGGAGGCCGACGCCTGAGGCCGAGCCGTTGCTCCAGGGGGCTGATCTAGCCTGCGCGGGGTGGAGTGGCGCGATCAAAACGGAGTTCGCTGGCTCCAGGCGGAGTTGCCTGGAGCCCGGGTGGCGTTCTCGACGCGGATCGGAGGAGTGAGCCGGGCGCCCTACGAGGCGCTGAACGTCGGCGTGCTGACCGGCGACGAACCCAGCCACGTTCGCGAGAACCGGGGCAGGCTCGCGGGGTCGATCGGGCGCGATCCGGGCGGCGTGGTGATGGCCCGCCAGGTCCATGGCACGGAGCTGCGCCGGCATGAGGCGCCACAGGAGCCGCGCGTCTACGCGGATGTCGAGAAAAGCCCGGACGAGGTGGATGCGCAGGCGACCTCGAACCCGGATCTGACACCCCTCGTCATGGTGGCCGACTGCCTCCCGGTGGCGATGGTGGGGCCGGAGGGGGTCGCGATGGCGCATTGCGGGTGGCGGGGGCTCGCCGGCGGGATCGTCGGGGAGGCGGCCGGTGCCGTCGGGGCCGCGGCGGCTGCCATCGGCCCCGGGATCGGACCGTGCTGCTACGAGGTTGGGGAGGAGGTGCTGTCGGCGTTCGATGACCTGGATGGCGTCGCCCACGGCCGGATGCTCGATCTCACCGCCGTGGCGACGGCCCTGCTCGAGCGGGCCGGCGTCGATGCCATCGAGTCCTCCGGCCTCTGCACGAGCTGCAATCCAGAACTCTTCTACTCGCACCGCCGCGACGGCGAGCGAACCGGGCGCCAGGCCGGATTGGCCTGGATTACGCGAGGGGGCTCCGCAGGCGGAGCCGAGGAGCCACCCGTTTCATAAATGGTGGAACCCGTCACCAATCTCGACCCGGCGACGATCCACGCCAACCTCGAGGGGATTCGCGAGCACGCCGGCGCGGAGGTCGAGATCCTCGCCGCCACGAAGTACGTGCTCGCAGACGACATGGGCGCCCTGGGCGAGGCCGGGATCGAACTGGTCGGTGAGAACCGCCTCCAGGACC
Source organism: uncultured Solirubrobacterales bacterium (assembly GCA_963848955.1). Taxonomy (GTDB): domain Bacteria; phylum Actinomycetota; class Thermoleophilia; order Solirubrobacterales; family 70-9; genus DASUPK01. Next base: position 111,657 of record CAWKFQ010000006.1, on the reverse strand, counting down.
TCGAGGCGAAGCAGGAGCGCTGGCGCGAGAGCTTCACCTGGGACTTCATCGGCAACCTGCAAAGCCGCAAGGTCAAACGGATCGTGCCGCTCGTCCGCCTGATCCACTCGGTCGCCTCCGAGTCCGTGCTCGAGCAGCTGGGAAAGCACCGGGAAAGCGACACGGAAGTCCTGATCGAAGTGAACCTCTCGGACGAGGAGGGAAAGGGCGGCATCGAGCCCTCGGCCCTCGACGACTTCATCGAGCGCTGCCCGGTGAGGGTGTCGGGACTGATGACGATGCCTCCCTTCACCGAGAACCCGGAGGCTTCGCGACCGTATTTCGCGCGGCTTGCGGAACTCGCCGGCGAGCGCGGTTTGGAGCGGCTCTCGATGGGGACGAGCCAGGATTGGCGCGTGGCGGTCGAGGAGGGGGCGACGATCATCCGCCTGGGTTCGGTCCTCTGGGCTTGAACCGCCGCTAATCCGCCGCGTAGGCTTCATAATTGGGATACATCAGACGGCAGGAATAACCTCCGTTAAGCCGAATCTGAGCCTGAGATGGCAGTCAGAGACACATGGAGACGCGCACTCGAGTACTTCGGCCTCGTCGAGGGTGACTACATCGAGGAAGGCGAGTACTACGACGAGGGCGACACGGGCACCGAGAGGGCGCTCGACGACACGGCCGTTGCGCCTCGTGAGGCGGCGAGCTCGGGATCGTCGCGCCGACGGGGGCGAGAGGACGACATCGACGACATCTTCGGCGACGAGGAACCGGCACAGCGGCGATCGCGGATGCGGCCCGCGGACGACACCGACGAGGAGCAACGGCCCCGTCGCGGACGCCGGCGCGCTGCGCCGGCAGGCAACGGGGGTGGGGGTGGAGGCGGAGTCTCCTCGATGCACGTGGTCACCCCGCGGAGCTTCAATGACGCCCAGCAGGTTGCCGACGAGTTCAAGCGCTCGAAGCCGGTGATCATCAACCTGCAGTCGACCGACCGCGAGCTCTCCAAGCGGCTGATCGACTTCTCCTCGGGCATGACCTACGCGCTCGGCGGCGGGATGCAGCGCATCTCGCAGGGCATCTTCCTGCTAACGCCCGAGAACGTCGAGGTGTCCGCCGAGGAGAAGGCCCGCCTCCTCGAGGGCGGCTTCTTCAACCAGTCATAGGGCGCGGCAGGCCTCCGAATAAAGTCCCGTCCATGAAGCTGGGCTTCGTGGGTGCAGGAAACATGGCCGCCGGGCTGGCCCGGGGCTGGGCGAGAGCCCAGGGTGAGCCGGGGGCACCAGAGGCGATGCTGTTCGCCGACGCCGATCCCGACAAGGCGAGCAAGCTCGCCGAGGAGGTGGACGGCGAGGCAATCGAGGGGAATGTCGCCCTGGCCGACAACTCCGACCTCGTCGTGCTCGCAGTCAAGCCAAACGTCCTCGATGAGGTGGCGCCGGACCTGATCCAGGCGGGGACTCCGGTTCTGTCGATCCTCGCCGGCACCTCCCTGAAGACACTCCATGAGGCGCTTCCCAGGGTCGACCTGGTCCGCGTGATGCCCAACCTGGGGGCCCAGCTTCGCCAGGGAGTCCTCTGCGTGGCCTTTCCGAAGGAAGCGGACGATGCCCGTCGGCGGTTGACGACGGAACTGCTCGGCTTGGTCGGCGAGGTGATCGAGCTCGACGAGAACCTGATCGACGCCGCCACGGCGATCATGGGGTCCTCACCTGGCTACCTCGCACTGATGGCGGAGGTCCTGGTGGAGGCCGGGGTCAAGGAGGGCCTTACGGAGGACCAGGCGATTCGCATGGTGGCGAAGGCAATGAGCGCCACCGGCGGCCTGCTCGAGCTCCACGAGCCCGGCGCCCTCAAGCAAGCGGTCGCCTCGCCCGGGGGCATGACCGAGGCGGGCCTCAACGCCCTCGAGGAGCACAGGATCCGCGACAGCCTGCTCGCGGCGGTCGACGCCTCTTTGGACCGGGTGCGCGAGTGAGCTTCCTGCTCGCGATCACCCGCAACGACGTCGCCGATTACGTCAGCGCGATCTTCCTCGTCTACTTCATCCTGATCTTCATCCGGATCCTGCTCTCCTGGATTCCCCGGATGCCCTATTACCCCTGGCTGCGAGCGACCGTCGACTTCATCCACCAGGTGGTGGATCCCTACCTCAACATCTTCCGGCGCGTGATCCCGCCGATCGGGGCCGGCGGGATGGGCATCGACCTCAGCCCGATCCTGGCGATCATCGTTCTCAGCATCGTCTGGCGCGTGGTCGTGGCGCTGATCGCCGGTTGAGGAGCCGCGCCCTCGCAGTGCTGATTCCGGGGCTCGCCGCCTGCGGCGTGGTCGTCGCGGTCGATCAGGGGACCAAGGCGCTCGCGACCTCCCTCATCGACCCAGGGGACCGGGTCGAGGTCCTGCCGTTCCTGGCGTTCGAGAACGTGCGCAACAAGGGCGTCGCCTTCGGGCTCGGTGGCGATATCTCCGCGGCACTGATCGGCGTGACGATCGTTCTCCTGGTCGGGGTCCTCGTCTTCCTGGCGTTCAGGGGCGGCAGCGGCTGGCTCGTCTGGCTGCCCGCCGCACTGCTGCTTGGCGGCGCGCTCGGGAATCTGGCGGATCGGGTGCGAGAGGGGGCCGTGATCGACTTCATCGACCTACCGCTCTGGCCGACGTTCAACCTGGCTGACGTGGCGATCACGGTGGGGGTGCTACTGCTGCTACTCGACGTCGAGCGCTCGTCGACGCAAGGGCGCTCCCGAAGGGAGCGACACGTTTCAGGGGGTGGAAAGCCGTGAGGCCCGATGCCGAGCGCCTGATCGTCCATCTCGACGACGACCTCGCCGTGATCGAGAAACCGGCCGGCCTGGTCGTCCACTCGGCGCCCTCGCATCGTGGCGAGACGCTGGTCGAACTTCTGGAGGGGATCGCGGGCGGGGGAGAGGGCGGGAGGCCCGGCATCGTCCATCGCCTCGACAAGGACACCTCCGGGCTGATGATGGTCGCCCGGAACGACGAGTCGCATCGGGCTCTGGCGCGAATGGTCAAGGCGCGCGAGGTCGAGCGCGAGTACACCGCGCTGGTCGAAGGTCATCTGGGCAGCCGCACCGGCACGATCGATGCCCCCTTGGGGCGCCACCGCCGGCAACGAACGAAGAGGGCGGTCAAGGGCACGGGCTCGCGGGAGGCGCGCACCCACTTCGAGGTGATCGAGGAGCTGCCGAACGACACCCTCGTCCACGCCCGCCTTGAGACCGGCCGGACCCATCAGATCCGGGTCCACTTCGCGGCGATCGACCACCCGGTCGCCGGCGACCCGGAATACGGCACCCGGGGCCGGCACGGCCTTGAGCGCCAGTTCCTGCATGCGTCGCGGTTGGAGTTCGCGCACCCCGTCACCGGCGAGAAGCTGGAACTCACTTCGGATCTACCGGACGACCTCAAAGCAGCGCTGGAGCGCGCCAGAGCGGGCGCGGACTGACCAAGCTAACCCGCGGCCGGCTCAGCTGCGATCGCTTCGTCCAGCGCCCGCTGCCGTTCCAGGTAGCCCAGGTCGTGCGAAGAGCGATCTCGACCCTTGCGCCAGCGTCCCGGGGACTCCTTTTCGAGCACCAGGGTGGCGAAGTCGGTTTCGAGGTCCAGCGCCGGATAGCGACCCAGCTCGTCCTCGAAGCGCTGGTAGAAACCGACATCGATCGGGACTACCCGTCGCTTCAGCTCGACGATCCGCAAACCCACCTCTTCGACGGCCTGGATGTAGCCGCCGATCGTCATCCGGTTCACCCACGCGAAGGGGACGTTGCCGCGGCCGTGCACCCGCTTGTAGTAGGCCCTGCACACCGCGTCGTCGAAGAGCAGATGAGGCCAGGGGAAGGGAACCTCGTTGTAGCGGTGAGACGCGGACGGGCCCCGATACAGGTTGAAGTAAAGCCAGGCGCGGCCTCCGGGCGTGAGCACCCGACGGATCGCGTCGAGCATCTCGATCGGGCGGGAGACGTGCTCCAAAACGGCGCCCGAGATCACGCAGTCGACGCTCGCTTCCTCGACGACATCTTCAGCCGACAGGTCCGCCTCGATCAGCTTCACCCGCGAGTCGGTGTGCTCGGACCAGGTCTCGTAGCGCCTCGGGTCCACTCCGATCGCCCCCCGAGCGCCGCCGAGTTTCGGCAGCAGGGCCGGCAGCCAGCCGTGCCCGCAACCGAGGTCGAGGACGACTCTGTCCTCGAAGGACATATCCAGTTCTCGCTGGATCCTCTGGATGCGCGCCTCCGCCTTCTCTCTCTGGGACTTCTGGTCGCGGCTGATCGGTTTCTCGCGCAGCGGCCGGCTCTGATACTCGGCCACCAGCTGCTCGAAGAGCTCGAGATCGAAGCGGCTGGCGTAACCTGCCGCGGGCGTGGGTGGCTTCTGGCTCTCCGTTGACTGGTCGGCGTCCATCGCGGGGGAAAAAGCGTAACGGCGTCCGCTCAGCTCGCCTCTGGCGGCGCCGAGCGGGGCCGATTCGGCTCACCACCTACAATCCCGCGGACTTTGCACCCAACCCCCGCCGAGAGGCACGGGACGCTGCCCGGGGCAAACCCGGGTTCCCGTAGTCGCGGCAGGGCAACCGAACACCACAAGCGATAGGAAGGTCAGATGGCCGAGGTAGGCATCAGAGAGCTGCTGGAGGCCGGAGTTCACTTCGGTCACCAGACGCGGCGCTGGAACCCGCGCATGCGCCGCTTCATATTCGGAGAGCGGGAAGGGATCCACATCATCGACCTCCTCCAGACGGAGGAGCTCCTCAAGAAGGCGACCGATTTCGTCACCGAGGTCGCAGCGAAGGGCGGCGTGATCCTCTTCGTCGGGACCAAGAAGCAGGCCCGCGACTCAGTGCAGGAATGGGCCGAGCGCTGCGGCATGCCGTACGTGAACCGGCGCTGGCTGGGCGGGCTGCTCACCAACTTCAACACGATCAAGCAAGCGGATCCAGCGGCTGCACGAGCTTCGCGAGCTCAAGGAGGGCGGCCGTCTCGACCTGCTGCCCACCAAGGAGCGCATGTCGATGGAGGCCGAGCTGCGCAAGCTCGAATACAACCTCGGCGGCGTCGCGCGACATGCAGCGACTGCCCGACGCCGTGGTCATCATCGACCTGAAGACCGAGGAGATCGGGCTGCGCGAGGCCGACCGCCTCGAAATTCCGATCGTCGGCCTGGTGGACACCAACTGCGACCCGACCCCGGTCGACTACGTGATTCCCGGCAACGACGACGCGATCCGCTCCTGCGAGCTGATCATCCGCACGCTCGGCGGGGCGATCGAGGGCTCCGCGGCCGTGGCGCGAGGAGGAGGCGCGCCGCCGGGCCGAGGAGGAGGAGCGGAAGCGCAAGGAGGAAGAGGAGCGCAAGCGCCGCGAGGAGGAGGAAAAGGCCAAGCAGGAGGCCGAGGAGAAGGCGAAGGCAGAAGCAGAGGCCAAGGCCAAGGCAGAGGCGGACGCCAAGGCGCAGGCGGCGGCGAAGCAGACCGAGGCGACACGCGAGGCGGCGGCCGAGGTGCCGCAGCCTCAACCCGAGGCCGAAGCGCCCGCGCACGCCGCCAGGGGGACCAGGCCGAGGCTGACCGCGAGGCGGCGAGGAGATCCCCAGCCGCCGCCGACGGAAGAACCGCAGCCGGAGCCCGCGAAGAGCGGGGGTGACTACCTGATGGCGCCCTACAAGCCGTCAGCCGCGGACGTGAAGGCGCTCCGCGACCACACCGGGCGCCGATGATGGACTGCAAGGAGGCCCTCGAGCGAGGCCGAGGGCGACGAGAGAAGGCGATCGAGATCCTTCGCAAGAAGGGGGCGGCATCGGCCGCCAAGCGCGGCGGGCGCAGCACCGCGGAGGGCGTTGTCGCCGCCTACACCCACGCCGACGGCAGCGCAAGGGATCGGCGTCCTCGTCGAGGTTCAGTGCGAGACGGACTTCGTCGCCCGCAACGACGACTTCAAGGAGTTCGCGCGGCGAGGTCGCGATTCACATCACCGCGATGAACCCCCAGCACGTCTCCCTCGAGGACATCCCCGAGGAGGACATGGCGACGAGCGCGCGATCCTCGAGGAGAAGGCGCAGGGCGGACGGCAAGCCGGACGACGTCGTCGCAGAAGATCGTCGAGGGCCAGCTGAGGAAGTGGGCCGTCGGAGATCGTCCTGCTCGACCAGAAGCACTTCAACGAGGAGCGCTACGAGGGCAAGACGATCGAGGACCTGCGCACCGAGGTCGCCGCCAAGACCGGCGAGAACGTGCGGATCGCTCGCTTCGCGCGCTTCGAGGTGGGGGAGGAGTAGGCCGATTGGCCGCGAGCCTCGGTTCAAGCGGATCCTGCTGAAGCTTTCCGGTGAGGCGCTGATGGGCGACCTCGACTACGGCACCGACCCCGCCCAGATCGAGCGGATCGCCAACCAGGTCGCGCGACGTCCGCGCCCAGGGCGTCGAGGTCGCGATGGTGGTCGGCGCCGGCAACATCTACCGCGGGCCTCGAGGGCGCCGCGGAGGGAATGGACCGCGCCACCGCCGACTACATGGGGATGCTCGCCACCGTGCTCAACGCGCTCACCCTCCAGGACGCGCTGGAGAAGGTCGGCGTCGACACCCGGGTGCTCTCGGCGATGGCGGTGACCGAGGTCGCCGAGCCCTACATCCGCCGCCGCGCGATCCGCCATCTGGAGAAGGGCCGCGCGGTGATCTTCGCCGCCGGCACCGGCAACCCGTTCTTCACCACCGACACCGCCGCCGCCCTGCGGGCGCTCGAGATCCACGCCGAGGCGATCCTGATGGCGAAGAACGGGGTGGAGGGCGTCTACGACGGCTGATCCCTCGATTGACCCCGACGCCGAGTTCCTGCCCGAGATCAGCCACCGCGAGGCGATCGAGCGGGGCCTGCGGGTGATGGACTCGACCGCCCTCTCGCTCTGCATGGACAACGACCTGCCGATCTACGTCTTCAACATGGCGGACGAGCGCAACATAGATAGGATCGTCAGCGGAGAGAGGGTCGGCACCTTGGTGTCGTCAAAGCCTGCCACCGAGCCGGCTCCGCGGGTGCGCACATGACCATGGAGATGATCGACGAGCTGCTGGCCGACGCCAACGAGCGGATGCAGAAGTCCGTCGACGCGACCCGCGGCGAGCTCGCCACCGTGCGCACCGGCCGCGCCTCACCGCATCTCCTCGACCGCCTCCAGGTCGACTACTACGGCGCCGAGACCCCGCTCCAGCAGCTCGCCCAGGTGGCGGCGACCGACGCCCGCATGCTCACCGTGACGCCCGTACGACAAATCCTCGATCTCGGCGATCGAGAAGTCGGTCATGGAGTCCGACCTCGGGCTGACCCCCTCCAACGACGGCAATGTCATTCGCCTGCAGATCCCCGAGCTCACCGAGGAGCGCCGCAAGGAGCTGGTCAAGGTCGTCCACGGGGTCGCCGAGCAGGGCCGTGTCGCCATCCGGAATATCCGCCGCGACGTGATGCAGGACCTCCGTGAGCTGAAGAAGGAGGGCGAGGCCGGCTCCGACGAGGAGCACCACGGGGAGACCGAGCTGCAGAAGCAGACCGACGCCTCGATCGGCGAGATCGACAATCTCCTGAAGGGCAAGGAGGAGGAGATCCTCGAGGTCTAGCCACGGCTGGTCCTGGAGGTCCTCCTGATGTCAGCCGAGTACGTCGCGATCATCACCGACGGCAATGGCCGCTGGGCTCATCAGCGAGGCCTGCCGGTGCATCGAGGGCCACCGCGCCGGCGCCGACGCGGTCAAGGAGCGCCTCCGCGACGCCGTCGAGCTGGGCGTCAAGGAGCTCACGGTCTACTCGTTCTCGACCGAGAACTGGACGCGGCCGCGCGAGGAGGTCGACGGGCTGATGGCGATGTTCGCCGAGCGGATCGACAGGGAGACGCCCGAGCTCGACGAAGAGGGTGTCCGCATGCGCTTCATCGGCCGCCGCGAGGGGATCAGCGAGGAGCTCACGGGCCGCATGGACTGGGCCGAGTCCCAGACCGCCTCGAACGACCGGATCACCCTCTTCGTCGCCTTCAACTACGGCGGGCGGGCCGAGATCCTCGACGCCGCCGCGGCGTACGAGGGGGGTGGGGAGGAGGAGTTCCAGAGCCGCCTGTATGCCCCGGAGATGCACGATCCCGACCTGCTGATCCGCACGAGCGGCGAGCAGCGGATCTCCAACTACCTCCTCTGGCAGTGCGCCTACTCCGAGTTCGTCTTCCGCGACGAGTTCTGGCCCGACTTCGGCCGCGAGGCCTTCGAGGCCTGCCTCGCCGAGTACGAGGAGCGCCAGCGGCGCTTTGGGGCAAGGGACTGATGATCGAGGATCTCGACCCGCCCTCCTTCGACTTCGGGCGGGATCGCGAGGAGCGCGATCGCCCGCGGGAGCGGGAGCGGGGCTTCCTGCCCGATCCCGACGACCTGCTCGACTTCGACGAGCCCGTGGAGGAGAACGCGCCGGAGCCCCGGCCGCCCGCACGTTCGCGCTTCCAGCGTCTGGTGCCCGAGATGTCCGAGACCACCGCCCGGGTGGTGGTGGCCATCCCGTGGATCGTCTTCGCGATCGCGATCGTCGGCATCGGGGGGGACGTCTTCGCGCTTGCGATGGTCGGCCTCGGAGTCCTCGGCCTGCGTGAGTTCTTCCGGATGTCCGCCTCGATCCGCCCGATCGTGCTGCCCGGGTACGCGACGGTCGCGGCGATGGTGATCGCCGCGCACTTCGGCGACTCCTTTCAGATCCTGCTGGTCTTCGCGGCGCTCTTCCCGGCTCGCCTTCGTGTTCGCTGCGCGCGCGCCGCTCGCACGAGCTGATCACGACCTCGATCGCGTTCACGGTGCTCGGGGTCGCCTGGATGGGGCTCGGGTTCTCCCACGCCGTCCTGCTCCGCGACCTGCCGACGCACGGTGCGGCCCTGCTGATCGACGTGCTCGTCGCCACCTTCCTCAGCGACACCGCCGCCTACGCGGCCGGCCGCCTCTTCGGCACGCGGAAGATCACGCCGCGGATCTCACCGAACAAGACCCTCGAGGGGCTGTTCGGCGGCTTCGTCGGCGCCACCCTGGGCTTCTGGTTCGCCGGGCTCTATCAGGACTGGCTGCCTGGGATCGACGCCCTGGTGATGGGCATGTGCATCGCCGTCATCGCACCGATCGGCGACCTGTTCGCCTCGATGCTGAAGCGCGACCTCGGCGTCAAGGACACCGGCCGGCTCTTCGGGCCCCACGGAGGCCTGATCGACCGCCTCGACGCCGTCCTCTTCACCGTTGTCGCGGGCTACTACCTCTCGGTCGCCTTCGTCTACTGACGGGACTTAGGGACCGCTCAAGTCCCGGCGGTACCTTGAAGAGCCATGGGTCTGGTCGTGATCATCGCCTTTCTCGCCCTGCTGGCGATCTACCTCTTCCTCGCCAACCTGATCGCTCGGAACCGGGGCTACTCGATCCCGGGCAGAACGGTCGTGCGCTGCAGCAAGGGCCACCTGTTCACGACGACCTGGATCATGGGCGGATCCCTGAAGGCGCTCAGGCTTGGCCCGACGACGAGGTACCAGTACTGCCCGGTGGGCCACCACTGGGCGATCGTCCACCCCGTCAGGGGAGCCGACCTGACCGACGACGAGCGCAGTAAGGCCGCGGCCGCATCGGTCTCACGGAGAGTTGGCCGGCCGGGTCGAGGGCTGGTCAGGGGCCGGGCTCATGCATCGGCGCCCCTCATCCCGATCGCGCTCACGTAGGCGATGTGGCCGAAGAACCGGCCCTCGGCGACTCGGCGGCGCGCCTCGTCCTTCAGCGCGGTGGCGGCGTCCTCGCCGATCCTCCGCGCGGTGACCAGGGCGTCGGCCCCACGGTCCACGATCGTGAGCATGTAGCTCGGGTCGCTCGCCTCCACGTACCCGTGGCTGCGAACCCGGACCAAGCTCCAGCCCACCTCATCGAACAGGCTCGGCAGCCTGCGGACCAGGAATCGGTCGTAGACGAGCGCCTCCACTGCGGCGTCAGCGCAAGCCTGGAGTGGATCGGGCTCGCCGATGGCGACCGTCGTCGTCGCATAGTCGCCGTCGAAGACGGCCAGTAGCCCGCCCTCGACGGTCACGCGGGCGGCCTCCGCGAGCACCCGCTCGGGTTCGGGGATGTGGCAGAGGGACGTGTGACAGACCACGGCATCGAAGCTCGCGGCATCGAACGGCAGCTCACGCCCATCTCCGACGATGAAGGACAGACCCCCATGGCCCTCCGCGAGCTCACGCGCCCGTTGGACCAGGACGATCGAGGGATCGACTCCGGTTACCTCCGCGACTCGCGGGCGCGTCGCCAGCACGCGGCACACGGCTCCCGTGCCGCAGCCGATCTCCAGCACCCGAGCGTCGGGCGCCAGCTCCAGGTCACGCAGGTAGTCGTCCAGCATCGCGCGCTGCTGCCTGTCCGCGGCGCGCAGTTCGAGCACGTCCGCGATCTGCTGCTGAACGGCCTGGTCCTGCTCGGCGATGGTGGCGTAGACGTCGGGCATCGCACCTCGTCGTCGGTCAGTGTCGCATGCCCCTCTTCTTTCGCTTGTGGCCTCCAGTCAGCGTCCCCGCCGGCCGCTCACCGGGCAGACGGTGAGGTCGGCGGGGGCGCCCGGAGCGTCGAGCTCGCGAGAGCGGCCGAACTTGAAGCGGCGGCCGTCGAGCTCCTCGCGGACGCTGTCGGAGACGAGGACCTCGCCGCCCTTGGCCGCGTCGCCGACGCGGGCGGCGATGTTGACGTCGACGCCGAGGAAGTCGCCCTTCACCTTGCGCGGGGTGCCCCGGTGGACGCCGGCACGCTGCTCGGGGCTGTAGTCGTCGACCTTGATCTTCGAGATCGCGCGCTGAGATTCGAGCGCGGCCCTAACCGCCTGCTCGGCTTCGCTGAAGACGGCCATGGCTCCGTCCCCGAGACGCTTGACGACCGCGCCCTTGTTCGAGGAGATCGCTTTCTGCTCAGCGTCGCCGACCTGGCGCAGGACCTCGAGAGCTGCCTCGTCCCCGACATCCAGCGTCCAATCCGAGAAGCCGACCAGGTCGGTGAAGAGGATGGCGACGTCCGCGTTGCCCCGCCGCCGTCTCTGGGCCTCCGAGAGCGCCTGCCATGCCTGCAGCGCGCCCTTGCCGATCTCGCGCATGGCGCTTGGGCCCTCCGGCTGCACCTCCTCCACGAGGCGCTGCATCGCCTGGGGCATCTCGGAGGTCTCCGGCTCGCCCCCGGGGATCAGGCCCCGCAGGAATCGGGCCGTCTTGACGAGCTGTGGATTGGAGTCCGTTCGCCGGACTACGTCGCGAATGCTCTCGGCGTCGACTGACTGGTCGGACTTCTTGCGCCTGGCACGCCTGGGTGGCATGCATGCATCCTCGCAACGGCGCAACTTCTTCGCCTCATGCTGTTTCGTCAGGCGAACGCTCACGACGGCATGAAAGGGAGTGGTTCTGGATGAAGAAGCTGCTCAAGCGGCCCTCACCGGCGACGGTGATTGCCTTTATCGCGCTATGTGTGGCGCTCGGCGGTGGCGCGTACGCGGCCACCGGCAAGAAGGTTGAGTACAAAGGCCTCAGCAAGGACGCCCGCCTGAAGGTCCTGGGTGTCGGCTCGACGAACGCGCAGACGGGCACGACGCCCTGTGACCCGGCCAGCGCGTCGCAGTTCACCAAGTGCACGTCCGTCGACGTGAATGGCTCGACGGGCTTCCCGCGCAAGTACCTGCTCGTCGCCGACGGCACCGCCAACGGCGGCAACGGCGTGTGCCACCTCGAGGTGGACAACACCGAGATCAACGGCACGAAGACCAACGTTCGCGGAGCCGATGGAGAGGCCGGGTTCGGCATCAACATCGTCACCACGGCGCAGGGCGGCAAGCACCAGTTCTCACTGGCCTGCACCGAGGCGACCGGGCGACCTGATGGTGCATCAGTTCGAGCTCTCGGCGGTCCAGGTTCGCTAGCCAGCCGAGTGCCTATGTATCTCGACGACGGGAGGCCCACGGGCCTCCCGTCGCCTTTTAGGGACGATTTCGGCTGAGACCTACACTGGGGCGCCTGTGAAGCGCGTCCTCGTACTCGGATCGACCGGGTCGATCGGCACGCAGGCCCTCGACGTGATCTCCGCGAGCGACGGACTGCAGGTCGTCGGCCTGTCGGCGGACTCAAGCTGGGAGCCGCTGCTGGAGCAGGCTCGCCAGCACGGCGTGCCAGCGATCGCCCTCGCCGACCCCGAGGCCGCGGAGCGCGCCTCCTCGGTTTGGGACGGCCAGGTGCTCGCCGGCGAGGAAGGCGTCCGCGAGCTGATCGTCCAATCGAAACCCGACCTGGTCCTCAACGCCGTGGTCGGCGCAGCCGGTCTCGGCCCGACGATCGTCACCCTCACCGAGGGCATCGACCTGGCCCTCGCCAACAAGGAGAGCCTGGTGATCGGTGGCGAGCTGGTTACGGCGCTCGCAGAGGCCACGGATGCGCAGATCGTGCCGGTCGACTCCGAGCACTCGGCGCTCTACCAATTGATCCGCTCGGAGCAGCCCGGCAACGTCGAGCGGCTCGTCCTCACCGCCTCGGGCGGGCCGTTCCGCGGCCGAACGGATCTCGCGGGGGTCAGCCCCGATGAGGCGCTCGCCCATCCGACCTGGGAGATGGGCGGCCGGATCACCATCGACTCGGCGACGCTGATGAACAAGGGCTTCGAGATGATCGAGGCGCATCATCTCTTCGGCGTCCCCTACGAGGGGATCGATGTCGTCGTGCACCCGCAGTCGATCGTCCACGCGCTCGTCCACCTGAACGACGGCGCCTCACTGGCTCACCTCGGCTACCCCGACATGCGAGTGCCGATCTCCTACGCGCTCCACCGACCCGAGCGTGCCGACGTCGACGTGCCGACGCTGGACCTGGCGAGCGTCGGCGAGCTCAGCTTCGAGCAGCCGGACACCGACACCTTCGCCTGCCTTCGCCTGGCCCGCGAGGCCGGGGAGGTCGGGGGGACGGCGCCGTGCGTCCTGAACGCCGCGGATGAGGTGGCCGTCGCGGCCTTCCTCGCCGAGCGCATCCCGTTCACCGGCATCCCGGAGGTGATCGATAGGACTCTGGAGGCCATTCCCGGAGCGCCGGTCCGCAGCTTCGAGGATCTCTTCGAAGCCGACGCAGCGGCGCGTCAACACGCCCGCGGTTTGATCGAGGGCCTGGCCGTAGCGTGAGCTGGCTCCTCGTCGTCGTCGGCTTCTCGGCGCTGATCATCCTGCACGAGTTCGGGCACTTCATCCTGGCCAAGGCCACCGGGATGCGCGTCGAGCGCTTCTTCCTCTTCTTCCCCCCGAAGCTGGTTAGCGTGAAGCGCGGCGAGACCGAGTATGGGATCGGCATGATCCCGCTCGGCGGCTTCGTGAAGATCACCGGTATGAACCCGGAGGAGCTGGAGCCCCGGGACGATCAAGAGGAGGGCAACTTCGGGCGCTCCGGCCTCGAGGCGGATGACGCTGGCCGGGACACCCCTCAGGGCCTCCTGCAGCGCGTCGAGGCGTCAGGCCAGGACCCGAGCGAGCAAGAGGAAGAGCTCTCCCCCGAAATCCTGAAGCGCGCCTACTACAACCAGCCGGTCTGGAAGCGGGTGGTCGTGATCGCCGCCGGCCCTGCGATGAACATCCTGATCGCGTTCGTGATCCTGTTCTTCCTCGCCTTCAGCCTCAACCAGATCACCGGGCCGGGGCTGAAGATCGCCGATCTGACCGACGACTCACCCGCGAAGACGGTCCTCCAGCCGGGCGACAAGGTCGTCTCGATCGACGGGCAGACGCTCGACAACTTCAACGGCACCGAACGCGCCGACAAATTCCGCAACCTGATCGGATCGCACAAGTGCGCGGGACAGCAGACCGACGGCTGTCAGGCGAGCACGCCCGTGTCCCTCGTCGTCGACAGGAACGGGCAGCGGGTGCCCCTTCAGATCACCCCGAAATACGACCCCACCGCACAGCAGGTCCTGCTCGGAGTCCGGTTCGAGCCGATCGATGTCACACCGATCGACACGCCGGGTCAGGCCGCCGATTACGCCGTGGACACGATGTGGCTGATCACCTCGAAGACCGTGTCGGCGATCTCCCGCATCTTCCTGCCGGAGCAGCGGGAGCAGCTCTCCGGCCCGGTGGGGAGCTCGCGCGCCCTGAACGAGGCGATCGGGTTCGGCACTCAGGAGGCGTTCTTCGTTCTCGCCCTGATCAGCCTCTCGCTCGGGGTGATCAACCTCTTCCCGTTCCTGCCGCTCGACGGCGGGCACATCTTCTGGAGCCTCGTGGAGAAGGTCAGGGGACGCCGGGTCCCGTTCAGCGTGATCGAGCGCGCCAGCGCCATCGGGTTCCTGCTCATCCTGTTGTTGTTCGCGGTCGGACTCACGAACGACCTGGGCCGCCTCGGGGATGACGCCCTGAACCCGCGGTAGCGGCGGCTAGGCCAGCTTCGCGTCCAGACCGATTTCGATCGCACCAAGGGCACGCGAGACCGGGCACGTCTTCTCGGCCTCCTCGGCGTACTTCTGGAACTCGGAGTCATCAAGCCCTTCGACCTTCACCTCGGTGGTGAGATCGCTGCGGGTGATCGAGAAGCCCTCGCCGTCCTTGTCCAGGTGGACCTCGGCCGTCGTGTGCACGGAATCGGGCTCGTGGCCCGCCTGGCTGAGAGTGAGGGCGAGCGCCATCGAGAAACAGCCGGCGTGGGCGGCGGCGATCAGCTCCTCCGGATTGGTGCCGTCTCCATTCTCGAACCGCGAGGCGGCTGAATAGGCGCCCTCAAAAGCGCCGCTCCCGAGCGACATCGTGCCGCTGCCTCGGGCCAGGTTGCCGCTCCACTGGGCTGACGATGATCTAGTGGGCATTTCCTTCCTCCTGGTGTAGCGTTTTCCCAAGTTCTACCGAGGAGAGGGGAGCTGCCTGTGGAGGTCACGACTTCAGAGCGCCATGCCAGCGGTGGCGAAGCGCCCGAGCTGTCCGCGCCGAACCTGGTCAAGGCTTTCTACGTTCAGGTCGATCGCCTCGGCGACGACCTGGCCATCCGCGACGAGGCCCGCGAGAAGGAGCTCAGCTGGACCGAGCTCCGCGACGCCGTGCACAGGATCGCGGGCGGACTGGCGAAGCTCGGCGTCGAGAGGGGCGACACCGTCGCGATCATGTTGAACAACCGCTGGGAGTTCATCCCGTGCGATCTCGCCGCCGTCTCGCTGGGGGCGGTCCCCTTCTCGATCTACCAGACCTCCGCTCCCGAGCAGATCCGAGTACGTGCTCTCGGACGCCGAGAGCAAGGTGGTGATCACCGAGCGGGCCTTCATCGACCGGATCACCGAGGCTCGCGGCGAGCTGCCCGCCCTCGAGCAGGTGATCGTCGTTGACGGAGAGGGTGGCGACCACACCCTCGACGAGCTCATGGAGATGGACCCGGAGTTCGACCCGGCAGAGACCGTGGAGTCCCTCGGGCCAGACGATCTGCTGACGCTGATCTACACCTCGGGGACGACCGGCCCTCCCAAGGGGGTCCAGCTCACACACCGCAACCTGCTCTTCGCGGTTGCGACGGCCGACGGGATGATCGAGCTGCCCGAGCGCGGCGGGAAGGTGATCTCCTGGCTGCCTGCCGCGCACGTCGCCGAGCGGAACGCCCACTACTACCTGCCGGTCACCAAGGGGCTCTCGGTGACCGTCTGTGCCGATCCGCGCAAGATCGCCGAGTTCCTGCCCAAGGTGAACCCGACCTGGTTCTTTGCCGTACCTCGGATCTTCGAGAAGCTCAAGTCCGGGCTCGAGGCAATGATGGCCGGGCTGCCCGAGGAGCAGCGCGGGCTGGCGCAGAAGGGCCTCGAGGCGTCGCTGCAGAAGGTCCGCCTCGAGCAGGCCGGGGAGGAGGTGCCCGGCCGAGATCGCCGAGGCCGCCGCCCAGGCGGACGAGCAGATGTTCTCCCACCTGCGCAAGCAGCTCGGCCTCGACGAGGCGCTCGCCGTCAACGCCGGCGCCGCGCCGACCCCGCTCGAGGTGCTCGAGTTCTTCCATGCGATCGGGATCCCGATCGGCGAGCTCTGGGGGATGTCCGAGACCTGCGGCCTCGGCACCATCAACCCGCCCGACCGGATCAAGCTCGGCACCGTCGGCCCGCCCACGCCCGGTGTCGAGATCAGGTTGGACGATGACGGCGAGGTCCTGATCAAGGCGGACTGCGTCATGCCCGGGTACCGGAACATGCCCGAGAAAAACGAAGAGGCGTTCACCGATGACGGCTGGCTGCGGACCGGGGACATTGGCGAGATCGACGAGGACGGTTACCTGAAGATCGTCGACCGCAAGAAGGAGCTGATCATCAACGCGGCCGGCAAGAACATGTCACCGGCGAACATAGAGTCACATCTGAAGACGGCCAGCCCGCTCATCGGTCAGGCCGTGGCGATCGGCAGCGCGCGGTCCTACAACGTCGCCCTGATCACGCTCGACCCCGACTTCGCCCCTGTTTGGGCGAAGCAGAACGGACTCGATGGCAAGTCATTCGAGGAGCTGGCGGAGGAGGAGCAGGTCCGTGAGGCGGTCCAGGCCGCAGTCGACGAGGCGAACGAGAAGATGGCGCGCGTGGAGCAGATCAAGAAGTTCGCGATCCTGCCCGTGCCGTGGGAGCCCGGGGGGGACGAGCTCACCCCGACGATGAAGCTCAAGCGCAAGCCCATCGACGAGAAGTACGCCGAGGAGATAGAGGCGCTCTACTCGGGCTAGCCGCCTTCTTCCCGCTTACGATCGGGACGACCGTGCCCGGAGCGGCCGGTGTGTTGCCCGGTGGGATCTTCTGCTTCAGGACCTTCCGCGGAACTTGCCTTCTTGGTCTTCTTCTTGCCACGCCCGGGGCAGTCGTGGGCCGGAGGGCCTGCTTGGCCGGCCTCGTTTTCAGCTTCTTGAGGATCGAGACGTTGCAGAACTGGACGTCGCCTGGATCAGCGAAGTCTCGCGGCTGTCCGATGGCGTGAAGCTCCACCGAGGCGCCGTCGGGCACCGGCCGAGATAGCCCGCACGGCCATGCCCGGGTGAGCGCCGACGACGGGTAGCCCGAGCGGCGCTGTTAATTATTGATGCTCGAACCCGCGCTGGCAGTCACCCCAGTTTGATCGGCAGGCGAGACCGGGTGTGTCAAGACTGCGTCGGTGGTCCCGGGCGGCACTGCGGGCGCGACGTTGCTGCTGACCCCGGTGAACGTGTTTCCACCGGGGACGGAGGACTCGGAGCGTGTAGACCGTCCCCGACGTCCCCAGTTCGAACCGACCACGACGTCATCACCCCGTTGGCCGGGGACCAGGGGGGAGCGGGGAGCTCGCCGCCGGCCTGCGCGAGCTGCATCTCGCTTGACGCAGTTGTCGCGAGGTCGCCGGGGTGTCCCCGGTTGCTGAAGGGCGCTGCCGATCCGGACCGTGTCGGCGCCGGCGGCCGCCGGCAAGGTCGCCGTCGCCCTGCGAGCGCGACGGCCACTCACCAATACTGATCCCTGGGACGACGGCGAATCGGTCTTCTCCTTACCGGGCCTTCTTCTTCTTCTTGCACTTCTTCTTGGCGGCGTAGGCGGGGTTCCCGCCGCCGCCGGCCTTCTTGCGCTTCTTGCACTTCTTCTTCTTGGGCGTGGTCGGCGCCGTCGTCGCGCCCTGGCAAGGCCTCTCGGTAGGCGCCGTCGCGTTGTTGCGACCGATCGGGGTGCCTATCGAGAAGTCGACGGCGCTGTTGTCGGTGTCGTCCTGCGCGTCAAGCTCCGTTGCGCATCCACGCGCGATCGTGCGGACCAGCGACTGTCCCACAGCGAGTGCCGGTGCCGGATTGCCGGCCGGCGAAGAGAGCGGCGTCGTCATCCCATTGAAGGCGCCCCAGGTGACGCAATCGAGACCGCCTGAGCCGGTGGGACCGGTCTCGTAGCAGACAGCGCCATCCGGGTCGACCAGTTGATCATCGGCGCCGGGGCTATCCGTGCCCGGAACCGCGGAGCCTCCCACCAGGTAGGTCCGCTGGCTCAGGTTGAAACCGGTGTTGGCGGTGATCAGGTGGTCACCCCCGATCTGGCCATCTTCGCTCCTGAAACTGACGTAGTGGTTCATCAGGAAGCCCTCGTTGTCCTCGGGGAGCTGCAGCATCACCCAGCTGTGGGCGGCATCGACTCCGCGGTGGACCTCCCGGATCTTGGTCAAGTGGAAGCTGGCGGCTGCGCTGGACGCGAGCAAGCAGGACAGGGCGGTGGTGAGGAGTCCCGCAATGACGGTTCGCTTCAGGCGGCGGTTCATGTCTCTCCCCTTCGGTTGTTCCCTCACGATCGGCTCCTGGCGGGCGCATGATCTCACGTTCACAGCGGCTCAACCCGCGCAAACGGCCCACAGCTACCCTGTGCCCGTGGCTTCGAAGCGCCAGATCTTCGTGCGCGATGTCCCCATCGGGGGCGGCGCGCCCGTCGCAGTGCAGACGATGTGCAAGACCGAGACCGCGAACCTCGAGGCGACGATGGAGCAGATTCGCACCGTGGCGGACGCGGGAGCAGACCTCGTCCGCGTCGCCGTGCCGCGGGACAAGGACGTCGAGGCGCTGAAGACGATCGTCAAGGAGTCCCCGATCCCGGTGATCGCCGACATCCACTTCAACCACACGCTCGCGCTGAAGGCGATCGATGCCGGGGCCGACTGCATCCGCCTCAACCCGGGAAACATCGGCGGCCCCGAGAAGGTCGCAGAGGTCGCCGAGCGGGCGACGAAGGCGAACGTGCCGATGCGGATCGGGGTCAACTCCGGATCGCTCCCCAAACACCTGCACGAGCTGGAGCGTCGGAACTCGGTCGAGGCACTCGTCCAGGCCGGCGTCGAGTTCGTCGAGCTGATGGAGTCTCTCGACTTCGAGAACTTCAAGATCTCGATCAAGTCCACCAACGTCCCGAACACGATCGCGTCGAACCGCCTGCTGGCTGAGAAGGTCCCGTATCCGATCCACCTCGGGATCACCGAGGCGGGCACGAAGTGGTCGGGTTCGCTGAAGTCTTCGGTCGGGCTCGGCACGTTGCTCGCCGACGGGGTGGGGGACACCATCCGGATCAGCCTCTCGACCTTCCACGCGGAGGAGGAGGTCAAGGTCGCCTGGGAGATCCTCAAGGCCCTGCACCTGCGGGAGCGGGGACCGGTCCTGATCGCCTGCCCGACCTGCGGACGGCTCCAGTTCGATATGGACACCGTCGTGGCCGACATCGAGCAGCGGCTCGAGGCATACACGGAACCGATCGAGGTGGCGGTCCTCGGCTGCGCCGTTAACGGCATCGGCGAGGCCTCGCACGCGGACTTTGGCATCACCGGCGCCAAGGACGAAGGGCTGATCTTCGCCAACGGCAAGCCGCTCCGGAAGGTGAAGCAGGGCGAGCTGGTCGACGCGCTGTTCGCCGAGATCGACAAGTCCCTCGATCGCGGCAAGGTCCACGTCGATGCGGAGAAGTCGCGCGAGGGCGCCGACTGGCTGGCGAAGATCGAGGAGGAGAACGCCGGAGAGCTCACGCCCGAGCGGATCGCCGCGATGGAGAAGGCGGAGACGCCGACCGAATCCGAGCGCGTGCTCGCCGACGGCGAAGGTCCGGACCTCGAGGAGGGGGAGCCCTACCTGAAGCCGGTCAAGGTGAAGCAGACCGTGCTCGACGAGGACGACTCGCCGACCACGGGCCGCCGCTTCACCCGCGCCTGAGCTCGGACTAACGCCTCAGCTGCATTCGCTCGACCCCCATCTACTTCTCGAGCGGGAGCTCGAACCAGACATGGGTGCTGCCCTCGTACACGGCCCAGCGTGAGGTCAGCTTTTCGACGACCTTGAGCCCGTGACTGCCCCTCTGACGGGCCTCCTGGATGTCGGGAATCGCGGCGGATGGGTTGCCCTGGTCGGCCACCTCGCCGCGGATCGTCTCGTCACCGATCACGAGCGCGAGAGTGATCGGCCTGCCGGGACCATGCGCGACGGCGTTGTTGACCAGCTCCGTGACCACCGCGGTGAGGTCGATGAGTGTCGCGGCGGGCAACGAATCGGCGAATCGCTCCCGGAGCGCCTGACGCGCACGCCAGCCGGCCTCGGTATCGGGCGAGAGGACGAGCCGGAACTCCTCCGGTTGTGTCGGCTCGCTGCTTCCTTGCATGGCTCTCCGAGCGTTCTGATGCCCCCTGTGGCCGTTAGAACCTAGTACGCCTTGGCAAAGATCGCCATTACGCGTGCCGGGCCGCCGGTGATCACGCAACGGGCAGTCGGGGGGGAGCTCCTCGTCAAATGGGATGACGCGCACGCTGACGCCGAGCTCGCCCATCGTCTCGATCGTCTCCGCCTCCTCGCTCCATGGAGCCTTGACGAAGCCGCCTGAGTCGGTGTCGTCGCCCGAGAAGAACTCGCGGAACTCGTCCAGCGTGGTGATGTCGTCGCGGGTGCGCTCGCGAAGGCGCTCGCTGGCCTCCTCGTAGTAGCCCAGCTGGATGTCGCCGAGGACGCCCACCACCGCCTCGCCGACATCCTCGCGCGGGATCGCGTCGCGGGAGAGCCCCGGGTCGTCGCGGCGGGTCACGGTCACCACGCCGCCCTCGATGTCACGCTCGCCGAGCTCGATCACCATCGGCACTCCCTTGCGGATCCACTCCCAGCGCTTCTCGGCCGGCTTGCGCGCGCGGGTATCGACCTCGACCCGCACCGGGACTCCGTCCCACGACTCGCCCGCGATCTCCGCCTGCAGCTCATCTGCCAGCCTGCAGGACCGCGGTTGGGTCGTCCCTCGTGATCGGGACGATCCGGACCTGGCGCGGCGCAATCCGCGGCGGCACGCGGAGGCCGTTGTCATCGCCGTGGGTCATCACCACGGCGCCGATCATCCGGGTGGTCAGGCCCCAGGAGGTCGTGTAGCAGAGCTTGCGCTCACCGTCCTCGTCGGTGAACTCCATGTTCATCGACCTGGAGAAGTTCTGGCCGAGGTAGTGGGAGGTCCCGCACTGCAGCGCCTTGCCGTCCTGCATCATCGCCTCGATCGAGAGACTGATCTCCGCGCCCGGGAAGCGCTCGTACTCGGGCTTCTCGCCGGCGATCACCGGGATCGCAAGCTGGTTCTCGGTGAAGTCGCGGTAGACCTGCAGCATCCGCCGGGTCTCCTCGACCGCCTCCTCCTCGGTCGCGTGGGCGGTATGGCCCTCCTGCCAGAGAAACTCGGTGGTGCGGAGAAGGACGCGCGGCCGCAGCTCCCAGCGGACGATGTTGGACCACTGGTTGATCATCAGCGGCAGGTCGCGGTAGGAGTTGATCCACTTCGCGAAGGAGCGGCCGATGATCGTCTCGGAGGTGGGGCGGACGATCAGCGGTTCGGGGAGCTCCGCGGCCGGATGCAGTGACCCGTCCGGGCCCTGCTCGAGCCGGTGGTGCGTGACCACCGCCATCTCCTTGGCGAAGCCCTCGACGTGCTTGGCCTCCTCCTCGAAGTAGCTCAGTGGGATGAGCAGCGGGAAGTACGCGTTGACCGCGCCGGTCTCCTTGATCGCGTCGTCGAGTGAGCGCTGCATCAGCTCCCAGATCCCGTAGCCCCAGGGGCGGATCACCATCGCGCCGCGGACGTGATCGAGCTCCGCCACCTCGGCGTCACGCACCACGCTCTGGAACCACTGAGGGAAGTCCTCAGCGCGGTTAGGGGAAATTCCGGTTTTCGCCTTGCCTTCCATATGCTCGCCTCATGGCCCGCGGCCGCGGACAATCCTTGCGTACGGGACGGCGAAAGGGCTTCCGGCGGCAATTCGGGCTCGACCGATCCGGGCCGCCCCCACGCCAGACGAGGCCCGGACAGCCGCTCCGCCCGTGGACGATCCCAAATGCGGTCGGCTACCTCCGCCTCGCAGCACTCCCTGTATTCCTGTATCTGGCGCTCTCATCCGGTGACGGCCGGGACCCCGCCGCCGCGGCGATCTTCTGGCTTGTCGCGGTGGGCGACTACGTGGACGGCTTCCTCGCCCGGGCCACGGGCCAGTACAGCCGCATGGGAGCCCTGCTCGACCCCGTCGTCGATCGGCTGACCATCCTCTGCGGCGTCGTGGTCTGCTGGCATTTCGAGCTGCTGCCGCGCTGGGCGCTGGCCCTGCTCGTCATTCGGGAAGTGGTCACGCTGATCCTCGGTGAGGTCTACCTGCGCCGGGTTGGGGAGCTCGAGATCAACTGGCTCGGGCGGATAGCGGTCGCGCCGGTGATGGCGGCGATCTTCTTCGCCATGGTCTCCGACAGCTGGGTCTGGAGCGCCATGCTGATCTTCGGGGTCGTCCTCGGCATCCTCGGGACCATCGCCTACATCCGCACGGGCCTCAGAGAGCTTGCAACCGCGTAGCCAAAACCCTGAAGTCGCGGTTGAGGCTGTGCTACGGACCTATAATCGCCTGCCCCGACCATCAAACGGGACGCGCCATGCGCGCCCCTCGCACCTGCGGAGGAGTAGTTGGAGGACGAGACCTTTCCCGATATCGGCTCCATGAACGATCAGGAGCTCAAGGAGCTGATCGACAACCTGACCGCTGAGGAGCAGGAGGTTTCCTACCGCCGGCGGATCCTGCACGGTCAGATCGACATCCTGAGGGCGGAGCTGGTCAACCGCCTGCGCGAGAACCGGCCCGAGGGGGCAACTCTGATCAAGGGAGACGATGTCCAGCGCCTCAGCGAAATTCTCGCCGGCCGCTCAGAGCCCCCGACCAAGCCTCCGACCTAAGCGGGGCCCGACCGTGGCGATTCACTGCCCCGAGTGCAGCTTCGTCAACGCGGAGGGGGCCAATTACTGCCAGAAGTGCGGGGCCTACCTCTCCCGTCCGGACGGAAAGGACGAACCGACGACGATGACCTACACGGTCGACGAGTCGGGGGAGATGCACCAGGTCGACATCGATGAGGTGGTGGACCGCCACGGCGCGGCGCTTGTGATCCGCTCGGGTGGTGGCCGCGCCGGGGAGAGCTTCACGCTCGACGACGAGCGGATCTCGATCGGCCGGACCCCCGACGCCGGGGTCTTCCTCGACGACGTCACGGTCTCCCGCAACCACGCACTGCTGGTCCGCCGCAAGGACGGCCTCTACATCGACGACCTCGGATCCCTGAACGGGACTTACGTCAACCGCCGCCGGATCGAGTCGCACCAGCTCGAGGACGGCGACGAGATCCAGATCGGCAAGTACAAGCTCAGCTTCCTGGAGAAGTGATGGAAGCCTCGACACCCACACCGTTCGATCGGAGCACCGTCGAGGGCGCTACGGACGGTGCGCCCTCGAACCGCAAGGCGCTCACCATCGGGGCCGTCACCAAGATTCTCGGCCGCGAGTTCGAGGACATCTCGATTTCCAAGATCCGCTACCTCGAGGACCAGAAGCTGCTCGCGCCGCGGCGCACGCCTGGCGGGTATCGCCTGTACAGCCAGGCGGACGTCGAGCGCCTGCGGACGATCCTGCGCATGCAGCGGGACGAGTTCCTCCCTCTGCGGGTGATCCGCCAGGAGCTCGCCGCGGGCGCCCGCCAGGAGCGTGGCGAGTCCGCCTCACTTCGGCGGGCGGCCAGCGTCGACGCCGGCAAGGGCGCTCGCCTGACGCTCGAGGAGCTCGTCGACGAGACTGGCGTTGCCCCCGATCTGATCAAGGACCTCGAGGACTGGCGCCTGGTCCAGCCCGGCAAGGTCGAAGGGACGAAGGTCTACGACGACACCGATCGCGAGATCGTCAAGGCCTGCTCGGAGCTGGCGAGGTTCGGGGTCGGGGGCCGCAACCTGAAGGTGCTGCGCACCACCGCCGATCGCCAGGCGGTGCTGCTCGAGGCGGTGGTGGGCCCAGGGCTTCGATCCTCGAACCACAACGCCCGCCAGGAGGCGATGGAGAACCTGGAGAGCCTCGCCGCGGCGTGCAGCAACCTCACCCACATGCTGCTCGTCCGCGACCTGCGGAAGCTGACCGGCGAGGAGTAAGACCTCAGCCCATGGCACGCGTCGTCCGCAGGCGCCGGATAGCCGCGCCAGCCAGCGCGCTCTGGGCCGTGATCACCGATCCGTACCACCTGCCGCGCTGGTGGCCCAACACCCAGCGGGTCGAGAACGTCAGCGAGGGCGAGCCCGCCGAGCGCAGCTGGACGCAGGTGCTCGGAACGCGCGGAGGACGCGGAGTCCGGGCGGATTTCCGCGGCGTCGAGGAGAGCGACGGCCAGCGCTACGTCTTCGAGCAGACCGTCGAGGGGACCCCCTTCGAGCGCTTCGTGCGGACGGCACGCACCGAAATCAAGCTGGAGCCCAAGAACGGAGACACTCAGGTGACGATGGCCCTCGAGCGCCAGCTCCGGGGGTTGTCGCGGCTCGGGTCTCCGATGATGCGGCGGGCGATCGGCCGCACCCTGAACGAGGCCCTCGACGGCCTCGAGACGGTCGCGACCGGAGCGGAGGGCTAGCGCTCTGACCGCTGGGATGAAGTGGTGGGGGTGGGGGGATCCCGAGCGCCGCGTGGAACTCCCGGCAACGGCGGTCGCCGCGGTGCGCGAGGAGCTCGGCATTGACCCCGCCGATGGGAGCGAGCCGGTCTCGATCGACCAGGTGACGCTGCCGGAGCCGCGGCCGATCCCCGATGCCGTGCGAGCTGCGGCCGGCAAGGTCCTAGATGGATCCGACGATCGCATCCGCCATGCCACCGGGCGCAGCTATCCGGACCTCGTCCGGCTGCGCACGGGACGCCTCGAGCACGCTCCGGACGCGGTGCTGCGACCACCGGATGCCGACGGCGTGGAGGCGGTTCTCGACGCCTGCGCAGCGGCCGGGATCGCGGTGGTGCCGTTCGGCGGCGGGACGAGCGTGGTGGGAGGGCTGGAGGCGCTCGCCGACGGGCACTCGGCTGTCGTCTCCCTCGAGCTCTCCGACTTGCGGTCGGTGGAGCTCGACTCGCAGTCGCTCACCGCGCGGCTGGGGCCGGGGCTGACCGGGCCGGAGGCAGAGGCTGCGCTCGGCGCCCTCGGCGCCACCCTGGGCCACTTCCCGCAGTCCTTCGAGGAGGCCACGATCGGGGGGTTCGCCGCCACGCGCTCCGCAGGCCAGGCCTCGAGCGGCTACGGCCGCTTCGACGACGTCGTCACCTCTATCGAGATGGTCGCGCCGACCGGGCGCCTCCGGACTCGCGAGATTCCTCACACCGCCGCCGGGCCGTCGCTGCGCGAGCTCGTCCTGGGCTCGGAGGGCACCCTCGGCGTGATCACCGACGTGAGCTGCCGGGTGCGCCCGTCGCCGCGGGTGCGGGTCTACGAGGGCTGGATCGCCGAGGACTTCCACGCGGGCCGTGACATCGTGCGCGACCTCGCGCAGCGGCATGAGGCACCCGATGTCCTCCGCCTCTCAGACGAGGAGGAGACGCGGGTCTCCCTGGAGCTCGCCGGGACGGAGGGTCTTCGCAAGCGAGCCCTCGACGCCTATCTGTCGCTGCGGCGCCGCCGGGGCGGTTGCCTGATGATCTGCGGCTGGGAGGGGGAGCGGGATGACGTCAGCCGAAGGCGGGGAATCAGCCAATCCCGCCTGAGGCTGGGCGGCGCGGTGCCACTCGGCCGCTCGGCCGGCAACTCCTGGCACAGCAACCGGTACGGCGGCCCCTATCTGCGCGACGAGCTGATGAGCATCGGGGTCATGGTCGAGACCCTGGAGACCGCGCACACCTGGAGCCGGCTCGACGAGCTCTACCGCGGGGTGGGGGAGGCGCTGCGCGGGGCCGTCGGCGAGCGCTCGATCGTCATGTGCCACGTCTCGCATGCCTATCCGGATGGGGCCTCGCTCTACTTCACCTTCCTGACTCGGGCGAGGCCGGGAGAGGAGCTCGAGCAGTGGCGCGCGGCAAAGTCGGCCGCCTGTGACGCCATCGTGACCGCGGAGGGCACGATCACCCATCACCATGCGGTCGGCCGCGATCACGCCCCCTACATGCGTGCCGAGGTCGGCGAGCTTGGCCTCGAGGCCCTCCGCGCCGTCAAGGAGCGCCTCGACCCCATGGGGATCATGAACCCGGGCAAGCTACTTCCCGCCGACTAAGCCACGTCGAGAACAGGTCCTCCGGATTCGCGGGAGCGGATTCAGATTGCCGCAGAGCACGGAGGAGTCGGCGCGACGACGATCAGCGCGGGCGACTACCTACGAGCCGCCGGCCGGATAGTGTCCTTCGGTTACTCGGCGTCGGAGATCGCCGGCCTATCGGCTCGGTGGCGCAATCTCGCCGACGTGGTGCTGGCCCATGCGGGTGGTCTTACCGTGCGCTCTGCGCCGCCGTCGGCGGCTCGGCACTGCCGGCGACTCGAACCAACTTAGCGGGGCGAGCCGGTCGCCTTTTTCATCGACGATGCTGTTTCTGTCGGATCCGCGACGGCCCGACCGGTCGAAGTCGCGGCGCGGTTGTTCGGCTCGGCACCGTTTCGCGTCGGCTTGTCGTCATCCGACCGCGGGCTGGTGATGGAGCCTTCCCTCCAACCGGGTCTTCCTCGCCGCTGGGAGGCGATCGCGGACTCGGCTGTATCAGTGTGTTCCGCAGGCGCCCGGTCGTGACGGCCGCAGGCGCTGTGCCCAAGCGCATTTCGCGCTGAAGTGTGTGGGTTTTACCGGATTGACGGCGGCACTGGGCGCAGCATACCCTCTGCTTGAACTGGTATTGGGCCGGGCAGATCGCCCTTTCGCTCCCTGAAACATGTCCCAACGCGGCGCCGCATTCGTCTTCATTGCCGCCCTCGCGGCCTCGATCTTTGCCCCCGGAGCCGTACCGGCCGCGCGTGCTCACGATACGGGCACCCTGCTGGGGCACATTCAGGAGGACTCCGTTCGCGCCGATCGACCGGGTCACGGAGCGGCAGCTCGAGCGGCACACCTCGCGGCCACCGAGATGGACGCCAAGGCGGCGGCAGCGACGGTCATCAGCGACGCGGGCCAAGTGGGCCAGTGGGGCCCTGTTGTCGACTGGCCGGTGGTGGCCGTGCACATGGCGCTGCTCGCGAACGGAAAGGTGCTCGCCTATGACTCGATTGGGGACAACGCGACCGAGACCTACCCGGTCCAGGACCGCACCCGCGCCACGGTGTGGGACCCCGCCACTGGCGCGCAGACGCCCGCGAACGTGACCACGGGTTACAACCTCTTTTGTAGCGGCCTGGCCCACCTCATGGATGGAACCCTGTTCGTCGCCGGTGGGAACAAGGACACCCAGCTCAACGGCATCGTCCAGACGCACATCTTCAACTCGGGCACCAATACGTGGAGCCTTGGGCCGAACATGGCGGCCGGACGCTGGTATCCGAGCGTCACCCCTCTGGCAAACGGGGAGATGCTGATCACGGAGGGGGGGCCGGACATGCCGGAGGTGCGCAAGATCGACGGTGGCCTGCGGGCGCTCAACACGGCCTCGCTCAACCTGCCGCTGTATCCGTGGATGGACGTAGCGCCCAATGGCCGTGCCTTCTACTCGGGTCCCGACCAGACGATGCGGAACCTCGAGACAGCCGGAGGAGGCTCGTGGCAGAACCTCGGCCAGCGCGACACCCTGGACCGCGAATACGGCAGCCATGCCCTCTATGACGTGGGCAAGATTCTCGTCGCGGGCGGAGGGTCCTCGAGCAATGATGCCCGCGTTATCGACGTGAACGGGGGGGCGCCGCAGGTATCGGCTACCGCGCCGATGGTGTACGGCCGCCGCCAGCACAACCTCACCGCGCTGGCCGACGGCAGCGTGCTCGCCACGGGCGGCAACTCGTCCGGGGCCTCGCTCGTGGACCTGAACAACGGCGTCTACCCGGCCGAGCTGTGGAACCCTGCCACCGGAACCTGGCGGACGCTCGCCGCGATGCAGGTGACGCGCCAGTACCACTCCACGGCGCTCCTCCTGCCCGACGGGCGCGTGCTGTCTGCAGGCGGCGGCATCTGCGGCACCTGTGACTCGGTGGGCTACCTGGCGAAGAACGCCGAGGTGTTCTCCCCGCCCTACCTGTTCAAGAAGGATGGGTCAGGCGAGCTCGCCCCACGTCCCCAGATCACCTCCGCCCCCGACCACGTGACCTACAACGCGCCGTTGGCGATCTCAACGCCGAACGCGGCCTCCATCAGCAAGGTGGCGCTCGTCCGGCTGGGTGCGGTCACGCACTCGGTGAACATGGAGCAACGCTACGTACCGCTCTCGTTCACCGCCGGCAGCGGAACAGTCAACGCCACCGCCCCGGCCAACGCCAACGTCGCTCCGCCAGGCGTCTACATGCTCTTCGTGATCGGCGCGGACGGGGTGCCCTCGGTGGCGAGGATGGTGCGGGTTGACACACCACCACAACCACCCACAGTCACCGGCGTCTACCCGGCCGACGGTGCGACCGGGGTCTCTCCCAACTCGGTGGCCTACGCGATCTTCAACAAGGCGATGGACAAGCCCTCCGCCGAGGGCGCCTTCTCGCTGAAGCGAACCAGCGACGGGGCCGCGGTGAGCGGCAGCTTCGGCTGGTACGGGAACGCGCTGATCTTCGACCCCAACGCCGACCTGGCGGCCGGGACGCAATACACGGCGAGCATCTCGACCGCCGCCAAGGACCTCGCCGGCAACCCGCTGCCGGTCGCGAAGACCTGGCGGTTTACGACGACGAGCCCCCCGAGCATCACCGGCGTCTACCCGGCCGACGGTGCGACCGGGGTCTCTCCCAACTCGGTGGCCTACGCGATCTTCAACAAGGCGATGGACAAGCCCTCCGCCGAGGGCGCCTTCTCGCTGAAGCGAACCAGCGACGGGGCCGCGGTGAGCGGCAGCTTCGGCTGGTACGGGAACGCGCTGATCTTCGACCCCAACGCCGACCTGGCGGCCGGGACGCAATACACGGCGAGCATCTCGACCGCCGCCAAGGACCTCGCCGGCAACCCGCTGCCGGTCGCGAAGACCTGGCGGTTTACGACGACGAGCCCCCCGAGCATCACCGGCGTCTACCCGGCCGACGGTGCGACCGGGGTCTCTCCCAACTCGGTGGCCTACGCGATCTTCAACAAGGCGATGGACAAGCCCACCGCCGAGGGTGCCTTCACGCTGAAGCGAACCAGCGACGGGGCCGCGGTGAGCGGCAGCTTCGTCTGGTACGGGAACGCGCTCATTTTCAAGCCCAACGCCGCCCTGGCGGCTGGGACGCAATACACGGCGGCCGTCTCCGGGGCTGCAAAGGACCTCGAGGGCAATACGCTCGCCAATCCGGTTACCTGGCGCTATACGACGGGAGCCTCCGGCTAGGCCTTACGGGAGCCGTGGGACAACTGGCCTGGTTGGGAGCCGCAGGAGCTGATCGACGCGGGCGACAAGATGCTCGCCTTCATCCGCACGAGCGCGCGGGGGAAAGGCAGCGGAATCGAGGTCGAGGCGTATGTCTGGAATCTGTGGACGATCCGCGACGGGAAGCTGGTCGAGCTGTGTTACTACGGTGACGACCAGGCGGCTGCCCTCGATGCCGCCGGGCTGGTGGAGTAGCGGCTTGGACGAGCGGCGGTTTTCGCGCGCCCCAAGGGTGGTCGTTCGAGCTATCCCTCGAGCAAGAACTTGACGGTCTGGTTGCCCCGGAAGCAGCTGAAGGGCGTCAGGTTGCCGCCGCTGCCGGTCACACACGAGAAACCCTTCGGCGTCTCGTCGCCCGCGCTGCGGGCGAAGGCGACCTGCCGGGCCAGTTTGCACTTGGCGTGGCTGGCCTTGAGGCTGAATATGCCCTGGTTCTCGAGCTTCTGGCTGGCGCAGCTGTGGAACCCGGCGGCGGCGGCGGGTTTGGCACCGAGACAGAGGCAAAGCGCGACGAGGCCGATGACAACGGCGCTCGAGGCCAGGACCCGAGGCGAGGAGCGGACCCATGGAGCTAGATATGCATGGTGCAATCGGCCCTCCTCGTTACTGAGCGCACCATAGCTCCGACCCCAAGGACCGTCAATCTCCTGTCCAAGTCGGTGTCCGTCTGCTCGGCGCGAAACCCGTCGGATGTACGGGTAAAGCGCCGAGGACGTAAAAGGCGAAGTGCGGCTAGCCGCGCAAGGGGCCACGCAGGACGCTGGTGCCGACTCGTTGGGGCAGCGTCCCGGCCTGCGCGGCCTGCTGGACCGCGGCGGCGGCCAGGCGCCGGCGGGTCAGGGTGAGGTCGGCCGTGTCGAAGCTCGGCAGCAGGCTCGCAGCCGCTGTCGGGATCGCCGTCCTGCCGGTGATTTGCCCGTTCGCGCCGACCGCCTGGAAGGCGACAGGCAGACTTCGCCCGCCCGAGCCCACGAACCAGAGGACGTAGGTCTCACCCCTACCCGTCGGCTCGAGGCCGCGAATGTCGAGATCGACCGCGGGCTGGTCCGCTATGCGGATGATCGTGAGGCCGCCGCTCGCATGTGAGCCGCCGACCGAGCTGAGCCTGACGGGCACGGCCTCCTCCTGGGCGCCGGTAGACGTCGTCGTGTTCTCGTCCCCACCGCCGCCGCCGATGCCGACGACCAGGAGGACGACGAGGAGAACCGCCGCTGCACCACCGGCGACGATCCAGAGGCCGAGGCGCCTGCGATCCCTCTGCTGAGGCGGATCAAGGCCGCTTGGGGCCTCTGCGTGCCGGAGCGCCGTCGAGAGCCGCCAAGCGCTCCCTGACGGCTCCAGGCGGGAACTCGGGTGTCGTTCTGGGCCTCGAGATTGTTGGCCGCGTCGTGCGCCCGCCTCCGCACCTCGTCGGCGCTCGTGCCGACCACGTCCGCGACCCGCTCGTAGGTGTCTCCGGCGAGTAGCAGCCCGAGCAGGGCGCGCTGGTCCTCGCTCAGCGCCATTGTCCGGGGAGGAAGCTCAGCCCTTCTTGCCGGCGCCCTGGCCGCTTCCCTGGGCGCCACTGCCAGCCTGGCTCTGGGCCTGAGCCTGCTGTAGCAGCTGGTTCAGGCCGAGCTCGGAGATGCTGCCCTGGAGCACCGGCTGCCCGACGAACTGGATCACGCCGGTCGCCTTCTTGCCCTGCTGCTGGAGCGATTGCTGGAGCTGCTGTGCCTCGGTGGAGCTCACCTTCGAGATCCTGATCGAATCGAACGCCGGCAGCAGCAGCACCTGCTGGGCGATCAGGGGGACGCCACCCGTCAGATTGCCGCTCTCATCGACCGTCTCCTGGCCGAGGGGCAGTGACTGCGTGTCGGACTTGTACAGCCAGAGCAGGTAGCGATCGCCGTTCGCTGTGGGCGGCAGGTGAACCGCGTTCGCCTGCAGGGCGAAGGTGGGAGTCTGGGTCTGGCTGTTGGCGGCCTGCTGCGTGGCCCCCAGCGTGACCTGCCCGCTCGGGGCGCAGTCCGCATCGGCCGCCGCGCCGGCGGCGACGAGCTTGATCGTCGGAACGCCGGCCTGCTGGGCTGCGGTGGTGTCGACCCCCTTGCAGTCGTTGTTGCCGTCGCTGCTCCCGCCACTGGTCGCCACCACGACGACGACGATCACCAGCGCGAGGAGAGCGGCCGTGCCGACGATGAACTGCGGCCGGCGCTTGCCGCTCGAGCCCCCAATTCCGCTGAAGAGGCCCGCGACACGGGAGGCGAACCCGGGGCTCGTTGGGGGTGAGGGCGCAGCCGGGGTCTGCGGAGTCGGAGCTGTGTGGGGGGGCGGCGCGGGTGGGGGAGTGGACGCCGGGGCCCTGCGGCCGCCACGAGGCTCGGGGATCTCCGGGAGCTCGGCCTTCGGCGCGAGCAGCTTCAGGTTCTGGACGAGCCGCTGTGCGAGGGCGTTCGCCTCGGGATCGTTTTGCAGATGGCGCACCGCATCGGCTCGGCCGATTGGGTCGGCCTGGCCCAGGAGGTAGTCGCTCAGGCCGACCTGGGAGTCGGGGTCCGCGCCGCCGATCTCGCTGAGTGCCGAACGGGCCCGCGTGCGCACCTCGTCGGGAGCGATCCCGAGGAGGGAGCCGATGTCGTCATAGCTCTGCCCGCCCTCGAGCAGGAGCTGGAGCATCGCGCGCTGTTCGTCGGTGAGCGCCACGGGCGAGGAAGCGTAGGGCAGAGGCGCCACGCCTGACGCAGCTCTTAACCCCCGTTTAAGCGCCCTCGTCTGCCATCTCGCCGGGTTCGACCCGCCGGGCCAGCCGTGGATAGAAGCGCAGCAGGCCGTCCGAGTCGAGCTCGAGCTCAGCGGTGAAATCCCCGTCCCTGCTGATGTACCTGACGACCGAGCCGTCGTGGGTCGCGCGCACGTGCTCGTAGCGCTGCGGTGAGGCCTCCACGCGCAGGGTGGGGGTCGTGATGAAGGCCATCAGGAAGTCGCCGCTTCCTTCGCGGTGAAACCCCTGCCGCAGGATCGGCATCGTGTTGGTGAGGGGTGAGTTCTGGATGTCGATGTCGAGTGCCTCAGAGAGGTCCGGCAGCGAGCCGTCCCACGAACCGCCCGGCACATCGCCCTCATCGTCGACGTCCGCGTTCCACGAGCCCTCGCCATCGTGTCGAAGCATCAGATGTCTGCGCCAGCCTTCCCCAACCGAGGTCAACTCGAGCACCCGTGTGACGAAGTCGGGCGTCTCGAGCCGGTAGTCGACCCGAAAAGGCGCCGGCTCGGCACCCAGCTGCGTGCCGTTTGCACTCAGGCCATCGCTCTCCAGATCCACCGCAGCCGACTCTGTCAACCACTCTTCGACGCCGGCCCAGATCAGGAAATGCATGGCTGGACACTATGGTGCCGCGCCATGGGTCAGACCGAGGACTCCCCGTCCGGCTTCGCCGAGGAGATCGGCGTCGAGTGGCTCAGCCTTGACCCTGACGACGCCCGTGCCCGCATCGCGGTGGAGGCCAGGCACCTGCAGCCCTACGGCATCGTCCATGGAGGCGTCTTCGCCGCGCTCGCCGAGAGCCTCACCTCGGCGGCCACCCATGCGGCTGTGCGCGAGGAGGACATGGTGGCGATGGGGCAGGCAAACGACACGACCTTCCTGCGCCCGATCGGCGACGGCAACATCAACGCGTCAGCGATGCCTCGCCACCGTGGGCGAACGACGTGGGTCTGGGACGTCGAGATCGCCGACGACGAGGGCCGCGTCTGCGCCCTGGCGCGCGTGACGATTGCCGTGCGGCCGCGCCGATGACACTGAGTTTTCGCATGGCGCAAACCTAAACTGCGTGGCATGACGGTCTCCCGTATGGATCACGCCGGCGTCCTCGTCGAGGATCTCGCGGCCGCGATCGCGTTCTTCCTCGAACTGGGCCTGGAACTGGAGGGCGAGGCAGCAGTCGAGGGTGAATGGGTGGACCAGCTCCTCGGGCTGGACGGCGTCCGAGCGGACATCGCCGTCGTGCGGACCCCGGACGGCCACGGCCGGGTCGAGCTGTCGACGTTCCACAGGCCGGTGGCCACCAGCATTGCGCCGAGGGCGCCGATGAACACCCCGGGCATCCCTCGCCTCACGTTCGCCGTCGACGCCGTCGACGACGTCCTCGACCGCCTGCGCGCCCACGGCGCCGAACTCGTGGGCGAGGTGGCGCAGTACGGGGACATCTACCGGTACTGCTACGTCCGCGGCCCCGACGGCATCATCATCGGGCTGATCGAGGAGCTCCGCTGAACGATGCTCCGAGCATCGGCGTCGCTGCGTGACGGCTCAATGGTGAACGTCATGACGATCATCGCCCGTCGCTCCGGTGCGATGAGCTTGAAGCCATGCTGATCTACTCGATGAGCGTCTCGGTGGACGGCTTTATCGCCGACCGCGAGGGCGGGTTCGAGTGGGGCGCACCCAGCGATGAGCTGTTCGAGTTTCACCTCGAGCAGATACGCGAGCTCGGCGGCTACCTGTTGGGCCGCAGGCTCTACGAGACGATGCTGGTGTGGGAGACGGATCCGTCGCTGCGCGAGGACGAACTCAGGGCCGCGTTCGCCGACGTCTGGTGCGCGATCCCGAAGGTCGTCTTCAGCCGCACGCTCGACAGCGTCCAGGGCAACGCCCGGCTCGCCGAGGCGTCGGTGGCCGAGGAGGCCGCCGCGGCGCTCAACGCGACTGACAAGGACGTCTCAATCGGCGGTGCCGGCCTGGCCGCGCAGGCGATCGAGCTCGCCCTCATCGACGAGCTGCGCATGTTCCGCTATCCGGTCGTCGTCGGAGGTGGCACGCCGTTCCTGCCGCCGGTCACCGAGTACGTGCCGCTGGACCTGATCGAGACCAGGACGTTCGCCTCGCGCGTGGTCCTCGAACGCTACGGGCGCGCCTAGCCTTCCCGTCTAGCGTCGGCTAGCGCGGCAACGGGCGCATCGAGCCGAACCGGTTGGTGATCGGCAGGCGCCGGTCCCGGCCAAAGGCCTTGGTCGAGATGCGGATTCCGGGCGGGGCCTGGCGGCGCTTGTACTCGGCCCGGTCGACCATGCGCACGACGTCCATGACCGTGTCCTCCGGAAGTCCCTCGGCGACCAGGGCGTCAATCCCCTCGTCGCGCTCGACGTATGCCTCCAGGATCCGGTCGAGCAGCTCGTAGGGAGGCAGGGAGTCCTCGTCGAGCTGATCCGGCCGGAGCTCCGCCGAGGGCGGCCGCTCCAGCACCGACTCCGGGATGAGCTCGCGATCCTCTTGCTCGTTCCGCCAGCGGACCAGCCGGTAGACGAGCAGCTTGAAGACGTCCTTGATCACCGCGAAGCCGCCGGCCATGTCGCCGTAGAGGGTCGCGTAGCCGACCGAGAGCTCGCTCTTGTTTCCGGTGGTGAGCACGAGCCAGCCGAACTTGTTGGAGAGCGCCATGATCAGATTCCCGCGGATCCGCGCCTGGATGTTCTCCTCCGCGAGCCCGGGCTCCGCGCCCTCGAAGGCCGGCGCCAGAGCGTGCGAGTAGGCCTCCATCGCCTCGGCGATCGAGATCTCGATCAGCTCCACGCCGAGATTCGCGGCGATCGTCCGCGCATCGGCCTGGGTCTCGCCGCTCGAGTTGGGGGAGGGCATGACGACCACGGTGACGCGATCCGGACCGAGCGCATCCGCCGCGATCAGTGCGACCAGCGCCGAGTCGATTCCCCCCGAGAGTGCCAGCACCACGTGGTCGAAGCCGTTCTTCTCAACGTAATCGCGCAGCCCCAGCTCGAGCGCCGAGTAGACCTCGGCCTCCTCGCTTGCGAGCGGCGCGGCGAGGCGCGGCCCCACCGGCACGGAGCGATCGGCCCCGGAGCTCACCTCAGCCAGTGTTCGCACCCCACGAGCGGAGGAGGCGCCATCCGACGCGGCCGGGTCGGGAAGCGGCAGATCGCAGAGCAGGAGCTCGGGCTTGAACTGCGCGGCGCGGGCGAGCACCTGGCCGTCGGCGGCGACCACGACACTGCCGCCGTCGAAGACGAGCTCGTCCTGACCGCCCACGGCGTTGCAAAGCGCAAACGCAGCGCCGTTGGCGCGCGCCCGCTCGACCACCAATCCCTCCCGGGCGCGGCTCTTCCCGCGGTGGTAGGGCGAGGCCGAGGCGTTGACGACGAGGCGCGCGCCGGCCGCGACCTCCTCGCTCTCCGGGAAGCCCGGGTGCCAGATGTCCTCGCAGATGGTTAGGCCGATCAGTGCACCGTCGAGCTCGATCAGAGAGGCGTCTCTGACCGGCTCGAAGTAGCGCCGCTCGTCGAAGACGCCGTAGTTCGGGAGATCGCACTTGTGGTAGATGCCCTGGACGTCACGATCGGCGACGATCGCGAGCGAGTTGTAGGCCGGGGGAGGCGGCGAATCGATCAGCGGATCGAAGTGCTCGAGCTCCTCTGGCGATCGCTCGACCCGCTCCGGAAACCCCACCAGGGCGACGATGCCCTCGACCTCGGCCGCGATCGCGTCGAGCCCCTCGCGCACCGCCGCGAGAAAGTCACGGCGCAGGAGCAGATCCTCGGGTGGATAGCCGGAGATGCAGAGCTCGGGCAGCAGCACGAGCTGCGCGCCGTGATCCCGGGCGCTCTCGATCGACTCCGAGATCAGGCGCACGTTGCCCTCGACATCGCCCACGGTGGGGTCGATCTGGGCCAGGGCGAGGCGCAAATTGGTTGCTTCGGCCATATCCCAAGTATGGCTTCATCCGCCCGCAGCACTACCCTGCCGCGCGTGTTCAGGCAGGATCGCAAGCCTCCCAGGCGTCGCGGCGTGGACCTGATGGAGGCGCACGTCGAGGACCTCTGCCGCGAGCACGGGATCGAGTTGGTCGGGGCCTCTTCGCGGGGTCGCGCCATCCGCTGGCGGGGCGGCAGGCTCGAGATCGCGATCCCGCCGATCCGCGGCCAGGTGTCCTACTTCATCGCCCTGCACGAAATCGGGCATCTGGTGGGCCGGGGGCGGTCGGCCCCCCGGCTCGAATCCGAGGCCAACGCCTGGCTGTGGGCACTCGACCACGCCGTGGTGGAACCGACGCCCGCGACGCGCCGCTCGATCTCCCGCCGCCTGCGCGGCTATCTCGACTGGGCGCGCAGCCGCCAGTACCGCCGCGTCCCGCCGCGGATCCCGCCCCGCGAGCACGCGTTCTGGTCCCTGCTCGAGCTGGCCTAGCGGTCGGTCTCGACTCGCGGGCGACTGCGCAGGTTCCCCACGATCAGGGCGACGACCGTGACCAGGTAGATCTGGCCGAGCAGTGCCTCGCTGATCGCGAGCGCGCGCCCCAGGTTGGTCGCCGCGATCAGGTCGCCGTACCCGACGGTAGTCAGGGTGGCGTAAGAGAAGTAGAGGAAGTCGTCCCGCCCCCCGTCCTTGGTCGTGAAGAAGTCCGTGCTCGAGATGTCCTGGATGACGGCGAACGCGACCGCGAAGATCAGGCCGATCAGCAGATAGAGGCAGAGCACGCCGAACATCGAGTGGATCGTCACCCCGCCCTCCTCGCGGAACTGCTTGACCACGCCGGTGGCGATCGCCGGCGGCGTCATCAGCACGTAGAGCAGGGCGACGATGCCGGCGGCGCTGTTACCGAACTGGCCCGTCCCGAAGAGCGCCGCGGCGGACCCGGCGATCCCTAGGATCGCCGCGGCGACGCTCAGCCTGATCACCCAGGGAGGCGACTTGGAGGCGATCACGGCGGCGACGAGCACCAAGGCCTGCAGGGTGACCGACACGAAGCGCGCCCCGTCGCCGCGCGGCGCCGCCATCACGAAGAAGACCGCAACGATGATCAGTGCCAGGACGATCCCGAAGCGGTAGTGGATCCGCTGCACGGCGCCATCATCCACGCCGGCGAGGACGAATCGAGGCCTATAACGCGCTCGGTCAGCAGGAGCGGGGACGCGGGTCGAGGCGCCTGTCCCGCTTGGCGCCCTCGAGCCGCTTCGGGCCCGGCCCGCAGCTGATCTTCACGTCGCGGACGCCGTCGCGCGCGTTGATCCGGTCGATCCCGTTCTTGCCCTTCATCACGTCGACCCCGGTCCCGCCGCGGAGGAAGTCGTCGTCGGGGCCGCCGGCCAGCCGGTCGTTCCCGGACTTGCCGAACTGGCGGTCGGCACCCGCCCCACCGCGCAGGATGTCGCTGCCGGTTCCCCCGATCAGCAGGTCGCTGCCGTCAAAGCCGAGCACGGTGTCGCCCCCGCCGTTTCCGACTTCGAAGTCGTCGCCGCCGAGCCCGACCAGCGTCTCCGGCGTGCGGTCCCCGACGAGCACGTCATTGCGCTCGGTTCCGAACTGAACCTCGACATCGCCGTGCACCGTGTCGCGGCGGCTGCCCGTCTGGTCCTCGGGACCGCCATCGTTGAAGTTGCCCAAGCCCATCGTCACGTTGACCCCGTTGAGCCTCCCCGAATATACGAGGGTGTCGGCCTGGCTGCCGCCGGCGATGTCGTCCGCCCCGAACCCGCCGTCGAGGTTGTCCCTCCCGCTGCCGCCGCGGAGGTCGTCGGCCAGCGGCGACCCCGTCAGCAGGTCATTGCCGGCGCCGCCGTTGACGGTTCCGCGACCGTGCACGTTGTCGTTGCCTGATCCGCCGCCGACAGTGCCGGGCGTATTGGCGCCGGTGATGTCATCGTTTCCCGAGCCCCCATCGACTGTCTCGCTGATCGTGCCGGGAATCGTGGCCGCGTCGAGCGTGATCGCGTCGGCGCCGTCGCCGGTCTGGACGATGATCGTCTTGATGCCCGTGCGCGGGCAGACGGCGAAGTGTCCATCCACCGCGACGCAGGTTCCGCTCGGAGTCAGCGTCGCCGTATCCCTGACCGAGTAGTAGGCCTCCGTCCCGGCGTCGACGCTGACCGTGATCTGATTCGTCTCATCGCCTGTCTCGGCGACCCTGACCGTGTCGCCGCCCGTGATCGTCACGGTCGAGGCCAGAGCCGACGGGGCCACGAGCAGGGTCGCCGCCAGCGCGCCGATGGCGCCAGTGAGTGCCTTTTTCGTCAATCCCCGCATAGCTCCCTGATTCGTCCTCCCTGCCTGTAACACAGGGATAGCACCGAAACGAGCGGTCTACTCGGCCCGATCGAGCAGCTTTTCGACCACGAGCACGTCCCTCCACTCGCCGTCGAGCGTCCCGTGGCGTCGGTGGATGCCGACCTCTCTCCAGCCGAGCGCTTTCAGCAGGGCCAGGCTCGGCTCGTTGGAAGTGAAGACCTTGCCCACCAGCTTGTGCGCCCCCTCCCTCCGAGCGGCCTCGGCGAGCTCGGTGAGCAGCGCCTTCCCAGCCCCGGCGCGCCGCGATTCACGGGCGACGTAGAGCGTCGCCTCGCGCACGCCGTCGTAGTGCTCGTGCCGGTCCGTGTAGGGCCCTGCCTTCGCCCAGCCGACGACCCCCTCGCGGGCGTCCAGGACGACGACCAGATCGTCCGCAATCCAGCGCGCCGCGTCCTCCGGCGTCGCGAGATGCGTCTCGAAGGTGGCGACCCGCTCCTCCACACCCTGGTTGAAGATCGCTGCGACACGGGTTGCGTCCGCTGCCTCCGCGATCCGGATCTCGGCGAATGAACTTCCGTTCACGTTCGCTTCATAGCATTGGCCTGTGCTCTCCGAGCGGAATTTGCGCATCGCGGCCGCTGTTCTGGCTTTGGCCGGGATCGCGGTGGCGACCTACATCGCGATCGCCGAGAGCGGCGGCGGGGCGCCGAAGTGCCTGGCGGGCGGGAGCGGCTGCGAGACCGTCGCGGACAGCAAGTACGCCGACCTC
The DNA here is from genome assembly GCA_963848955.1 of uncultured Solirubrobacterales bacterium. Taxonomy (GTDB): domain Bacteria; phylum Actinomycetota; class Thermoleophilia; order Solirubrobacterales; family 70-9; genus DASUPK01. The sequence goes on along the minus strand of CAWKFQ010000006.1, from coordinate 72,602 downwards.
GCGGGTGTCAACGTGGCTGTGATCGGGATCGTCGGCTACGTGCTGGTGCTCGTGGCGGCCATCGTGCCGGGCGACCCGGGACGCTTCGGCGGCTTCCTGACGGCGCTGATCGGCTTCGGCTTCAGCCTCTACCTGACCTACCTCGAGCTCTTCGTGATCGACGCGATCTGCCAGTGGTGCGTCGCCAGCGCGATCCTGATGGCCCTTTCGCTGGCCGTCGCCGCCACCCGCGCCTTCGCCTACGCCGGCCATGAGCTCGGAGGCCCCCAGCTACAGTCCTCGCATGGCAGGTAGACGGGACGAGAGAGAACGCCTGCGCGCGGAGCGTCAGGCGACCGAGTCGCAGCAGGCCGGGGCGGTGGCGCGAAAGCGTCGGCTTCAATATCTGATCATCGGCGCCTTTGCGGCTGTCGCGGTGGTCGTCGCTCTGATCGTGATCAGCCAGTCCGGCGGGGACGACGACGGGGGAGGGGGGACGCCCTCCAACGTCCAGGGGGCCCAACAGGTGAGCGCGGAGCTCAACGGCATCTCACAGAGCGGTGCGGTCCTGGGCGACGCTGGCGCGCCGGTGACGGTCGTCGAGTTCGGCGACCCCCAATGCACCGGCTGCAAGTTCTTCTCGGAGCAGGTGGCCCCCGATCTGATCTCCAGCGAGGTGAAGCCTGGAAACGTCAAATACGAGTTCCGGCCCTACCTGATCATCGGGCCGGACTCGACGCCGGCCATGAAGGCGGCCCTCGCGGCGGGGGACCAGGGCCGGTTCTGGAACTTCCTGCAGCTCTTCTACCTGAACCAGGGGGGCGAGAACTCTGGCTACGTCACGGACGCCTTCCTGACCAGCATCGCGAGGGGCGCAGGTGTCCCAGACATCGATAAGTGGAATACGGATCGCAACGATCCGAAATGGGACGCGACCATCCAGCAGGGCAGCACCCAGGCCGAGTCACTCGGCTTCAACGGCACACCGTCGATCCTCGTGCAGGGCCCGAACGGACAGAAGCCGATCGGCGGTTCGACGATCCCGACGGTTCAGGACATCCAGGCCGCGATCCAGCAGGTCAGCTGACCGCAGGCCCAGGCGCGCGCGAGGCGCCCCCGTCGGCAATCATGGGATGAACGATGGCCGCCGTACCGGGAGACAACCGCCGCATGCTGATGATCACCGGCGACGACTACGGCTACTGGCCGTCCTATAACGAGGGAATCCTCGAGGCGGTCGAGATGGGCGGACTCGACTGCGTCAGCGTCATGGTCGAGCGCGAGCACTGCGAGCCCGAGCCGCTGCTCGAGACCGGGGTGGAGATCGGGCTGCACATCGAGTTCGAGGGCCGCTGGGGCCCTCGCAGCGGCGCACCCGCCCGGACAGCTCTGCGGGTCCAGCTCGAGCGCTTCGGCGACCTCTTCGGCCGCTGGCCCTCGTTCCTCAACGGCCACAAGCACTGCCACGCGCGCCCGGAGCTCGCGACGCCCGTGATGCAGACGGCGCAGCAGATCGGCGCCCCGGTCCGCTCCGTGAACCCGGACCACCGGCAGTGGCTGCGCGAGCGCAACATCGACACCCCCGACCTTCTGATCGGACGGACGGAGAGCAAGCAGCCCGCCGAGCCGCCGGAAGTCCGCGATCCGCCGCTGGGCGTGACCGAGTGGATGGTCCACCCCGGTCACGCCGACTCGGAGGCGGGCTCGAGCTATGACCTGGCCCGCCAGGAGGACCTGTCGCTGCTTCAGAAGATCATGCTGCGCGCCCGATACGACGAGCCGGTCTGGGGCGACGCGCGGCGGGTGTCCATGAAGGAAGCGTTCGCGCAGGAGCGGGCGACCTAGCCGGCCGCGGATTCCTCGCGCTCGCCCCCGCCGTTGCGGGCGGCTGCGTCCACACCCTCACCGCGCCGTAAAGCGGCGGAAGAACCCGGGACGACCTCCGGCGGCCTCGATCAGCTCGTCGATCGAGGCCTCGAGTTCGTTCGCCAGATCCTCGAGGTCGGGGAACCCGTCGTAGTCGCCGATCAGCCCGAAGTTGACCTGGCCGTCGTAGCTCATCACCCCGATGCAGACGCCCTGGTTCTTCGCCAGCGGCACCATCGGGAAGACCCGCTCCATCCGCCGACCCATCAGATACAGCGGGAACTGCGGGCCCGGGATGTTGGTGACGACGAGGTTGAAGAAGCGCTGCCGCGACTGCAGGCGCGCGGCCTGCCCGGCGATGGTCGGGGGCGCGAAGTCGGCCAGCTGTGTGAGCAGCGAGGCCCCGAGCGCCTGCTTCGACTCCTTCAGGTCTCCCATCGACTCGCGCACCAACTCGAGGCGCCGCTTCGGGTCCTCACACCAGACGGGCAGCGGGGCCATCATCGAGGTCACGCGGTTGCCGAGCGCGCCGCGCTCCTCCGAGGTCCTGACGCTCACCGGGACCATCGCGCGCAGCTCGAGCCCCTCGGTGGGGTGGCCGCGGGAACGCATGTAGCGGCCGAGCGCCCCCGCGACGGCGGCCAGGATGACGTCGTTGACGGTGCCGCCCAGCTGATTCTTGACGTGCTTCATGTCCGCGAGCGAGGCTCGCACCCAGGCGAAGCGGCGGTGGGTGCCGACGTCGAAGTTGAAGGGGCTCCTCGGGGCACCCAGACTCGTCGAGGCGAACGTGCCGGCGGCCAGTGCCGCCTCGCTCAGCCTGCGCAGTGCGCGCCGGGGCCCTCGGGCGATCCGCCGCAGCCCGCGCGCGATCTCGCGCGGGTAGATAGCCCTTTCCACCAGCGCCTCACCCAGCAGCTGGGCTCCGTTGGGCTCGGGCTTCGGGATCCAGCGCTCCAACGCCATCGGTGTCTCAGCCGGGTCCTTCTCGACGTCGAAGAGGACGGTGGTTATGTCAACCCCCGAGACGCCGTCGACCATCGCATGATGGGTCTTGCCGACGATCGCGAAGCGCCCTCCCTTCAGCCCCTCGACGAGCCAGAGCTCCCAGAGCGGCTTCGAGCGGTCGAGCTGCTGGGAGAAGATCCGCGCGGCGAGCACGCGGAGCTGTTGCTCGGAGCCGGGCTCGGGTAGGGAGGTGTGGCGCACGTGGTAGGCGAGGTTCAGATGCGGGTCGTCGACCCACACCGGGCGGCCCTGTCCGAACGGGACGAACCGCACCTTCTGCCTGAAGCGGGGCACGAGGTGAAGCCGCGACTCGATGTGGTCGCGGAACTCCACGTAGGGCGGGGCGGGCCCCTCGAACAGCGTCGTCGAGGCGACGTGCATCTGGGTACCGTCGCGCTCCAGGTGGAGGAACGAGGAATCCAGGCCTGTCAGGCGGTCGCTCACAGCCACTGATGGTCGCATACCAACTGTGAGCCAAGTCACACATTTACGCAAATAGCGCACCTACCCTGGCCGGCCGATTAGTCGCCAAACAACCCGCCTAATCGCGCTGACGGATATCGCGCGAGCGGGGGACCCACTGATTTTCCGGGGCGAATGGAGCGGTGTTCCGCTCCTAGCGGCAGACGTGAAACGGGTTGCGCCTAGCGGCGCACCCTCGCGTCAGCCGCGAGCCCGTCAGCTAACCCCGTAGGCGAACAGAGAGGCAAGGTGTATTGCTTTGCGTCGCTTCCGTTGGAAGCGCCGGCGGGCCGCGCTAGCGCTGCTGCCCGCCATGGGTTTGATGGTCACGGCAGGAATCGCAGGTGCTCAGGACTCGGTCCCGGCATTGCCGGGCAGCGGTCCCGAGGCGAGCGCCGCGAGCGCCCCCACGGCGCTGAGCCTGAAGGCTCAGCGCAACGTGATGGCGCACAGGGCCGTCACCCTCCGAGGTCGCGTGGAGCCGAGAGGCAGCCATCGTGTCGTGGTGCAGGTGGGGGGCCGCAAGCTCCGCACTCACAGTCACGGTGACGGTGCCTACAAGGTGCGCTGGCGCGCTCCCGGTTCCGGTGTCTACACCGCGCGTGCGCGGGTCGACGGCTCGACCGTCCGCTCGCACCGCCTGCGGGTGAACGTCTACCGCCCGGCCGAGGCCTCGTACTACGGCCCCGGCCTCTACGGAGGCGCTCTCGCCTGCGGTGGCACCCTGAGCCCGGGCAAGCTGGGCGTCGCCAACAAGACGCTCCCCTGCGGCGCCAGGGTCACGCTCCGCTACCACGGCAACACGGTCACCGTGCCGGTGATCGACCGTGGACCGTACGCGGGGAATCGCGAGTACGACCTCACCGCCGCGACCAAGGCGAAGCTCGGCTTCCCCTCCACGGGGACCGTGCTGACCACCCGCTAGTAGATGCGAGGGTGCTCTGAGGCGTCAGCCGACGAGCAACCCGTGTGACTTCGGTTCGAGCTGGCCGGGCTGGTGGGTGACCTCTTCGCTCACCAGTCCGGCCACGCCCACCCCGACCAGGCGGACGGGCGTCTGCGGATCGAAGCGCTCGAGCAGTTCGAGCGCCGTGGCCGCGACCGTGTCCTGCTCGACCGTGTGGGCGGGGAGCGTGCGCGAGCGCGTGTAGGTCTTGAAGGGACGCAGCCTGATCTTCAGGGTGACCGTCCGGCCGCGCCGGCCGTTCCCGGCGAGGCTCTCGCAGACCGAGCGGGCCAGCCGATCGACCGTGTCGCGCAGGACCTGGCGATCGGTGACGTCCTGCGGGAAGGTCGTCTCGCGGCTCTCGGACTTCCGCTTCACCTCCTCGTTCAAGCTGGTGCTGCCAATGCCACTGGCTCGATCGCGCAGGCCGACGCCGTGCCCTGGCCCGAAGGTCGACTGGAGCAGCTGCAGGTCGGCCTCGGCGAGCTGACCCACGGTCTCGATCCCGATCGACCGGAGGCGCTCATCGGTGCGAGGACCGACACCCGGCAACAACTTGGCCGGCTTCGCCCCGACGGTGTCGAGCCAATTGTCGTTGTCGAGAACGAAGAAGCCGTCCGGCTTGTCCAGGTCCGAGGCGATCTTCGCCATCAGCTTGTTCGGCGCCAGCCCGATCGAGCAGACCAGGCGCGTGGCCTCGTTGATCCGCCGCTTGATCTCGTGGGCCCGCGACTGCGGGACCGGTGAGGAGGAGAGGTCGACGTAGGCCTCGTCCAGCCCGACCACCTCGACCTGGTCAGAGAACTCCCGCAGGGTCTCCATCACCTTGTTCGAGCCGCGCCGGTAGAGCTGCATGTCGACCGGCAGCACGATCAGATCGGGGCACCGCCGTCGCGCGATGACCATCGGGAGGGCGGAGTGGACGCCGTACTTCCGCGCCTCGTAGGAGGCGGTCGTGACGACACCGCGAGGACCGTCATAGGCGACCACCACCGGCTTGCCGCGCAGTTGGGAATGCCGAAGCATCTCGATCGAGACATAGAAGGCATCCATGTCGACGTGGGCGATCACCTGCGACTGAGGCAGATTAGGCCCGGCCCCCGATGGAGGGCGCTATGTTCCGAGACGGTGACGAACCCGGAGGCAAAGAACCTCGAGGCGATCTCCAAGGCGATCGATCAGCACAACTCGAATTGCCCGTTCCCGGCCAGCGAGGTCCGCATGAACCCCTTCGAGTGCGAGCGGCTCGGCTGGGACGAGATCCGCGGCCTTCCCATCGTCCCCGACGCCGACCTCGGCACCGGCGCCTTCCGGATCATCTGCTCACGCGACCAGGAGGGCGAGGGCATCGAGGAGGCCGAGGCGCTCGGCATCCCCATCGAGGTCGCGGTGCCCGCCACCCCCGAGAAGCCGCCCGCCTAGTTCAAAGCCGCCGCCAGGCGGCGGCGATGCTCGCGCGCCAGCGGGTGGTCCGCTCCGAGCTCGGTGAAGATGGCGACCATCACGCGGCGCAGCAGGTCCTTGCGCCCGGGGTCCTGTTCGGAGCCGAGGACACTCTGCAGCTTCTCCAGCGCCTGTTCGGAGTCACCGCCGTCCCAGGCTGAGAACGCCTCCTGAAGTTCGTCTGCCTCTGCGCCGTTCTGGGGGGTCGAGAGCTCTGCGCGAGCGGCGAGTCCGTCGGCGACGAAGTCGTGGGGGAATGTGCGCAGCAGCTCGCGGGCCTCTTCGATATCGCCCCGACCGAGCAGGATCCGCCCAAGCCCGATCGCGGCCTGCGCCTGACGGGGGTCCAGCTCGAGTGCCTTGCGCAGCGACTCCTCGTCGTCGGCGTCGCGCCAGCCGTTCCGCTTCCGAGGGGACGATCTCGTTCAGGAAAGCCTCGATCCGGGCCGGCGGGATGGCCCCGATGAACTCGGCGACGACCTTGCCGTCCTTGAAGGCCTTGACGGCCGGGATGCTCGCGATCTGGAACTCCTGGGCGACCCCTGGATTGCGGTCGGTGTCGACCTTCGCGAGCTCGATCTCGCCGTTCCTGTCGTTGACCGCCTTCTCCAGGGCGGGGCCAAGCGTCCGGCACGGACCACACCACTCGGCCCAGAAGTCGACCACCACGGGCACCTGCTTGGAGCGCTCGACGACCTTCTGCTGGAACTCCTGCTCGGTTACGTCGCTGACCACTGAGATTCAGGTTAGCCGGGCCGGCTCGCGGGCCTCGCTCGCGGCGAGGTGGCGAGTCAGGAAATGCAGCTGGTCGGCGATCGCCCGCTCGCGCCGCTCGCCCAGGTAGATGTCGAAGTGCAGACAGGGGTACTCGCGGACCTCGACCCGCCCCTTCGCCCGCCAGGCCGCGGCGCGGGCCGCGGCCGGCGGTGCGATCGAATCACGGTCAGCGATCTGGACCAGGATCGGGCAGCCGGACCCCTCGATCCGGGTGATCGGGCGGTTCACGATCTCAGCAATCAGGGCACGAGCGCGGAGACCTCGTTTCGCCAGGTGGGCCGGCGATCGCGCGATAGCCGGGCTCTGCGTCATCGCTGGCCATGGCCGCGACCGGTCCCCGGCGGCCCCGCTGCCGGGATCATGTGCGGGGGGCGACCCCGCGCAGCGCCCGACCAGTCCTTGAGCCCCCCCCAGTGAGGCGGGCGAGCTGGCGCCAATCGGCGTAGCGCGACGATCTCCCTCAGCGTCCTGATGCCGTCCAGGTCGGGCGTCTGGCAGACCATCGCCGGCGATCCGGGATCCTCCGCCGCCACGTAGACGACGTGGCCGCCCGACCAGGAAGTGCCCCAGAGCACGATCCGCTCCGGGTCGACTCCGTCGAGATCGCGGGCGAACTCGACCGCCGCGCGTAGTCCTCGCGATGGCGAGGGGGCGAGCCGAGCTGCCGCGGCTCGCCGGTCGAGTCGCCGAAGCAGCGGTAGTCGAAGACCAGCGCGTCGAGGCCGGCCTCGGCGAATGCCTCGGCAAAGGGCAGCAGGCCGGAGTCCCTGGTGCCGCCGATCCCGTGCGCCATCACCACGCATGGGCGGCCCTTCGGCCCCTCGAAGGCGTCGCCCTCGCCGGCCAGATGCCAGGCGGCGCAGGTCTCCCCATGGCTCGGGAAGGACACGTCAGTCCAGGCGCTCAGGCAGCCGGCGGCCTCCGCGGTCACGACCCTGCCGGCGAGCTTCGGCGCCATCCCAGCTGGCGGCCCGCTCGCGTCCCGCCGGGATCTCGCGGTTCCAGATGTCGTGCTCGTAGAGGTACCAGTCGATCTGCATCGTGTGGCGCGGCCGATCGGTGACCTGCCCGTAGTGCCGCACCTGGTCACGGCGGATCGTCTGCTCCATCTCCTCCTTCGAGGGCAGGGCGTAGTCCCCGTTGACGTAGCGGGCGACCACCTTGCTCTGGAGCTCGACGAACGGGAAGAGTGTGGGGACGGTCTGTGCGAAGCCGATGAAGGCGAGATCGTCGATTCCCGGCCAGAAGATCCGCTTGTACAGCGGGAACCGGTTCTCGGGTGCCGAAATGAAGTCCGAATCGAAGAAGGGAAACGTGATCTTGTAGCCCGTGGCGAACACGATCGCGTCGATCTGCTCGGTGGTGCCGTCCTCGAACTCGACGCTGTCTCCCCGAAGCTCCCTGACGTTCGGCTTTGCGACGGCGTCGCCCGAACCGAGCCGCAGCAACAGCTCGCTGGACACGGTCGGATGTGCCTCGAGGAACTCGTGGTTGGGATGGGGGAGGCCGAAGTCCTCCATCCGCCCTGAGGCGATGTAGGGCAACGGCCGGGCGAGCCAGCGCTGAACCTTGAGCGGCAGGTACGGATTGGTCTTGACGAGCTTCCCGATGGGCTGGCCGAACAGGTACTTCGGCATCACCCAGGCGCCGCTGCGAGTGGAGATGAAGACCTTCTCCGCGACGCCCTTCCGCGAGAGCTCGGAGACGATGTCAACCGCGCTGTTGCCGATCCCGACGACCAGCACGCGCTTGCCGGTCAGATCCAGCGGCTCGGTCGGAGACGAGATAGTGGTGTGAATGGAGCGTCTCGCCGTCGAAGCTGCCCGGGAACTCGGGATAGCGCGGGTCCCAGTGGTGGCCGTTGCCGACGATCAGGAAGTCGAACTCCTCGGTCGAGCCGTCGCCGAGGCGGATGCTCCAGCCTCCGCCGCTCTTGCGCTCGGCGTGCTCGACCGGGGCCTCGAATCGGATGCGGTCGCGGAGAGAGAACGCATCGGCGTAGTCGTTGAGGTAGGCGCGAATCCGCTCGTGATGCGGGTAGTCCGGGTACTCGTCGCCCATCGGCATGTCGCGGAAGGAGACGCTGTCGCGATAGGTGTCGATGTGCAGTGAGCGGTAGGCCGACGAGCGGCCGTTCGGGTTGCCGAAGTACCAGTTCCCGCCGATGTCGTCGCTCGCCTCGAAGCAGCTGTAGGGGATTCCCCAGTCGGAGAGCGCCTTGCCGGCGGTCAGGCCGCTGATCCCGGCACCGATCACGCAGGTGGTGGGCTTGGCGGACATCGGGACCGTGAGTCTAGGGAACTGGCTGGCCAGCCAGTTCCCTCCGTGGAGGCTTCAGACGTCGCTCGAGACCGTTGATGCCGAGGTTGTCGAGCAGGTCCTGCGCCCAGCGGTTGAACGTGTCGAACCAGCCGGTCAGGATCGCGACGCCGAAGGCGATCAGGATGAGGCCGCCGATCGCCATGATCACCGGGTAGTGGCGCTTGACGACGGCGAAGGCCGTCGTCATCCGCGTGAAGGCGATCGAGGTGAGCAGGAAGGGGATCGCAAGGCCGGCCGAGTAGACGGCGAGCAGGAAGGCGCCGTGTGCGGCGGAGCCGGAGAGCGCTGCGGCGCTCAGGATGGCGGCGAGCGTGGGGCCGATGCACGGCGTCCAGGCCAGGCCGAAGGCGGCGCCCGCCACCAGCGGCCCGCCGGTGCCGGCACGCTCCAGGAGGCCCTCGACGTGCCATTCCCGGTTCAGCTGGGGAATGAAGAGCGCCGAGACGAAGAACACGCCCATCGCGATGATCAGCCACCCGGCGATCTTGTCGAGCAGGAGCTGGTGCTCCTGCAGGGTGCTGCCGATCCCCGTGGCGCCGAGGCCGAGCAGGATGAAGATCACCGAGAAGCTCGACGACGAAGAGCAGGCTGGGAACGATCACGCGGCGCCAATCGGCCTGCTCGAGGTCGGCCGCGGCCACGCCGGTGACCGCCGAGAGGTAGCCCGGCACGAGGGGCAGCACGCAGGGGGAGAGGAAGGAGACGATCCCCGCCGCGAGAGCGGTGAGAATGCCTACTCCGGATGCGGGATCCCCGCTCATAGCCGGGATTCTGGCGGACTGATCACGCCTGAGTCAGGCGTGATCCGGGGCCCCGCCTGGGCACCGTGCTTATTACGGAGAGGGTTTGCGGATCGGCCCGGATGATCGTCCATACGTGCGTGCGTAGGGTTGGGCCTGCATCCGGATCCCCGGCCAACTGCACACCGTAAAAGGCGTCCAGCACGTTGGCCAACCCGGCGAGGCGGCCTTCATCCCCCTGGGGTCGCCTCGCCGGTCCTTTTTTCGGGCCTTTTCCGTGCGTGACGACTGACTAGGGCTCCGGCCCCGGGTCCTGTCCGAGGATCGTCCGCAGGCCACGGGCGGCCTTCGGCGCCAGCTCCCGGGCGTTGTTGTTGAACATCACGTGTACCTGCTCGGCGTCCGAGTCCAGCGCCCGCACGCGGCCGGCGATCTCCTCGAGCTCCTCCTCCGAGTAGTCGTAGTCGAAGCGCTCGGCGACGCTGCGACCGTGCAGGTAGCCCTCGGTGTTTCTCCCGTGGCAGCGCATGTAGGCGAGGGCGTCGTCGGTGACGGCGTCGATCGGGGGAAAGATCGGGACGTGGTCCCCGGGCGGGGTGTCCACGCAGACGAAGACGGCGTCGTGGGCGGAGAGCCAGTCGAGGACGCCCTCGAAGCGCTTGGAGGAGGCCCAGCTGCGGCGCCTGAACTCGACCGCGACCGGAACGGGGGAGAGACCGTCTATCACGGGAGCGAGCTCGTCGAGCTTGTTTTGGCGGGGGTCGAACGCCGGGGTCAGCTGGAGCAGATAACCGCTCAGCTTGCCTGCGTCCGCGAGCGGCTTCATCGCTTCGGCGGTGCGGCGGACCATCTCGTCCTGCAGCGCGTCGTCCAGGAGCACCCGCCCCCGCTCATTGGTCTCCACCTCGTCCCTGAGGTCCTTGGGGAGCTCCTTGAGCTGGGAGGCGTGGCGGGAGAGGAGCCGGTGGAGCTTCACGTCGAAGCGGAAGTCGTCCGGTGTCTGCTTCGCCCACCCCTCCACGGTCGATGTGGCCGGGATCGCGTAGAAGCTCGAGTTGAGCTCGACGGCGTCGAAGCGCTCCGCGTAGAAGGACAGGCGCTCCTTCGCCGGGAGGCCCTTCGGGTACCAGTACTCGATGAACCCGGGATCCGCCCAGCTCGAGGTGCCGACGACGATGGACACGGGCTAACTATGGCCCCCGCCGGGTAGTCCGTGTTCCACCATGCCGCGCCTGAGACGAGTCGACTGTGGTGCTCCCGGAATCACCCGCCGGAGGCGGGGGAGGGGGTTCGAGTACCTCGACGACGACGGGGAGCGGATCGAGGACCCCGAGATCCTCGAGCGGATCCGCTCGCTCGCCATCCCGCCGGCATGGGAGGACGTCTGGATCTGCGTGGATCCGCTCGGACACATCCAGGCGACCGGCGGGGACGCGAGGGGACGCAAGCAGTACCGCTACCACGACCTCTGGCGGGAGAGGCGCGACCGCCAGAAGTTCTCCGCAATGCTCGATTTCGGACGGTCGCTGCCCAAGCTGCGGGATCAGGTCGAGCGCGACCTGCGGAGGCGGAACATCTCCCGCGAGCGGGTGCTCGCCTGCGCCGTCAGGCTGCTCGACCGCGGCTTCTTCCGAATCGGTTCCGAGGATTACGCCGAGGACAACGAGACCTACGGCATCGCGACCATGCGGAAGCGCCACGTCACCGTCAACGGCGAACGGGTCGCCTTCGATTACGAGGCCAAGGGCGGCAAGCAGCAGGTTCAGGTCATCGGGGATCGGACGATCTCAGGGCTGGTGAAGAAGCTTCGCCAGCGCCGGGGCGGCGGCTACGAGCTGCTCGCCTATCGCGACGGCCGGGAGTGGCGGGACATCCGCTCGGACGACATCAACGAGTACATCAAGGGCGTCATCGGGGAGGACCACAGCGCCAAGGACTTCCGGACCTGGAACGCAACAGTGCTGGCAGCGGTCGTCCTGGCCGGATCCGCCCGGGAGCGCGACCTGAGCACCAAGGGAGGCCGCAACCGAGCGAAGCGGGATGCGGTGAAGCAGGTGGCCCGCTATCTCGGCAACACACCAGCCGTCTGTCGCGCCTCCTACATCGACCCCCGCGTCTTCGACCGCTTCGACGGCGGCCTCACCGTCGGTGGCGTGCTCAAGCGGCTGCCGGAGGACCCCGCGGACTGGCCGGAGGTCCAGAGGCCGATCGAGAAGGCCGTTCTCGACCTCATCGATCGGCGTGAATCCCCCGCCATCGAGCGGGTTGGGTAGGGCCAGGCGCCGTGCGGATGGAATGCACGGGAACCCCTCTTATGTCAACTCGCCCCCGAAAGCGGGAGATCTGCGTGAGAACGGCCCCCAGCGTTCAAGCTGAGGCGGCGATCAGCCCGGTCGGGCCATTCCGTGCCCGTTCCGCTGAGCTCGGGAACCACGCGCCCGACGGCGATCGCGACCGCGATCGAGGTCAACGCCGTCCGCCACCACGCGAGCTCGGTGCGCTCCGCGGCGAGTCGCGTCCGCCGGACCGCGTCCCAAGCCTCGCTGTTCGGTGCCTCGTCGACCACCCGATCATCCAACCACGCCGGCGCGCCGGCACCGCTCCTGGCTTCACCCGAATCGCGGGTTTACCGGTTATTCGGTGGTGCGGATCTACGATTAGCCCATGGCGCTCAGGGATCGGGAGCTGATCACCCCGCAGCCGACGCTGGCGGGCCTGAAGGAGCTCTCGGGGCCCGCGCTCGTCGCGATGCTCATCGCGACTGCGGTGGTGGTCATCGATGCTGTGAGTTCGGACACGCTGGTGTTCATCGGACTCCTCGCGATTCCACCGGTGATCGCAGCGACCAGCGCATCACTTCCCGAAACCGCCGTAGTCGCGGTGTTCTGCGTCGTCCTGGCGGCGCTCTCGCCGCTCTGGGGCGGGATCGACGACGGCCAGCGGTTGGTATCGGGAGCAGTCGTCATCGCCGGAGCCCTGGGTGGAATCTGGTTCGCGAGCCTGAAAGCCCGTCTCGATCGCGAGACGGCGGCTTCGGAGCTGCTGGCCGAGGCCGGCGCCCTTATGGAGGACGCGCTCGACCAGAGACAGCGCGCCGGCCATCTGGCGAGGCTCGCTGTGCCCACGCTGGGAGACGTCGCGATGGTCGACATGCTCACCTCTCGGGGACTGATCGAGCGCTTCGCGGCCCAGAGCGCCGGCAGTGAGGTCGCCGAAGTATTCGTGAGGCTCCGCCAGGACGCACCCGATCGACCCGAACGGCCCCCATCCCGTCGCCGAGGTGATCCGCACGGGCCGAACGAAGTACCTCGACCAGCTCAGCGACGAGGCGATCGACGAGATAGCCACCAGGGAGAATGAGCGGGAGATACTGCGCAGGTACCGGTTCAAATCATGTGTCGTCCTGCCACTGGGAGCCCGCGGCTCCGTGCTCGGGGCGATGACCCTCTGGATCATGCGACCCGCGAAGGCCTTCGACGAGACCGCGCGCAGGACGGCGAAGCGCCTCGCCGACCGAGCCGCGCTCGCGCTCCACAACGCACGGCTGCACGAGCAGCAGAGCCACATCGCCTCGGTCCTCCAGCACAGCCTGCTGCCGCGCTCCCTGCCGAAGATCAAGGGCTTCGAGGCGTCCTCCCGGTTCCTGGCCGCCGGCGAGGCCTACGAGGTGGGCGGCGACTTCTACGACGTGTTTCGGAGTGGCTCGAGGAGCTGGACCGCCGTGATCGGCGACGTCTGCGGGAAGGGCCCGGAGGCGGCATCGCTGACGGCCCTCGCCCGGTACACGGTTCGCACCGCATCCTCACCGGAAAGCTCGCCGAGCCAGGTGCTGCGGACACTGCACGACTCGATCAACTCGGAGCGCTCCGACTTCCGCTTCTGCACCGCCGCCCTGGCGCGAATCCAGGTGCCATCGAACGGAGACGCCAAGGCGCACCTGACCGTCGCGCTCGGCGGCCATCCCCTGCCGATCATCCTTCGCAAGAACGGGAAGGTCGTCCCGATCGGCCAGCCGGGGACCCTGCTCGGCGTCCTCCCCTCCCCCGTGCTCGCCGATGAGGACGCCACGTTGGGCATCGGTGACTCGCTGATCCTCTACACCGACGGCGTCCTGGACGTCCAGGATCGTGCCACCCGCGGCGACCCGGACTGGCTCGCCAGGCAGGTGGCAGAGTTCGCGGGCAAGAACGCCGACGAGATCGCGGAGTCGCTCGCACAGGCGGCCATCATCCGCCACGGCGGGGAGGCGCGCGACGACATCGCGATCCTGGTGCTGCACCGCAACTGAGATTGGATCGGCGGCGAGTCCACGTCGGCTGCTCGGGGTGGGTCTATCCGCACTGGCGCGAGCGCTTCTATCCCAAGGGAGTGCCCCAACGCCGCTGGCTCAGCTACTACGCCGAGCACTTCGACACGGTCGAGGTCAACAGCACCTTCTACCGGCTCGCCTCCCCGGCCGCCGTCGAGAGCTGGCTGGAGCAGAGCCCCGAGGGGTTCATCTTCGCCGTGAAGATGAGCCGCTATATAACCCACATCAAGCGGCTCACCATGCTTGAGCAGGGAACCAAGCGGTTCTACGACCGGCTCGACGGCCTCACCGCCACCGACAAGTTCGGCCCCGTCCTCTGGCAGTTCCCGCCGAATTTCCACCGCGACAGCGAGCGCCTGGCCGCTGCACTGCCGAAGCTGCCACCCGGCCGCCACGCCTTCGAGTTCCGGCACGAGAGCTGGTTCACCGACGAGGTGTACGAACTGCTCAAGGAGCACGGCGCGGCGCTGGTGATCGGCGACGAATCGTCGCGCTGGGTCAGCACCCCGCCCGTCCGAACCGCCGACTGGACCTACATCCGGCTCCACCATGGCAGGCGCGGCAGGCATGGCAACTACTCGGCGTCCGAGATCGAGACCTGGGCCCGCCGGATCGCGCAGTGGCGCCGAGACACAGAGGTCTTCGCCTACTTCAACAACGACTGGGAGGGCTACGCGATCCGGAACGCGAGGCTGCTCAAGAAGGAACTCGGGGTCTAGAGGCCTAGCGCCTGCGCCAGTTCCCGCCGAGAAGCTTGCCGAAGCGACCGGCGCGTCGAGGAGTGAAATTGGGGGCCGCCTTTTCGGGATGCGGCAGCTCCCCCGCGGCAGTGGAGTCGATCGTCAGGCGGACCGCCCGCTCCGCCGTCCTCGCCACTTCCGGTGCATCCACGAAGCGGAGCTCGCCGTCCTTCATCTCGATCACGAACCCATCGAGGATGTGCTCCCGATAGTTGTCGACCACCTCGTCGACCGTGCCGACCTGCTCCCCGTCAGACGCGTAAACGGGCGTGCCGCGCATCACGGCGGCATAGTGGACGGGGGCACCGTCGTCCTGGCTCATGCCTCAAATATACGTGGAGGCGGCTCTGGGCTCGTTCGATTCGGATCGGGAGTCGATACAGATCGCCCGCACGCCAGAGAAGGTCGGACCTCTGCGCGGGGTGTGCGCCGGGACGTGCGGGGTCAGGTTCGGGCACTGAAGCGTCTTCTCGAACGTTGAGTCCGAGGCGGCGCCTGCTCGAGCCGCTCGGTGCGACCCTTTTCTGCCGCCCGTTCCCCAAAATTGGGGCCCGACCTGATACGTATCGCCGGGTCGGGACAAGAGCGCTCCGTGAGCGTCGAGTTCCGCCCGAGGCGCTGGTCGTGCGCTAGACGGTCGCCCTCCTCGATCCGCAAGAAGGAAAGGAAGCCCGTATCCGCTGGCGTTGGGACCGAAGAAGGCAACATGCTGATCAGTCGGCCTCGGCTGCCGATCAGACGACGGCTGACAAGGATCAGAGCGCATCGGACACCGACCAGAGCGCCTCCGATCGGGACCAGGTCCAGGCGGACACCGACCAGCGAGCATCGGACCGAGATCAGGCCGCCTCAGACCGAGATCTGGCCAACCGAGCAACTCGTGATTCGGAGATGGAGCGGACCCACGAGCTCTCACGCACCGAACGCGTCCAGACCACCCTCGACCGTCACTCCGGAAGCCTGGTGCGGGCCCAGGTGTCCACCGAGCGTGACGAGCAGGCCAAGCAGCGCGACGAGGTCGCCCACCAGCGGGACCGCGTGGCGGAGGAACGCGACCGAGTCGCAGAGTTGCACGACCGGGAGATGAAGCAGGTGGGCGAGGACCTCGGCGCCTCCGACCCGCGGGCGGTTCGAGCTCTGGCGGCGCTCGAGGAGATGCGCGACAAGGCGGCAGCCCAGCGCATGCAGGCCGCCGCGGATCGCGCGACGGCCGCCAGAGACCGTGAGGCCGCAGCGGACGACCGCGAGCACCTGCTCGCAGAGTTGGAGCGTGCGCATCTGGACGATCTCACGGGCGCCTACCGGCGCGGCATGGGCGAGATTGCGGTTATCAACGAAATTGAACGGGCCCGGCGCTCGCACCAGGCCCTGGTATTGGCCTACGTCGACGCTGACGGCCTCAAAGGTGTGAACGACCGCGAAGGGCATGCGGCGGGTGATGCGCTGCTCCGCGATCTGGTCACCCAGCTGCGCTCGAAGCTGCGGCCCTACGACCCAGTCGTGAGATGGGGCGGGGACGAGTTCATTTGCACGATCTCCAACGTTGACCTGAAGGGCGCGCGCGAACGCTTCGAGGAGATCCGGGTGGCCCTCGCTGAGAAGGGGGGAGCGCCGGCATCAGTCGGGCTCGCGGTTCTGAAAGAGGGAGACACGCTCGAAACACTGGTTGAGCGCGCGGACGCCGCCCTGCTGGAAGCCCGGAGCCGGAAGCTTTGACGGCGGCCCGCAGCAGCGCATAAGGTCGTCGCCGTGGCGCGATACAGGGTCCAATTCCGTACCGACTCCGAGCTCCCCGACGAGGCGCGCGCGGCACTACAGGCGGCGGGCATCCAGCTCGCCAGCGGCCACGGTGGGGTGAGCCACGCCGAGCCGGGCGGCGAACTGCCGGAGGTCAGCACCCACTACGCGTGGGTGGACGCCGAGGGCGAGGATGCGGCGGGCCGCGCGCTCACCGAGGCGCTGGAGGGCAAGACAGTCGCCTTCGAGCTACTCGGCGTAGAGCCACTCGAATCGGACTAGCCGCTGCACAGGTGGCCGCCTACCCCAGCCGCCCTCGCACGGCCGGTTCCTCGAGAAACTCGGCGATCACCCGCGAGAGGCGGCCACCCTGCCAGGCGAGCGGGGACTTCCCGGGTTCCTCGCTGACGAGTCGGGCGTCGGGAAGGCGCTCGGCCCAGGCCTCGGCGATCGCGTACGGATGGCCCGGGTCAGCCTCGTCGTAGCTCGCCACCACGAGGGCGGGCACGGCGAGCGTCTCGAGCTCCGCCAGGCTCTCGAACGGCAGCGAACGGGGGACCTCACGAAGCGCCCTGGCGACGGCCTCGGGGTGGCGGTGACGCTCCATCCGCTCGCGGGTGATCCGCAGGGCGGTCTCGCGCCAGGCCGGATCGACGCCCAGGTCCGCCTCGTAGGCCCCCATGAATCCCTCGAGGCCGGCTCGCTCGAGGCCGTCGGCGAGCCGGTCCCAGGCGGCGAGCGACTCATCGCTCGCCGGAATCCCGAGCGTCACCGGGCCCGCCAGGACGAGTGCCGCGACCTCATCGGCGTGGTCGAGCGCATACGCCACCGCCGTGCTGCAGCCCATCGAGTGACCGCCGAGAACCGGCCGCTCGCCGGGACACCGGTCCGACAGCACCGCGGCCAGGTCGTGCACCAGCTGCTCGTATCCGTACCCCTCACCCTCCGGTGCGGGAGAGGACTCGCCGTGTCCTCGCGCGTCGTATGTGATCAGCCGGTAGCCGCGGCGCGCCAGGGTGAGGGAGCCGTGCAACACGTAGCGCCTGGTCGCCGTGAGCCCATGGAGGAGAACGATCGGGGGACCCTCCCCCACCTCCTCGCCGGCGAGGAGGACGCCATCCGAGGCGACCTCGAAGGGATGTGCCTCGAGCTGTTCCGGCTGCTCTGCGGCCATCAACCCCCCTGCACCGTGACCCGCCGGATCACCACCGGCGCCTTGGGCGTTCCGCTGGGCGTGCCGAACTGCTCGATCCGCTGCACGACGTCGAAACCGCTGCTCACCCTGCCCACGAGCGCATAATCGGGCGTCAGGCCCGCATCGGGGACCGTGACGACGAAGAACTGGCTCCCGGAGCGGCCCGGCGGCTCCGCCTGGGTCTTGGCCATCGCGACGATCCCCTGGGTATAGGAGAGATTCCGCGGCGGCGGCTCGTCGACGAAGTACCCGGGCCCGCCCCCTCCGGTACCGGTCGGGTCCCCGCCCTGGATCACGAATCCCGGCACGATCCGGTGGAACGGCGTGTCGTTGTAGACCCCCTGGCGAGACAGATACGCGAATGAAGACGCCGTCTTCGGAGCCCTTGCCACATCGAGTGCGATCGTGAAACTGCCGCAGCTCGTCATGACGGTCGCCGTGGCGGGGCCGCGCAGGGTGCTCGTCGGACGAGACAGATGAACGTCCTTCGGGGCGGGCTCCTGCACCTGGCTGCAGCCCGCGGGCAGCTGCGCCGCGGTCGAGGTCTCCCCTCCCCCGCCGCCGCACCCCGCCACGAGAAGCGACGCGAGAATGGCCATGACCGCTATCCGGACCGTGTTCAAGGCGCCGGAAGGGTACTCGCGCGGGCTGCGATGATCGCCTCATGCCGGCGACCGGCGATCCCACCCCGGACCCAGAACCACCCCCCAGACGCGTCAGGCTCATCGGCAGGGCGATCAGCACCCTCGTGGCGCGGGCGCCCGTCACCTGGCCGCTGCTCCGGGGGTGGAGCCACCGCTTCTGGCAGGACGCCGCCCCCACCTGGGACCAGCGCGTCCAGCGCTCTGGACCCGACTACCTCGCTCCCCTGGCGGCCGCACTGCTCCATGTCCGGCCCGAGCCCGAGCGAGCCATCGACATCGGCACCGGGCTCGGCGACGGCGCGCTGCTGATCGCCCGCGAGTTCCCGCACGCACGCGTCCGCGGCGTCGATCTCTCCGAGGAGATGGTCCGCCGCGCGCAGGCGCGGATCGGCCTCGATCCGGAGGGACGGGTTGCCTTCAAGGTCGCCGACGCCTCCCGCCTGCCGTTCGAGGACGACTCATTCGATCTCGTCGCCCAGCTCAATGTCCCGCCGTTCTTCTCGGAGATCGCCCGCGTGCTCCGTCCGGGCGGCTTCGTCGTGATCGCGGCGAGCTGGGGGGCCAACACCCCCTTCTACACACCCGACTCGGTCCTTCGGCGCGGCTTCGGCAGGCGCGGCATCGAACCCTTCCATGCCGATGAGGCGGCGAAGGGCACGTACTTCGTCGCGCACCGGCCCGACGGGCCGCCCAATTAGATTCACCGGATCGACGCGGACCGCTCCCACCTTCTGCTGGTCAACCCGCACTCGGCCGGCGGGCGGACGCTGAAGCTCCTGCCGCAGGTCGAAGGCGAGCTCGACGCCCGCTCGATTCCCTATCGCGTGTTGCGCACCGAGGGCCTCGAACACGGTGTCGATGAGGCTCGCAAAGCCGCGGAGGCGGGAGAGATCCCGGTCGTGATGAGCGGGGACGGCCTGGTCGGCCAGGTCGGCGGCATCCTCGCCGAGACCGATGCGACGATGGGGATCATCCCCGGAGGGCGCGGCAATGATTTCGCCCGCGTCCTCGGCATCCCTGCTGACCCCGCGGGAGCCGTGGCGGTTCTCGCCGATGGCAACACCAAGCAGATCGACGTCGGGGTGGTGAATGGGCACCGCTTCCTCTGCGTCGCCTCGTGCGGCTTCGACTCCGACGCCAATCGGATCGCCAATGAGGCCCGGCTCGTGAAGGGCAACCTCGTCTATGCCTACGCGGCCATCCGGGCGCTGATCGCCTGGCGGCCGGCGAAGTTCACGGTCGTCCTCGACGAGACCGAGACGATCGAGTTCGAGGGCTACTCCGTGGCGGCCGGGAACAGCCGCGCCTTCGGCGGCGGCATGTTCATCGCACCCCACGCCGAGCTGGACGACGGCATGCTCGACGTGGTCACCGTCAGCGACGTCAGCAAGCTCCGCTATCTCAAGGGTCTCCCGAGGGCCTTCAAGGGAAACCACCTCGAGAACGAAGAGGTCACCGAGCGCCGGGCCGCGACCGTCGAGATCAGCGCGGACCGCGACTTCGCCGTCTACGCGGACGGGGAGCATCTCACCGACCTGCCGGCCACCCTCGGGGTCCTCCCCGGCGCCCTGCGCGTTGTAGCCCCGCCGGGGCCGCTCGTCGACCCGCCGAGCTGAGGCGACGCCTAACCTCGGCCGCGATGAGCGCCCTGTTCACCGCGAAGCGCGGCGTGGCCCGCACCGTGGGATCGTTGAGCCGTCGCAGCGGCCGCGGTGGCGGGACCACCCTGCCCGGCCGCCTCCTTGTCCGCATGGCACCGGACGCGATCGAGCGGCTCGCCGCTCAGCTCGACCGGGGCTCGATCGTGGTCAGCTCGACCAACGGCAAGACCACCACGGCCGCGATGATCTCCGGGATCCTCCGTGCCGACGGGCGGACGCCCGTCCACAACCGGGCCGGCTCGAACATGCACTGGGGAGTCGCCACCGCCCTGCTCGAGCAATCCGGCGACGAGGGGCTCTTCGAGCTCGACGAGGCCTGGCTGCCGCGGGTGGCGCCGCAGCTTCGCCCGCGCCTGCTCGTCCTCGGAAATCTCTTCCGGGACCAGCTCGACCGCTACGGCGAGCTGGAGCGCCTCGCAGACGAATGGGCCGAGCTGGTCGCCCGCCTGGATGGATCCTGCGAGTTCGCCCTCAACGCAGACGATCCCCTGATCGCAGACCTGGGCCGTGACAAGGAGCTGCGTCGCAGGCCGGGAGTCACCTATTTCGGAATCGAGGACGAGAGCCAGGCGCTGCCCGAGCTCCAGCACGCCCACGACGCAAAATACTGCCGCCGTTGCGGCGCCCCCTACGTCTACGATCGCGCCTTCGTCGGCCACCTGGGCCACTACACCTGCCCCAACTGCGACGCCGACCGGCCATCGCCGGATGTCGCCGCCACCAGGATCGAGCTGCACGGGATCTCGGGCTCGAGCGTCCATGTCGAGACCCCGGAGGGCGAGCTGGACCTCGAGCTCCCCCTCCCCGGCCTCTACAACGTCTACAACGCGCTCGCGGCGATCACCGCGGCGCTGCGGTCAGGCGTGCCGCTGGACCGTGTGCGCGACGGCCTCGAGTCGATGCGAGCGGTTTTCGGGCGCGTCGAGACGATCGAGGTCTCCGGCAAGCCGGTGTCGATCCTGCTGATCAAGAACCCGGCCGGCGCGAACGAGGTGCTCCGCACGCTGCAGCTCGAGTCGAACAACGGCGCGATCGACCTCTGGCTCGCGCTCAACGATCGGATCGCCGACGGTCGCGACGTCTCCTGGATCTGGGACGCCGACTTCGAGCTGCTCGCCGACGGGGTCCGGCGGGTCGTCTGCACCGGGACCCGGGCGCCGGAGATGGCTCTCCGCCTCAAGTACGCGGGCTGGCCCCAGGACACGATCGAGGTGATCGAGTCGATCGACACATCACTCGACCAGGCGGTCTCGGCAGCCCCGGACCGTCTCTTCGCCCTCCCCACCTACACGGCGCTGCTGGAGCTGCGGACGCTGCTCACCCACCGCGGGCTCGCGGGGGACTACTGGGAATGAGCTCGCCTCGCGACACCGGTGCGCCCGCGCTCGAGGACACGGCGATCTGGCAGCTGGTCGAATTCGGGTCCTACACCGCCGACCTCCGGCTCTGGCATGAGCTGACCGAGGCGGCGGCCGGCCCGGTGCTCGAGCTCGGGGGCGGCGCCGGCCGAGTGACTCTGGATCTCGCCGAAACGGGGGCCGAGCTGATCGCGGTGGAGCGGGATCCCGCTCTCGCCGCCCGCCTCGAGGACTCAGCCGCAGAGCGCGGCCTCGCTGTCTCCGTTGCCGTCGCGGACCTCGGCGCCCCGGCCGACCTTCGCCTGCCCGCGGAGCCAGCACTCGCGCTCGGCCCCCTCCACCTGATCCAGGAGCTCGACGGCGCCACCCGGCCCGCCCTCCTGGGCCGCCTGGCCGAGCTGATGGCGCCGGGGGCGACCATCGCACTGACGGTCGTCGATGAGACCACCCTGCTCAGCTCAGGGGCGGCCTCGACGCAGATCCTTCCGGACATGCGAGAGCTCGACGGCTGGGTGTACTCGAGCGAGCCGCTCTGGGTCCAGGTGGGCGATGAGGCGCTCAAGGTTCGCCGCCTGCGCGAGCGGGTCTCCCCCGCCGGGCAAATGGAGCGCGCCGTGCACGACGACATCCTGCACCGAGTCAGCCCGGACCGTCTCGAACTGGAGGCAGAGGAGGCCGGGCTGCGCCGCGCCGGCAGGCGCCAGATCAGCTCCGGCCCCAACGAGGCCGACTCTGCGGTCGTCCTCCTCGAGGTGCCGGCGTGAGCGACCCGGGACTTCGCCTCCTCGCTCTCTATCCCGAGCAGATGAACATCTACGCGGACCGCGGCAACATCCTCTTCCTCCAGCGCCGCACCGAGTGGCGCGGCATCGACTTCGAGTACGCGGCCGCCGGCCCGGGCGACGGCTTCGACCCCGCCGCCCACGACCTGATCTATATCGGCGGCGGCCAGGACCGCGACCAGGTCCTGGTGGCCGAGGACATGCTCCGCACGCAAGCGCGACGCGATCGCCTCGGCCGTGGAAGACGGTGCCGCTCTGCTCGCGGTCTGCGGCGGCTACCAGCTGCTCGGGCACCGCTATCAGCTCGGCGATCAGTCGATCACCGGTCTCGGAATCGCCGACCTCGAGACGGTTCGCGAGCCCGGCCCGCGCCTGATCGGCAACGTCTCGATCGAGGTCGACCTCGGGCAGGGCCCGAGGGTGCTGGCGGGGTTCGAGAACCACGGGGGGCGCACCTATCTGGGCCCGTCCGCCGAGCCGCTCGGCCGCGTCCTGCACGGTCACGGCAACAACGGACGCGACGGCTACGAGGGCGTCCAGCGAGCCAACATGATCGGCACCTACCTCCACGGCCCGCTCCTGCCGAAGAACGCCTGGCTCGCCGATCGTCTGATCGCGCTGGCCATCGGCCGCCGGACCGGTTCCGAGCCGGAGCTGGAGCCGCTCGGCGACGAGTTGGAGACCTCAGCGCACGAATCCGCGTTGCGCGCGGCCTCGAGCGGCTAGGATCCGGGCATGGTCATCGTGATCATCATCGTCGTCCTGCTGCTCCTGGCGGGGCTGATCTACGTTCTTCTCCGCAACAGCCTGATCAATCTCAACCAGCGCGTCGGAGAGTCCTGGAGCGGCATCGACGTGCAGCTCAAGCGCCGGCACGACCTGGTGCCGAACCTGGTCGAGAGCGTCAAGGGCTACGCCACGCATGAGCAGGAGACCTTCGAGAAGGTGACCCAGGCGCGCGCCGCCGCCATGCAGGCGAGCGGCCCCGCCGAAGCAGGCCAGGCGGAGGGCCAGCTGACCGCCGCTCTCGGCGGCCTCCGGGTGGTCGCCGAGCAGTATCCGCAGCTGCGCGCCACCGAGAACTTCCAGCAGCTGCAGCGCCAGCTCTCTGAGCTCGAGGATGAGATCCAGGCGTCGCGCCGGATCTACAACTCGAACGTGCAGCAGTTCAACACCCGCATCCAGCAATTCCCGGCCTCGATTCCGGCCAAGCAGATGGGCTACGCGGAGAAGGAGTACTTCGCGATCACGGAGGCCGGCGAACGCGAGGTCCCCGAGGTTTCCTTCTCACAGGGCCAAACCGCCGAGCAGGGTTAGCAACCCTTAGAAGCCAGTCGACCCGAAGCCGCCCTCGCCACGGGTCGAATCGTCGAGCGCTTCGGCGTTGAGCGGTGTGGCGTGGACGACCGGAACGAGCAGCAGCTGCGCGATCCGGTCGCCCGGGGTGATCTGAAACTCCACGCTGGGGTCCGTATTCAGAAGAAGCACCCGCACCTCGCCCCTGTAGCCCGGATCGATCAGACCGGGCGAGTTGACCAGGGTCACTCCGTGCTTGATCGCCATGCCCGAGCGCGGCAGCACCAGCCCCCCGACGCCCTCCGGAATCTGGACGGCCAGCCCGGTACCGACACTCACTCGCGCGCCAGGCGCCAGCCGGGCGGACTCGGCCGCGTGCAGGTCGAGGCCGGCGTCGTTGTCGTGCGCCCGCGTGGGCAGCGTCGCCTTGTCGCTGAGCTTCACGAACCGCAGCTCGCCCGTGCGCTCGACCGCGATCTCCTCACCCGCGACGGCCACCGCGACCGCCAGGCCGCCGCCCTCCGGCTCAGCCTCGGGCGGGAAGGCCGTTGGGCGATCGCGCTCCGCGCCCGTTGACCTCGAGGTCCGCGAACCGCTGGGCGAGCGCGGCAGGAAGTCGCGCGCGAACGAGAACCCCGTCCGCGCGATCCTCGCGCTCGAGGTCACCAGCGATTTGGTGAAGCTCCGAAAGCCGATCACCGGCATCAAAGGGTATGAGCAGCTCCACTCGGATCAATGACCCCTTGACCGAATCGGCGATCCCGGCCCGCAGCTCGTCCAGCCCCTCGCCCGTCTCCGCCGAGACCAGCACGGCATCGGGATGGCGCAGCGAGAGCTCACGGCGCTCCTCCTCGTCGAGCAGATCGATCTTGTTCATGACCAGGATCCTTGGCGAGGCGCCGGCCCCTATCTCCTCGAGGGTGGCATCGGCCGCGGCGATCGAGTCCAGCCGCTGCGCCTCGGGCTCCGAGCCGTCGACGACGTGCAGGATCAGATCGGCGAGCACGGTCTCCTCGAGCGTCGCCTTGAAGGCCTCGACTAGCTGATGCGGGAGCTTGCGGATGAAGCCGACCGTGTCGGTCAGCAGGTAGCGGCGGCCCTCGTAGTTGAACGCCCGAGTGGTCGGATCGAGGGTGTGGAAGAGCCTCTCCCCCACGCCCACCCCGGCGCCGGTCAGCGCGTTGAGCAGCGTCGACTTGCCGGCGTTCGTGTAGCCGGCCAGCGCGACGGAGGGCAGGGCGGCGCGCTCGCGCTCGGCTCGCATCACCGCCCGGTTTCGCTCCACCCCGCGGAGCTCGCGCCGCAGGGCCGTGATCCGGTCGCGCGCCAGGCGGCGGTCGGTCTCGATCTGGGACTCGCCGGGTCCGCGGGTGCCGATTCCGCCGTCAATGCGGCCCGCGCCCAGGCGCTCGAGATGCGTCCACAGACCCCTCATGCGCGCGAGGTTGTACTCGAGCTGCGCCAGCTCGACCTGGAGCTTGCCCTCGGCGGTGTGGGCGTGGTCGGCGAAGATGTCGAGGATCACCGCGGTCCGGTCGATCACCGGGACGCCCAGCGCCTGCTCGAGGTTGCGCTCCTGGCGCGGGACCAGCTCGTCGTCGCAGGCGACCAGGTTGGCGTCGGCCGCGCTCATCTCGCGCTTTAGCTCGGTCAGCTTGCCGCGGCCGAGATAGCGGTCGGGATCCGGTTGGGCCCGCGCCTGCGTGAGCTCCCCGGCGGTGGCCACCCCCGCCGTGCGCAGCAGCTCCTTCAGCTCGGCGAGCGGGTCTTCGCGGTGGTCTCGATCGCTGACGACGCCGATGGCGAAGGCCCGCTGGGACGCGCGGGGGTTGACCACGCCGGCCGCTCCGTTCTCATGGCGGCCTTCGGACAGGCGTCCGTTGCGGTTCCTCTGCACTCCCTTGATGGTAGAACCAGCGCGTCCGCCGGGCGATGCTCGGTCAGGCGGCCGGCTGTGGAGCCACGCGCCCTTCGCCCGCCTTCTGCGGCACCAGCGGCAGCAGCGCCGCCGCTCCGATCACCGCGACGAACGCCAGGCAGCGGGCGACCACGTCGAGTGCATCCGAGCCCAGGGGATCGCCGAAGACGAGGACTCCGCCGGTGATGGCGGACAGCGTGGCGCTGGCGGAGAAGGCGACGATCACGGCCATGGGCTCGCCGAGCTGCAGGCCGCGGGCGAGTGCCAGAAAGCCACCGATCCCGCCGACGATTGCCATCGCGGTCCAGGGACTGAACACGCTCAGGGGCGAGGAGGGAACGGTCTCCGCGAGGGCCTTGATGGCAACGTCGGAGACACCGATCGATGTCCCGGCGGCGACGGCGAGCAGGAGCCACCCGCTGCTGATGAGGCGCCGGTGCGCGGAGGCGACCAAAAGCGCGCCGGAGAGTGCGAGCGTCCCACCCTCGAAGGCGAGCATGGTCGAATGGGTGAAGGCACCGTCCTCCTTCGCGTGACCGGCGGTCAACGCCAGGAAGCCGAGCCCAGCAGCGCAGAGTCCGAGCCCGATCAGGTCGCGTGTCCCCACCGCGACCCCGAACCAGCGGCGCGCCGGGACGGCCAGCAGAGCGAGCCCGCCGGCGATCACGGCCTGGACGAGCGACAGGGGCGCCATCGAAAGGGCCACCACATGCAGTGCCCAGCCGAGGGCGGCGAGCGCGAACCCGATCACCCACCAGCGCGAGCGAAACAGTGCCGCCGCGCTGCGCAGCGGGCTCCGCATCGCGACATCGGGCGCGGCGACGGCGCCGCGGTGCTTGCAGAGCATCGCCACCCCCGTGAAGGCGGCACATCCAAGCGCCAGTATCAGTCCGATTTCACTCATTGAATGGTCGGTCGGCCTTCCAAGCTCTCGCCTTTAGCTGAGTGGCCGATAAAGGCCGATTCGCCCCCCGGGGCGGTCCCAGGCACGCTACGGACTCGCGATGTCCTGCGCGCCAGTTCGGCCTACCCGCTAAGGGCTCAGATGAACCCGCAGGCGCTGCACCGCCTCCGTGAGCAGCTCGTCGGGCGTCGTCAGGGAGATCCGGAAGAAGCCCTCGCCGCTCGGACCGTACATGGATCCCGGCGAGACCACAACCGCCGCCTCCTCCAGGACCATCTCCGAGAAGGAGGCGGAGGTGTGACCGCTCGGCACGGGCGCCCAGATGTAGATGGTGCCCTTGGGAGCCTCAACCTCGACCCCGATGTCGCGAAGAGCCCCCACGACCAGATCCCGGCGACGCTCGTAGATCCCGCACATCTCCTCGACCGCGCCCCGGGGCCCGCGCAGCGCCGCAGCGCCGGCGAGTTGGACCGCCTCGAAGAGTCCTGAGTCCACGTTGGTCTTCAGCCGCCAGTATGTCTTTATCGCCTCGGCGTTACCCAGGATCGCCGCGCAGCGCCAGCCGGTCATGTTGTAGCCCTTGGAGAGGGAGAAGACCTCGACCCCGACCTCCTTGGCCCCGCGAGTCGCCAGGAAGCTGGGCGCGACGTAGCCGTCGTAGGTGGTCTCCGAGTAGGCGTTGTCGTGGACGACGAGGATCTCGTGTCGCTCGGCGAGCTCGACCACTCGCTCGAAGAACCCGTCGGGCACCACCGCGCCTGTGGGGTTGTTCGGGTAGTTGATGAACAGCAGCCGCGCGGCGTCGAGCTTCTCCGCCGCGATCGCGTCCAGGTCAGGGACAAAGCCGAGATCCGGCCGGAGCGGAAGCAGATACGCCTCCGCGCCGGCGAGCACCGGTCCACTCGTGTACACCGGGTAGCCGGGATCGGAGGCAAGGGCGACGTCGCCCGGGTCGAGGAACGCGAAGCAGAGGTTGTAGATGCACTCCTTCGCCCCGATCGCCGGGATCACCTCGGTGACGGGATCGATCTCCACTCCGAAGCGCTGCAGGTAGAAGTCAGCGAAGGCCTCGCGGAACTCCCGGCGGCCGCGGTTGCTCGGATAGCGCTGGGCCTCGGGGTCGCCGACCGCCTCCCGCATCGCTTCGACGATGTACCGGAACGTCGGAGTATCCGGGTCGCCGATACCGAGGCTGATCACGTCGATGCCCTCGTCGCGCTTCGCCTCGATCCGCTGCTCCAGCTCGGCGAACATGTACGGCGGGATCGCCTCCAGCCGCTGGGACGGAGCGGCCAGCCCCTTCTTCTTGGTCGGTGCTGCCATTCGAAGCCGGAAGAGTAGGTCAGCCGAGCTCTTCGAGCGCCCGCAGCAGCTCCACCGATAGCTCGCCGGAGAAGATCGGCTCGGCCCAGCCGGTCAGGCGTACGGAGAGATCCGCGCCGATCTCGACCTCGAGCTCGCCACCGTCGAGCTGCACGGTGAGCCGACTCGGGGCACCGGCCAGATGTGCGGCGACCGCGGCCCCGGAGGCCCCGGTCCCCGAGGCGAGTGTCTCCCCCACCCCGCGCTCGAAGATCCGGGCGCGCACTCGATCGCCGTCGACCCGGTAGAAGCTCACGTTCGTCCGGTTCGGGAACAGCGGGCTGTTCTCGATCTCGGGGCCGATCGCAGCCAGATTGAGGGACTCGAGCTCGTCGCCCGCCTCGATCGCGCATTGGGGATTGCCGATCGAGACGTGCTGAAAGGACCACGACCGGCCCGCGGCCACGACCTCGCCCCTGCCGTCCTCCGCTCCGGAGGGGTAGTCGTCCGACGCGGTGCTCGCCCTGCCCATCTCGAGCGTCACCTCGCGGTCGGAGCGAATCGTGGGGGTGATGGGCCCGGCCTTGGTCAGGATCGTGAAACTGTCGGCGTCCGTCCAGCCGGAGCGGCGGAGGTAGAGGACCGCCTCCCGGGCGCCGTTACCGGACAGCTCGGCCTCGGACCCATCGGGGTTGAAGATGCGCAGCTCGGCCACGTAGCCTGGGTCCTCGACCGGCGCGAGCAGCAGGAGCCCGTCGGAGCCGACGCCGAAGTGCGGATCGCAGAGCCGCATGATCCTCTCGGGCGTCGGTGCCCATGGGAGGGCGGCGGCCTCGACGATCAGGTAGTCGTTGCCGAGAGCGGTCCACTTCTCGAACCTCATCCGGACCCCTCCGCGGTCGTTCGGGCGGTCTCGCGGTCGAGGAAGTAGGTCATCTTGGAGAGCCTCTCGCCCTCGAACTCGCAGAGGATCGCGACGTCGACATCGAGCGAGTGCGCCACTTGCATCGCCGCGCAGGCTCCAGTGGAGATCTCCCAGTACGCGGTCGCCGATCGACTCGAGCTCGACCACGTCGACTCGGTCCTCGGCCCAGGCGCCCTTGATCCGGCGCCACTGCTCGAGCATCGCCGGCCAGCCCCTGAACTCGCCCGACTCTGGCCAGCCCTCGGGCGAGACGATCGTCCCGTCTGTGCTCCAGATCGCCCTGAGCCGGTCTTCCCAGTCGTCGTCGTTCCAGGCCTCGATCGAGCGCCTCACGAGTGCCTCACGGCCGCTCGCATCCATCAGAGAAGTTCCACGATCTCGTTTGCCACGTCAGCATCGTCGCGCCCTGTGCGGTCGACCACAACCACGCCCTCCATCCGTCGCATCCAGGTGAGCTGACGACGCGCGTACTGGCGGTGGGCGCGCTTCATTGCGGGCGGATTGCCGTCCAGGAGCTCCTCGAAGCCGAGCGCCGCGCGTGCCGTACGGGAGGCACCCACGGCTGCGGCCCGCCTGGCCTCGTCCGCGGCCGCCGAGGCGACCATCTCGTCGACCCGCTCGTCGATGCGCTCGCCGAGCTGCCCCCGTGCCATCGAGAGGCCGACCAGCAGGGTCGGGTGGCGGAGCTCCGCCGTCCAGAGCCGATCTGAGCTCCGAGCCGGCTCGATGCCAGCGCGCGACAGCTCGGTGAGGCGGGCGATCCGCTTGCGGTCATTCGGGTCGACTCCGGCCGCGTACTCGGGGTCGAGCTCCGCATGAAGCGCTGCCGATCCCCGCTCAGCCAGCTCGAGCTCCACCTTCCGGCGAATCTCCTCCGGGACCGGCGGGCGTAGATCCAGGTCGGCCAGGGCCGCGCGCAGGTACAGGCCTGTGCCACCGACCACGATCGGGCGGCGGCCCTCGGCGAGCAGGGAATCGATCTCCGCGTGGGCGAGCTCGGCGAAGCGGCCGGCGCTGAATTCCTCGGTCGGGTCGACGAAGGAGAGGAGCCTGTGTTCGAGTTGCGCCTGCTGCTGGGCGTCGGCGGCGGCGCTCAGGACCTCCAGCCCGCGGTAGACCTGGATCGAGTCGCAGTTCACCGCCACCGGGTCCTCCCCACGTTCGCGCAGGCGCTCGGCCACCGCGATCGCTACGCCCGTCTTGCCCACTGCCGTCGGGCCGAAGAGGGCGAGGACCTTCAAGCGGCTCGGCTGAGCAGGCGCTCCGATCCGCTCAGCGTGGCCGAGGTCGCTCCGCCGATCTCCACCTCGATCAGCTCGCCCGGAGCGGCGGTTCCATCGAAGTTGACGGTCTTGTTGTGGCGGGAACGGCCGCGCAGCCGGGAGGGATCCGTCCGACTCGGGCCCTCGACCAGGACCTCCATCGTCCGCCCGACGAAGCGCTCGGCCCGCTCGCGCGCCCTGCGCTGGACCAGCTCCACCAGGCGTTGCATCCGCTCGCGTTTGACCGCGTGCGAGAGCTGGTCGGCGAGATCGGCCGCCTCGGTCCCTCGCCGCGGGGAGAAGATGAAGGTGAAAGCGCCGTCGTACCCGACCTCGTCGACGACCTCGAGGGTCTCCGCGAAATCCGCCTCGCTCTCACCCGGGAAGCCGACGATGATGTCGGTCGTGATCGCGCAGTCGGGCACGTGCTCGCGGATCAGCGCGACGCGGTCCATATAGCGCTCGCGGTTGTAGGTGCGGCGCATCCGCTTGAGCACCCCGCTCGAGCCGGACTGGAGCGGTAGGTGGATGTGCTCACAGAGCGAGGGCAGCTCGGCGTGGGCCCGGACCACCTCCTCACGCATGTCCTTGGGGTGCGGGCTCGTATAGCGAATCCTGTCGATCCCGTCGATCGCGTCGACTTGACCCAGCAGGTCAGCGAAGCCTATCCGGCTCTCCTTGGGCAGATCCCGCCCATAGCTGTTCACGTTCTGCCCGAGCAGCGTCACTTCGCGGACGCCGTCTCCCGCAAGGCGCTCGACCTCGGCGACCAGCTCGTCGGGATCACGGCTCATCTCACGGCCGCGCACCGATGGGACGATGCAGTACGAGCAGACGCAGTTGCAGCCCTGGGAGATCTGCAGCCAGGCCTGGAACTCCCGCTCGCGCTTCATCGGCAGATGGCCGGAGACGTCCTCGAACTCGAAGTACCCCTGAGCGGTCAGCGAATCGGAGGTCAGGAACTCGGCGAGGCGGTGGATCTGGCCGGGCCCGAAGGCGACGTCGACGAACGGGAAGCGGCGGAAGACCTCCTCCTTCACCGACTGCGCCCAGCAACCTCCGACGCCGACCACTCGCCCCGGATCCTCCGACTTGAGCCGCTTCGCCTCGCCCAGGTGCGCGATGAAGCGGTTGTCGGCGGATTCGCGGATCGAGCAGGTGTTGAAGAGGATCAGGTCAGCCCCCTCGCGGTCCTCTGACTCGGCATAGCCGAGGGAGTCGAGCATGCCCTTCATCCGCTCGGAGTCGTGCTCGTTCATCTGGCACCCGAACGTGGTTAGGTGGTAACGACGCATCGCGCTCAATGTAGCGGCGGGCCGCCCGGCCGTGAGGCCCTAGGGAGTGGGGCCGCCGGTGACGGTCAGGGTGCCCTCCATCCCGGCCTCTCGGTGACCGGGGACGGTGCAGTAGAAGTCGTACTCACCGGGCGCCAGATTGGCGAGCTGGACCGACTCCGTGTTGTTCGTGAACGGCTGCACCTCGCCCAGCACGTTGCCGTTCGCGGTGGAGACGGCGATGCTGTGGGGAACTGGGGAGGGATTGTCATAGCTGATCGTCACGTTCCCGGGCTTTGCAGTGAGCCCGTTCGGGTCGAAGACCAGCCCCCCATCAGCCGGCGAGGACACGTCCAGGGCCTCGGTGGCCCCAGTGGCCCCAGTGGCCCCCGTGGCCCCGGTGGCCCCGGTGGTACCGGTGCTCTCGGTGGTCGCGGAG
This sequence comes from uncultured Solirubrobacterales bacterium, assembly GCA_963848955.1. GTDB lineage: Bacteria > Actinomycetota > Thermoleophilia > Solirubrobacterales > 70-9 > DASUPK01. The sequence goes on along the minus strand of CAWKFQ010000006.1, from coordinate 41,313 downwards.
GTCTCGGGCTGCTGCTCCTCCTTGGCGAGCTCCGCATTGCGCTTGTCCTGCTCGTCCTTCGACTTGACCACCGCGAAGGCCATGGTCGTCCCGACGACCGCCGCGAAGAGGACGATTCCGCCGACCATCACCGCGCGGCTGGTCGGAAACCGATCGCTCTCGCGGATCCCGAGGAAGGCCAACCCCACCGCGGCAATCACCAGCACGATCCCGACCACGAAGAAGAAATTGCCGTCCATTCGGCGCGGATCCTACCCGTGCGAGCCGACCGCGGTCAGGCGCGGACTCGGCGGGTCAGGCCGCCTCGCGAAGGCGCCGCTCTACGCCCCGCACGGCGTCGTAAGCGAGCTCCAGCGGATAGCCCCGTCTGACCAGCAGGCCGAGGGCGCGCTCGCGCTCGCGCACAGTGCCGCAGCTCATGCCGCGAGCGAGGAGCAGCGAGGTCGCCCGCTCGAGCTGTGCGGACTCATCGTCCCCGCCGAGGGCCGCCTCGATGTGCTCGAGGGCCACCCCGCGCCCCTCGAGCGCCCCCACGATCCGATCCGGCCCCCAGCCCGCCAGCAAGCGCTTGTCGTCGGCGTAGCGGCGGGCGAAGCTCGCATCGTCGACCGCTCCCGCCTCGGCGAGGAGCGCGATGACCTCCTCGACCTCCACATCCTGCACCCCGCGCTCGGCGAGCCAGCTGCGGAGCTCGGCCTCGGTGCGCTCCTTGTACCCGAGCGCCTTGAGCGCGAGCTCGTAGGCGTCCTTGGGCACGCCGCCTAAGCGGCCTTCTTCTCGGGCTTCTTCGCCGGCTTCACGGCCTCGACGGCCTCGACGGCGTCGGCCTCCTTCTCGGCCTCGGGGCGCGCCTCCGCGTCGGCGCCGATGCCGAGCTTCGCGTGGATCTTCGTCTCGAGCTCGGCCGCGAGCTCCGGGTTGTCGCGCAGGAACTCCTTGGTGTTGTTGCGGCCCTGGCCGAGCCGCGTCTCGCCGTGGGAGAAGAACGAGCCCGACTTCTGGATCAGGTCGTGCTCCAGGGCCATGTCGATCAGGGCGCCCTCCTTCGAGATGCCGACGCCGTACTCGATGTCGAACTCGGCCTGGCGGAACGGCGGCGCCACCTTGTTCTTGACGACCTTGACCCGGACGCGGTTGCCCACCGCCTCGGTGCCCTCCTTGAGCGTCTCGATCCGGCGGATGTCGAGCCGCTGCGAGGAATAGAACTTCAGCGCCCGGCCGCCCGGCTGGGTCTCCGGCGAACCGAACATCACGCCGATCTTCTCGCGGATCTGGTTGGTGAACAGGCAGATCGTGTTTGCACGACTCAGGTTGCCCGCCAGCTTGCGCAACGCCTGGGACATCAGGCGCGCCTGCAGCCCGACGTGCTGGTCGCCCATCTGGCCCTCGAGCTCCACCCGCGGCGTCAGCGCGGCTACCGAGTCAACCGCGACCACGTCGACGGCGCCGGAGCGCACCAGCACGTCGACGATCTCCAGGGCCTGCTCGCCGTAGTCGGGCTGGGAGATCATCAGCTCGTCGGTGTTGACTCCGATCTTCCGCGCGTAGACGGGATCGAGCGCGTGCTCGGTGTCGACGAAGGCGCAGACCCCTCCGCGCGCCTGGGCCTCGGCGATGATGTGGTAGACCAGCGTTGTCTTTCCGGACGACTCCGGCCCGAAGATCTCGACGATGCGCCCGCGTGGCACCCCGCCGACGCCCAGGGCGATATCCAGCGGAAGGGCGCCGGTGGAAATCGCCTCGACGTTCAATGCTCCGATGTCGCCAAGCTTCATCAGCGCGCCCTGGCCGAACTCCTTCTCGATCTGCGTCACCGCCGCCTGCAGCGCCTGGTCGCGCGCCTTCGCGTCCTTCTCGCCGGCCTCTCTCAAATTGGGCTTCTGATCTGCCATTGGGTCACCTCTCTGCTCTAGTCGTCGTTGGCGGTCGGAAGCTCCAACTCGGCCAGGGGTTCGTACTCCGCACCGCTCCTGCGCAGGTGCGACTTGAAGAGCACCAGACGAGTCGGACGGAAGAACCGGAACATGTGTTCGGGCAGCGGATGCGGCTGGGTCGTGATCAGGGCGGGCTTGCGGCTGCCCGGTGCCTCGGACCTCACCCGGGCCACGGTCAGGTGCGGCCAGAACGCTCGCTTCTCCGGCTCGTAGAAGCCGGCCTCCACCAACCGCCCCTCGATCCGCTTCTGCAATCCGACGGTTTCGTCTGAGTTCCCCGCCAGCGCGATCAGCCTCGGGCGCTTCCCGCGCGGCACGCCGACCGGCTCCGCCATCAGCTCGACCGCAGGCGCGTGGTCGCCGACGTCAAAACCTGCCTTCGCGATCGCCTTGACGTCCTTCTCGGCCTGGTAGCCAAGGAAAACCAGGGTCATGTGGAGGGCCTCCGGGCGGACCACCCGCAGCGCCGGGTCGGCGAGCGCGGTGCGCTGCCAGTCGACGAGGCCCGCGCGGACGTCGTCGGGCAGGTCGAGGGCGACGAACAGCCGAGCCCTGGGGCTCTTGAGCCGCTCCTTGGCCATCTAGCAACGCTATCCGCGCCGGCAGTCGGCACTGCGCCGATCGCTGATCCCACCAGCGGCTGAGCGCCGTCGTCGTGATTCTCTCCCCTCCCGCCAGGTTCACCGCCTCTTCACCGGCGGGTCACGGCTGCTTCACGCCCGGGGAGCGCACGGCGATTGAGTGCCGATCCGATGATCAGGGGGAAGCAAGTCACCCGCCCGCTCGCCGCCGCCGTCGGCTCGCTGCTCGTCGCGGGCGCGATCACCGGGGTCTCCGATTGCGGGAGGCTCCGGTCACGGCGGCGGCCACGAGGCTCATACCCGCGGCCCGCTCGTGATCGGCCACCGCGGGGCAGCCGGCTACCGGCCCGAGCACACCCTCGCCTCCTACGAGCTTGCAGCGCGAATGGGCGCCGACTACATCGAGCCCGACCTGGTTTCGACCATCGATGGGGTGCTGGTCGCGCGCCACGAGAACGACATCACCGGAACCACCGATGTCGCCTCGCACCCCGAGTTCGCCGACCGGAAGACCACCAAGGTGATCGACGGCAACACGATCACCGGCTGGTTCACCGAGGACTTCACCCTCGCCGAGCTGAAGACCCTGCGCGCCCAGGTGTCCTGGAGCACGAAGGTGTGGGCGTAGGCGTCCTGAGCCGCGCAGCTCGTCCGGGCGTCCTCAACGGCTGCGATCCGGACTGCGTAGTCCGCGGCTCCACGCTCGATCCGTTCGATCCCGCGCTGCGCCTGCTTCCCGCTCAGCTCTCCGTCGCGGTACCCCTCGAGGACGGGATCCGCCTTGTCGAGCACAGCTCGTTGATGCCGAGCCTGATCGGCTGCACCTGCGAGACGTAGTCCTCCAGCGCCTGGCGCCGATCCGCCGTGGTCGTGTCGGATCCGCAGCCTGCCGCGGTCAGTGCAAGTGCTGCGGCCAGGACTGCCGCGGCCGCCCACGAGGGACGCCGTTCAGGCACCGCGCTCCCTCGCCACCATCCGCAGGACGAATCGGGCCACCAGGGCGGGACGGTTGACGTGGATCTGGTGGCCGCTCCCGAAGGCCACAACCCGCTTGGTGTTCGGGTGCAGGCGGGCCAGGTAGAGCTGGCTGCGCTTCCAGGTCCGGTTGACGAGCTCCGAGAACCGGTGCCGTACGCCCCGGGGGGCCGAGAACCCGTAGTTGGCCGAGAGCACGAAAACGGGCAGGTAAAGCGGCGAGCGCCGCAGCGGCTTCATCTCGCCGAAGCTCCGGTAGAAGTCGATCGCCTCGAGGTCCTTGTACTGGCGGGCGTCCTCGGAGGGCGACTGCAGGTAGTAGGCGTTGTAGCGGGCGAACTGCCGCGGCTTCATCCGGCCCTCCATTGCCTCGGAGATGGCGTCGACCAGCACCAGTCCGCCGACCTCAGCGGGGTAGAGGCTCGCGTACTGACGGACGATCAGCCCACCGGTCGAGGCGCCCACCATCACGTATGGGCCGGGAACGCCGGCCGCGGACAGCAGCGCGTGCAGGTCGGCGACGACATCCCCCGTGCTGCGGGGCATGGGGACGGGGTCGCTACGGCTCACATACGGGAAATGAGCGAGTGTCCCGGGCCGGTCGTAGAAGCAGGTGCGGGTGAATGGGGTGACCCGCGGGAGCACGCCCGCTCCGTCCTTGGACCAGTTCCAGATATCGCCGCGGCTGCGCAGCCCGGCCTCGAAGATCACCGTCGGGGAGCCGCTGCCGTGGCATTCCAGGTAGAGATGCCGGCCGCCTGGGATCTCGACCCTGCCCGCGAAGTCGCCGACCGCCCCCGAGGACTGCGCAGCGGCAGGCGGCGGGCTCGGCGAGAGCAGCGCGAGCGCGATCGAGGCAAGCAGGACCGCGAGGGCCTCCCATACCCCTGCTCGCACCTTCATCGCGGCGGCTCGCGGCCCTCGAGCAGGTAACGGACCAGATGGAGCGCGACGACGACGGAGCGCTCGCGCACGTCGTTGCGGCTGCCGGGGAGGATCGGATCTCGCGCCAGCACCTCCCCCGCGGCGCTCTTCGCGCAGAAGCAGACGTAGCCGACCGGCTTCTCCTCTGTGCCACCGTCGGGTCCAGCGATGCCGGTGATCGCACAGGCCACGTCGGCCTCGAAGCGCTCGAGGGCGCCATCGGCCATCGCCTCGGCGACCTCGGGCGAGACCGCACCGCGGTCCTCGATCAACTTCGGATCGACTCCGAGCAGCTTCGACTTGGCATCGTTCGAGTAGGCGACGACACCACCGGCGAACCACCTCGACGACCCGGGCCGAAGCGTCAGGCGGCCGGCGAGCAACCCGCCGCTCTCGGACTCGGCGACGGCCATCGTGCGATCCCCGAGGAGGCGGAAGACGACCGACTCGATCGACTCGCCGGACTCCGTGTAGGTGAATTTGCCGAGCCGCTCCTCCAGTCCCGCCCGCAGCGCCTCCGCTGCTTCCTCGGATCCCGGTCGGTGGCGGACGTCGGTCACCAGCTCGCCGCCCCGCAGGCAGGTGGTGACCTCGAGCTCGTCCAGGTCGACCCCGTCGTCCTGGATCTCCCGCAGCACCTTTGCCAGCTCGGACTCCGGAATCCCGAACATTCGGATCGACATCGTCCGGTACGGCTCGGCGCGTTCGAGAACTTCCTCCGCGGCAGGCGCCGCCAGCGCCCGCGGCCACATCTCCTGCAGCTCGCGCGGCGGCCCGGGCAGGACGATCACCAGCTGGCCGTCGGCGGGCACGACGAGGCCGGGAGCCGTGCCGGCGGGGTCGAGAGCGGTTGCCCCCTCCGGGACCATCGCCTGCTTGCGGTTTGCCTCGCGCACCGCCTCGGGGTCGAAGCGGAGCCGACGCGCGTAGCGCGCGATGATTTGCGCGATCTTCTCCTCCATCTCGGTGTCGAGCACGAGCTCGCGGCCTGCGAAGCGCCCCACGACCTCGGCCGTCAGGTCATCGGCCGTCGGCCCCAGGCCCCCCGAGGTGACGATCAGATCGAGGCCCCGGTCGCGCATGTGGCCCAGCGCGCCCTCGAGATCCTCAGGCCGGTCGCCGACCACGGTGATCTCCTCCACCTCGACGCCGAGCTCGGCCAGCCGCTCGGAGAGCCACGGTCCGTTCCGGTCCGTGACGTACCCGCTCAGCACCTCGGTGCCGGTGACCAGGATCCCCGCGCGCACGCTCATGCCCTCATTCTCCCGGACCCGACGACCGACGGTTTCGAGCGATTTGCCCCCGCTCCTGGGGATCAATCGCACAACACCGTGTTCGTGCTACTCGGGGTCGCCGGGAGCAGCGACCGGCTGGGGGGCCACCTCTTCCCCAGCCGATGTTGGGGCCTCACCCCCACCCAGCACCCGCGGCAGGTCCGCCGCGGAGACGAGCACCTGTCGCGGCTTCGAGCCCTCGTATCCGGAGATGATCCCCCGGCGCTCCAGCATGTCGATCAGGCGGCCGGCCCGGGTGTAGCCGACGCGCAGGCGCCGCTGGATCATCGAGACCGATGCCGTGTCGCTCTCGACCACGATCTGCGCCGCCTGATCCAGGAGGTCGTCTGCGTCCGGGTCGAAGTCGTCGTCCCCGCCATCCGCCGGCGGCGGCTGCGCCGCCTCGAGCAGCTCCTCCGCGAAGTCCGGTTCGCCCTGCTCTGCCCAGTGCTCGGTGAGCTTGGCGATCTCGGCCTCGGTGATGAAGGCGCCCTGGATGCGCTGCATCTTCGAGGTGCCCGCCGGCCGGAAGAGCATGTCGCCCTGGCCGAGCAGCGTCTCAGCGCCGCCCTGGTCGAGGATCACCCGCGAGTCGACCTGCGACGAGACCGCAAATGCGATCCGCGCCGGGATGTTCACCTTGATCGTCCCGGTGATGATGTCCGTGGACGGCCTCTGAGTCGCCAGAAGGAGGTGGATGCCGACCGCCCGCGACTTCTGGGCGAGGCGGATGATCGCATCCTCCACCTCGGCCGGCGCGATCATCATCAGGTCGGCGAGCTCGTCGATCACGCAGAGGATGTGAGGCAGGGGCGCCTCCCCGTCACGCTCACGGACCCGATTGAGCTCCGCGAGGTTCCGCGAGCGCGCTTGCTCCATCACGCCGTAGCGGCTCTCCATCTCGGCGATCAGGTTGTTGAGCACGTTGGCCGCGAGCCGCGGTGAGGTCACCACCGGCGTCAGCAGGTGCGGGATCTTCTCGTAGTGGTTCAGCTCCACCCGCTTCGGGTCCACCAGGACCAGCCGCACCTCGTTGGGCGAGGCGTGCAGCAGGATCGAGCTGAGGATCGCGTTGACGCTCCCCGACTTGCCCGATCCGGTGGTGCCGGCGACCAGGGCGTGCGGCATCTTCTGGAGGTCCGTCCAGACGGCGCTCCCGGAGATGTCCTTGCCGAGCCAGGCAACCAGCGGTGAGGATCCCTGCGGGCGTCCGCCGTAGATGTCGCCGAGGCGCACCAGGCGGCGGCGCTGGTTGGGGACCTCGACACCGACTGCCTGCTTGCCGGGAATCGGCGCCAGGATCCGGATGTCCGTCGAGGCGAGCGCATATGCGAGGTCGTCCTTCAGCTGGCTGATCTTCGAGACCTTGGTCCCGGGGGCGAGCTTGAGCTCGTAGCGGCTCACATGGGGGCCGGTGACCGTCCCGACCATCCTCGCCTCGACGCCGAAGTGTCCGAGCGTCTCCAGCAGCGTGCGCGCGGTCGCCTCGTGGTCCTTCTTGTCGGGTCCCTTGTCGGGCGCGCCCCGCTCCAGCACCCGCTCGGGGTCGGGCAGCCTGTAGTCGATCTCCTCGGACTCCGTGACGCCAGTTCGCGGTTGACCCATTGGCGTGAGCTTCACGGCTTCGCCATCACCGCCCACGTCCTCAGCTTCGCTTCCGGACGTATGCGGCTCGGGCGCCTTTGGCTTGGCAACCCTGATCGTTTCGGCGTCGTCCTCGAGATCCTTCAGCTCGCTTGTGTCGGGCTCGTCCGCGACCCGCACCGCCTCGTCGAAGTTCGCAACTGCGGCCGTCTTCTGCTCATCCTCGCCCTGCACGAGCACCTGGTAGTCGTCGTCCCCGCCCTCGATCGGCTCGGGCGGGCCGAAGACCGGCTCGGTCGAGGCGGCCGAGGTATCGATCAGGTCGGGGTCGGTCCGGATCCGGCTCTCCTTCACGGCTGTCGCGAAGCCGACCGTGCCCCGCTTCGCCCTTTCCGCGCCTCGGCGGGCTGCGCGAACCATGTCCGAGACCGAGCGTCCCGAGATCAGAAGCAGACCGCGACACCACGAGCACCACCGCGATGATGTGCGCGCCGAGCCGCTGGAAGAGCGTCGTCGTGGCCCAGTACAGAGTCTCCCCCACGCCGCCGCCGTGATGAGGGAAGAAGTCGGGGTCGAAGAGGTCCTTGCGCGCACCATCCGGGCCGAGGCCCGCGGTCTGCGCTGCCAGGGCGAGCAGCAGTCCGCAGGCAATCGCCACGACGCCGACCGCCACGGATCGGGGCGCGGGCAGGAACGGGCGCAGGATGAGGGCGATCCCCGCCAGTCCGAGGACCACCGGGACGATGACGGCCCCCGCTCCCACGGCGTACGAGAGGGCCGTCTCGGAGCCGTCGCCGACGGTACCGCCGTTCCAGCCGAGGTAGATGACGTAGCCGAGGTAGACCGCGAGCCCGATGCAGCTCAGGCCGGCGAGGTCGAGGCGGCGCTGCATCACCTCGGGCGAGCGTGCGGCCCTTGCCGCGTGGGCGACCCCGCGCCGCTGGCTTTCGCTTTCGCCCGCGCGCAGGCTGCTTCTTGCGCCGGGGCGGATCACGCCGCTCCGGAGCGCCGAAAATGCGGTCTGCAAGCATCCGCCCACCCATTCGACGCCTGGGGCCCCACCCCTGCCAGGCACGAAGTCGCCCCCTAAACGCTTCCTCAAGGTCGCTCGGGAAGTGGGTTTTCGCGTCTACCCTTCGGTGAGCGTGATGGAGCAGGCCACAGCCACGGCACGCGTCCTCGTCGTCGAGGACGATGAGGCCATTGCCGACGTCCTGCGGCGTTCGCTCCGCGCCGAGGGCCACGAGGTCCGCAGCGCCGGGGACGGCGCCGAGGCACTGACTGCGGCAGAGGAGTTCGCGCCGGACCTGGTCGTGCTCGATCTCGGCCTCCCCCGGCTCGACGGGATGGAGGTATGCCGCCGGCTCCGCGCCGAGAGTGACGTCCCGATCCTGATGCTGACCGCCCGTACCGAGACCGAGGACCGCGTCGAGGGCCTCGACACGGGCGCTGACGACTACCTCCCGAAGCCGTTCGAACGAGACGAGCTGCTCGCCCGGATCAGGGCACTCCTTCGCCGTCGTCCGCCGCGCGGCAGCGCCTCGATCGTCGTTGGCGACCTGCTTCTCAACCCGGACACTCGCGAGGTGAAGCGCGGCAAGCGCGAGATCGAGCTCACCAACCGGGAGTTCGAGCTGCTCGAGTACCTGGCGCGCAACCAGAAGCTGGTGGTCTCGCGCGAGCGGCTGCTCGAGGACGTCTGGGGGTACGACCCGTTCGAGCAGACGAACACCATCGACGTCTTCATCTCCAATCTGCGGCGCAAGCTGGAGTCCGGCGGCGAGCCACGCCTCCTGCACACCAAGCGGGGGGCCGGGTACGTCCTCAAGGCCGCGGCGTGAAGTGGGCCAACCCTAGGCGCCTTCCCCTCTTCGAGCGCATCCCGGTCCGGTGGCGAATCGCCATCACGACCGCCGGCCTCACCCTGCTGATCCTGGTGATCTTCGCGCTCGTCCTCGGCCAGGTCGTCGGCAACCGCATCCGCAGCGACTTCCGCGCGGAGCTGAGCAGCGCCGCTCACTCCCTGGCGGCCGAGACGACCGTGTCCGTGGATCCACTGCACGGAACCGTCGTCGACACCCCGAATCTGGAGGCCTTTGCTCTGCCCGAGGACGCCCAGATCAAGGTGCTGGATCAATTGGGGCGTCCCGTGGCTGGAACCAACCCCGCGGTCCGCCTCGGCGCTCCTAGGCCCGGGATCCATACCGTCGGCGGCCTGAGCGTCGCGACCGAGCCCGTCACCGCATCCGGCTCACTCCCTGCGTACGTCCAGTACGCGCGCCCCGACGAGGGTGTGAACGAGACCGTCGCCCGTCTCTGGCTCTTCCTCGGTGCCGGCGTCATCGGTGGAACGCTGCTCGCGCTCCTCGCCGGGCTGGCAGTCGCCGATCGCGCCATGCGCCCGATCAAGGCCCTCACGGACCTGGCGCGCCAGATCACCAGTACTCGCGACCCCTCCAAGCGAATCCCGGTCCCCGCGACCGACGACGAAGTCGGCGAGCTGGCGCGGACGATGGACGGCATGCTCCAGGCGCTCGACGAGGCCCGCTCCGAGCGGGAGCAGTCGCTCGAGCGGCAGCGTGAGTTCGTCGCCGATGCCTCACATGAGCTGCGAACGCCGCTGACGAGCATCCAGGCCAACCTCGAGCTGCTGCAGGTCGAGGGCCCCGGCTCCGAGGACGACCGGCACGCGATCGACTCGGCTCTCTCCTCCACCAGGAGGATGTCGGGCCTGGTGTCCGACCTCCTGCTGCTCGCGCGCGCGGACGCCGGCCGCCGAGTCGCACGCACGGAGATCGACCTGGCGCGGATCGCGGCGGGCGCGCTGGAGGAGGTCGAGCCCCTCGCCGGGGATCGCCGATTGGAGAGCCATCTCGAGGGCCCGCTGCCCATGCACGGCAGCCCCGACGAGCTCCACAGGATGATTCGCAACCTCCTCGAGAACGCGGTCAGGCACACGCCCGAGAAGTCGACCGTCGAGCTGACCGCCCGGCGTGACGGCGACGGAGCGCTGCTCGAGGTGCTCGACGACGGCCCCGGGATCCCCGCCGGGATCGAGGAGCAGGTCTTCGATCGCTTCGTTCGGGGTGACGGCCCCGCCGACACCGTGGGCGGAGGGGGCAGCGGCCTCGGCCTCGCCATCGTCCGCGCGGTCGCGCAGTCGCACGGAGGTTCCGTCGACGCCGGCAAGAGCACCTACGGGGGTGCCCGCTTCTCGATCCGGTTGCCCCTCGAATCGGCCGCTGACGCGACGCCGGACGGGCAACCTGCGCAGCGTTCAGACGAGCCCCAAAAGCTTTAGCAAACGTTCAAGAACGGCTCCTAGATTCCGCACCGGACGAGACACCTCGCCGGCGGTGCGAAACCCCACACACCACGGCGAGAACCCGCTTAGGCCCTTGTGGCCCGAGCGTCGCCCCCGGTGGTCGCACCTCCCTCGACCGCCGGGGGCTTCTTTTTGCAACGGTGCCGCCCTATGGGATCGATCGAGGTCATCACGCTGACCGACGGTGGCCAGTCCGCCGACCAGATTGCGCGTCGCGTCGCGAGCTTCCTGCGAGCCGCGAAGTCAAGCCTCGAGCTGGCGCTCTATGACGTTCGTCTGCCCGACCCGACCGGGGCGATCGTCGCCGACCAGCTGCGGGCGGCTGAGGCACGCGGCGTCTCCGCACGGCTCCTCTACAACGTCGACTCGGGGAGGCCGTCCGAGCTCCACCCTCCCCCACGTACCCGCCCGGAGATCCTCGCCGAGCTGCCCATCGAGGCGCGGCCGATTCCCGGGATTCCCGACCTCATGCACCACAAGTACGCCGTCCGGGACGACGAGGCGGTCTGGACCGGGTCCACCAACTGGACCGTCGACTCGTGGACGCGTCAGGAGAACGTGATCGCGATCGTGTCGGATCCACGGATCGCGGCGCGCTTCCGGGAGAACTTCGAGGAGCTCTGGTCGGATCCCGACGTCGGGCGGAGCGGCCGCGTCGAGCCGGAGCCGGTGGAGGTGGAGGGGGTCCCGGTGACGGCCTGGTTCACACCGGGACACGGCGAGGAGCTCTCGCAGAGGATCGCGACGGCGATCGGATCGGCCCGGCGCCGCGTGCGAATCGCCTCGCCCGTGATCACCTCGGGGCCGATTCTCGGCACGCTGGCCGAGCTCGCCGACAAGGGCGGGCGGGATATCGCCGGCGTCGTCGACGGCCCGCAGACCGCCACCGTGTTCCAACAGTGGGCGGACAACGGGCACACGGCCTGGAAGATCCCCCTGCTCAGAGCGCTGCTCTCCAAGCTGCCGTTCTCGGCCAAGCCGTCCACCCCGTGGACCCCGGAGCTCGCGGTTCATGACTTCATGCACGCCAAGGTCACGGTTGCGGACGACGTCGCCTTCCTCGGCTCGTTCAACCTCTCGCGCTCGGGAGAGCAGAACGCGGAGTCGGTGCTCGAGATCCATGACCCCTCCCTGGCCGAGCGATTGGCGCGCTTCGTCGACCAGGTCCGCGGGCGCTATCCGGCGGCAGAGACTCCGGAGAGCAGCCGCGCCATCACGTCCTCCACACCGTCGGCCAGCTCCGCCTGAGCAAGGTCCTCCTGAGTGAGCATCCCCTCGGCGAGGGGATGCGAGCGGATCCAGTCGATCAGCCCGGTCCAGAACTCGGAGCCCTGCAGGATGACCGGGTGGTCGACCGCCTTGCCTGTCTGGATCAGCGTCAGAGCCTCAAAGAGCTCGTCAAAGGTCCCGAGCCCACCAGGGAAGACCACGAACGCCTCCGAGTACCGCAAGAACATCACCTTTCGCGTGAAGAAGTAGTGGAACTCGATGCCGAGGTCGACGTAGGCATTGATCGACTGCTCGTGGGGCAGCTCGATGTTCAGACCGACCGACAGGGCACCGGCGTCCTGGGCGCCGCGGTTGGCGGCCTCCATCGTTCCGGGACCCCCGCCCGTGATCACCGCGAACCCGGCCTCGCCGATCGCGCGACCGACCCGGCGGGCGAGCTCGTACTGGGGAGCGTCCGCCGGCGTGCGCGCCGAGCCGAAGACGCAGATCGCCGGTCCGATCTTGCCCAGCTCGTTGAAGCCGAGGACCAGCTCGCGCTCGATCCGTCGCAGGCGGTCTTCCTCGGATTGCTCCGAGAGGACCGTCGCGCTATCCGCGTAGATGAGCTCCTCGTCAGCAGTAGCCGGGACGCGACCCCCAGGCGCCGGCTCGGCCATCGGTTCAGACCTCGACGACGACCGGCAGGACCAGCGGGCGGCGGCGGAGCTTCTCGTAGACGAACTCCGCGATGTCGTCGTGCAGGTCCTCCTGGATCAGGGAGATCTCCCTGACCTGATCCGCTGCGGCCTCGTTGAGCGTGGCCTGGACGACGTCCCTGAGCTCGTCCCGAAGGCCGTCGGCCTCCTGGGCGAAGGGAACGCCGCGGAAGATCACCTCCGGGTCGGCGACCTGCGAGCCATCGTCCGATGAGATCGTCGCCACGACGATGAAGACACCGTCGTCGGAGAGCTTGCGGCGGTCGCGCAGCGCGAACTCGTCGGGCTCTCCAACCGAGACGCCGTCGACGAAGATCATGCTGGCGTGGACGTCCTCGCCGAAGCGGGCGCCCGACTCGTCGATCTCGAGGGCCAGGCCGTTCCGGCCGTTGAAGATGCGCTCCGGCTCGATGCCGACGGACTCGGCGAGGTCGGCGTGGAGGCGCAGCCGCTTGTGGTCACCGTGGAATGGGAAGACGTTACGCGGCTTGGTCAGGTTGAGCATCAGCTTGAGCTCCTCCTGCCAGCCGTGACCTGAGGCGTGGATCGGCGCGTCGGCCGCGGTGACGACCTGGGCCCCGATCTGGAAGATCCGGTCGATCGTCTCGTTCACCGAGCGCTCGTTGCCCGGGATCGGAGTGGCGGAAAAGATCACGGTGTCCCCGGAGTGGAGCTCGACGTCCGGGTGGTCTCGATGCGCCATCCGGCGAAGGGCCGAAAGCGGCTCCCCCTGGCTGCCCGTCGAGATCACGACCACCTTCTCGTCGGGGAAGTCCTGGACCTCCTTCGGCGAGATGAAGAGGCCGTCCGGCGCGGCGGCCATGCCCAGGTTGGAGGCGATGTTGAAGTTCTTGCGCATCGAGCGCCCGACGAGGGCGACGCGGCGGTCGAGCCGTGCGGCGGCGTCGATCGCCTGCTGCACCCGATGGATGTTGGAGGCGAAGCACGTCACGATGATGCGACCCGGGCAGCGCGAGAAGACCTCGAGCAGGGCCGGGCCGACGCTCGACTCCGACGGGGCGACGCCGGGGCGGTCAGCGTTGGTCGAGTCACCGCAGAGGCAGAGCAGGCCCTCTCGCCCGAGCTCGGCGAGGCGAGAGACGTCCGCCGGAATTCCGTCCACCGGCGTCTGGTCGAACTTGTAGTCGCCGGTGACCAGCACCGTTCCGAGCTCCGTGGTCAGGGCGACGGCCCTCGCGTCGGGGATCGAGTGCGCCATGTGCACGAGCTCGATCTCGAAAGGACCTGCTGTCACCCGCGGTCCGGCGGGGAGCTCGCGAAGCGGGACATCGCGGAGCTTGTGTTCGTCGAGCTTGGAGCGGACCATGCCGATCGTGAGCAGGCCGCCGTAGATCACGGGCGGCATACCGATCTCACGAAGCACGTACGGGAGCGCCCCGACGTGGTCCTCGTGGCCGTGGGTGAGCACGACCGCCTCGATGTCGTCCGCCCGGTCACGCAGGCTCGAGAAGTCCGGCAGGACGAGGTCGATGCCGAGCATGTCCCCGGTCGGGAACATCAGGCCTGTGTCGACCACCACGATCCGACCCTCCGCCTCGATGACGGTCATGTTCTTGCCGATCTCTCCCAGCCCGCCGAGCGGGAGGATCCGAACGCCGGAACTGGTCAAAGCTAGGCGGTGCTCCCCGCCAGGAGACCGTGGGCCTCGAGGGCCTGCCTGACCTCCGCGCGCTGCTCGTCGTCGGCCTCGACGATCGGCAGCCTCGCCCGAGCCGAGCAGATCCCGAGCAGCTCCAGGCCGGCCTTCACTGGGATGGGGTTCGTCTTGCTCAAGACCTCGTAGACCGGCCGCAGCGACTCGTCGATCTCTCTTGCGCGGTCGGTGTCACCTGCATGCACCGCATCGTAGATCTCGCGCATCTCGGGGCCGACCAGGTGCGTCGCGACCAGGATCCCGCCCGGCTCGCCCATCTCGAGAGTGCGCAGGAAGGTGCCGTCGTTCCCGGCGAGGATGCGGAGGCCGTCGATCGGCTGGAGCTCGTCGTCATTCGCCTGCTTCACGCCGACCACGTTCTCGATCTGCGCCAGCTCGGTGAGCAGGTCGGACGGCAGGTTCAGCACCACGCGCGAGGGGATGTTGTAGAGGATCACCGGCACCCCGGCGGCCCTCGCGACCGCCCGGTAGTGGGCGATGATCCCGGTGCGGTTCGGCTTGTTGTAGTACGGGGTCACGGCGAGCACGGCGTCCGCGCCCTCGTCGGCGGCCGCCGCGGAGAGTCGCTCGGAGTGGCGCGTGTCGTTGGAGCCCGTGCCGCAGATCAGCAGGACGTCCGGGCCTAGCTCGTCGCGAACGGCTCGGAGCAGCGAGAGCTTCTCCTCGTCGTCGAGGGTCGGCGACTCACCGGTGGTGCCCGACAGAACGAGGCCATGCGACCCGTTGTCGACCAGGTGCCGCGCCAGCTTGCGCGCCGCGCCCTCGTCCACCGAGCGGTCCTCGGTGAACGGCGTCACCATCGCGGTGATTACGCCTCCGATCTCCGCCATCTCGGTGAGAGTACCGCTCAGAGCAGATTCTCAAGGCCGACGACGAAGCGTTCCGGCAGGTCGGAGACCTTGCGGACCGCCAGCAGCACGCCCGGCATGAAGCTGGTGCGGTCGGTGGAGTCATGACGGATCGTGAGCGTCTGCCCCTCGCCGCCGAAAATGACCTCCTGGTGGGCGACCAGGCCGGGCAGCCTCACCGAGTGGATCGGCTCGTGAACATTGCCTCCGGCCGCGGCAATCAGCTCCGCGGTCCGCTTTGCCGTCCCCGACGGCGCGTCCTTCTTCTGGTCATGGTGGAGCTCGATGATCTCCGCCTCGGGCATCTGCGGCGCGATCAGCTTCGACGCTTCCATCATCAACACCGCGCCGATCGCGAAGTTCGGAGCAACGAAGCAGTTCGCCCCATGATCGGCATCCTCCACGGAAGAGCGGAGGTTCTCGAGGTCGAAGCCCGTGCTGCCGACGACCGCATGCACTCCGGCGTTGACTGCCTCCGTGACGTTGGCCGGGGCCGCATCGGGGGTGGTGAAGTCGACCATCACGTCCGCGCCGTCGAGGAGGTCGGAGACGGAGCTGCCCAGCGCGGGATCGGCGCGGCCGACGAGCTCGCATGTCGTCAGCGCCTTCGACGGCCTCGCAGACCGTCTCCCCCATGCGCCCCGCGGCGCCGGAGACCAGGACCCTGATTGCGTCGGCCATGGCCGGCGATGTTATGCGGCGGGCCGCCGCGGGATACTCAAGGCCGATGTCGGAGGCGAACGTCGAGCTGGTCAGGTCGATCTTCGGCCGCTGGGAACGCGGCGACTTCTCATCGGTGGACTGGGCGGACCCGGACATCGAGTTCACGATCCCCGGCCCGGACTCCCATGTGCACCATGGAATCGAGTCGATGGGCCGCGCCTGGGCCGAGTGGCTCGGTGCCTTCGATGAGTTCAGCGTCGTTGGACAGAGCTTTCACGACGCCGGCAACAGGGTCGTCGTTCAGCAGATCTTCCGCGGCACGGGCAAGGGCAGCCGCATCCCGATCGATGAGATCCCTGGCGCCGCCGTCCTCACCCTGCGCGATGGGAAGGTGACCCGCTTCGAGGGGCACACGACCCTGGAGGCGGCCCTGGCGTCCGCGGGAATCGAGGATTAGGGCGTCGGGCGCAAGGTTCGCTTAGGGATTCGCCTGGAACCATCCCGCGAGAGCCTCGATGCCCTGGCGTTGGGCCTCGCCGCCACCAAGACCGCCGAGCACCTTGCCCTCGCCGCGCATCAGCATCAGCATGCCCTTCTGCTGGGAGGCGACGCAGACGCCGCGCAGCTCCTCACCGCCCTCCAGCTGAGCCTCGAGATGCGGCCGGTACTTCGAGTCCACCGACATCAATCGGGTCGCCCTAGACGGGCACCCTCACCTGACGGCGAGCGCCTCGCTGACCGACGCGAGCGACGCTCGGAAGCGGTCCTCGTTCGGTGCGATTGCCGCAGCCGAGAGCGCATCGGGCGCGTACAGCTCCCGGGCCAGCTCAGCCACCTCGTCGCCGGTGACCGCATCGACCTTCTCGAGCAGCTCGTCGAGGGTCAACAGCGGCATGTCGAAGAGCGCGGCCTTGCCGATGCGGCCCATTCGAGCCGCGGTGGACTCCGAGGACAGGACCATCCTGCCCTTGACGTGCTCCTTCGCGCGGGTCAGCTCCTCGTCGGTGATGCCCGTCCGCGTGGATCGAGGCGAGCTCGCGACCGATGATCGCGCAGGCCTCCTCGACGTTGTCCTCGCGGGTGCCGACGTAGAGCCCGATCAGCCCGCTGTCGACGTACTGCTGGGTGTACGAGCCGACGGCGTAGGCGAGGCCTCGCTTCTCCCGCACCTCGCGGAAGAGCCTGGACGAAGTGGAACCGCCGAAGACGGCGTCGAGGATGGTGAGCGCGTACCGGCGCTCGTCCGCGCGATCGATTCCCGGGCCGCCAAAAGCGATGTGGAACTGCTCGGTCTCCTTCTCCTGGAAGGCGATCTGTGCCCCATCGAGCTGCGGAGGCTCGTGCCCTGCACCGTCGCCGGGGGCTGCCGGTGGCTCGACGTGTCGCCTGGTGAGCTCGACGATCGCCTCGTGGTCGATGTTCCCCGCCGCGGCGACCACGATGTTGCCTCCGGTGTAACGGGCGCGGTGGTACGCATCGATGTCCGGAACCGGGATCGAGCTGATCACCTCCGCCTCCCCCAGGACGCGCCTGCCGAGCGGGTGCCCCCCGAAGACGGCCCGGTCGAGAATGTCGTGGACCTTGTCCTGCGGCTCGTCCTCGTACATCGCGATCTCTTCCAGAACCACCTCGCGTTCGGAATCGATGTCTGGGTAGGTCGGGCCGAGCAGCATCTCGGCGAGCAGGTCGAAGGCCTCCTCCGTGTGGGTGTCGAGGAAGCGGGCGTAGAGGTTCGTGGACTCCTTGCCCGTCGCCGCGTTCACGGCGGCACCGAGGCCGTCGAAGGTCTCGGCGATCTCGATCGCCGAGTAGCGCTTCGTCCCTTTGAAGAGCAGATGCTCGAGGAAGTGCGAGACGCCGGCCTGTGCCGGCGTCTCATCCCTCGAGCCCGTCCTGACCCAGAGGCCGAGCGCCACCGAGCGCACCGAGGGGACGACCTCGGTGACGACCCGGATCCCCGAGTCGAGCTCCGTTACCTGGGCGTGGTCGGCCACCTTGGGCTCAGCCACGGCTGCTGCTGTCGCGCTCGCGCCGGCGTCCACCGCCGTCGCGCTCGCGCCTGCCGCCTCTGCCACCACCGCCGCCGTCGCGGCGACGGCTCGGCGGACCGGGGTCTCCGGTGCCGACGCCGGCGAGCTCCTCTGCCGACTTGCCCTCGACATCGGGGTCCTCGGAGAGTCGCAGGCCGATCCTGCCGCGCTCCTTGTCCACCTCGACAGCGGTGACGTCGATCTCGTCGCCCTGATTCAGGACGTCCTCGACCGTGCCGACCCGCTCGCCCGGCTTCACGTTGGAGATGTGAAGCAGGCCGTCGGTGCCCTTGGTGAGCTCGACGAAGGCTCCGAAGTTGGTCGTCTTCACGACCTTGCCCTTGAACCGATCGCCGACCTCGACATCCTTGGTCATCGAGGTGATCCGCTCGGCCAGTGCGTCGACCAGATCGCCGGTGGGCGCGTAGAGCCTCGACCGTGCCGTCGTCATCGACGTCGATCTCCGCCTCGAACTCCTCGGAGAGACCGCGGATCGTCTCGCCGCCCTTGCCGATCAGGGCGCCGATCTTCTCCGGGTCGATCTTGATCGAGGTGATCTTCGGCGCGAACTGCGAGAGCTGCTCGCGCGGGCCGTCGATGGCCTCGGCCATCTTGCCGAGGATGAACTGACGACCCTGGTTGGCCTGCTCGAGGGCGTCCCTGAGGATCTCGAGCGTGACGCCCGGTGATCTTGATGTCCATCTGGAGGGCGGTGATGCCCTCCTCGGTCCCGGCGACCTTGAAGTCCATGTCGCCGAGGTGGTCCTCGACGCCGGCGATGTCCGTGAGGACGGTGTAGTCGTCGCCCTCCTTGATCAGGCCCATCGCCACGCCGGCGACCGGTGCGCTGACCGGCACGCCCGCCGCCTGCAGCGCCATCGAGGAGGCACAGACGGAGCCCATCGACGAGGACCCGTTCGACTCCAGCGTGTCGGAGACGACGCGGATCACGTACGGGAAATCCTCCTCGCTCGGGATCGTCGCCTCGAGCGCCCGCTCGGCGAGCGCGCCGTGACCGATGTCGCGCCGCTTCGGGCCGCGCATGAACCCCGCCTCCCCGACCGAGAACGGCGGGAAGTTGTAGTGGTGCCAGAACCGCTTGGTCTCCTGGAGGCCGAGGTTGTCGACCTTCATGTCCATGCGGGTGGTGCCGAGCGCGACGCTGGAGAGGATCTGCGTCTCGCCGCGGGTGAACAGCGCGGAGCCGTGCACGCGCGGAGCGACGTCGACCTCGGTCTCGATCGGCCGGATCTCGTCCTGCGCGCGACCGTCGGGCCGCTTCTTGTCGACCGCGATCCGCCTGCGGATGGTGTCCTTCTCGAGCTTGGCGAAGGCCGCCTTGACCTCGGCGAGCTTCTCGCGGTCGGGCTGCTCGTCCTCGGTCGGGGGCGCGTACTCCTCGAGCACCTCGGCCTCGACTGCGTCGATCGCGTCCTGGCGCTCGAGCTTGGCCTGCGACCTGTGTGGCCTCGTCGAGCTTGTCTCCGTGGGAGGCTCCTGATCGACTCGTAGAGCTCCTCGTCGACCTTGGGCGCCTCGACCTCGATCTTCTCCTTGCCGGCCTTCTCGCGCAGCTCCTGCCATCGTGCCGACGAGCTTCTTGATCTCTGCGTGCGCGATGTCGAGGGCATCGAGGATCTCGGCCTCGCGTGACGCCGCTGGCGCCGGCCTCGACCATCAGGATCGCCTCGTCGGTGCCCGAGACGATCAGGTCCAGCTCGAGCTCCTCGAGGGTCTCCTCCGCGGGATTGACGACGAAGTCGCCGTCGAGCTTTCCGATCCGGACCGCGCCGACATGCGGCGGCGACCGGGATGTCGGAGATCGCCAGCGCGGCGGAGGCGCCGTTCATCGCCAGGATGTCGTAGGGGTGGACGTGGTCCACCGACATCGGCTGGGAGACCAGCTGGGTCTCGCGGTGCCAGCCCTTCGGGAACAGGGGCCGGAGCGGACGGTCGATCATGCGGGCGGTCAGGGTGGCCTTTTCGCCTGCCCTGGCCTCGCGGCGGAAGAACGAGCCGGGGATCTTGCCCGCGGCGTAGTGCTTCTCCTCGACGTCGACTGTCAGCGGGAGGAAGTCGACATCTCGTTCGTTGCCCGCGGTGGCGGTGCAGAGCACCATCGTGTCGCCGGAGCGAACCACCACGGAGCCGCTCGCCTGTCGGGCGAGCTTTCCGGTCTCGAAGGAGATCTCCTCCCCGCCTACCTCCGCCGAGACGCGGGTTACGTCGAACATGCTCATAAGTTTTTTCCCTTCCGGCCGCCCGGTTGGCGACCTTTCGCTTAAGAACTCTCGTTCTCTGTCCCGACGATGTTAGCGTCCGCTGATCGGGCTCAGCGTCCGCTGATCGCTCGGAGCGCCTTTACCAGATCCCCCTCCAAGCGCCGTCCCTCCATGAACCCCGTCGGCGTGCCGGCGACGCCGGCTCGGATCCCGCTGACGAAGTCGCCCTCGATCCGCTCGCGCACCGCGTCGGAGCGGCTGTCCTCGCGGAACCGTGCGAGGTCGAGGCCGAACCGCTCGGCCCGCTCCCAGAGGTGCGGGTCGTCGACCCGGCCGCGATCGGCATACAGCGAGTCGCACATCTCCCAGAACGCCCCCTGGGCGCCCGCGGCCTCGGCCGCCGCATGCAGCGCCGGTGCCCGCGGGTGCTTCGAGGCCATCGGGAAGTGGCGGAAGCACAGCCGGAGCGGCAGCTCCCTCAGGCGCGACCAGCCGGCCGCGCAGTACGGGCAGCCGAAGTCGGCGTAGACGATCACCTCCGCCCCTTCCCCCGTGACGTGGTCCTCGTCGCCGATCGGCGGCACGGATGCGCTGGTCAGCTCGCTCATCTGCCCAGGACCGTCTCCAGGTTCTCGCGATGGACCGCCTCGTAGGGCGGGAAGTAGTTGACCCACCCGGACTCGAGCGGCTCGGCGATCAGCTCTCGCAGGCCGAGCTCGCGAGGCGCGGGCTCGTTTCGTGCGCGCTGCAGAGCGCGGATGTACTGCTCGGTCGCCGAGATCAGCCCGATCGGATAGCCGCCTGCGGCGATCACATCGGGGTCCCCGTGGTTGGGCAGGATCCGGTCGGGCTCGAGGCCGCGCAGGGCCTCGAGGTTCGCGAGGTGCGCGTCGAAGCACTCGGGCTCGTCCACATAGGTGATCGTGTCCTCCATCGTGTCCCCGCAGAGCAGCGTTCGGCGCTCTGCGAGCCAGAGCACGGTCGCGTCGTCGCTGTGGATGTCGGTGTGGATCAGCTCCACCGGCTCTTCTCCGACCCTCAGGCTCAATCGGCTCGAGTAGGTGCGCGTCGGCAGGATCAGCGGATCGATCGGCGGTGGGCCTTCCAGCTCCCCGCTCTCGATCGCCGCGCGCTTGTCCCTCAGGTGCTCGGCGGTGCGCTCCGACGAGATCACTTCCGAATCCCGGAAGACCTCCGTGCCCGCCACGTGATCGAGGTGCCAGTGGCTGAGCACAACCGTGAACCGACGCGCTCCCTCTCCCTCCAGCCTCTCTCTCACCAGACGGGCGTGCTCGATCGTGGTCTGCGTGTCATAGACGAGCGCCTCCTCGCCGGCGAGCAACGCGTAGCTCGCGATCCCGAGCGCGAGGGCGCCCTCATCGACCCAGTTCGGGCCCTCCGCGAACCGGTAGCCGTCGACGCGGCCGTCGTAGAACGCGTATACGCCCTCAGCCGGGCGAAGCACGCGCATATGGTTCATCAGGCTGAGAGGGCGTCGAAGATCAGGTTGGCGCCGGGGATCTCGAGCGGGGTGGCGGAGGCGTGTGACCAGCGCACGATGCCCTCCTCGTCGATCAGGACCAGCGAGCGGTTGCCGTGGTCGACGGACTCGATCCATGCCCCGTATTCGCGCGAGACCGCGCCCTTGGGGTTGAAGTCGGAGAGCAGCGGCAGGGTGAGATTGCGGTGCTTGCGGAAGGCGTGGTGGCAGAAGGTGGAGTCGACGCTGATCCCCACCAGGGTCGCCCCCCGGGCCTCGATCTCGCCCAGCACTTCCTGGTAGATACTGAGCTGGTCGCTGCAGACGGGGCTGAAGTCCAGCGGGTAGAAGGCCAGTACGAGCTTGCCCCCCCGGAAGTCCGACAGCGAAACTTCGTGCCCGTCGTGGTCGGGAAGCGTGAAGTCTGGAGCTTTCGAGCCGGCCTCGATCACCGCGGTCCGGCGGCTAGCGGCGTAGGCCCAGCTCCGCGACCAGCGAGCGGTAGCGCTCGAGGTCGTTGCTCTCCAGGTAGCGGAGGATGCGGCGGCGCTTGCCGACCATCTTCAGGAGGCCGCGACGCGAGTGGTGATCCTTGGTGTGCGTTCGCAGATGCTCGGTCAGCTCGTTGATCCGCTCGGTGAGCATCGCGACCTGCACCTCGGCGGATCCGGTGTCCTCGCCCGACCGGCCGTACTTGCCGATCAGCTCCTGCTTTCTGTCCTTGGTCAGCGGCATCGACGCGACAGGGTAGCGATTAGCCGCCCCCGTTCTCGTATTTCGCGGTGATCTCCTTGGCCTCGGCGACGTCGCGATGCATCTGCGCGATCAGGTCCTCGACGTTCGGGAAGCGCCGCTCGCCGCGGAGCCTGCTGACGAAGGCGACCCGCAGGTTCTGGCCGTACAGGTCGCCGTCGAAGTCGATCAGGTACGACTCGATCAACAGCCCCCTGCCGGTCTCGAAGGTGGGCCTGATGCCGACGTTGACCGCCGCCGGATGCCCGTCGGCGAAGGCGGCGTAGACCCCGTGGCCCGGCACGACCAGCCGGTCGTCGGGCACGAGGTTGGCGGTGGGAAAACCGAGTTCGCGCCCGCGGCGATCCCCCTCCACGACCTTTCCCTCCACCATGAAGGGGGCCCCCAGACAGCGCATCGCGGCATCGACCTCACCCGCGGCGACGAGGGCCCTGATCCGGCTCGAGGAGACGGTCTCACCGTCCACCTCCACGAGCGGCACGACCCGCGTTTCGAACTCCTCGCGCTCGGCGAGCATCTGCGGCGTGCCCTGGGCCTTCGCGCCGAACCGGAAGTTCTCCCCCACGGAGACCTTCTTCGCCCCAAGCTGCTCGACCAGGATCTTCGAGATGAAGTCCTCGGCGGGGATCTTCATGAACTCCCTGTCGAAGGGGATCACGACGAGCTCGTCCACCCCCAGGCCGTCGATCACATCCCGCTTCACGTCGAAGGGCATGATCAGCTTGGGCGCCGCATCGGGATTGATCACCGAGAGCGGGTGCGGGTCGAACGTGAGCACGGTGTCGGCCTCGTCGATCACGGCCTGGTGGCCCCTGTGGACGCCGTCGAAGACGCCGATCGCGACGTGTCGGTCGCGGGGCTGGGCGTCGGGGAGCTTTGTCACCTGGATCGTCACGCGAGCACCACCTCAGGTCGCAGATTCTCTCCATCCACGCGCGCTATTGCGATCAGACGGCCACCGTGGGTGAGCCGGACGTGCTCGGGCGGCACGTCGAAGGGCTCCAGGACCGGGCGCCCGTGGCTCACGGCGGTGGCTTCCTCGTCGTCGAGCAGCCGCTCCGGGAGGAAGGACACGAGCTCCTCCGCCGCTATCTCCCGTGGGCTCTGTTCGGGTACATGGAGGTCGTCGATCGAGAGCCGGCGAAGCGACTCGCAGTAGGCGTCCTCGAGGGTCTCGATCAGGGTGCGGATGTAGGTCCCGCTGGAGCACTCGATCTCGAAGGTGGCGCGATCACGGTCGGACTCGATCAGCTCCGCCCGGTAGATAGTCACCGGGCGGATCGGGGTCTCGACCTCCTCGCCTCGATGGGCCTTCCGGTACAGCCGCTCGCCGCCGACCTTCACCGCCGAGGTCATGGGCACTCGCTGCTCGATCTCACCGGTCGGCAGCTCGAGTCGCTCTGGAACGCGGCCCGTCTCCGTGAGCTCGCCGTCCGGGTCGCCGGTCGAGGAGCGCCAGCCCAGCCGGGCGGTGGCGCGATACGTCTTGGGCAGCGCGAGCAGGTAGCGCTGCAGTCGGGTGGCCCGGCCGAGCAGGACCACCAGCAGGCCGGTCGCGAATGGGTCGAGCGTCCCGGCGTGGCCCACTTTCCCTGCGTACTCGCGCCTGATCCGCGCGACCACGTCGTGTGAGGTGACGCCGGCCGGCTTGTCGACCAGCAGCCCCCCGGCCGGGGTCGGCTCCCCCGCGCTCATCCGCGGGTCAGCTCGAGAGCTGGGCGTCGATCTCGCCGATCAGGAACTCCACGACCTGCTCGTATTCGAGATCGGTGCCGAATCCCGCGGCTCGGCGGTGCCCGCCCCCGCCGTGCACCCGCGCGATCGCCGAGACGTCAACCTGCCCGTCGGTCGAGCGCATGCTCACCTTGCGCGCCGCGCGGCCGCCATCGGCCTGGTCCCGGACCACGGCGGCCACGAGCGTGCCGTCAATCGTCCGCAGGTGATCGATGATTCCCTCGGTGAGTGGCTCGCTTGCCCCGGTGGCGGCGTAGTCCTCGGCGGAGATGTAGGTGACCGCAAGCCGGCCGTCGTCGAGCACGGTGATTCCCTCCAGCGCACGGGCCAGAAGCTTGAGCTTCTCGAGCGGGGCGTGCTCGTAGAGTCGCCGATAGACCTCGTTGACCTGCACTCCCGCCTCGATCAGGCCGGCGGCCATCCGGTGCGAGCGCGCATCGGTGTTCTCGTACATGAACTTGCCCGTATCGGTTACCACTCCGACGTAGAGGGCGTTGGCGATCTCCGGCGTCAGCCGGACGTCGAGCAGTCCGGCCAGGTCGTAGACGATCTCCGCGGTGCACGAGGCCTCGACGTCGACGAGGTTGATGCTCCCGAAGCGGGTGTTGTCGTGGTGGTGATCGACGTTGATCACCATGTTCTCGCCGTTCTGCAGGAAGTCGACGGGCATGCGGTCGATGTTCCCGCAGTCGAGGAAGATCACGACGCGGTCGGCGATGTCGGCGGGCGGCTCGTGGAAGACCTCTTCGAGCGGCAGAAAGCGGTACTCGACCGGGAGCGGGAACTCCTTGGCCGTCAGGAACATCACCGAGTCCTTGCCGAGCGCCTCGAGGATGTTGTGCATCGCGAGGAGCGAGCCGAGGGCGTCCCCGTCCGGGTTCTCGTGGGTCGTCAGCAGGAAGCGGTCGCCGGCGCGGATCGCATCCGCGACGCGCTCGATGTCGCTGGTGAGGACCTCTGTCGATTCCGTCATTCGTCCCTGAGGAGACGCGAGATGCGATCGCCGCGCTCTGCGCTCTCGTCGTATTCGAAGGTCAAGGTCGGGGTTCGCTTCATACGCATCGAGCTCGCGATCTTGCCCTGAAGAAAACCGTGCGACGAGCGCAGGCCCGTGAGCGAGCGCTCCCGCTCCTCCTCGGTACCGAGCACGCTGACGTAGACGCGCGCAGTGCGCAGGTCTGGAGAGGTGTCCACATCAGTCACGGTCACGAATCCGATTCTCGGGTCCTTGAGCTCCGTCGTGATCGCATCGCCGAGGATCTCCTTGATCGACTCGTTGACACGCCGCATCCGGGCTGTCGGCATCGCCTGGCGACGATAACAGCCGGGGCTGAGGGGCACTCAAGCCATCCCGGAACACGTCCTAGCCGCGAATGTCGTGCAGGCTGAGCAGGTCGCGTTCGACCGAACAGCCGTCGGGGCAGCGGCTCTCGACGAACCGCACCAGGCCGTCGGCTCGGTCCGAAACCCCGCCGTCACCGACGAGGGCGCAGAGGAGCGTCGAGCGCTGCCACTTGTCGTGTCCGTCGATCTCCGCGACCGACGCGCCGAACCGCTTCCGGACCGAGTCCTTCAGCGACTTGACCAGCTTGCGCTTGCCCTTCAAGTCCTGAACTTCCCCGAAGTGCAGGCGAATCTCGATCAGCTCGACGAAGGGCGACACACGCCACCATCTTCTCGGTGGCTGCTCCGCTTCGCGTCCGCTGCCCCGAGCATTTACTCCAGCGTCTTCTCGACCTGGCGGGTTTCGAAGAACTCGAGGACATCGCCTTCCTTGATGTCGGCGAAGCCATCCAGCACGATGCCGCACTCCAGGCCCTCATCGACCTCGGCCACGTCGTCCTTGAAGCGCCGCAGCGATCCCACCTTGCCGCTCCAGACGATGGTCCCGTCCCGCACCAGGCGCACCCCGGCGCTGCGGGTCGCCTTGCCGTCGGTGACCAGGCAACCGGCGATCGTGCCGACCCGCGAGGCCTTGAAGGTCTGCTTGACCTCGGCCTGGCCGACCGTCTCCTCGACCTCCTCGGGCTCGAGCAGGCCCTCCATCGCCGCGCGGAGATCCTCGGTCACCTTGTAGATGACCGTGTAGGTGCGAATGTCGATGCCCTCCTCGTCGGCAGCACGGCGGGCATCGGCGAGAGGCCGGACGTTGAAGCCGATGATCACCGCATCGGAGGCCGCCGCCAGCATCACATCGGACTCGTTGATGCCGCCGGTCTGGGCGTGGATCACGTTCACCGGGACCTGCTCCTGTGGCAGCTTCGCGATCTCGTCCTCGAGAGCCTCGAGGGAACCGGAGACGTCGGCCTTGAGCACGATGTTGAGCTCATTGAGCTGGCCCTCGCTCGCTCGCTGGAAGACCTCCTCGAGGGTGACCTTGCGGGCCTGGCGACGGGCCAGCTGCTCGGTCTTCAGGCGCGTCTCACGCTCCTGCGCGAGCTGACGGGCCTTGCGCTCGTTCTCCACCACCTGGATGTGCTCGCCGGCCTCGGAGACACCGTCGAAGCCGAGGATCTCGACGGGGGTCCCGGGAGTTGCCTCCTCCACCCGCTCGCCCTTGTCGTCGAGCATTGCCCGGACCTTGCCCCAGACCGGACCGGCGACTACCGCATCCCCCACATGGAGGGTGCCGCGCTGAACCAGCACACCGGTGACCGGGCCGCGGCCCGGGTCGAGCTCGGCCTCCACGACGGCCCCGGAGGCGGGAGCGTTGGGGTTGGCCCCCAGCTCCTCGAGGTCGGTGACCAGCAGGATCATCTCGAGCAGGTTGTCGAGGCCGTCCTTGGTCTTCGCCGAGACGTCGGCGTAGACGGTGTCGCCACCCCACTCCTCCGGATTGAGGTCCTGCTGGGCCAGCTCGGTGCGGACGCGGTTCGGGTCCGCGCCCTCCTTGTCGATCTTGTTGACCGCGACCAGGATCGGGACGTCCGCCGCACGGGCGTGGTCGATCGCCTCGACGGTCTGCGGCATGACGCCGTCGTCGGCGGCGACGACGATCACCGCGACGTCGGTGACCTTGGCGCCGCGTGCCCGCATCGCGGTGAATGCCTCGTGGCCGGGGGTATCCAGGAAGGTGAGGGTCTTGCCGTCGTGCTGGACCTGGTAGGCGCCGATGTGCTGGGTGATGCCGCCGGCCTCACCGGCCGCGACCTGCGTCTGGCGGATCGCGTCGAGCAACGAGGTCTTGCCGTGGTCCACGTGGCCCATGACCGTGACGACGGGCGGGCGATCGGCGAGATCCTTTTCGTCGTCCTGCTCCGCCTCGGGCTCCTCGACCTCTTCTTCGGCCGCGGTGACGATCTCGATCTTGCGGTCGAACTCCTTGGCGATCGCCTCGACCGACTCGTCGGTGAGCGTCTGGGTGAGCGTGGCCATCTCACCCTCCTTCATCAAAGCCTTGATCACCTCGGCGGCGGACAGCCCCAGGCTCTCGGCGACCTCCCGGACGGTGGCGCCGGAGTTGACCTTGATCGGCGGCTGCTCCTCTGGCTGCTTCAGCTCCCTGTCGCTCGGCTCCTCGAGCAGCGGGCGGCGACGGCGTCCGCCGCGGCGGCGCGGGGGCCTGGGCGGCGGCTGCGTCCTCGCGATGTGGTCGCGGCGGGCCGCCTGGGAGTCGATCACGACACGGCGCCTACGCTTGCCCGGACCCTTTTTCGCCGCGGCACCGTCACCGGAGGCCGGCTTCGCGGGTGCTTCCGCCTTCGCCTGCGGGGCTTGGGCATTTGGCGCGGCCTTGGGGGGTGCAGCCTTCTGCGAAGAGGCCTTGGCGGGCGCCTTCTTGGTCTTGGTCGCCGTGGTGGCGGATGCGCCGTCACCGGAGCTCTTGGCGCCGTCGCCCGAGTTCTTCAGAGCCGCCAGAGCGTCGGACTCCTCGACGCTCGACTGAGCGACCTTCGCCTCCACTCCGGCAGCGTTGAGCGCAGCAAGGAGTTCCTTGCTGGTCAGGCCCTGAGCCTTAGCTATCTCGTGTACGCGCTTCTTTGCCATCTCCTACTCGGTGGTCTGCTCCTCGGCGGTCTTCACGGTCTCCGCTTCCTCAGCCTCGGGGGCTCCGCCGTCCTCTGAGGCGCCGTCCTCCGAGGCCTGGTCCTCCTCGGCGGCGGGCTCCTCCTCGGTGGACTCCTCCTCGACCTCAGGCTCTTCATCTCCCTCGTCCTCGGAGGGCTCCTCGGCTCCTCGGTCTCCTCCGGCTCTTCGGTCTCCTCTATCTCTTCGACCTCGGCGGCCGGGGCCTCCTCGGCCTCCTCGGCCTCCTCGGCCTCCTCCTCCGCCTCCTCGGCCCCGGCGCTCTCGTCGAACTGGCTCTCGGCCTTCTCGACGATCGGCTTCACCGCGGCGTCATCGGCGTCGGAGTCAGCCAGCGTGGCGACCTCCTCGTCGCTCAGCGGACCGAGCACCGCGACCTGGTTGGTGCTGAACCGTGTGAGCGCCTGATGCTGGGGAAGACCGCAGTACTGCGAGCCCTGCAGGGCCGCGTTGGGGCAGCGGCGGCCTGTGGTCATGATCGCCATGCAGCGGCCATCGGCGGCCTCCTCGCCCTCGTACTCGATGTCCTCCTCCTGCTGAGCGAACTCGGTCTCGGAGGTGATGTCCACCTTCCAGCCCGTCAGGCGAGCCGCCAGGCGCGCGTTCTGACCGTCACGGCCGATCGCCAGCGAGAGCTGGTCGTCGGGGACGATCACGGTCGCCTCCTTGGTCTCGTCGTCGACGAGGACCTCGCGGACTCGCGCCGGCGAGAGGGCCTTGGCGACGAATCGGGCGGGCTCCTCGTTGTAGGGGATGATGTCGATCTTCTCGCCGCGCAGCTCGGAGACGACCATGCGGACGCGCGAGCCTCGCGGCCCGACGCACGCCCCCACCGGATCGACGCCATCGGCGTGGGAGATGACGGCGATCTTCGAGCGCCAGCCCGGCTCGCGAGCGACACCGGTGATCTCCACCAGCTTGTCGGCGATCTCCGGCACCTCGAGCTCGAAGAGCTTCTTGATCAGCTCGGGATTGCGGCGTGAGACGACGATGCTCGGGCCCTTGGTGTCGGCCGAGACATCGGTGATCACCGCCTTGACGCGCATGCCGTGGTCGTAGCGCTCGTTGTAGACCTGCTCGGAGCGCGGCAGCAAGGCCTCGACCCGCTCGCGGAGCTGGACCAGCGTGTAGCGGTTGTCGGACTGCTGGATGATCCCCGTGATGAGCTCGCCGACGCGGTCCTTGTACTCCTCGAACATCATGCCGCGCTCGGCCTCGCGGATCCGCTGGAGGATCACCTGCTTGGCGGTCTGTGCGGCGATGCGCCCGAAGTCGTCCGGCGTCACGTCCTGCGTCTTGATCTGATCCATGTAGGGCTCGAGCCGCTCGGGCTCGACCTCGGGCTCGGTGGCCTCACGGCGCTCACCCGTCTCCGGGTCCACGGTCGGCCTGTTGATCTCGATCTCGGGGATGGGCTCGCCGGCGGCCTCCGCGGCCTCGGCGGCCTGCAGCTGGTCCTCGAACTGCTCATCGAGCAGGCGCTTCTCGAGGTCCTCCGGGACCATCAGCTCATAGACGCGGAAGTCCGCGGTGCCGTGGTCGAGCTCGACCTTCGCGTACTTGGCGGCTCCCGGCGTCTTCTTGTAGGCAGAGAGGAGGGCGTCCTGAAGGGCGTCCATCAGGGTGTCAGCCGCAATCCCCTTCTCCTGCTCGAGCATCTTTACGGCGTCGACGATTTCCTGGGTCATGCGACCTCCTCCGGGACAAGATTTGAACGGCGAACGCTCTGCAATGGAATGGTCACCGCGCCGTCGGGCGCATCGAGGCTGACTCGCTCTTCATCCGCAGCGGTAAGGGTGCCCGTGAAGCTGTGACGCCCCGCGATCTCCTCGCTCGTCTTGACACGAACGCGGTTGCCGAGGAAGCGACGGAAGTGCTCTGGCTTCGTCAGGGGCCGCTCTGGCCCCGGCGATGAGACCTCCAGCGACCACTCCTCGAGCAGGTCGCGGAGCACGCCGGTGACCCGCTCGCAGAGGGCGATGTCGACCCCATCAGGGCTGTCGATCACCAGCCGCAGGCGCTCCGTGGCCGGCCGCTCCAGGGCGAGCAGCTCGACGTCCGGCTCCTGATCGCGAAGCCGTGACTCGATGGTTTCCTGTAGTTGCTGAAGCTCTGTATCCATCTCTGTATCCATTCTTGGGCCCAAAAAAAGGCGGGCGCTCGCCCACCTTTCGACACGCAGTTAGGTGCGAAAAAAGGTTCCTCGGCGAGTATAGCCCCGCTTCAGGCACGCGCAAGACGGCCAGGAACCGCGCTCAGACCTCGAGCATCACGGTCACCGGACCGTCGTTCACCAAGGCGACCCCCATACAGGCGCCGAAGACTCCCTTCTTCGCTCCAACCCGTTCGCAGAAGCGGTCATAGAGTGGCTCCGCCTGCTCGCCCGGTGCCGCCTTCGTGTAACTCGGACGTGTCCCCTTCCGGGTATCGCCATAGAGCGTGAACTGGCTGACGCAGAGGATCTCGCGATCCCCGAGGGGCTCGTTCATCCTGCCGTCGGCGTCGTCGAAGATGCGCAGGGCGCGGACCTTCTCCGCCAGCCTGTCGGCCTCCGCCTCGGTGTCGTCTCGCGAGACGCCGAGCAGGACGAGCATCCCCGGCCCGATCTGCGCGACCCTCTCCCCCTCGACGTCGACCGCCGCCTGGCTGACGCGCTGGACCAGCGCCCTCATGTCTCGCGCCCAACCTGCTCGGCGACGATCTCGAGAAGCTGAAGCGCGATCGGCGGCACCCGGCCGTCGGCGTCGCACTCCGGGTCATATGCGGTGAGGGAGAACGCTCGGACCGGGCACGCTCCAGCAGCGAGCGGACCTGCGATTCGAGCTGCGGCGCCGTGAGGCCACCTTCGACGCTGTAGATGTTGACGCGGGCCTGATCGGCGTCGAGCACGTCGAGGTCGACGTGCAGGTACAGGCCGGTCGGCTCGGGTCGAATGGAGGCCACGACCTCGGCGACCGAGTCATCCGCCTCGATCCGCTCGGGGGGCAGGTGGCGGATCGCGGACGCCCGCAGGCGATTCAGCTCGGCCGGATCGAAGTCGCGGGCGCCGGCGAGCACCACGGCGCTCTCAGGCACGGTCGCGCCGTCCATAGAGGGCTCGCTCATCCCCTGCCAGGCCTCGCCGGTGAGCACGGCCAGCCCCATGCCGTCGAAATAGCCATCGACGCTCGAGTCCGGGGTGTTGAAGTCGCCGTGGGCGTCGAACCAGACGACCGCCGGCGATGGCTCATCCATGGCCGCAGCCATCCCCAGGCCGGCGAAGCAGCTGCCGGAGAGCAGCACCGGAAACGCGCCGTCGGCGATCGCCGCTCGAGCGCGGGCGGCGACCAGCCGGATCAGCTCGAACCCGGCCCCGGCCTCACTGGCGCCGCTTGCGTCCCTCTGGTGTTCCCGAAGCTCCACCATCTCGAGGCGGACTCGAGCGCCGCGGCTTCCGAGCGCCTTCTCGGCGCCCGCCTGGAGCAGGCGTTCGGGGCCGCGCCCCACTCCCATGCGCATCGCGCCGACCTCGTAGGGAACTGCGAGCAGGCGGAACTCGGTCATCCGGTGCCGCTAGGTGCTGGCGGCGAGCCGTTCCCTGTAGATCCGGTAGTCGCGCCGCTCGGGACGCAGGTTGGAAGCCAGGGCCAGGTGATGGCGAGCCCGCCGGGTCTCGCCGGTCTTGGTCAGGGCACGGCCGAGGCAGAAGTGCGCGTAGTCGTTGACGGGGTGGGTCTCCACCACCGCCTCGAACTCGGTGGCCGCCTCCGCGTAGTGGCGAGTGCGGAAGAGTGCGCGGCCGAGCGCCTCGCGGACGGAGCTCTTCTCGGGCGCCTGTCGGGCCGCCTCCTTGAGCGGCACGGTCGCCTCCTCGAAGTCGCCGTCCTCGAGCAGCTCGATGCCGCGTCGGTAGAGCGAATAGAGCGACTCGTCGTGTGGGAAATGCTGGTTCTGGGCCATGCGCCCAGTGTAGAAGCCGGACGCGCGGCGGGGTGGACGTGCAGGTTGCGCCCGAGCGCCGGGTGGCGCAAGCCGGAACGCATCAGCAGCTCGGGGGTCCCGAAAGCCCCCGCAGCGCTGATCACGGCCCTGGCGTTCACCGTCCAGGGTCGCGTTTTCAACCCCTCCGCCCTTCAGGTCGGCCTCCTCGGCCGCCGTCGTCGGAAGCCCCGCGACACAGCCGAGCCCGCGTGCGCGGCCGTCCTCGACCAGCACGCGCTCGACGCGGACCCCAGCGCGGACGCGCGCCCCGGCCGCAACCGCGGCGGGCAGGTAGGAGACGTGCGCGGAGCGCTTGGCGTCGATGCGGCACCCGAGCGGGCAGGAGCTGCATTGCACGCAGGCGCCGGCGTTGCGCGCGATCGGGCCGCCGCTGGCGCCCAGGGCAGCAGCGCCCTCCATGCAGAGCTGGCCGTTGCGGCCCATTCGCTCGGGGTCCAGCGGTGCCACCGCGAGCATCTTCTCGGCGTCGCCGTAGCGCTCGTCGAGGCCCGTCGCCCAGTCGATCCCTTCGCGTTCGGCCCACCCCGACAGCACGTGCTGCGGCGCCCGGAAGCAGGTGCCCGAGTTGATCACCGTCGTGCCGCCCACAGTGCGCCCGACCGGGATCGGGATCGCCGGCTTGCCCGCGGCGATTGTGAGCCCTCCGTCGCGGTACATGAGCGGCAAGCCCTCGATCGGATCGGTCGGATAGCTCTCGCGGTCGACGTGCGGGCCGGACTCGAGCACGAGCACGTCCAGGCCGGCCCTCGCGAGCACGTAGGCAGCGGCCGAGCCCCCGGCCCCGGAACCGACGATGGCGACGTCGCAGTCCTCGCCGTCCCCCGCCGGCGCCAGGTCCCCGAGCGGGCCGGCCTGCGGCTCGGGCTCTCCCTCGCGCACGGCGCAGCGCGACTCATAGCCGACCACCTTGCGCACGCGCTCGTCGCGCGCCCAACCGATCATCGACAGGGTCTTTGCCAGCAGCAGCAGGTCGCGGCGCGGTCCCAATCGTGAGCGCTCGAGGCTCGCCAGGAACCGCGTCCGGCGCTCCAGGCTCATGGCGCTGAAGCGGCGCGGCGAGGGCAGCCATTCGAACAGCCGCAGCGCCAGGCGCACGAAGCCGGCGGTCCTGGCGGGCAGCCTGGTCAGAAAGCCCGAGACCAGCTCCGCCACGCGGACGTCGGACTCGGCCGCGGGCAGCGCCTCGCTACCGGGGGCAACCGCTTCGGCGATCGCCCGCAGCGTCCGCAACTCGGCGGCCCCGAGCCCCGGCGCGCGCCTTCAACCCGGCGCCGCGGGCTCGCCCACCTTGCCTGCCAGATGCCACAGGAACAGGGTCGCGCCCACCAGCGAGCCGTCCACGATCCCGTTCAGCAGGTAGGCGAAGACGTCGTCCTGGGCGTAGAAGACGAGGCTGGTGATCGAGCTGGCGGCCTTGCCCGCCGCCAGCGCCAGCAGCATCGGCCGGTAGCGGACCACGTCCGAGGCCGCGATCAGCGCCAGGAACGTGATCACGACCATGTAGGCGAAGCCGAGCGACAGCCACAGGCGCTCGTCGGTCTCGGGAGCGGGCGCGAAGTCGCCGAAGTTGTCCCCGAACTCGGTCAGGCGCGCCAGCGTTCCGTCCGGCCAGGCGATGAAGAAGAAGCCCACGAGCGCGAAGCCGCCGGCCATCAGCAGCAGGTTGAAGCGGACGAACCGCTCGGCCTTCTCGCCCCTCATGGGGCTGATCCTAAACGCGGAAAGCCGACAAATATTCGATCGATTCGGACGGGAGCCTCTGGTACTTTCGCTCGCGTGAGTGGGGAGGGGATGAACAGAGCCAGGCTGCTGGTGGGGTTGGTCGCGTCGGTGGCGTGTTTGGCGCTCGCGGCACCCGCGGCGGCTGACTTCACGGTCAACAACGCCGGTGACGGCTCAGACGCGCTCATAGACGGGGTCTGTGAGGTGACCAGCAGCGCAGGCGACTGCACGCTGCGGGCGGCGATCGAGGAGTCAAACTCCACCCCCACCGCGGACGCGATCGGCTTCGACCCGGTCGGGATCGGGCCGATCAGTCCTGCGAGCACGCTCGTCGTCACCGCGCCGGTCACAATCGACGGCAACGGCAGCAGCGGACCCGGGCTCAACGCGGTCGACGGCGGCGACCTCGTTCAGCTCTTCACGGTCACTTCCTCGGCGTCCCCTACGACCTTCAGGGACATCCGTCTCGAGGACGGCCTCGGTGACCGGCTCAGCGGCGGCGGCGGAGCGATCCGCACCGATGCGAGCACCGAGCTGGATAACGTCGTCGTCACCTCGAATGGCGCCGTCGCCGTCGGCGGCGCTGCTGCCCACGGAGCGGGCGTCTTCAGCGCCTCAAGCGGCGCCACGCTGACGATCTCCGACAGCGCGATCACGGACAACACGCTCACGCTGGCCGCGGGGCTGAGCGGCGCCGGGGGCGGCCTCTCCAGCGCGGGGCCCCTGAGCCTGACCGACACCACCATCAGCGGCAACTCGATCGTGGGCGCCACCGAGAGTCTCGCGGCGCAGGGCGGCGGGGTCGTGGCGAGTGATGCCCTCACCGTCGTGCGCAGCACGATCAGCGGCAACAACGTCAGCGGCCCCGGCTCCGAGGGAGCCGGCATCTTCAGCGGCTCCAACCCAGGAGCCCGCTCGATCACGAACAGCACGATCAGCGGCAACACCGGCACGGCGACCGGCGCGGGTGGAGTCCAGCTCGGCGCCAGCGCCTCGCTCACCAACGTCACCTTCAGCGGCAACACGGGATTGCCGGGAGCGGACCTCGTCGCATCCAATGGCGCCACGGTGACCGCGCGCAACACGATCTTCGGCTCGACGGGCGCGTGCGGGACCCAGTCGGCGGCGACGATCGTGTCCGCGACACCGGGCAACAACATCGATTCCGGGACCAGCTGCGGTTTCGGCACGGCCGAGGGCAACCTCAACAGCACCGATCCGATGCTCGAGCCCTTGGCGCTGAACCCCCCGGGCACGACCCAGACGCACGCGCTGCCGTCCGGGAGCCCTGCGATCGACGCGGCCGAGGCGAGCTGCGGCGGCCTCACGGTCGACCAGCGCGGATTCCCGCGGGCGGACGGCGGACCCGTCTGCGACATCGGCTCCTACGAGCGCCCCCACCGCACGGTCACCGCTTCGGTGGCCGGCGGCGCGGGCACCGGCACGGTCACGGCGGCCGAGATCAGCTGCCCGAGCGACTGCTCCCAGAGCCTGGTCGACGGCGCCACGCTGGTGCTGACCGCGACGCCTGCGGCGGGTTCGGACTTCACCTCCTGGAGCGGCTGCGACAGCGCGACGGGTGCTCAGTGCACCGTCACCCTCGCGGGCAGCAGCCGCCTCGTGACCGCGAGCTTCGCGCTGGAACCCCCGCCGCCCGGCGGCAGCTCTCCGCCGCCTCCGCCGCCCGCGAAGAAGAAGAAGTGCAAGAAGGGCAAGAAGCTGAAGCAGGGGAAGTGCGTCAAGAAGAAGCCCAAGAAGAAGGGCTGACGACGGCGCTCGGCGCCGCCTGACGGCCCTCCTCGAGCGCGACCTAGAATCCCGCGAGTGATCGACCGCCAGCAGGTCCTGCACGTGGCGCGCTTGGCGCGCCTTCGCCTCGGCGACGAGGAGGTGGAGCGCATGTCCCGCGAGCTCAGCGGCATCCTCGAGCACGTCGAGCGGATCGCGGCGCTCGACCTCGACGACGTCGAGCCAACCTCCCACGTGATCCGGCTGGAGAACGTGCTGCGGCCCGACGAGCCGCGGCCGAGCTGGCCTCGCGAGCGGGTGCTCGAGCCCGCGCCCGACCCCGCCGACGGCGCTTTCCGCGTCCCCTCGCCACAGGCGTGATGAGGAGTCCCATCGATGGGGGCTGAGCTGCTCGAGCTCACGGTCGCGCAGGCGGCCGAGCGGATCCGCGCCGGAGAGCTGTCGCCCGCCGAGTACTTCGACGCCTACCGTGAGGCGGCGGCCGCGGATCCCCTGAACGCCTTTCTGTGGACCGCCCAGGAGCCCGGCGGGGAGGTCGAAGGGGAGCTGAGCGGAATCCCCGTCGCGGTCAAGGACATCTTCTGCACCGAGGGCGTCGCGACCACCGCCGGGTCGCGGATCCTCGAGGGCTACGTACCGCCGTATGACTCGACCGCGGTGCGCAAGCTCGCCGAGGCGGGGGCGAGCTTGCTGGGCAAGACCAACATGGACGAGTTCGCGATGGGCTCCTCGAACGAGAACTCCGCATACGGCGACGTCAAAAACCCCTGGGACACCGCCCGGGTCCCCGGCGGCTCCTCGGGAGGCTCGGCGGCGGCGGTCGCGGGCCGTCTCGCGCCCTGCGCGATCGGGACCGACACCGGGGGCTCGATCCGCCAGCCGGCCTCGCTGTGCGGGATCGTGGGGCTGAAGCCCACCTACGGCGCCGTCTCGCGCTACGGCGAGATCGCCTTCGCCTCCTCGCTGGACCAGTGCGGCCCGCTGACCCGCGACGTGACCGACGCGGCCCTGCTGCTGCGAGCGATGGAGGGACGCGACCCCTGCGACTCGACCTCGGTCGGGATCGAGGGAGGCGTCGAGCTGCCCTCGCGCGAGGACCTGAAGGGCATGCGCTTCGGCGTCCCCCGCGAACTTGCCGGGGACGCGGAAGGGATCGAGGCGGGGGTGCGCGACGTGTTCGACCGCACGGTCGCCCTGATCGAGGAGCTCGGCGGCGAGGTCTCGGAGACAGAGCTGCCTCATGCTCCGCACGGAATCTCGGCCTACTACGTGCTCGCGCCCGCTGAGGCCTCCAGCAACCTCGCCCGCTACGACGGGGTCCGCTTCGGTCCGCGCACGGACGGCGAGGACCTGACCGAGATGTATGAGCGGACGCGCCACGACGGCTTCGGCGACGAGGTCAAGCGCCGGATCATGCTGGGCACCTACGCGCTCTCCTCGGGCTACTACGACGCCTACTACGGGCGCGCCCAGCGGGTGCGGACCAAGATCGCCCAGGACTTCGCGACTGCGTTCGAGCGCTTCGACTTCGTCGTCACCCCGACCTCGCCGACGGTCGCCTTCGAGCTGGGCGCCCGCACCGACGACCCGCTGGCGATGTACATGAGCGACTACTGCACCGTGCCGATGCCGCTCGCCGGCATTCCGGCGATCTCGCTCCCCGCCGGGCTGGCTGAGCCTGAAGGCGGTGGCCCCGAGCTGCCTGTCGGCTTTCAGATCGCCGGGCCGGCGTTCAGCGAGAGCGGGATGCTCGACGCCGCCTTCGCCCTGGAGCGGGCGATCGGCTTCGACTCGGTCCCCGCCGCCGCCAACGGGGGCAGCCCATGAGCTCCGCGATGCCGACCTGGTGGCGCGAGCAGCCGCAGCTGAGCGACGAGGAGGTGGTCGAGGCGGTGCGCGAAGCCCTCGACATGCTGCCGCCGGAGTTCGCGAAGGAGCTCTCGGACGTCGCCGTGCTGGTCGAGGACCGCCACCCGACCGAGGACCTGATGGGCATCTATGACCCCAGCGGCGGGCTGCAGCGGATCGTCATCTTCCGCCAGACCCATCCCTCGCGCGACGAGGTGATCAAGACCGTCCTGCATGAGGTCGGCCACTACTTCGGCATGGACGAGGACCAGGTCAGGGGGTTCGGGCTCTGATGCGGGAAGGCCTCCCCGATGGGTGAGTACGAGGCGGTGATCGGGCTGGAGATCCACGTCCAGCTCTCGACGCGTACGAAGATGTTCTGCGGCTGCGAGCTCAGCTTCGGGGATGAGCCCAACGTCCACACCTGCCCGGTCTGCCTGGGCCACCCCGGGACGCTGCCGACGATCAACGAGCAGGCGATTCGCTACGCGCTGATGATCGCCGCCGCCTTGGAGTGCGAGGTCCCCGCCCGCAGCGAGTTCGCCCGCAAGAACTACTTCTATCCGGACCTGCCGAAGGGCTACCAGATCAGCCAGTACGACCAGCCGATCGCGGCCAGGGGCACCTTCGCCGGCGTCGGCATCACCCGCGCGCACCTGGAGGAGGACGCCGCGAAGCTCACCCACATGGGCGACTCGGGCCGCATCCACGGTTCGGGGTCCTCGCTGGTGGACTTCAACCGCGGCGGCACGCCGCTGGTGGAGATCGTGACCGAGCCCGAATTGAAGTCAGCTGCAGGAGCGCGAGAGTGGGCGCAGCTGCTGCGCGAAACGATCCGCCAGCTCGGCGTCAGCGACGTGAACATGGAGGAGGGCAGCCTGCGGGTGGACGGCAACATCTCGCTGCGGCCCGAGGGCTCGGATGAGCTCGGCGTCAAGACCGAGCTCAAGAACATGAACAGCTTCCGCTTCCTCGAGCGCGGCATCGAGGCCGAGCTGGCGCGCCAGCGCGAGCTGCTGGAGGCAGGGTCCGACGTCCAGCAGGAGACCCTCCACTTCCATCCCGAGGATGGATCCCTGACCCCGCTGCGCTCCAAGGAGTACGCCCACGACTACCGCTACTTCCCCGAGCCGGACCTGGTGCCGGTGGCGCCGACCGAGGCGATGCTGGCCGAGGCCCGCGAGGCTTTGCCCGAGCTGCCCGCCGCCAGGCGCGAGCGCTACTTGAAAGAGGTCGGCATCTCCGAGGAGGCCGCGGCGACGCTGGCCTTCCAGCCCGCCTACGGCGAGTACTTCGAGCGGGCGCTGGAGGCGGCTGACGGCGCCTCGGCGAAGGCGATCGCGAACTGGGTCACCGGCGAGCTGGTCGCGGCGCTACGGGAAACCGGCGGCGAGCAGGACCCCGGCTCCTCGCAGGCGACGCCCGAGGCCGTGGCAGCCCTGGCCGGCATGGTCGAGGCGAAGGCGATCTCCCACGGGTCGGGCAAGCGGGTACTGGCGAAGCTGGTGGCCGAGGGAGGGGATCCCTCGGCGATCGTCGAGCGCGAGGGGCTGGCACAGATCTCCGACTCGGGCGAGCTGGAGAGAGCCGTCGACGCGGCGATCGAGGCCGAGCCCGAGGCCGCCCAGCAGGTGCGCGATGGCAACGCCAAGGCGATCGGTCGCATCATGGGCGCGGTGATGAAGCAGACCCAGGGCCGCGCGGACGGGGGAGCGGTCCAGAAGCTGATCCGGGAGCGCCTCGGCGCCTCCTAACCGGGCCCGTTTCCAACCGGGGCCCCAAGAGCCGCTTGTAACAAGGTGTTCCCGCATGCGGGTGGCAGCGGGTAGCGGAGAGAATCCGCGGTTGTCCGTCAGTGCAGGGGAAACGTGGTGCGAGGGGCTCGCAGACGGCCGCTAGGCGTGACGAAACGGGAACTTCTCGTGTCCGATCCGTGTCCGTTTTTGCGCAGCGCGCTACCCGGCGGCGAAGATCGCGGCCCTGCTCAACTGACTAGTCGTGCGGAATGCCGACCATTACGTCGGAGGCTTTGACCACAGCCCAGCACTCGGTGCCTTCGCGGAGCCCGAGCTCCTCGACCGCTTCGACGGTGATCGATGCGACCAGACGCTGCCCATTGACATCGAGTTCGACGTTGGCGATCGCCTCGCCTCGGGTGATCTTGGTAACCGTGGCCGGAAGCTTGTTGCGTGCACTGAGTTGCATTGACTATTCCTTTCTGCAGCACGCGGGGAGAAGCCCGAACGGCCGGATGGTTGCAGTTGCGGTTGCAGTCAGAGTGGCGCGCCCCGTTTTTGCGCAGCGCCCTATTAGGCCCGCCCCCCTTCACCGGGTTAGGATGGCCGGAAAAGGCCGGAGACAGCCAGAAATGAAGGGAGAGTCGAATGAGGAAACCTCGTGTCGCGCGACCGTCGCCTGCGATGGTCGTAGCAATCGTCGCGCTCGTGGTAGCGCTGGGAGGTGGCGCCTACGCGGCAACCAAGATTCCCAAGAAGAGCGTGGGCACCAAGCAGCTCAAGGGGAACGCGGTCACGAAGGTCAAGATCGCCGATGGCGCGGTCACCAACGCAAAGATCGCCAATGGCGCGATCACGCCCGCCAAGATCAGTTCCACCGGCGGTTCGCTGCCGATCGGCTTCGCCACGGTCACCGCTGGCGGCACGCTCTTCCAGAGCGGTGGTGCTGTGCTCGGTGTCAACCGTCCTCTCACCGGGCGCTATTGCTTTCGACCTTGCCGTTCCCGTGAAGACGGCGGTCGTCAGCGCCAACGCTGAGGCGGCGCAGGGCACCATTGCCTCGACGTCGGCGCCTGGTCAGAGCCCGCCCTGCACGGCACCGTTCACGGACGTCACGGTGTACGTCAACAACGCCGGATTCGTAAACGACCCGTTCGACATCGTCTTCTTCTAGACGACGAGAGAAAGCGGAAAGCACGGGGGCCCGGCACCGTCGTCGGGCCCTCGTGCGTTCGATCCGCGTCGCGCTCTCGCCCCGAAGGCGGCTAGCCCCTCTGTGACGGCTGCTCGGCGAGCAGGGCCAAGTACCACCGGCGCCGCGATCCAACCGTCTTGCACAAGTCCAGCTTCACCCACGCAGAGTCGGACTCCGGGTGCCAGTCGTCGGCGCGCACCCGATCTTCAGGGTCGCGAGATGGATCGAAGAGCTGCGCTATCTGTTCACGGTCGGACAGCCCCGGCGCTGACATCCCACGTTCGCCGCGGTGCCGGCACCAGCTCGAACAGAAAACGTGCCCCCGGCGCCTGGGCTGGAACTCCCCCCGGCAGTGAAGACACTCAGTCACCAGGGCTCCAGGCGCGCGCGTTCCCCTTGCGAGAACCCAATCGGCGGTTTTCTGAAGTTGCGAATCGCCATTTCGACCCTCCCCCTACCGACCGTCCCCCATGTCCTCCCTGGCCATGTCCCTCTCCGGTGCCCTCTCCCTCCGACTGTTTGAAACCTTTCGCGGCTGAGATACTGAACAAGGTGACGCAGGAGGAACGGATCGCCCGCAACGAGGACTGGTGCCGAGACCTCAACAAGCGCAAGGTCGAGTGGATGAGAAACGGCCAAGCAGCAGCCGGCTTTCGGTGCGAGTGCTGGCGGCTGGATTGCGGCGCTCGGATCCCATTGTCCGGAGGTGAATGGAAAGAGGTCCGCTCGCAGTCGAACCGCTTCGCTGTGGCGCCCGGACACATCGCCGACGACCATGAAGACGTGGTCCAGCAGTACACGGACTTCTGGATTGTCGAAAAGCGTGGCGAGGCGGGAGAGGAGGCCGAGCGTTGGCGTGAGCGGCGAGGTAGCTCCCCACCGCTGCCAGCGAGATACTGCGTGGGCGATGTCGGAGGAGAACGTGGAGATCCTGCGCCGCCTCTACGAGGCGCTTGCTCGCGGGGACTTCGACGCGGCGATAGAAATCGCCCATCCCGAGGTCGAATTCATCCGTCCGGGAGTCGAAGCACCGGTGAGAGGCGCGGCTGCGCTGCGGGCCTGGTTGGAGCCAGATGCCCTCGTGGACCAACGATGGGAACCGAAAGAGTTCCGGGTCAACGGCGACAAG
>CAWKFQ010000005.1:0-15825 GCA_963848955.1 uncultured Solirubrobacterales bacterium | reverse complement strand
CCGGTGGTGCAACGCCGTTGGAGCTGCCGCAGCCCACGGCTCCTCGTCTTCCTGGGCGGGAGCACGGCTTCAGGCTGCATGGCGGCTCATCTCGCGAATCCTGAGGTGGTGGTAGCGAGAGACGAATCGGGCCCCCGCTACTAACCAAGGGCCCTCGAAAGAGGGCCCTTGGTGTGTCTTGGACCCAAGCGGGTGATCGGGATAGGAGTGGCGCAGTCAAGGTGGGTAGTCGACAACCATGAGCGCAACAGCGGCAATACCCCGGGCGCCCTGGTATCCGCCTCGGGGGCAACAACCCAAGGAGCGAAAGCGAAGCGATGCTCCTGAGGCGGGGTTCGAGCAGGCTGGATGACGACGCTCGATTCGAGGCTCGATCTGCCGCCGCTCGAGTTAAGGACTCACGGTCATCTGGGAGCGTCACCGAGATTCGCAGGAGGGTGGGCGAGTACGCGGAGGCAGGCGGGGGCGAATCGCCGTGACGTCGAACTCGCGGCTGCTGAAGTCGTCACCAACGCGGTCGTGCACGCCTTCGTGGGCCGCGACAACGGCGTGATCTCGGTGCGAGCCGAGATTGAAGGTCCGAACCAGCTTCTCGTCGGTAGCAGACAATGGCTCCGAAA
Source organism: uncultured Solirubrobacterales bacterium (assembly GCA_963848955.1). GTDB lineage: Bacteria > Actinomycetota > Thermoleophilia > Solirubrobacterales > 70-9 > DASUPK01. The sequence goes on along the minus strand of CAWKFQ010000005.1, from coordinate 15,205 downwards.
TAGCGGCCCCCGCCAACCCCGGCGAACGCTGCCTAAGCGCTAGGCGGTTACACCGACGCTCTCGAGCGATGCGTCGATCGCCCGGTCGAAGCTGTCCCAGAGCGTCTCCGCCGCGTGACGCTCCTCGGGGAGGATCGTCTGGGCGACGCCGGCCACCGACTCGTCACCAGCCCTATCGGCGACGCGGCGGACTGCTCGTAGGAGGCGATCTCGAGGTGCTCGAATGCGTAGGCGAAGCCGGCGAGCTTCGCGGGTGTGTCCGGCTGGGTCGCGAAGAACGTGCCCCAGTTGATGGCGCCGAGCTTCATCGCAGCGTCCTTGAGGAAATTCGAGCTCGCGCCGCGGGCCCCGAGCCGCTCCTCAATCAGGGCCTTGTGGCGCCTTGTCTGCTCGAGGTGCTCCTCGTAGTCCCGGCTCAGCTTCGGATCGCCGCCGATCTCGATCGCCTTGGTGAGCATCTGCTCGGCCTGTGACTCGATCGCGTGGGCATCGCGCAGGTACTTGTTGAGCTGGTCGCCGATGTCGTCGGGATCCTTGTCACGCACGAGGCGTTGACGGCCACGTCCCAGTTGTCGGACAGCCGGCCGGCCATCTCGCTCTCCTCATGCGATGTCCTTGGCGAGCTCCACCGTCTGCTTGTCGTTGGCCCGTTCGGCGACGCGTGCGAGAATCTCGTACGCCGCCAGCTCCATGTGCTCGTACGAGAACGCGTGGGAGACGAGCTTCCCGGGCGTGTCCGGCTGCAACTTGGCGAAGAGGGCGAAGGCAGGGCCGCTGGCAGCGCCCGCGATGTCCTTCACCTTCGAGGGGGACCCGCCCAGCGGCTCGAGGCGTTCGTCGACCCGACGCTTCTGATCCTCGGTCTCTCCGATGTGGCGCTCGAAGACGCCCTCGAGAATGGCGTCGCCCGCGATCTTCGGGGCGATCTTCATCTGGACGAGTGCCTGCACCTCGATCGAGTGGATGTCGCCCAGGTATTTGACGATCTGCTCTTGAATAGTTCGCTCGCTCATCGAAGCTCCTTTTCTCGAAGTTTGCTCATGGCTCGAGGACGACCTTGATCGCGCCGTCCTCCTTTTTCTGAAACATCTCGTAGGCCTTGGGTGCCCGCTCGAGCGGGAGGCGGTGGGTCGCGAGATCGTCCACGCCGAGCGGATCGTCGTCCCCCTCGATCAGGGGCATGATGTCGTCGATCCACCGCTTCACGTGTGCCTGTCCCATCCTGATCTGCACGCCCTTGTCGAAGAGCTGCATCATCGGGATCGGGTCGATCTGGCCGCCGTAGACGCCGCTGATCGACAGCGTGCCGCCGCGACGCACCGTGTCGATCGCCTTATGGACGACCTCCAGGCGGTCCACGCCGAACTTCTCGATCGCCTTTTCAGCGATCGAATCCGGCAGCAGACCGGCCGCCGTCTGGGCGAGCTTGCCGAGCGGCGCTCCGTGTGCCTCCATTCCGACCGCGTCGATGACGCTGTCCGGCCCGCGGCCTCCGGTCATCTCCCTGATCGTCGCCGGCACGTCGTCGTGCTCGTCGGCGTTTAGGGTCTGGACGTCGTGGCGGGCGGCCATCTCGAGCCGCTCGGGAACCCGGTCGACGCCGATCACGATCTCGGCGCCCTGCTGGCGCGCGATCCGGGCGCACATCTGCCCGATCGGCCCCAACCCATAGACGGCGACGCTGCCGCCCTCGGGGATGGCCGCGTACTCGACCGCCTGCCAGGCGGTGGGGAGGACGTCCGAGAGGAACAGGAAGTGCTCGTCCGGCTTGCCGTTCTCGGGAACCTTGATCGGGCCGAAGTGGGCCTGCGGCACCCGCAGGTACTGGGCCTGGCCGCCGGGCACCTCTCCGTAGAGCTTGGTGTAGCCGAAGAGCGCCGCGCCCTTGTCGTGCTCGTGGACCTGGGTCGTCTCGCACTGCGCAAAGAGACCCTGGTTGCACATGAAGCAATCGCCGCAGGAGATGTTGAAGGGGATCACCACCCGGTCGCCGGCGCTGATGTGCTTCACCTCGGAGCCGACCTCCTCGACGATGCCCATCGGCTCGTGGCCGAGGATGTCGCCCTCACCGATGAACGGCGCGAGCACCTCATAGAGATGGAGGTCCGAGCCGCAGATCGCCGTGGAGGTGATCGGACGATCGCGTCCGTGGGCTGCTTGATCGCCGGATCGGGCACGTTGTCGACGCGCACGTCCCTCCGTCCGTGGAATGTCAGGGCCTTCATCTGGAACGAACCTCCTCTTCGTCGCGCCCCTTATCCGCCGAGCCCGGCTCGGCCATCAGTCGGTGAGCCTCCGCCTTCGCCTTGTCCGGGACCAGGCGGCCGCCGTAGGTGAGCAGCCTGTTGACCAGCGATCCGGAGACGACCCGCTCCTTGCCCTGCATCAGGGCCTCGTATCCCTGGCGGGCCACCTCGGCCGGATCGTCCTTCTGCTCGGAGGAGCCGACCCGGGTGTCCTTCATGTGGGCTCGCCGGAAGAAGTCCGTATCTGTCGGTCCGGGCATCAGGGAGGTGACGGAGACGCCGCTCCCCTTCAACTCGCGTCGGATCGCGAGCGCGAAGGACTGAACGAACGACTTCGACGCGTTGTAGACGGCCTGGTAGGTCCCGGGCATCGTCGAGGCGATCGAGGAGGTGAACAGCACTCGCCCCTCGCCGCGGCGCACCATGTCCCGGAGAACCAGCTTGCTCAGATGGACGGTGGAGCGGACGTTCAGATCGATCAACTGGAGCTCCTGTTCGAGATCGGTGTGGCGGACGAAGTCGCCGCCCTCACCAATTCCGGCGTTGAGGGCGAGTGCGTCGACCGGCCTGCCTGTCCTTTGAATCCCTTCGTAGAGCTCCTCGACCCCCTTCGACTCGGAAAGGTCGGCACGTATGGCCTCAACCGTGGTGCCGTTGTCGGCGAGGGTGCGCTTTGCCTCATCCAGCTGGTGGTCTTCGGAGTTGATCAGCAGATCGAAGCCATTCTCGGCGAAGACCTTCGCGAGCTCATATCCGATCCCGCTCGAGGCGCCGGTGACGACTGCAAATTGTCTTGTATTGGTGGCTTCCATCACTCGTCGGTATCCGCGCTCTCCCCGGCCTCATCCTGGCTGCCGGTCTCATTGCCCTCGTCGGCCTCGGGCTCCTCGCCGCTCTGCCACTCCTCCGATGACTCCCTTTGTGCCTGGTCTTCGCTTTCCATGCTGGTCTCCTGGTGTTGACAAATCCGCCATCTCTTACCCGCCGAGGGCCTTCCACTCCTCGTTCTCGCAATTGGGGCACGGCGGAATGCTCTTTGCGGACCCCATCTCGAGGGTCTGCCGGCACTCCGTGCAGCGGCAGGTGCCGGAGGTGACATCACTTCCGCTCGGGATCGGATCAGCCACTGTCGCTCACCTCATCCTTTGTCTGGGCGGCCCTGTCCTTGGCGCTAGCGCTGAGCTCCTCGGCGTGTTCGCGGCCGCTCTCCTTGGCGGTCTCGGCAACGTCCTGCGCCGCTTCCTTGCCGCGCTCGAGGGCCTCCTGTCCGACCTCCTTGCCGCGCTCCACGGCTTCCTGGCCGGTCTCGCGCGCCCGGTCCTTGACTTGGTCGGCGACGGGACCCAGCCGCTCGTCCTCGACTCGGCTCGACGGTATAGCCATGCCGAGCAGAAACCCGGCCGCGGCGGCTCCGACGGCCAGCCCCAGCGGATTCTCCTGGGCGACTCCGGCGGCTTGACGTGCCCCGTCCTTGACATCACCCATGTCCGGGCTGGAGTCGCTTACCCGCGACGCTGTGCCGCTCATCTGGCTGCGGAGGCGATCGGTCTTCTCGGCCACCGAATCGCGTACCCGCGCCGGGACGTTCGCCTTGTGCGCGAGTGCATCGACGGTGTCACCCATCTGCTCGCGCGTGTCCTCTATCTCGCTCCTGATTTGGCCCGTGTCTTGGCCCATTGCACGTCCTCCTTCACGCTTTCGACTGTTTGTTCGGGGGCCGGGGGCATCGCCTCCTCGACCTGGCGCTTTCCTGCAAGTGCGACCCCGGTAGCGATCCCTGCATAGGCGAGCCCCACGATCAGAGCTGCCGCCCAGGCGTCCAACACGATCGCCAGGACCAGGATCAGCGCTGTAGTCAGGGCCCCGAACGCGAACATCGCGAGCAGGGCGGCCCCGAGTGCCATGGCGCTGCCCAATCCCGCGTACTTGGCCTTCTCTGTGAGCTCGGCCTTGGCGAGCTCGATCTCCTGTCGAACCAGCGTCGAGCTCTGCTCGGAGAGCTGCTTGACCAGCTCCCCTGTCGAGCGCTCGCGCACGTCACCTTGGTTTTGCACCTTCGTGGCCATACGGGACCTCCTAGTGGGAGCGGCTCCCGTAGTAGCGGTCGCGACTGGATGCCTTCAGAAACCGCGCCGCGGCGAAGCCGAGTAGCAGTCCGCCCGCGAGCATCGCCACTGGCTGTCGGCGCCCGAAGTCCTCGACGTCCGCGACAATCCGGTCCGCGTCCGCCTCCTGCAGGTAGCGGCCGACGCGCTCACCGCGCTCGGCGGCCTGATCGGCAAGCCTCGCCGGCGTCTCCTTGCCTTGCCTGCGCAACTCGTCGCCGACCGCGCCGACATCACCCGCTGTTGAGGTGACCTTGTGGCCGACCTCAGTGGAGCGGCTGTCGAGCTGCTCGCGAAGCGCGCTCTGCGCCCGTTTGCCTACCTCCTGGGCCTTCTCCTTGGCCTGATCCTTCGCTTCCGCGGCACGCTGTTGCACCTCCGCCTTCGCATCGTCCCTGCTGCTGGGCTTCTCGCCCACCTGTGGGGGCGCCACGGCACTCTCCTCGGTCGTCTGAGCCATCTGGTCCTCCTTCTGGAGCCGTCTGGACTTCGCTGTCCCCATCCGGCTCACCGCGCCGCGGGTGCGCAAAACACTGGCCCGGACACCAAACGGCAGAACCGTGTTCCGTTTTGGGACGACCGGCTGCTCGCCGATTTGGCGGAGGCACAGCAGGACCGGTCCTCACGACAGGTGACGATGTCGGCCTGGCTCACGACCGCAGACGGGTCGGCACTAGCCGTACTCCGGGTCCTCGTCGAGCGCCCGGCGCAGCGCCTCGGGGAACGCCATCGGCTCAATCTCGAACGCCGCCGCGCCGGACGTGTCTGTCACCGTGGTGGGCGTCGAAAGTCCCTCGATCAGCGGCCGCGCGATCTCCGCGTCGACGGGCGTGACCAGCCCGATCCACAGAGACGAGAGCCACGGCGTGAGCAGCGGGACGGGGATCTTGGGGCGTGGGTTCGTGCCCAGCGCGATGGCCATCCGATCGAGCATCTCACCGTACGAGAGGACGGTTGGGCCGCCGATCTGCACCTCGCGTCCCTCGGAGACTGAGACATCCGGCGCGCTCTGCAGGTAGGCGACCACATCGTCCACCGCGATCGGCTGTGTCGGGGTTTGCAGCCAGGCGGGAGCGATCATTGCCGGGAGCCGCTGGACGAGGTAACGAAGCGTCCGGTAGGACTCGCTCCGCGCGCCCACGACCATGGCAGCCCGGAAGTAGGTGAGCTGAGGTCCGTGCTCGCGCAGAATCTCGGCCGTTCGTGCCCGGCTGCGGAGGTGCTTCGATCGCGGCTGGTCTCCGAGCCCGCCCAAGTAAACGACGCGGCGCACGCCCTCCCGCTTCGCCATCGTCGCGAAGTTTTGCGCCGACTGTCGCTCCATCTGGTCGAAGTCGCCCTCACCTCCGCGCCCCATCGCGTGGACGAGGTAATACGCGACCTCGACGCCCTCGCCGGCGCCGCGGAGCGAATCGGCGTCCAGCACGTCGCCCTCGAACAGCTCGACCCCACGATCGGCGAGGTGGCTCGCGCGGGAGCGGTCGCGAACCAGGCCGCGAACGTGCCAGCAATCGTCGCCCAGCGCGCTCGCGAGCCGGCCGCCGATGAAGCCGGTCGCTCCCGTGACGAGGGCAGTGCGATTGACGGCATTCATCTCGCGATGGGCATACCCGCTGCGGCTCTGATCGGATCGGGCTCGAGCGCTTGAGCCCAGAATCTCCCCCCAGATGCTCACGCGATCAGCCCAGGTCGGGCCACCGTAAGAGTCACAGGACCGTCCGCAAACGAGAGGCCCGCTTTCGCGGGCCTCTCGTCGTAGGTGGGCGGGATTCGAACCCGTGACGCGCGGTCAGCGTCGCGCGGTCAAACCCTGCAGCAGGACCTCGATCGGAGAGCGGTGCTTCGCTCGATTGTCGATCGCCTCACGCGTCTTTCGCATCTCGGCCGCAAACTCGCCGAGATTCTCGGTAGCCCGGCCGACGCTCCGGCTGGCGTCGGCGACGTTCTTACCGGCCTTGCCCACGCCGTTGCCAAGCCGCATCCCTATGACCTTGCGCCCGGAGTCGCGCCTCGATTGCATTGCCATGCCACCCGCCAACCCCGCCAGAGCCGCCCCGGTTGCGAGTGCCGGTCCCTTCATCTTGCCCGCGACGGTCGAGATCCCCTTCCCAGCACTCTGAGCTCCCTCGGCGACGGCGTTCTTGCCCTTCGACGCAACCTGTTTGACGGAATCTGCCCGCGCAGTCGCACCGGAGCGCCGCGGCTGCCTGCGCGAGCGGGCATTGGTCCGCGAGCTGCTCCGGGCGGCTCCCGAGCTCCGGCTCTTCGCACCGCTGCTTCCATTGCGCTGCTGACGGTTTCGCTTCGAGCTCGAGCCCCGAGTGGAGGCTGCCGATCGGCCCGAGCCGTTCGACCGTCCCGTCGTTCTGCGCCGAGCCTGCGAGTTCCTTCTTGTGCTCGTTTGGGCCATTTCCGACCCCTCCTTTCGCGTCCGTGCGAATCGTTTACCTGCTCGCAGCAATTACCCACATTTGCGGCGATAAACCCCAGAGGGCCCTCTCGCCCGCTACCCGACGGCGAAGAACACGCCGCTGACTACCGGGGGCTTGTTCGCGTCAGCTCTTCGCTCCTCGACGCGCAACCACAGGCTCCTGGGCCGCTTCGAGCGCCTCCCAGGAGTGGCTCTTGCATATGAGGCACGGTGGCAGGCTCTGGACCGGATCGACCCTGACCTCGTTGTCGCATTCCGTGCATCGGTACGCGCTTGGGGAAACGCGATTCGGAATTGGTTCTGATCGATCGAACAGATGCGCGTGGAGCGCGCCTACGAGTCCCATGGGGCATCCCTTCCCGCTGAGGTCCTTATCCCTCCGAGGGGACGCCTTCCCTCCCGTCAGTTCGCGGAAACTTGCCGCCAGGGGTCGCGGCGGGCAGCGGACTTGGCACTACCGAACACTCGTTTGGATGGTGTCGCAGCGGGGTAAGCGTCCGGAGCGAGGCAGCTTGCTTCGCCTAAACGCGAAGCACCTGCCCGTCCAGTCTGGGAGCAAAGGGGCGAGTGTGACTATCCAGGTCAGCTTGCACGGCCCAGGCGGGAGACGCAAGACAGGAGAAGTAAACGCATGGAAGCCGCAACGAAGTCTGGTGCTCTGCGCACCGATTCAGTCCGCCGCCAGGGGCGTATTCGCCGCCTGACGACCGAGACCAAGCAGGCATTCAAGACCACGGAGTTCTGGGGGATGGTTGGCGTCATCGTCGCCATTCTCGTCAGCGCCGCCGTGATCAAGGGCGGCGACACCAACGGGACCGACGAGTTCATCGCCCGACAGGCATGGCTCTACGTCGCAATCGTCGCCGGCGCCTACTTCATCGGTCGCGGGCTGGCCAAGTCCGGGTCGCGCGATCCGTACACCGAGAGTCTCGAGGAGGGCGATCGGAACGGTCGCTAGCGCCGATCGCTTCCCGGCCGGGGCCCCACGGGCCTCGGCCGGGTTACTGTCCTTAGCGAAACCGGTAGCTGGCGACAAACGATGTTCGTGATCTGGAAGCGATCTGGGGAACGCACACAGGTGCGCTTCATGCCCGGCTGCCTTCTCTGGTCGATCGTCATCTCGATTGCGCTCACGATCTTGCTGAACCTGCTGATCAGATTGTTCTAGCTCGAGCAGTAATTACTTACGTTAATAACACCAACGAAGGGAACCGAAATCCAATGGCCCCGCAGACCCGAACCCAACGTCAGGCAGCTGCCAAGAAGGCCGCCGCCACACGAAAGCGAAACTCCGCAAGACAGAGCAGCGAGACCGCCAAGGCGTCCGTTCGCCGCACCACAACGTCCGCCCAGAGCACCGGTCGCGCAGCCCGCACGGCCTCCAAGCAGGCAGGTCGGGCCACCGCTCGTCGCGTCTCGGCCGAGAAGACTCGCTTCGAGGCCGTCGCCCGCCAGGCTGAGCGCGGCGTCCTGATCCCGGTTGGGGCGGTGCTCGAGGCGCGTGACCGCGTAGCCGCGACCATCCGCACCTACAGCGACAGCCGACTGGCCCGCCAGCAGCTCAATCGGTTCGAGCGACGCGGCGCAACCGTCCTGCGGCGAAAGCGCCGGGCAGTCGAGCGCCAGGCCGAGGACGTCCGAGACAGTGTTGAGAGCCGTGCGAACGGCGTTCAGTCGCGCGCCAATGACCTCGTCGAACGCGTTCTGAGCATCTCGTGAGTACGCGAAGCAGCACACCGAGAACCTCGATGATGGTGATGTCGGAGGAGAACGTGGAGATCGTGCGGCGGATTTACGGAGAGGGGCTGATCGACCGCGATCCGAAGCGCCTCCTCGACCACTTCGCCACCCCGGACATCGAATACGTCAATCCTCCCGAGGCCGTCGACCCCGGTATTCGTCGTGGGCGCGCTGAAGTGAGGCTCGCCCTGCGACGCGCTCGTCAGTCGTCCCCCTCGTACCGGCATGAGCTCCATGAATTGTTCGACCATGGCGATACCGTGGTCGCCGCCGTCAGCCGCCACGCCGGCCGTCCGAGCAGTAGCGAGATCCAGGAAGAGGCGCACACCTGGACCTTCCGCGACGGCAAGGTCGTTCGATTCGAACGGGGTGGCAATCTGGAGGCCGCCCTCGAAGCCGCCGGGCTGCGGGAGTAGGCGCCGCCGAATCGTGCGCCTAACGTACGTGTTGTTCAACCCAATGTGGGGCACCCCAGGGCAGCAGGCGGCGCTATGGCATACACCGGGCGCGGCGGGGCCAGGTCCCTCTCGCCGCGTAAAAGATCAGCCGTCGCGGCGCGGGTCGAGTTCTTCGACAGTGCCAGCTTAGGTCGGGCGCCTTTTCGACGATCGCCCAGCCCTCGTTTCGCTCGATCACCGTCTCCACGTCCGGCACCTCGTGACCAGGGACGATCACGAAGCGGCGCGAGTCCGAGCGGACCCTCTCGTAGTCGGCTTTGCGCAGATCCACATGCTCGCCGCATTCGGGGTTCGCGCACTCGCAGAAGTAGGGCTCGACCGCACTACTTGCGTGCTGCTCCTCCCAGTCCGCCATCCGCTCGTTGGCGACGCGGAACATCGCCTCGTTCTGGGCCATCCGCTCCCGGCGCTCCGACGCCATGCCGCTATCTTACGACGCCGCAGCCATCCGACTTCAATGGTTCGACAGCCGGCACGACACCCTCAAAGCCGCCGGGCTGTCGGAGTAGGGCCAATCAGCCGGCAAGACAACCGCCGCTTTTCGTCCAAGCGGTAGAAACCGCACCTCGCCGCGCGCTTTTCAGCGCGTTTGAGACGGTGCGGGACTACCGCAGGCGGGCTTAGGTTCGCACCGAACATATGGTTGAACGGTGTCTTAGCGGGTAACTCAGTTACTGCGAGGAAGCGAGGCAGCATTGTTTCGCTAGACGCGAAACCTCCCTCCTACCGAGGCAACCTGCCACACCCCGGTTTGGGAGCAAATGGGCGAGAGTGACTGCGGTCACCTTGCACGGCCCAGGCGGGACACCCAAGGATTGGAGACAACTGTGGAAGCCGCCACCAAGACCAGGGACGCGAAGGTCGTGCAGCTGCTCAATGAGGCCTATGGCAAGGAGCGCCAGCTAGAGCTCTCGCTCGAGTCGCATATGGCGATGACGACGCGGGCCGACTACGAGAAGCGCCTGCGGCAGCATCTGAAGGAGACGAAGTCCCACGCATCGACCGTAGCCAAGCGAATCAAGCAACTTGGGGGGACCGCCGAGACGGTTTCGCTGCCTGGTCCCGAAGGAGCGACCAAGGCTGCGCAGAGCCTGCAGGGCGCGGTCGGTAAGGCGAAGGCCGCGGCGCAGGGCCCGCTCCACCTGGCAAAGGGCTCAGGCGAGCAGGGGAAGATGCTTCACAACGCTCGCGCGGAATACCGCGAGGAGGCCGAGGAGATCGCCACCTACACCGTGATCGACGCGCTCGCCACGTCGGTGGGGGACAAGCAGACGGCAAAGCTCGCTCGCGACATCCTCAGTGAGGAGCAGCGGATGGCCGAGTATCTAGGCGAGCTGCTTCCGCAGTTGGCCACCGACGTCGCTCACGACGAGATCCCCGTGTCGGAGATCAAGGGGGACGCTGATCGGCGGAGGTCGACGTCCTCCGGAGCCACCAGCCGTACGCCAAGGAAGAAGGCATCCGGCCACTCAACGAAGAGCAAGTCAAGGAAGTAGACAGGCGGCGCGAAGCGCAGCCTGACTGCACCAGACCTAAGGAGAGAGATGGCGCAATCCACCAAGACAAAGAGTTCAAAGAGTCGCAGCGACACCCGGCAGAAAGCCACAGGCTCGAGTCGGAGCACCAGTGCGAAACGATCCAACTCGACGAGTTCGAGTCGCAGAAGCTCGAACGGAAGTCGGGCGAATGGCGCAAGCGCCTCCCGGTCGAGGTCGCGCGCACAGAGCCGGAGCGCACAGAACCGCAATGGTGCCGGCTCGATCGCCGACACGGCTATCGATAAGGCGAAGACATCAGGTCGCGCGGTCGCCGATGCGGCAGCCAAGGCAAAGACCCCTCTCATCGCTGGTGCCACTGCGCTCGTCGGAGCCGCCGGGGGCGCGGTGATCAAATCTCGTCTAGGGGCCGGCAACAGCAAGAAAAGCCCGCTCAAGCGGCTGGGCGGCTCCAAGCAGATGGCGAAGCTCGATCTGGGCAAGCTCGACCTCGACACTGTGAAGACGCTTGCTACTCAGATGAAGGTCTATGGCCAGCAGGCTTCCGATATCGCTGACGCGGTCGAAAAGACGCGGAAAAAGAACTGACGCTCACGCCGAAGCCCAGGCTGACCCGTCCGCGAAGCCGCCAGCCCGGCCTTTTCGCCTAGAAAGGCGTCCATCCGGGCGCAAAGTTCACCATGTTCAGGCATTGCGGCGGGCCCCAGCGGTTGAAGCCTCACTCGCCCGAGGCACGATCTCCACGTCCGAGCTGGCTCGCGTGCCAGTGCTGGTCCCCTCGGTCGCGCGGGGACGGCGTAAGCTGGCGGCATGGCGACGGAGCGCCAGAAGCGAATAGCACGCAACGAGGCGATGTTCCGCGAGGCCAACGAGCGGGCCAAGGCGTGGGAGGAGCGCCATGATGGTCCAGACAGCGAGGTCGAGTTGTATTTCTGCGAGTGCGGGAAGCCCGACTGCCTCGAGAAGGTCAGCCTTCGCGAGGCCGACTATGAGCGCGTCCGCTCAGATCCGCGCCGCTTCGTGATCGTCCCCGGTCATGAGCTGCCGGACGTGGAGACGGTGATCGAGCGAAACGAGGGCTGGGCGGTCGTCGAGAAGGTGCCCGAGGTATCTCGCACCGTCGAGGCGCTCGACCCGCGCCGCGCCGGCTGAGCTTTACGCGGCGCGGACCTGCCCGCGCCGCCGGCACAGTCTGGCCGCGGCCTGGTGGTCCCTTGGGCAACCATCGATCCCCGCTGACCCGTCAGGCAATGCGACTGGCCCCGCAGTCGATCCTGTGCGCCTAAGAGTGGGTTGCCTCGTCGCGTAAGTCGCGTATCGGCGTACAGCCGCTCCTTGACCAGAATTGTTGGCCGCAGGGCCAGTTAGAAAGAGGGTACTCCCCTTGATCGGCTAGCGCACGATCTCCACGTTCTCGTACGACATCGCCTACTCCTCACAGCCCGGCGGCTTCGAGGGCCTCCCTGCGGTCGGGGAATACCTGGCCACGAATGAGGCGGCCCCCGCGAAAGGTCCAGAGGTTCGCCGCTCGGATATCAAACTCGACGCCGCTTCCGCGACCCCGGCCGCTGACCCGGATCAACGCGAGGACCTGGTCGCCGTGGACTTTCAACTCCTCGGCCTCGACTCGAAAGTCCTCGAAGGCCTCGTTCTGGTCCTCCAGGAAGCGCCGAAGGCTTTCCTTCCCTTGAACCGGCCCTTGGACGTCTTGCTCGGGGGGAATCCACTCGAAATCGGATTCCCCCTCCTCAAGCGCTCGCGCGAAGTCACCCTCGGCAAAGGCGTCGTAGATGCGGCGCACCGTCTCCACGTTCTCCTGCGACATCGCCTACTCCTCAAGCCCGGCGGCTTCGAGGGCCTCTTGTACTTCGACGCTGCCGAAGCCGAGCACTTCGGTCCGCACGATTTTCCCATCCCGCAACGTCCATGAAAGGAGAAGGCGATCCTCCAGCCGAGCATCGCTTTCGGGCATCCGGCGTGAAAGGCGGCCCAGCACGATGACCTCCTCGCCGCGATCGAAAAGTCGATCGATCTCTTGACGGGCGTCGAGCAAAATCTCCCATTGCGCTCGAAAGGCAGCGCTGACTTCCTCAGTGCCACGCCTGGTGCCCGGCTCAACTGCGGTCGGGGAGTTGACGAACTCCGCGTCGGGATCACCAAGTGCGACCAGCTCGTCGAGGTCCTGACGGTTCCAGGCGTCCAGAGCACGACGAACGATCTCCACGTTCTCCTCCGACATCGCCCACGCAGTATCTCGCTAGAACCGCTGCTTTCCATGCAAAGCGGCTGCTGCCATCACACCTTTGAGCGGCGGGGAGACCCCGGAGCCCCAGGCGGCACGGGCTCGCGGCCCGTGCCGCCGCGATCGGCTACTTCTTTGCGGCGTCCTTGTAGAGCTCGTAGTTCTCCTCGGCGGTCTCGACGATCTGCCTGATCTCGACCGCCCCGCCCTCCACCGGAGCCTTCTGGGCCCACTCGACGGCCTCGTCGATGTCCTTCGTCTCGAAGATCCAGTAGCCGGCGAGCTGCTCCTTCGACTCCGCAAAGGGACCGTCCGTGACCACGGCCTTGCCGTCCTCGCCGTACCGCAGGGTCTTGGCGTTGGCGGTCGGGCCGAGCCCTTGGCCGTCCACCATCACGCCGGCCTTCTGGAGCTCGTCGTTGTAAGCGTTCATATCCGCGACGATCTTCTCCATCACCTCGGGCGTCGCGTCCGCGGTGAAGTCCTCGTCGCCGATGAGCTGAACCAGGTACTTGGGCATCGTTTCCTCCTGTTTCGCGCGGCGCCGTTCGCCGCTTCACCCTAACGACGAGCCGGTGACGCCGATTAGACGTTTTCTCTCAGTTCCTCGATGCGGCGCTTCAGAAACGCTCGCTGCACCGGGTTCGTGCTGAGCTCCAGCCCCTGCTCGTAGGCCTCGAGGGCCTCCGCGTCGCGGCCGAGCCGAGCGAGCAGGTCGGCTCGGCTGACGTGGAACGGCGCGTACTTGTCCAGGCCCTCGATCGCATCGATCAGCTCCAGGCCGGCCTCGGGGCCCTCGTCCATCGCCACCGCGATCGCTCGGTTGAGCTCGATCACCGGCGAGGGCTGGATCCGCGTCAGCTGCCCGTAGAGCAACCCGATCCGGCGCCAATCGGTGTCCTCGGCGCGCTCGGCCCGGGCGTGCTCGGCGGCGATCCGGGCCTGCACCGAATAGGGCCCGACGACGCCGGTGAGCGTGTCCACCAGCGCCAGGCCCTGCTCGATCTGGTCGCGGTCCCAGAGCGAGCGGTCCTGGTCTTCGAGCAGCACCATCTCGCCTGCCTCGTCCAGGCGCGCGTCGCGGCGGGAGTGCTGCAGCAGCATCAGCGCCAGCAGCGCCCTCGCCTCGGGGTCGCCCGGCAGCGTCTCGACCAGGACCCGAGCCAGCCGGATCGCCTCGTCGGCCAGCTCGGTGCGGATCAGGGCGTCCGCGCTGGAGGCGAAGTAGCCCTCGTTGAAGATCAGATACAGCGTCGCCAGCACCGAGGTCAGCCGCTCGGGAAGCTGCTCGGCCGACGGCACCTCGTAGGGGATGCGGGCGTCGCGGATCTTGCCCTTGGCGCGGACCAGCCGCTGGGCCATCGTCGCCTCGGTGGTGAGGAAGGCGCGGGCGATCTCGGCGGTGCTGAGCCCGCCGAGCGTGCGCAGCGTCAGCGCCACCCGCGCCTGCGGGCGCAGCGCCGGGTGGCAGCAGGTGAAGATCAGCCGCAGGCGGTCGTCGGGCACGTCCGGCGGCTGCTCCTGCTCGGCGATCTCCTCGCTGCCCGGCGCCAGCGCCTCGAGGCCCTCGAGCACCTCCTTCTTGACCCGCAGCGTGCGCTCCCTCCTGAGCCGGTCGATCGCCTTGTTGCGCGCGACGCGGGTGATCCAGGCGCCCGGGATTGTCGGGCGCGCCGTCTCTCGGCCACCGCTCGAGCGCGACGACGAAGGCCTCCTGCACCGCCTCCTCGGCGAGGTCGAAGTCGCCGAGGACGCGGATCAGGCTCGCGACCGCCCGCCCCGACTCGTGCCGGAACAGGCGATCGACGAGCTGATCGGGCGCTTCGCTCAGGAGCGCGCCGCGGCGGCGTCGCCGGACGGTGGGGGCTCGACGCCGGCGGACTCGTAGTCCATCACCGGGCGGACCTCGATCATGCCTGCCCGCACGGGGATCTTCTTGGCCCACTCCAGGGCCCCGTCGAGGTCCTCGCACTCGAGCAGGTAGAAGCCGCCGAGGACCTCCTTCGACTCGGCGTAGGGGCCGTCGGTGATCGTGCGCTCCTCGCCGCCGCCGGAGACGTGGATGGTGGTCGCGGTCGCGCTCGGCTGAAGTCCCTCGCCGGAGACGAACGCACCCGCCTCCACGGTTTCCTTGGTGAAGGCCTCCCAGCGGTCCATCTCCGACTTCATCTCCTCGGGGGTGGCGTCGTCCATCCCGCCCTCGGGACCCAAGATCGTGAGCATGTACCTCATGTCGCTTCCTCCTTGTCTGCGACGGCTACGGCCTTGGCCTTGGCCTTGGCGGGGGACACGGTCGAGCTCTCGCAGCCGAACCCCGAGAGGTCAGTGATCGGCCAGACCTCCATCGCCGCGTTGGGCTGGATCGGGACCCGGTCGGCCCATTCGAGCGCCTCGTCGAGGTCGGCGCACTCGAGCAGGCAGAAGCCGCCGAGCAGTTCCTTCGACTCGGCGAAGGGCCATCGGTGACCGCCCGTCTCGCCGTCGCTC
>CAWKFQ010000004.1:0-275828 GCA_963848955.1 uncultured Solirubrobacterales bacterium | reverse complement strand
CTCGCCTCCGCCCGCGAGCTTGCCGCGGAGATCCACCAGTACATCCGTGAGGACCAGCTCTACCGGATCGACCACTTCCTCGGCTTGATGGGACTGGGCGAGATCCTCTATCTGCGCTTCGCGAACGCGATGTTCGAGCCCGTCTGGAATCGCAACAGCATCGCCTGCGTCCAGATCACGATGGCCGAGGACTTCGGTGTCACCGATCGCGGCAGCTTCTACGACCCGGTCGGCGCCCTTCGGGACGTCGTGGTCAACCACCTGATGCAGGTGGTTGCCGCCTGCGCGATGGAGCCGCCGGCGAGCCGCGACGCCCGGGCACTCAAGGACGCGATGTTCGCCGTCTTCTCGGCGATGCCGAAGGCCGACCCGAAGCAGTACGTGCGAGGGCAGTACGAGGGCTACCGGAAGATCAAGGGCGTCGCGAAGGACTCGACGACGGAGACCTTTGCGGCGATGCGCTTCGAGATCGACAACTGGCGCTGGAGCGGAGTCCCCTTCTTCATCCGGACGGGAAAGGAGCTCCCGGTGGAGCAGTGGGAGCTCCGGCTGATCTTCAAGGAACCGCCTCGGCTCGGCTACGGCCGCGGACATCCGGCAGCGGCCCGAGTCCGACGAGCTGGTGATCAGGCTCCACCCGACCACCGGGATTCGTCTGCTGGTCAACGCACAGCGCAGTGACGAAACCAGACCCGAGCACATCAACCTCGACATGGAGTTCGCCGAGCAGGGCGGGGAGGGCCCGACCCCGTATGAGGTCCTCCTCCATGCCGCGATGATCGGCAACAGCACGCGCTTCACCCGCCAGGACAACATCGAGGAGACCTGGCGGATCTGCGGCCCGCTGCTCGAGAAGCCCCCGAGGATCCTGCCGTACAAGCCCGGCACCTGGGGACCTAAGGCCGCCGACCGGCTGGTCGCAGGACTTCGGCGGCTGGCACGAGCCCTGGACCGGGTCATGAGTCCCGCGAAGCAGAAGAGCGCCGGAAAGCCCCGCTCCAGCGGCAAGGCGGCGGCGAGCGGAGACGGCAAAGCGCCCGCGGCCGGCAAGGAGAAGGGAATGCCTCAGAGCGCGGCGATGCCGTCGCCGTTCCCGCCGATCGCGGACTACGCCTTCCTCTCCAACTGCCACACCGGCGCCCTGGTGGCGCCCGACGGGGCGATCGACTGGCTCTGCGTGCCGCGGTTCGACTCGCCCAGCATCTTCGGGACGCTGCTTGATCGCGAGGCCGGTGCGTTCCGCTTCGCTCCCTTCGGGATCAACGTCCCGAGCGCCCGGATCTACGAGCCCGGGAACGAACATCCTCAACACCACCTGGCACACCCCGACCGGCTGGGCCTTCGTCCGGGACGCGCTGACCATCGGCCCGACCCTGCACAAGGACGAGATCACCCCCCACACGCGGGCGCCCGCCGACGAGGACGCCCATCACCTGCTGGTTCGAACGGTGCTCTGCATGGAGGGCTCGGTCGACATGGAGCTGCTCTGCGAGCCGGACTTCGACTACGGGCGGGTGCCGGGGGACTGGTCGCTGCTGGAGCCCACACCGCCGACGCGAGCGGGGAGGGGCCGACGGTGAGGCTCCGCAGCAGCATGCCGCTGGGGGCCGAGGGTGGAGTGGCGCAGGCGCGGCACACGCTGCAGAAGGGCGAGCAGGCCTTCTGCTCGCTCTCCTGGGCGGAGGAGCTCGCCTCGCCGGAGGACATGGACGAGGCCAACGCGCGCATCAGCGAGACGGCCGACTACTGGCGCACCTGGGTCTCCAAGGCCCGGATGCCCGGACCACCGCTTCCGAGGGGCGATCCAGCGCTCGGCCCTGACGATCAAGGGGCTCACCTACATGCCCACCGGGGCGACGGTGGCGGCCCTGACGACCTCGCTGCCGGAGACGCCCGGCGGGGAGCGCAACTGGGACTACCGCTTCACCTGGATCAGGGACTCGACCTTCACGCTCCAGGCCCTCCACTACCTGAACCTGGACTGGGAGGCCAACGAGTTCATGCAGTTCGTCGGCGAGCTCGAGCCGAACGAGGACGGGGCTCTGCAGATCATGTACGGGATCGACGGCCGGCGGGACCTGACCGAGATCGACGCGGGATGACCTCTCCGGATACGCGGGAGCGTCGCCGGTGCGGGTCGGAAACGGCGCCTTCGACCAGCGCCAGAACGACGTCTTCGGCGCCGCGCTCGACTCGATCCTCCTGCACAGCCGCCGCAGCCAGCGGCTGCCCCGCGGGCTCTGGCCGGTGGTCCAGGCCCAGGCGGAGTGCGCGACGCAAGGTCTGGAAGAAGCCGGACCAGGGAATCTGGGAGGCGCGCGGCAAGCCGCAGCACTACGTCTCCTCCAAGCTCATGTGCTGGGTCGCGATGGACCGCGCCTCGAAGCTCGCGGAGATCCGAGGGGACTCGAAGCTCCAGGACGACATGGGGTGCCACGGCCGAGGAGATCCGCAAGGACATCCTCGAGAACGGCGTCCGGGACGGGGTCCTGCGGCAGCACTACGACACCGACGCGCTCGACGCCTCGACTCTGCTGGCCGCCCTGTTCGGCTTCCTGCCGGGCGATGACGAGGTGCTCCGCAAGAGCGTGCTGGCGATCGCGGACGACCTCACCGAGGACGGCTTCGTCCTGCGCTACGTCACCGGCGAGACCGACGACGGGCTCTCCGGCAAGGAGGGCAGCTTCCTGATCTGCTCCTTCTGGCTCGTCTCGGGCCTGGCGATCATCGGCGAGCAGCAGCGCGCGCGCGACCTGATGGACCGGCTGCTCCGCATCGCCTCCCCGCTCGGCCTCTACGCCGAGGAGTTCGACCCCAGCACGGGCCGGCACCTGGGGAACTTCCCCCAGGCCTTCTCCCACCTCGCCCTGATCGAGGCGGCGGCGCGGATCATCCTCAGCGAGCGCCTCAAGGAGTTCGGAGTCAACGTATGAGCGACTACGACGTGATCGTGATCGGCAGCGGGGCTGGCGGAGGGACCCTCGTCCACCGGCTCGCCGCCTCCGGCAAGAAGATCCTCCTGCTCGAGCGAGGGGACTTCCTGACTCGCGAGCCGCAGAACTGGCTCGCCCAGGACGTCTTCGTCGACGGCCGCTACCAGTCGGAGGACACCTGGTACGACGAGAAGGACAAGGAGTTCGCCCCGCAGGTCCACTACTTCGTCGGCGGCGCGACCAAGATGTACGGCGCCGCGCTCTACCGCCTGCGCGCCGAGGACTTCGGCGAGATCCAGCACGACGATGGCGTCTCGCCCGCCTGGCCCATCTCCTACGAGGAGATGGAGCCCTACTACACGCAGGCCGAGCAGCTCTACCAGGTGCACGGTGCTCGAGGCGAGGACCCGACGGAGCCCCCGGCAAGCGCTCCCTATCCCTTCCCGGCCGTCTCCCACGAGCCGCGCATCCAGCAGCTCTCCGACGACCTCGCCGCCGCCGGCTACCAGCCCTTCCACGCTCCCTGCGGGGTGATGCTCGACGAGGCGAACATGCCCTACAGCGCCTGCGTCCGCTGCTACGGACTGCGACGGCTTTCCCTGCCTCGTGCACGCGAAGTCCGACGCCGAGGTGATCGCGGTGCGACCCGCGCTCGAGCACGCCAACGTCACGCTGCTGACCAACGCAGAGGCGGTCGCGCTCAACACCGACGCCGGTGGTGAGGCGGTCACGGAGGTCGTGGTCGAGCGCGACGGCGAGACCGAGACCTACTCGGCCGACATCGTCGTCGTCTCCTGCGGCGCGGCCAACTCGGCCAAGCTGCTGCTCGCCTCGGCCACCGACAAGCACCCGAATGGCCTGGCCAACGGCTCCGACCAGGTGGGCCGCAACTACATGTTCCACAACAGCCAGGCCGTGCTGGCCCTCTCGAAGGAGCCCAACCCGACCGTCTTCCAGAAGACGCTCGGGCTCAACGACTTCTACTTCGCCGGCGACGAGTTCGACTACCCGCTCGGGAACATCCAGATGGTCGGCAAGTCGCAGGCGCCGATGTTCCGGGGCGAGAAGCCGGGGAGACCAAGTTGGCCCCCGACTGGACCCTCGAGAACGATCGCCGCCCACGCGGTCGACTTCTGGCTCTCGACCGAGGATCTGCCGAAGCCGGAGAACCGGGTCACGCTGGGCCGACTGACGGGCATGTGAAGCTGAGCTACACGTACTCCAACGAGGAGCCGAAGAAGCAGCTCTACGACAAGCTCGAGTCGATGCTCGGCGACATCGGCATGCACCCCCACCACCTGCTCCCACACCACGCCTACCTGAAGAACGAGATCCCGGTGGCCGGGGTCGCGCATCAGACCGGGACCTGCCGCTTCGGCACCGATCCCGCCGACTCGGTGCTCGACACGAACTGCAAGGCCCACGAGCTCGACAACCTCTACGTCGTGGACACCAGCTTCTTTCCCGAGCATCGGCGCGGTCAACCCGGCGCTGACCGCGATGGCCAATGCGATCCGGGTCGGCGACCACCTGCTCGAGCGCCTGGGCGCCTAGGAGCCCGCGACTCGACGGGCAGACCGTGGCGACGGATTCCCATCGAGTCGCTGATCGTCGGGGGAGGCTTCGGCGGTCTGTTCGCTGCAGCGAAGGCGCTGCGACGCGCTCCGGTCCGGGTGACGCTCGTGGACCGGCACAACCACCACCTCTTCCAGCCGCTGCTCTACCAGGTCGCCACAGGGATCCTCTCCGAGGGCGAGATCGCTCCGCCGCTCCGCGGCGTTCTCCACCGTCACGGGAACGTCGAGGTCGAGCTCGCCGAGGTCAACGGCTTCGACCTCGAGGCCCGCATCGCTGACGGCCATGCGCCCCGACGGCGCCCCGATCGAGTTCCCCTACGACAGCCTGATCGTCGCCGCCGGCGCCGGCCAGTCCTACTTCGGCCACGACGAGTTCTCGCGCTGGGCGCCCGGGATGAAGACGATCAACGATGCCCTCGAGCTCCGCGGCCGCATCCTCGGCGCCTTCGAGATGGCCGAGCTGGAGGCAGACCCGGCGAAGCGACAGGAGTGGCTCACCTTCGTCGTGGTCGGCGGCGGACCGACCGGTGTGGAGATCGCCGGACAGATCGCCGAGCTGTCGAGGCGCGTGCTCAAGGACGACTTCCGGGAGATCGATCCGCGCAACGCCAAGATCCTCCTCTTCGACGGCGGCAAGGAGGTGCTGGCCACCTTCGGCGACCGGCTCTCCGGCAAGGCGGCGAGGGGCCTCGAGCGCCTCGGAATCGAGCTGCACATGTCGAGCATCGTCACCGACATCGATCGAACCGGCGTGGTCGTCAAGCATGGCGACGAGGAGCGCCGGATTCCCGCGCGGACGAAGGTCTGGGCCGCAGGAGTCCAGGCCTCGCCGCTGGCCAGGATGCTGGGGGAGGCCACCGGCGCCGAGGTGGACCGCGCCGGGGCGTATCAGCGTGCTCCCCGATTGCACGCTGCCCGGGCACCCGGAGGTGTTCGCGATCGGCGACATGATGTCCCTCGACGATCTGCCCGGGCGTCGCCGAGGTGGCGATGCAGCAGGGACTCCACGCCTCCAACACGATCAAGCGCCGACTGCGCGGCGAGGAGCCGAAGCCGTTCCGCTACCGGGACCTCGGCAGCATGGCGACCATCTCCCGGTTCCGAGCGGTGGTCAGCTTCAAGGGCATCCGCCTCTCCGGTTTCATCGGCTGGATGGCGTGGCTCTTCGTCCACCTGACGTTTCCTGACGGGCTTCAAGAACCGGCTCGCGACCGTGCCGCGGTGGGCGTTCACGTTCATCGGCAACGGCCGGCCTCAAAGGACGATCAGCATGCAGCAGGTCGTAGCGCGCGTAGCCATGGAGCAGGCCGGCGGGCGGACCTTTCTGCGGTCGCTTCTTGGAGAGGAGGCCGACCGGAAGAAGGCAGATCCGCCGCCCGAAGATGCTGGGGAAATAGGGTCACGTTGATGAGCTTGCCCATCCCCCTGTTGGCCGACGCCTCGTCCAACCTGCTGGCGGCGCGCAGCCAGATGGGCTTCACCCTCGGGTTCCACATCGTCCTCGCCTGTTTCGGCGTCGCCTTCCCGGCGTACATGCTGATCGCCGAGTACAGGGGCCGCAAGCGAAACGACGAGGACGCCCTTCGCCTCGCCCGCAACTGGTCGAAGGCGGTCGCGGTGTTGTTCGCCGTCGGCGCCGTGAGCGGCACCGTCCTCTCCTTCGAGTTCGGGCTCCTGTGGCCGAGGTTCACGGGCCGCTTCGGCGACGCCTTCGGGGTCGGCTTCGCGATCGAGGGGATCTTCTTCTTCCTGGAGGCGATCTTCATCGCCATCTACATCTATGGCTGGGACCGGCTCTCGCCCCGCGCCCACATGCTGGTCCGCCGTGCCGATCGTGATCTCGGGGGTGGGCGGCGCCTTCTCGGTCGATCGCGGTGAACTCCTGGATGAACCAGCCCCAGGGCTTCACGCTCGACAGCGCCGGCAATGTCACCGACGTGAAGCCGTTGGAGGTGCTCTTCAACCCTGCCGTCCGGCTACGAGTTCTTCCACATGCTCCTGGCGGCCTACATGGTCACCGGCTTCCTGATCGCCTCCGTGTACGCCGTCGGCATGCTCAGGGGTCGACGGGACCGCTACCACCGGCTCGGCTTCATCATCCCCTTCACGGTCGCGGCGATCGCCACGCCGATCCAGCTCTTCGTCGGCGACACCGCGGCGCGCGCGATCGCCGACGACCAGCCGGCCAAGTTCGCCGCGATGGAGTGCATCTACAAGGGCGGACCCGACCAGACCGAGTACCTCGGCGGCATCTGCACCGATGGCAAGGTCAAGGGCGGAATCGGCATCCCCGGGCTCGACTCGTTCCTGGTGGGTTTCAGCAAGAACACCGACGTCACCGGCCTCAATCAGATCCCCAAGAACGATCAGCCGCCGGCCAAGACGCTGCTGCACCTGTCGTTCGACGCGATGGTGGGCATAGCCACCCTGCTCTTCCTGCTCGCCGCCTGGTTCGCCATCACCTGGTGGCGTAGGCGGGACCTGCCCCAGACCAAATGGTTCCTGCGCGCGCGCGGCGCTCGCGGGGGTCGCCGCGGTGGTCGCGCTGGAGTGCGGCTGGATCGTCACGGAGGTTGGGCGCCAGCCCTGGATCGTCAACGGCTACATGCGCACCGCGGACGCGGTCACCCCCGCGCAGGGGATCTGGTGGGTCTTCGGGCTGACGATGGCCCTGTACACCGCACTGGGCGTGATCACCGTGCTGGTGCTTCGCGGGCTCTCGCGGCGCTGGCGCAAGGGCGGGGAGGAGCCGGTCGGCGCGGTTCCCTACGGACCACCGGCTGACGAGGAGCCGGGAGCGAGCCCATGAGCAAGGCGGATGTCTGCGCGGCGATCCTCTGGTTCGGCGTCACGCTCTACGCGATCTTCGGCGGCGCCGACTTCGGCGCCGGTCTCTGGGACCTGTTTGCGGGCTCCGGGCGAACGGGCGCGTCGGGTGCGAGCCCAGATCGACCGGTCGATCGGGCCCGTCTGGGAGGCGAACCACGTCTGGCTGATCTTCGTCCTGGTCATTCTCTGGACGGCCTTCTCAACCGCCTTCTCGGCGATCTTCACCACGCTGTACATCCCGCTCGCCCTCGCGGCGCTCGGGATCGTCCTGCGGGGCGCGGGCTTCGCCTTCCGCCACGCCCTGCCGGGCCCCGTGGAGCGCCCGGCCACCCGGGTCTTCGGAGTGGCCTCGGTGTTGACGCCGTTCTTCATGGGGACGGTGGTCGGGGCGATCGCCTCGGGGGAGGTCCCCGCCGGCGGCGACGGCGATCCGACGGGAAGCTGGACCGGCTTCCTGCCGCTGGTCACCGGCGCGCTCTTCGTCCTGGTGACGGCCTACACGGCCGCGGTCTTCCTGGTGCGCGACTCGGGAGCGGCCGGCGAGGTCGAGCTGCAGCGACTACTTTGCCCGCCGGGCGCTGGTCACCGCGGTGGTCGCCGGAGCCGCCGCCGTCGCGGGTGTGATCGCCCTCCACGCCGACGGCCGCTACGTCTACGACGGCCTGACCTCCTGGCCCGGATCGCGCTGGTGATCCTCTCCGGGCTCTGCCGGGCTGGTCGCCCTCGGGCTGCTGGTCACGGGGCGGAGCTACGGGCTGCGTCTGGCGGCGGTGGGCGCGGGCACGGCGGTCATCTGGGGCTACTTCGCGGCAGCCTTTCCCTACATCCTGCCGACCTCCTTGACCATCTCGGCGGCGGCGGGAGCCTCCGCCTCGCTGACGGCCGTGATCATCATCTTCGGGGTTGCCGCGGTGACCGTGGTGCCGTCGCTGGCCCTGCTCTACACGCTCTCCCAGCGGCAGGCGCTGGACGCCTACTCGGCCTCCAGCGAGGCGAGCTCGCCCCGCCAGTAGGTGAAGGGCCCGTCGGGGAGCTCCCAGCTCACCTCCGCGCTGGACGGAACGCGGATCACCGCCGAGTTCCACGTAGTCGCCGAACCTGCCGACGAACGGCGTCTCAACCGAGGTCCTCCCGGCGAGGCGCGGCCGGATTCCCGAGACGGTCCGGATCAGGCCTGAGTCATCGAGTGCGAGGCGGACGCTCGCGGTGCTCCCCCCGACCAGCGTCGAGACCTCGACAGAGCCGTCCTCGAGCTCACGCCAGGAGAGCTCCGGATTGGACCCCATCGCGTGCGGCACCCAGGGCAGCTCCGCGAGGTAGCGCATCGCCTCCGCTCGGTCGGTTTCGGGTCCGGCGCTGCGCGTCGACGGGACCAGTCCCCAGACCTTGGCGACCAGCAACCCCTTCCCGTCCCGGTAGCGGTCGGTGACTCGGACGCGAACCAGCGGGTTGGGGCCGAAGACGCCGCGCCACTCGAACTCGACCCTCCCGACCACCAGCACCTGGATGGCTGTGAACTCGAGCCGCCTGCCGCCAGGGCGCTGAACCATCTCGCCGCGCTGGGTCAGGCGCACGAGGTTGGGGGTGGCGCGCCCTCAGGCAGGACCTGGCTCAGATGACCCGCGATCTGAGCGGGAAGCCGTCGCTCGCTCACGCAGCCAGTCTCGCGCCTGAGGCTCGCGGATAGAGTGGCCGCGGATGAAGTGGAAGCCGGGCCCGCGCAGCGGCGACATCGAGGATCGGCGCAGCGCTGGAGGAGGAGCGGGGGGCGGCATGCCGATCCCGATGGGACGCCTCGGCGGCGGCGGGATCGGGACGATCATCGTGCTGGTCATCGTCTACCTCCTCTTCATCAACGGCGGTGGAGGAGACGGCGGCTTCAACGTCCCCGACCCGACCAGCTCGTTCCCACAGGTCCCGCAGAGCGGCACGGGGAACGACTCCGTCCCCGGGAGCCCGGAGCGAGGACAAGGAGTTCAAGTTCGTCGACTTCGTCCAGGGTGACGCCCAGAACTTCTGGACGCAGCAGTTCCAGGCCGCCGGCAAGCCCTACCAGCGGGCGAAGCTCGTCCTCTTCCGCGACCAGGTGCAGTCCGGCTGCGGGCTCGCCAGCTCGCGCGACGGGGCCCTTCTACTGCCCGCTCGACCAGAAGGTCTACATCGACCTCGGCTTCTTCGCCGAGCTCGATCAGCGCTTCAAGGCGCCCGGGCGACTTCGCCCAGGCCTATGTCATCGCCCACGAGATCGGCCACCACGTCCAGACAGCAGCTCGGCATCGAGCAGAGCGTGCGCCAGCAGAGCCAGTCGAACCCCGACGACGCCAACGAGCTCTCAGTGCGCCTCGAGCTGCAGGCCGACTGCCTGGCCGGCGTCTGGGCGCGCTCCGACCTACGACCGCGGACCTCCTCGAGCAGCGGCGACCTCCAGGAGGGCCTGACGCCGCGGCGTCCGCGGTCGGCGACGACCGCATCCAGCAGCAGACCCGGGGACGGATCGATCCCGAGTCCTTCACCCACGGGACGGCCGAGCAGCGGGCTCATTGGCTGCAAACCGGCTTCGACTCGGGCAGGCTCGAGGCCTGCGACACGTTCTCAGGGGATATCTAGCGCTTCTTCTTGTGCTTCTTGCACTTCTGCTTCTTCGCAGCGCCCGCCGAGTGGTGCTTCTTCTTTGACTTCTTCTTGCACTTCTTCTTCTTGAGAGCGGGCTGCGGCGATTGGGCCGGAGGCCCCGCGGTGGGGCAGCGGTCGCTGCCGTCGGGGCGCGGGATGTGATTGGCGCAGAGGAACGCTGCCAGCCGGCTCGGGTCCGAGCTCATGATCCCGTCGACCCCGAGGTCGTAGAGGTGGCGGTAGCTGGCGTCGGTCTCGTCCTGGTCGCCGTTGGTCCAGACGTGGACGGCGTAGCCGAGGTCGTGGGCATGCCGGGTCTCCAAGAGAAGCTGCGGCACGTCGATCACGGCGCTCCCGAACGGCTGGGTGGGTGGCACCTGGAAGGCGGCCACGTCGGGATCGGGGGTGGTACCCGATAGGCCGAAGTCCGTCGTGTCATCCACACCCGGCGCCAGAGCCACGTACGGGGGGTCATCGAGCGAGTGGAACCTGCCAATCAGCTCGTCGCTGAAGGAGACGACGATGATGTCGGTCCGCCAAGAGTAGTCCGGCTCGTCCAGCAGATTCGCAAGAGCGTCCGCGACCGGCATCGATGCCTCCGGGTCGTCGCAGTACTGGGTCCCGTTGTCGGTGACGCAGCCTCCCGCGTCACCCTCAGGCGTCTTGACCATCTTGATCTCGATGTTGATCGGCGTGTGCGGGAACGCGTCCAGGACCTCCTCGAGCGTCGGGATCCGGAAGTCGCGCGGCGCGTATCCCGGGGGCGCGGGGACGTCTCCCGTTCGGACGCCGCGGTACGGGTAGGCCGAGTCCGGCAGCGAGTAGTCGTGGGAATAGGTTCCGGGCCGGAACCAGTAGCCGGCGTCGAGCGCCTGCAGCTGGTCCTTGGTCATGTCGTCGACCTCGGAGTCGGTCCGGTGAGCCTCGGTGCTCGAGTCCGGACCCGGGCAGAGGACATCGGTGCACGCGATCCGGGTCCAGGTGTCGTCGTGGATCACCATCAGCTGCCCGTCGGAGCTCAGATTGACGTCCAGCTCGAGCGAGTCCGCGCCGCGGTCACGGATCGCCGACTTGAAGGCGAACAGGGTGTTGGATGGTGCTTCGTCCTCGCCGCCCTGGTGGGCCATGTTGAGGAAGCGGTTCTGGAGCCAGGGGTTGGGATCCGGCGCGACGGCGCCGGCGCTTGCCGAGAACGTGGCCGCGATCGATCCGCTGATCAGCGCGACCACGAGGGCCAGCGCGAGTCGTCCCTTCATCCCTGTCCGCATCCTTGCTCCTCTCCTTCCCTGGGCGATGGCGGCGGAGACACTAGCGAGAGAAACCTCCCCGCCGCACGCGGTTGGGATAATCCGCAGAGATGCGGTGTCCGTCCTGTGGGAACGAGAATCGTGAGGAGGCGCGGTTCTGCGACTCCTGCGGAACCGAGCTGGTTTCGGAGCAACCGCCGGCCGAGGCTGTCGCGGCCGAGCGATAACGCTGCCCGCCGATGTCCCGACCGAGATCGCCGGCCGCTACCGGGTCAGGCGATTCCTCGGCCAGGGCGGGCGGAAGCGCGTCTATCTCTCGACGGACACGATCGGCGGGGCCGAGGTCGCCCTGGCGCTCTACGACACGGAGGGGGTGGGCGCCGGCATCCAGGCTCGCGCGCGCCGCGAGGCGGAGGCGATGCGCAAGCTCGGCGATCACCCGCACGTCGTCCCGGTCCTCGACACGGGTGAGGACGACGGCAACCCGTTCATCGTCAGCCGCTACATGCCGGGCGGCGATGTCGAGGGCCTGCTCAGCGCTGCGGGCGGCCATCTCGAGGTCCCGCGCGCCGCCGAGATCGCCGCGGACGTCACCCGCGCCCTCGAGCACGCGCACGCGCGCGGGATCGTGCACCGCGACCTGAAGCCGGCGAACGTCTGGATCGACGACGACGGCCGCGCCCGCCTCGGCGACTTCGGCCTGGCCACCACCGAGGCCCGCTCGCGAGTGAGCGGCGGCACTCTGGTCGGGACGGTCGCCTATCTCCCGCCCGAGCAGGCGCTGGGCGAGGCCGCCGGGCCGCGGAGCGACCTCTACTCGCTCGGAGCGCTGCTCTACGAGATGCTCACCGGCCAGCCGCCGTTCCCGGGCGACGACGCCGTCTCGATCATCAGCCAGCATCTGCACGCCGACCCGGTGCCGCCCTCGCGGCACAACCCCGAGGTCCCCGAGGCGCTCGACCGGGCCGTCCTCGCCCTGCTCGCCAAGCGCCCGGATGATCGCCCGGCGAACGCCACCGAGGCGCGCGAGCTGACTCTCGGCGCGCTCGAGGAGAAACCCGAGGAGGAAGCCGAGGCGCGCCCCGCCAACCCGCTGGAGAGCCTCGCCGGCGGTGTCTTCGTCGGCCGCGAGCGCGAGCTCGACCTGCTCCGCGAGGCCGTCGACGGTGCGCTCGGGGGCCGCGGCTCACTGCAGCTGGTGGTGGGCGAGCCGGGCATCGGCAAGACGAGAGCGGCAGAGGAGCTCGCGACCTACGCCAGCGTGAGCGGCGCCCGGGTGTACTGGGGCCGCTGCCGCGACGACGAGGGCGCGCCCGCCTACTGGCCCTGGGTGCAGGCGATCCGCTCCTACGCGCGCGACGCCGACCCGGTCGCCCTGGCGTGGCAGCTCGGCGGCGGAGCGGCCGAGGTCGCACAGCTGATCCCCGAGGTCGCGGAGAAGCTCGACATCGAGCCGGCCGGCGGGTCCGACAGCGAGGAGGCGCGTTTCCGGCTGTTCGACTCGGTGACCAGCCTGCTGCTCGCTGCGGCGCGCGACCGGCCGTTGGTGATCGTCCTCGATGACCTCCACTGGGCGGACGAGCCTTCGCTGCTGCTGCTCCGGTTCGCGGCCAGGGAGCTCGCCTCGAGCGGCCTGTTGATCCTCGGGACCTACCGTGACGTCGAGCTCGGCCGCCACCATCCCCTCGCCCGGGTTCTCGGCGAGATCTCGAGCATCGAAGGGAGCGGGCGGATCCTGCTGCGCGGCCTCGCGGTTGGTGCCGTCGAGCGATACATCGAGATGACCTCCGGCGCCCCTTCGCCCCCGGGACTCGCCGAGGCGGTCGAGGAGCAGACCGACGGCAATCCCTTCTTCGTCGGCGAGGTGGTCCGGCTGCTCGCGAGCGAGGGGAAGCTCACCGGCGGTGGCAGCCTCGCCGACCTGCAGATCCCACAGGGCGTGCGCGAGGTGATCGGCCGCCGTCTCGACCGCCTCAGCGACTCGACGAACGAGGCGCTCCGGGTGGCCGCGGTCATCGGACGCGACTTCGACGAGGATCTGGTCGGGCGGGTGGCCAAGCAGCCGCCGGAGGTGCTGATGAAGGCGGCCAGGGAGGCGATCGCAGAGCGGCTCGTGACCGATCTGGGTGATGGGCGCTTCTCCTTCGCCCACGCGCTTGTTCGCGACACCCTCTACGAGGAGCTCAGCCCGCCGAAGCGCTCGGCGCTCCACGAGCGCACCGGGCTCGCGATCGAGCAGGTCTGCGGCGGCAACGTCGATGAGCGCCTCGGCGAGCTCGCCCATCATTTCCTCGAGGCGGCCCCACGCGGCGAACTCGCCAAGGCGATCGACTACGCAAAGCGCGCCGGCGCCCAGGACATGGAGCAACTCGCCTACGAGGACGCTGTCGAGGTCTACGACCGGGCCCTCGAGGTGCTCGAGCTGATGGAGGAGCCCGACGAGGCGCTGCGCTGCCGCCTCCTGCTCTCCCTCGGGGGCGCCGAGGCCAAGTCCGCCCGGGTGGCGGATGCACGCGCCGCGTTCGAGCGGGCAGCCGAGTCGGCGAGGCGGTTGGACAACACCGACAGCCTGGTCGGCGCCGCCATCGGCATCGCGCTGTTGAGCGATGCCGGTCGGCTCGACGAGCAACTGCTCGCCCTGCTCGACGAGGCCCTGGAGAGGATCGGGCCGGAGCGAACCGCGCGACGGGCCGCACTGCTCAGCGCGAAGTCCGCCGAGATGTACTGGGTGGACAACGACGTCCGCGAGTCGGAGCGACTGGTCGACGAGGCGATCGAGATCGCCCGGGAGATTGATTCGCCTTCCAGCCTGGCGGCGGCTCTGACGCGCAAGATCTTCATTCCGGCCGGGCCGGACGCCCCGCGGGTTCGACTCGCGATCGCCGACGAGATGGTCGAGCTGGGCAATCGCTCCGGCGACCGTGAGGCGGTTGTGCGGGGTCACGCCTACCGGCTCTGGTCGTCTCCTCGAGCTCGGCGACATCCCGGCTGTCGATCGCGAGCTCGAGCTCTACGCGCGGCTGGCGGATGAGCTGCGCATGCCGGAGCACACCTGGCACACGTTCGCGCTGCGCGGCATGCGTGCCCTGCTCGACGGGGACATGGAGGAGGCCGAGCGGCTCGCGGCTGACGCGAGGCATGCCGGGGATCGAGCGGAGCAGGCGCTGGCGCAGCAGTACTACGGCATCCAGATGATCCAGATCCGCAGCATGCAGGGGCGTGCCGGTGAGCTTCTGCCGGCCGTGCGGGATCTCACCGAGCGCTTTCCGGGCATCCCGGCGTGGCGAACCGGCCAGGTCACGCTGGCGGCCAGGGCGGGAGACAAGGAGCTCGCCCAGAGGGAGCTCGACCGCTTCGCCGCCGACGACTTCAGCGTGCTTCCCAAGGACGTCAACTGGTTCGCGGCGATGAGCCTGATCGGGGAGGCGATCGCGATGATCGGCGCCACCGAGCACGCCGAAGCGCGTCTACGAACTGCTCCTTCCCTACGAGGGGCTGACGATCGTCGTGGCGCGGGCCGCGGCCTGCAACGGCCCCGTGGACCGGGTCCTCGGCCTGCTCGCGCAGGCGATGGGCCGCCCGGACGACGCCGAGCGGCACCTCGGCGACGCCGTCGAGATCGCCACGCGGATGGGCGACCGCCCGGGGATGGCGCTCAGTGGCCTGGCTCTCGCCGAGCTGTTGCTCGAGCGGGGACGGGACGACGATCGCGACCACGCCCTGGAGCTTCTCGCCGCCGTGCTCGGCACAGCCCGCGAGATGGGCGCGCGCTGGATCGCCGACCGCGCCCTGGGGGACCGGCTCGAGGCGCAGGGCCTCGCGGGCGTCGACGTCACGACCTCGATCGACGAGATGGTCTCGGCGCTCGAAGAGGAGCAGCCCGACATGCGCGCCCACATGGCGCCCGACGGGAGGGTGGCGATCCTGTTCAGCGACATCGAGGACTCGACGGTCCTCACCGAGCGGCTCGGCGATGAGCGCTGGCTCCAGCTGCTGCGAGAGCACAACGCGATCTTCCGCGAGCTCCTCTCCCGCCACGATGGCTACGAGGTGAAGAGCCAGGGCGACGGGTTCATGCTCGCCTTCCCCGACCCCTGCGAGGCGCTCGAGTGCGCGATCGAGGTCCAGCGCGCGTTCGCCGAGCGCGAGCGGGACGAATCAACCGAGCCGTTGCGCGTTCGGATGGGCCTGCACACCGGCGAGGTGATCTCGGAGGAGGGCGACTACTTCGGCAAGAACGTGATCCTCGCCGCCCGGATCGCGGCGCAGGCGCTCGGGGGCGAGATCCTCGTCTCCGAGGAGCTGCGGCAGTCGGTATCGACCGGCAACGGGAACGGACTCCGCTTCGACGACGGCCGCGAGCTCGAGCTCAAGGGACTCGCCGGCAGCCACCGCGTCTATCGCGCCGACTGGGCGGAGTCCGACGCGGCGTCCTCCGTTGCCTGAGGACGGGTCGCCCGAGCCGCTCACCCCGGCCCACTACGAGGGTGCCGCGACCACCCTGGCGGAGGCGTTCATCGAGGACCCGGGCTGGCTGTCGATCGGGCCCGGCAGACCGGAGTCCCGGCGGAAGTTCATCTATCGGACGTGCCTGGGCGTGATCCGCGTAGCCGACCGCTGGTGCGGGCCTTCCTGGTGCGTCTGCGATGAGGGCACTCCCGTGGGCGTACTGGTCGGCTGCGCCCCCGAGCGCTGGCCACCGCCGCAGCTCCGGACGCTCCTCACCCTCGCACCCGGCCCGATCCTGGCCGGTCCGGCGGTCCTCTCCCGCTCTCTCCGGGCGGAGCGGCACTTCGAGAAGGCGGAGCCGGACTACGACCACTTCCTCGTCTGGATGTTCGGCATCCGGCCCGCCTACCAGCGCCAGGGCCTCGGCCGGCGGCTGATGGGCGAGGCCCTCGGTATCGCCGACGACGCCGGGGTGCCCGCCTACCTCTACACCTCCAACTCGGACAACCTTCCCTACTACCGCTCGCATGGCTACGAGGTCACCGGCGAGTCCACGCTCCCCGGCGGCGGCCCCAACTGGTTCATGGAGCGGCCCGCCCCCGCGTGATGTCCGATCGGCGCGAATCCCCGCCTTCCCGCTTAGAGTTGGCCGGCCAATGGAAGGCGCTCCCGCAGTGACGAGAGGACGTCGACTCAGGCTTCCACCTGTCGTCGTGGTTGCCGCAATTGCCGCTGTCGCATTGCGGTGGCGGCCCTGATCGCGTTGCCGAAGCTGATCGGCGGCTCGGGCTCCGCCTCCGGCAAGCTCGCCTCGGTGAAGGTCGCCCCGGAGCCCTGGCAGGGTCACGCCAAGCCCGAGTACCGGTCCGAGACGGAGTTGCAGAAGGCGGCTCCCTGGGACACGCCCTCCAAGCGGACGGCGCCCGGCGCGATCGATCCAAAGACCGGAATGCCCGCGGCCTCGGCCGGCACCAACGGCTCCTACACGCCCCCGTCGCCGGCGGAGCGAAAGCGCGTCTACACGGCAACGCATCCCGTGGGCGGCGTCGAGTCCGCGCTCCTGCTGAACCGGACGGCCCTCGCACCGGTGTCTGCGCCCGACCCGATCAGGCAGATGATCAGCGCGGCGAACCTGATCGTCGGCCAGCCGTACGAATGGGGCGGCGGGCACGGCTCCTTCCAATCGAAGGGTTACGACTGCTCCGGCGCCGTCAGCTACGCGCTCGCCGGTGCCGGGCTGCTCCGAGCCCCGCTCACCTCGGGGCAGTTCATGAGCTACGGGATTCCCGGGCCGGGGCGCTGGCTGACCATCTACGCCAATTCCGGCCACGTCTACGCGGTGATCGCAGGGCTGCGCTGGGACACGGTCGGCGACGCACGCGGCTCAGGCCCCCGCTGGCACCCCTTCGACGCCTATCCGCAGGGCTTCGCCGTCCGGCACCTGCCGGGGCTCTAGACCTTCCGCTTAGGCGTTCCTCTCTAGGCTTCCGCGATGCTTTCGGCTCTGCTGGCGGGCGCGCTGATCGTCGGCGCCTCACTGCTGCTCGGCTCGGCGATCATGGCGATCGCCGGCCTGCCGAGGCATTCCGCCGCCGGGCCCGCAACCGGGATCTCGGCGCTGCTCGTGATCTGCGGCATCGCGGTCAAGCTGCCGGGGCATGCCGTAACGGCGGCGATCGCCGTCGGGCTGGCACTGGTCGGCTGCCTCGTCGTGTTCGGCCGAACGAGAGCGCCTGCGGGGGCGTTCCGAGTGGGGGCGATCATCGTGGTCGTCGGCGCCGTGCTCGTCGCCTCCATCCCGTTTGCGACCAGCGGCCGCGTCGGGATCCTGGGTCAGGGCCTGGTCAACGACGACATGGCATCCCACCTGCTCTTCACGGAGTGGGTCAGCAGTCATGCCGGCCCGACACCCGACCTGATCAAGGACGGATACCCGCTCGGCCCTCACGCGATCGTGGCCGCGACCGCGAAGGTGAGCGGGGCGAGCCTGATCGAGGGGTTCGCCGGGCTGACGGGGGCGATCGCCGTCCTGCTCGCCCTGACCGCCTACGGTGCCCTGCGAGGTGTCCGCGGCGTGCTCCGGGTGCCGGCGGCGGTCCTGGCCGCCAGCCCCTACCTGGCGGCTGCGTATCTAGCGCAGGGCGCCTTCAAAGAGCCCCTCCTCGGCCTCGCACTGCTGGGCTTCGCCCTGGCCCTCCCGCCCCTGCACCCCATGTGGTCCGGCCGAACGTCCCGGAGTACCCCTCTCAGCGAGCACTCCGGGACGTTCGCGATTCCCCTCGGGGTGATCGCGGCGGGCACGATCTACAACTACAGCTTCCCCGGCCTCGCCTGGCTGCTCGGCACCGCCGTGATCTGGATGCTGGTGATCGCGCTGCGGGAGCGGGACCGGGCGGCCTCCGTACTCGCCGGCCTCCGCCTGAGGGAGCGGTTCCGCGGTGCGCGGCCCGCGCTCCTGCTCGGCATCGGGATCCCGGTGATCGCCGCCCTGCCCGAGGTATTCCGCCTCGCGAGCTTCTCGAGCTTCAAGGCCTTCAACCCGTCCGGCACCGGCCCGACTGTCGGGTTCGGCAACCTGCGCCAGCAGCTCAACCCGCTCGAGGCATTCGGGATCTGGCCCTCCGGCGAGTTCCGGATCACCCCGGCCAACTCGACGACTCCCGAGATCGCCTTCTATCTCGGCGGCCTGCTCGCCCTGGCGGCCTTCGCCTGGGCGCTGGCGCGGGCACTCTCGCGGCGGGAGTCCGCACTGCCCTCGGCGCTGATCGCCTCGGCGCTCTGCTACCTGGCCGCGCTCGCCGTCGGCACTCCCTACACGCAGGCCAAGGCTCTCGCCATCGCCGCCCCGCTGGTCATGCTGATCACGCTCCGGGGGCTGGTCTCGGCGGACGCGATCGAGGGCGAGGAGTCGGCTGTCCCCCAGGGCGGTGCGGGCCGGTGGCCGCCCCGCATGCTCCGGCCCTTCGTGCCGGTCGCTGTCCCGCTGCTCACGGTGGCCTTCGTGGCCGCGGCAGCGTTCTCGACCCTGTTGCCGCTCCGCCAGGCGGCGGTCGGACCGGACTACCACCTCCAGGAAATGCTCCAGATGCGTCCGATCGTGGATGGCCAGAACGTGCTCTTCCTCGGCCGGGACAACTTCGTGTCCTGGGAGCTGATCGGCTCGGAGGTCTTCGCGCCGATCACGAACCACTACGACGTCGAGGAGGTGCCCGCCCTGTACCGCGCCACCGACCTGAACGCCAAGTTCGACTGGGACAACGTGCCGCCCCCCGTGATGAACCGGTTCGACTGGGTGGTCACGACGAGCGCGGCCATGCAGAGCCAGGCGCCGGTCGGCTTCAGGCCGCGACTGCGAACCCACGACTTCGTCCTCTGGCATCGCGACGACCCGGTCGGGCAGCGCCGCACCCTTTTCGAGCCGATCAATCCGGGCGCGCCGCTCGACTGCAGCGATCCGGGCGAGGCGAAGCTCAGGAAGATCGACGGTACGGCGACCGTCTTCACGGTGCAGCCGGTCGTCGGCCGGGTCTGGCGCCCGAGCCCGGAGCTGACGCAGACCAAGCCCGCCCAGCAGCGGCCTCTACCTCACCCCCGGGCGCTGGGACATCTCGATCCAGTACGCGAGCACGCAGGCGCTGCGCGTCAGCGCGAGCGGCGGGCCGCTCGCCGCCCCCTTCGACACGACGCTGCGCACCAACCTGCTCTTCCGAGGTCCCTCGCCCTACTACCCGGTCGGGTCGCTGCAGGTGAAGAGTGCTGGAGAGGTCGTCTTCGACGTCAGCGTCGACGATCCGCCGCTGATCGGCCGTCTCCTCGGAACCGAGAGCAAGGCCTACCTGACCGGTATTGCGGCGACGCGGGCCGACCCGCCGCGCCAGCCGGTGGCTCTCAGCCGGGCCTGCGGCCGCTACGTGGACTGGTATGCGGTCGCGCCAGGCACCCCGCCCAGCGCGCTCCAGGGCGTGCCGGCCCCGCATCCCCAGCCGGTGCGAGGACGACTAGTCGTCACTTTTCCCACCCACGGGGGTGCGGTAAGGCGACACGGAGCCGCGCATTACTACGATCGCCGCATGCCCCGCCTCTGGGCCATCAGCCTCGTGATCCTCGTCGCCTGCCTGCTCGCCTCGATGGTGATTGCCATCGTCAAGCTGAGCGGCGGATAGACTCCTCCCGCAAATTCCGCCCCTGCAGGAGGATCGATGTTCGAGCGCATAGTGGTAGGAACCGATGGCTCGGAGACCGCCACCGAGGCGGTGAGGACCGCCGTGGAGCTCGCCAAGCTCTCCGGCGCGAAGCTGGAGATCGTCAGCGCCTACCAGCCGGTCCCGCAATCACGCCTCAGGGATGAGGAGTCGGGGATCACCGGCGACCTCTCCCACGCGATCAATCCGAGGGAGGACGTGCAGTTCGTGCTCGACAAGGCCGCGGGCGATGGCGAAGCAGGCGAACGTCGAGGTGGTCACCCACCCGCGCGAGGGCGATCCCGCCGACGCGATCCTCGACGTCGCCGAGGAGAACGACGCCGACCTCGTCCTGGTCGGGAACAAGGGCATGACCGGGGCGCGGCGCTTCCTGCTGGGCAGCGTGCCGAACAAGATCTCGCACCACGCGCCCTGCGACGTGTGGATCGTCAAGACCACGTAGGCAGCGAAACCATCCACCCAGCTGCCGAGTCCGGTCCGGGCATACGCGATCCTCGATGTATTCCCGCTGGGCTCGCGCGTCCTGCCGTAGTCGGTAGCTAGCAGCCGGGAGCGCGCGCCCTGACCGCCGCCGCCGCGTCGATCAGCCCGGCGCCGAACAGGCGCGGGTCATAGGGCTGGCCGAGCTGAGAATCGCTGTGGCGGGCGGTCGCCTCGAGCTGGCATTCGACCGCCATCGGCGAGCTGCCGACGAGGCGGCTTCCGATCACCAGCGCGGCGACACCCGAGACGTGGGCGGCGGCCATCGAGGTGCCCTCGTAGCCGCCGGGATAGCCGAAGGTGGTGAAGCCGCTGCCGATGAGGGTGAGCTGGAAGATCGGTGCGCCGCGACTGAACAGGGCGTCGTCGGTCCCGCAGCTGGCGAGCAGCGGGAAACCGCCGCCGGGCGCCACCAGGTCCAGTCCCGCCCCGGTGCGGGAGTCGCTCGCCAGGCAGGCGTCCTTCGTGGTCCGCCCGACGCCGATCACGTGCGGGGCTCCGGCTGGGTAGGCGACGGGCTCGCCGTTCTCATTTCCCGCCGCGGCGACCACCAGGGACCCCTTCTTGAACGCGTACTTGACCGCCGAGCAGATCCCCTTGATCTTCCCGCAGCTGTTCACGCCCAGCGAGAACTCGAAGCTCATGTTGATCACCTGGGCCTTGTGGTTCGCGGCCCACCGGATCCCCTTGGCGATGTTGCGCGCCGTGCCGAAGCCCTCCGAGTCGAGCACGCGAACCGGGATGATCTTCGCCCGGGAGGCCAGCCCGGTCAGGCCGAAGTGGTTGCCGGTCTGCTCCGCGATCGTGCCGGTGACGTGGGTGCCATGGCCGTCCTCATCGAGCGGCATCCGGTCCTTGTCGACGAAGTCGTAGCCGGGCAGGAACTGCTTGCGGGAGAAGTCCGGGCTGCGGCGGAACTTGGGCTTCTTGGTCATGTAGGCGACGCCGGTGTCGAGCACCGCGATCCTCGCTCCCTTGCCGGCGGGGACGCCCCGCTGCTTGAGGAGCTGCCAGGCCTCCGGAGCATTCAGCCCGCCTCGCTCCTGGAACTGCAGCGGGGTGGGGGACTCGCCGCAAAGCGATCCGCAGGGCAGGAAGTTCCACTGGGTCCGCTCCCAGCCGGCGGGAACGCCGGCGGGGCCCGGATCATCGGGGATGCTCGAGGCGTGCGCCACGTAGTTGGGGACGGCGTAGGCGACCGCCGGATTGGCGTCGAGGACCTGCTGGGCGGTGGAGACGTCGACGCCCGCGGGGACCTTGAGGACCTGCTCCGTGCCGCCGTCGAATCGGACGAGCAGCTGCCCGGGGACGAACCCCGGAGCCGCCGGCGTCTCGGCTGCGCCGGCCGTGCCGCCGGCCACGACGAGCGCGGCAACGACGAGGGCGATTGTTCCGGCGAGCTTGCGCATGGGACCCGGAGAACACCGCCTAGGGCGAAAAGTTCCTGGTGGCGAGCGACTTCGGTCGGCTCCATACTGGCGGAGAGATGTCTCGGCCGGAGTTCAGCGAGACCGATGAGCGGCACATGCGGATGGCGCTTCGGCTCGCCGAGGATGCGGCCCGCAACGGCGACGTGCCCATCGGCGCGGTCGTGGCGCGGGGCGACGAGGTGCTGGGCTCGGCCGGCAATGAGCGCGAGCTGCGGGGGGACCCGACCGCGCACGCGGAGGTGCTCGCCCTGCGCCAGGCATCCGAGCGACTCGGCGGCTGGCGGCTGCTCGAGACGACGATCTACGTGACACTCGAGCCCTGCCCGATGTGCGCGGGGGCGATCACCCTGGCGCGCGTCCCGCGGTTGGTGTACGGCGCCGCCGATCCCAAGGGCGGAGCGGTCGGCAGCGTGATCGACCTCTTCGACGCGCCGGTTGTGAACCACCGCCCGGCGGTGGACGCGGGCCTGCTCGCCGATCAATCCGCCGACCTGCTCGAGGCCTTCTTCTCGGCGCGGCGCTAGCCCGAGGTCATCGCCCGCCCGGCCTCCGTGAGCGCCTCGGAGTGCCGCACCGGGTACCGCGGTTTCTCACCCGGGCTTCGCAGTACGTCCGGGAGCGATTCGATGCTGCGCTTGGTCCGGCCCCGCAGCTCGTCCAGGGTCTCGGCGTGGACGATCTCGCCGTTCCTCATGGCCGGTACGAGCAGTGGCTCGCCGTCGAGCTGCTCGTCCGCGTTTCCGACGACGTCCTCGACCATCGTGCCCTCATCGAAGCGCCTGAACACCTGCTTGGCGTCCGGCAGCGTCGCCTTCCCCTCGGAGTGCTTCGCCACCCCGCGCCAGGCCTCGCCTCGACGCTCGGCGACGAGCTTGTAGACGCCGTTCACCACCGGCGAGTCGTGGCTGGTCCCCAGCTCGGTGCCGACCCCCCAGAGGTCGATGGGTATCCCGGCCCGGCAGAGCTCGCCGATCCGGTGCTCCTCCAGGTCCCCGGAGGCGACGATCACCGCCTCGGTGAACCCGGCCTCGTCGAGCAGGTGCCGTGCCTCGCGGGCGAGAGCGGCCAGGTCTCCGGAGTCGATCCGGATCCCGGTCAGCGGGATCTCGGTGCGGCGTGAAGCCTGGATCGCCCGGCGGACCCCCTCGAGAGTGTCGTAGGTGTCGACGAGGAGCAGCGCGTTCCCCGGGTTCCCACGCATGAACGCCTCGAAGGCCTCCTCCTCGCTCTCGAAGCTGAGCACGTACGAGTGCGCCATCGTGCCCACCGGCCTCAGGCCGTAGCGCATCGCGGCCGCCACGTTCGAGGTCCCGCCGAATCCGGCGACCGCGGATGCCCGGGCGACCTTCATCGCCGCGTCGACCCCGTGGTCCCGCCTGGGCGAGAAGTCGAGCACGGACTCTCCCTTTCCGCGGGCGGCGAGCACGATCCGGGCCGCCTTGGTGGCGATCATCGTCTGAAAGTTGATCTGGTTGAGCAGCAGGGTCTCGAGGAGCTGGGCGTCGATCAGCGGTGCGGTCACCCGAACCAGCGGTTCGTCCGGGAACGCGATCGTCCCCTCCGGCATCGCCTCGATGTCCCCGCTGAAGCGGAATCCCTCGAGGTAGCGCAGGAAGTCGTCATTGCACCCGAGCGTTCCCAGGTACTCGAGCTCGGCCGGCCCGAAGCGCATCTCAGTGATCAGCCGAAGCGTCGGGCCGAGGCCGCAGACGACCAGCCAGTCGCGGTGGGGCGGGAGCTTGCGGACGAAGAGCTCGAAGACGGCCTGATCGTTGCGGCCGAGACCGTGATAGCTCGCCGCCATCGTGATCTCGTAGCGGTCGATCAGCAGCGACGTCTCTGCCGGCGTCAGCAGCCCGGGGTCATTCGCGTCCGCCATGGGCGAAGCCTATGTAGGTCGACCCTCAGCCGGTGAGCCAGGCCACGGGGTTCTCGACCATCATCGTCCGCTCCTGCTCCTCGGTCATGCCCCACTCGCGGAGCTCGGGCAGCACCCTCTCGGGGACCATGCGGATGGTCCAGTCGTGCGCCGCACCCGCCGCGATCAGCCCCTCGATCACATTGGGCGGGAACCAGTCGCTCGTCGCCACCGAATCGGCCGAGAGGAAGATCCGGTCGGCGTAGCCGCGCTCGAGCAGCGCCTTGGCCGTCTCCTGGCGCTTCTCGTAGGGCAGGAAGATGTCGAGGCCGTAGCGGTCGAGTCCGATCCAGACGCCCGTCTCCAGCAGACCCTCGATGTAGCCCAGGTCGTCGCTGTCGCCGGTGTGGGCGATCTGGATCTTGCCCGGGTCGACGCCCTCCTCGACGAAGATCTCGACCTGCCGCGGGCCGGTGTTGCTGGCCGGCCGTGAGTGGGCCATGATCGGCGCGCCGGTCCGGACGCTCGCGCGGGCGGCGGCGCGATGGACCTTCTCGATGTTCTCGTTCACCCCGGGCTCGTCGGCGGCGCACTTGATGAAGGCCGCCTTGATGTCGGTCCCCTGGATGCCCTCCTCGATGTCGTGCACGAAAAGTTCGGCGATCTGGTCGGGGTCGCGGTTCATGAAGAACTGGGGCAGGTGGTCGTAGGTGTAGATCCCGGTGCAGGGGATCACCTGGAGCCCGGTCTCCTCCGAGACCCGCCGCATGAAGTCGACGTCGCGTCCCAGGAACATCGCGGTCGGCTCGCCGATCGTCTTGACGCCGAGGTCCACCGCCGCCCTCGCCTCCCGCACGGCGATCGTCGAAGACCTGCTCGGGAGGAACCTCGTGCGGCTTGTCCTCCTTGGTGGCGCCCACCATCGGCCACTGGTTGCGGACCGCCTCATCGGCGTTGCGCAGATGCTCGTGGATCAGGGTCGTGCCGAGCTCTTCGGCCTCGATCATCCCGGTCACGGTCGGCACCTTCGCCATCGCGCCAGAACCCTATTGCAGCCTCAACCATCCGGATCCCTCCAGACGACCGACGGCACTGGGATACTCGCGCGCGCTGCCACAAACGTGGTCGCAGAAATCCCCCTGTAAGCGCGCCGCGGGGGTGGCGCCGGAACGAGGAGATGATCCATTGGAGAGAAAAAGCCGTGAGTGGCTCGTGCCGCTCACCGGAATTGCCTTCATAGTGGTGCTGGTCGTGAGCCTCATCATCCAGGGCTCACCCACGTCCGCCGACCATCCGCCCAGCGAGGTCCAACAGTGGTATCAGGACAACAAGGACGCGGCGGAGATCAGTGCGTTCCTCGGCGTGGTGGCCGGCGCCCTGCTGATCTTCTTTGGGGCCTATTTGCGCAAGGTCCTCGAGGCCGCGGAGGGGCCAGGCTCGATGCTGCCCATCCTGGCGCTGATCGGCGTCTCGATCGTCGCCATCGGCGGCGCAATCGACGGCCTGCTCCTGTTTGCGGCCGCGGAGGCGGCCGACGACATTCCGGGGCCTGAGATTCAGACGATCCAGGCGATCTGGGACAACGATTTCCTACCGTTTCTCCTCGGCGTGCTGGTGTTCAACTGGTCCGTCGGCATCTCGGTGTTGAGGTCAGGTGCCCTGCCGAAGTGGATGGGTTGGCTCGGGATCGTGGGCGGTGTCTTGGCGCTCGCAGGGCCGATCGGGTTCGTCGGCGGTGTCATCGCCGGCATCTGGGTCCTCATCGCCAGCATCATCCTGACGATGCGGGCGAGAGGGCCGGCGTCCGCGCAGCCCGCCCCCACCGCCTAGGGCTCGGCTCCTGAGAGCTGACGGGGCCGCGCGCGGAGCCACCGCGCGCGGCCCCCACTGCTCTCGCATTACCCTTCCCGGTTGCCGCTGGAGAGGTGTCCGAGTGGCTTAAGGAGCTCGCTTGGAAAGCGAGTGGGCGGGTTAAACCGCCTCGTGGGTTCGAATCCCACCCTCTCCGCTGATCCCACCCGCGCGAACGTCCCGGATTGCTCGCCCAGAGCAGTGCACCGGGGGCGAACGTCCCGGATCGCTCGCTCAGAGGGGGTATGTGGGACGCTCGGGTAGCGGAGCTTGCGGGTCGGCAGTTCAATCGCGTTTCGAGGCAGCAGCTCCTCGAGATCGGCCTGAGCGACGCCGCGATCACGCGCTGGACCCTGACCGGTCGTCTAACACTCGTCAAGGAGGGGGTGTTCGCGGTTGGTGCTCCCTTGGAGCACGACTGTTGGGGCCGATGGATGGCCGCCACTTTGACGGCGCCGGGCAGCGTTCTGAGCCACCAGAGCGCGGCAGCCGCATGGGGTCTCCTGTCGGAGCAGGTCGGACCTCAAACGGTCACCCGAGCTGGGAGCGGCGGACCCCGGCTCCACGGCGGCGTCCGTGCATTTCGCAGTACGACCCTCGAGGGGGACTGCACGACGCTCCGGGGAATCCCGATCACGATCGTGCCGCGGACCCTCCTCGATCTCGCCCGGGTGGTGGGTGACCGAGCCTTGGCGCGGACCGTGCGCGAAACCGTTCGGCTGGGTCTGGCCACTCTCCCGCTGCTCGGAGACAGTCTCGGCCGCTACCGCGGTCGCCGTGGCGTTCGTCGGCTGGCCACCACGATCGCTCGGTATTCCGGCCTGCCTCTGGAGCGTGCCCGAAGTGGAGCAGAGGTGCGGGCGCTGGAGCTCCTGCGCAACGCCGGGCGCCCGCTGCCCCAACTCAACGTTCGGATCGCCGGCGAAGAGGCGGATTTGAGTTGGCGGCAGGCGAGGCTGATCGTCGAAGTGGATGGCGGGCCCTTCCATCTCGACGTGGGCGAGGACGCTCGCAAGCAGCGTGCTTGGGAGCAGGCGGGATGGACCGTTCTCAGAATCCCATCGGAGGACGTCTACGAGCGCCCAAAACGCCTACTCACCCTCGCCCCGAACGTCCCGGAGCCCCCTCCTCACCGAGCACTCCGGGACGTTCGGCAAAAGGGTTCCCGGTGAACGTCCGGGAGCCCCCTTCTCAGCGAGCAGTCCGGGACGTTCGGCGGAGGGGTCCTGGCGTATAACTCCGCCATGGCTTGGCAGATCTATTTGGCGGGTGAGATCCACTCCGACTGGCGCGAACGGGTCGCCTCGGGTGCCCAGCAGGCTGGGCTGGACCTCACCTTCACCTCGCCGGTGACCGACCACGCCGCCTCCGATGACGTCGGCGTGGCGATCCTCGGCCAGGAGTCCGAGGGCTTCTGGAAGGACCACAAGGGCGCGGGCGTGAACGCGATTCGCACCCAGACTTTGATCCGCCAGGCCGACGTGGTGGTCGTCCGCTTCGGCGACAAGTACAGGCAATGGAACGCCGCCTTCGACGCGGGATTCGCGGCGGCACTCGGCAAGCCGATCGTCACCCTCCACGATCCCGACACCACGCACGCGCTGAAGGAGATCGACCGCGCCGCTATGGCGACGGCGGAGACGCCGGAGCAGGTTGTCGAGGTGCTTCGCTACGTGCTCGAGGGCAAGCTGCCCGCCGGGGCTTAGAGAGGAGAAACCAGATGGGATTGGAGAGCTGCAAGGTGGAGGCGATCATCGCCGTCAGCGACATGGCCAGGGCGAGGGACTTCTACGAGGGCAAACTCGGCCTCGCCGGTGGGCCGGAGGGGGATGATGGCGGCGTCACCTATCGATGCGCGGGTGAGACGCTGATCCACATCTATCCGTCAGAGCATGCGGGCGAATCAGCCGCGACGCTGGCGGCTTGGTCGACCGACGACGTCGAGGGGATCGTCGCCGAGCTCTCCTCAAAGGGCATCCAGTTCGAGCAGTACGACACGGACCAGATCAAGACCGACGAGAGCGGAATCGCGCACTTCGGCGCCGACCGGATCGCTTGGTTCAAGGACCCCGATGGCAACACCCTGGGGGTCGGCTCCCCGTAAGGGCATGGCGCGGCTCCGCCGCTAGCCTCTAGGCCCCCGGAGGGGTGCCGGAGCGGTTGAACGGGGCGGTCTCGAAAACCGTTAGGGGCCTTCGGGTCCCTCGTGGGTTCGAATCCCACCCCCTCCGCTGTACCGCATCGGCGGACCTTGCGTGCGAGGTACCGACGAGAAAGGGCCGCCCGATGACGATCGACCCGCGCAGCCTTGCCTACGACGACCACGGCGAGGGGATCCCAGTAGTAGTGCTCCTCCACGGGCTCACGTTCGATCGTGACACCTGGCGTCCGGTCTCCGAGCAGCTCGGCGCCGGCGTGCGCAGCATCGCCTTCGACCTGCCGGGCCACGGCGAGTGCGGCGACGAGCTCCCGCGGACGCTCGTCGAGGTCGCGGACAGCCGCGGAGCCCGCACTGCGCGCATGCGAGACTACGACTGTGGCCGTAATGCCTCCTCAGAATCGAGGCAGGACCGGTAGGGTGACCGCGCGTTGAGATCGTGATCCGGACTCCGGATCAGCGCCTGCGGGTCTTCGTCATGGCCGATGCTCCGGCGCCGGGAAGAGGAGGGGATGAGTCGAATGCGCGAGGCGCTCGGGACCGAGCAGTTCGAGGAGGTCTACGCGGCCGGTATCGCGCTCAGCATGCAGGACGCGGTCGAGATCGCCTC
Organism: uncultured Solirubrobacterales bacterium; assembly: GCA_963848955.1. Lineage (GTDB taxonomy): Bacteria > Actinomycetota > Thermoleophilia > Solirubrobacterales > 70-9 > DASUPK01. The sequence goes on along the minus strand of CAWKFQ010000004.1, from coordinate 247,591 downwards.
CGACACGCAGGCTCCCGGCATGCCGGCCTCTCGAACCGGCTGAGCTGGGCAACCGGGCGTCCGCGTGCTCCGCGATCGACGGGGTTTACGCGCCGTCCCTCGAGGTGTCTCGAAAACCGTTAGGGGCTTTCGGGTCCCTCGTGGGCTGGATTCCCACCCCCTCCGCTGAGCAACTCCCGCGCCCGCTGGACCTGGTCGCTGGGGACGAGCAGCTCGTACCGGGCGGCAACGAGGTTCCGCACCGACGAGAAATCACGCTGCCCCCGCGTAGCCCAGTGGGCGAAGAACCCGAACAGGGCGCCCCAGACTGCTCCGATCAGCAGTCCGCCGAGCACCAGCCCGAGCCACTCGGGGCCGGTCGTGAACAGTCCGACCAGCAGCCCGATGAACAATCCGAACCAGGCGCCCGTCGCGGCTCCTGCCCCCGTGGCGGTGAGGTTGGTAACCCGACCCGTGACTCGCTCGACGAGCCGCAGGTCCTGCCCGACGATCTGCGCCCCCTCCACCGGGAAGCCGCCGTCCGAAAGGTTGTCGACGGCCCGCTGGGCCTCGGTGTACGTTCCGTAGCTCTCGACCGTCTGGCGGTCATCTGCATCCTCCGTAGCGGTGGCTTCTGCGTGGGACTCCATATCGGACCTCCTTTGTGGTCCTTGTGAGCCGCCTCAGCATCCCACAGCTGGCAGTAGGGTCAGCAGGTGAGCACGGACGCTCTGCGGCGGTCGCTGCGAGCCGTGGCGGTCGTCTTCAGCAATCCGGAGATGCGGCGCCTGCAGCTTGCCTGGGGCGCCGAGTCCCTGGCGATCTGGTCGTTCGCGATCGCTCTCGGCGTCTACGCGTTCGATGCCAGCGGCCCGACTGCGGTCGGCGTTGCGGGGGCGGTGCGGCTGCTGCCGGGAGCCCTCGCCGCGCCGTTCGGCGGGTTGATCGGCGACCGGGCGTCGCGGCGGTCGGTGCTCGTCGCCAGCGCCCTGGGCAACGCGGCCCTGCTCGGCGCTGCTGCGGCCGCCGCGGCACTGGGGGCCCCGGTCACGGTGGTGTTCGTGATTGCGGGCCTCTCGACCGTCGCCATCTGTCCCTATGTCCCCGCCGAGGGCGCCCTGATGCCGCTCCTCGCTCGGACGCCGCAGGAGCTCTCGGCGGCGAACGTCGCGCACAGCGCGCATGGACAACGTCGGCTTCCTGACCGCGGGGATCGCCAGCGGCGTCCTCCTCGCGGCCTCGAGCCCGCAGGTGGTCTTCGGGATGGCGGCGATCGCCGGAGTGGTGGCCGCCCTCCTGCTCCTCAGCCTCAGCCGTGACGCCCGTCCGAAATATGTGACCGAGACGTCGGACACCGTGCTCGCCGGCGTCGCATTGGGGGCGAGATCGCTGCTCGCCGACTCGAGACTGCGACTGGTCGGAATGTCGCTGACGCTGCTGGTCTTCTTCGAGGGCGCCGCCGACGTACTCGCCGTCATCGTCGCCCTGGACCTGCTCGGGCTCGGCGAGGGAGCCGTCGGGTACCTGAACGCCGCCTGGGGAATCGGCGCTCTGCTCGGGGGCGCCGCCCTCGCCTTTCTCCTGCACCGCGGCCAGCTCGCCGCCGGGTTGGCGCTCGGCTGCCTCCTCGCCGGAGCCTCGCTTGCTCTGCCGGGCATCTGGGTGGTCGCCGCGATGGGCTACGCGGCCTGGCTCGGGATGGGGGCCGGCTACACCTTCGTCGAGGTCGCCTCCTGGACCCTGCTCCAGCGGCTGGGATCCGACGAGACGCTGGCGCGCGCCCTGTCCTTCCTCGAGTCATCCAAGTTCGCGGCCATGGCACTCGGATCCATCGCCGTCCCGGCACTGATCGCACTCTTCGGCGTGCGGGGGACGGTCATCGCGTTCGGAGCGATCCTCCCGGTGTTCGCGCTCTTGCGCTGGTCCGCGCTGCGTGCCCTGGAGATCGGCGCACCGGTCGAGGAGGGCCGCTTCCGCCTGCTGCGCCAGCATCCGATCTTCGCTCCGCTGCCGATGGACACGCTGGAGCGCATCAGCCACGACCTGGTTTCCGTCACCCCGAATCCTGGCGAGGAGATCGTCACCCAGGGTGAACCGGGGAAGCGCTTCTACCTGATCGCCGAGGGCGAGGTGGAGATGCACATCGACGGCATCCTCCGCGGAAGAGAGGGAGCCGGGGAGTGCTTCGGGGAGATCGCCCTGCTCAACGACGTGCCGCGGACTGCGACCGTCACCGCTCTACCCGGCTGCCGGCTATTCGCGCTCGACCGGCGGCATTTCGTCAGCGCCGTGACCGGGCACCTGCGCAGCGACGAGGCGGCCACGACGGTCGCAAGGGAGCGTCTCTCCGTGGTCAGCTGACTCGGCCGAGTGAGCGGGTCGGTATAGGGTGCGCCAAGGAGCAGCGATGCCCGAACGAGACGGATACATCCCCGGCGTTCCCTGCTGGGTGGACACGAGCCAGCCTGACCCCGAGGCCGCGGTCACTTCTATAGCGACCTCTTCGGATGGGAGTTCGAAGACGTGATGCCGCCGGGATCGGAGGGCAAGTACTTCATCGCGCGGATCCGAGGCGGCGATGTGGCGGCCGTCGGATCGATCCCGGAGCAAGCGCCGCCCACCGCAATGTGGAACACCTATGTCTGGGTGGAGAGCGCCGACGAGACGGCGTCAAAGGTCAGTGATGCCGGTGGCAACGTCGTGATGGAGCCGTTCGACGTCATGGACGCAGGCCGGATGGCGGTGTTCACCGATCCCGAGGGGGCGGCTGTTCTGCGTCTGGCAGGCGAAGCAGAACAAGGGCGCGCAGATCGTCAACGAGCACGGCAGCCTGAACTTCAACGGCCTGAACACCCGCGACCCGGAGGGCGCCAAGTCCTTCTACGGCACGGTGTTCGGCTGGCAGACCCTCGAGTTGCCCGGCGGCTTCGAGATGTGGACGCTGCCCGGCTATGGCGATTACCTGGAGCGCGACAACCCGGAGCTCCGGGAGAACATGGCCGAGATGGACGCGCCAGATGGCTTCGAGGACGTTGTCGCGTCGCTCGTTCCGATCGGCGATGACCAGCCGGACGTCCCACCGCATTGGAACGTGACGTTCGCCGTCGATGACGCGGACGCCATCGCCGCGAAGACGACCGAGCTCGGCGGGAAGGTGCTCATGCCCCCCTTCGACGCCCCGTGGGTCCGGATGACCATCATCGCCGACCCGCAGGGCGCAACGTTCACGGCGAGCAAGTTCGTCCCAGAGAATCGCGACCTGGCTCAGCCAGCCACGTAGGTGTCGACGACCTCGAGCAGCTGGCGCATCCCAATCGGCTTGGTGAGGTAGGCCTGCGCGCCCGCCTCGAGCAGCGGGCCTGGAGTGCGGTCGGTGGCGTCGGCGCTGAGCACGACCACCGGGATGTCTCTGGTTCGCTCGTCGGCGCGCAGCCGGGCGAGGACCTCGTCGCCGCCGATGTCGGGCAGGTGCAGGTCGAGCAGGACCAGGTCGGGGCGGTGCTCCGCCGCCAGCTCGAGGCCGAGCGACCCCATTCCGGCCGGCAAGACCCTGACGCTGGGGCGCGAGCTGAGGATCTCCTCGACCAGGCGGATGTTGGCCACCGTGTCCTCGATGTAGAGGAGGCGGCGCTCGCCGTTGTAGGGGCGCTGGGCGACCAGTTCGCTGTCCTCCGCCACCGCGGCGGCCACCGCGGCGGGCTCGCCCCTGGCCATCTCGACGGTGAAGGTGCTGCCCTCGCCCGGAGTGCTGCGCACGGTCAGCGTCCCTCCCATCGCCTCGACCAGTCTTCGCGAGAGCGCGAGGCCCAGACCGGTTCCCTGAACGTCGGCGCCCGCGTTGAGCCGCTCGAATGGAGTGAAGAGCTTGTGCAGCGACTCCCGATCGATCCCATGGCCGGTGTCGGTGACCGCCAGCCGTCATCCGGTGAGAGCCGAGCGCCGTGACCGAGACGTGCACCTCGCCACCCTCGCGGTTGTACTTGACCGCGTTCGAGAGCAGGTTGATCATCACCTGCTTGAGCCGCTGGGTGTCGGCCCGGGCGTAGCCGCTCCCAGCCTGGATCTCGGCGGGGTGGAGGGTGACCCGACGACCCTCCGCCAGCGGCTGGATCAACTCGATCGCGTCGGCGAGCAGCGGGGCGATCGCGACCGGCTCGACCGAGATCGACAGCTCGCCTGCCTCGATGCGCGAGATGTCGAGAACCTCGTCCACGAGCTGGAGCAGGTGGCGCCCCGCCTTCAGGATCGTCGCTGCCCACTCGCTCGTCTTCTCGTCCAGGTCTGCCAGCGCGAACAGCTCGCTGAATCCCATGATCGCGGCGATCGGCGTGCGGAGCTCATGGCTCATCCGGGAGAGGAACTCGTTCTTCGCCCTGTCGGCCGCCTGGAGCTGCGCGTTGAGTTTCTGCAGCTCCTGGGTGACGAGGAAGATCTCAGCCTCCTGCTCGGTGCCGCGCTCGGTCAGCCGGACGAACGCGGTCACATCCTGGACCCGGTGGATGATGTACGCGAGCTCGCCCGCTCTCGTCCGGGACCGGGATGTTCTTCGGGCTCCAGAAGCGCTCCTCGAAGCCGCCGCCCTCCTCCTCCGGACGCCGGATGTCGTACTTCTGGATGGCCATGGTGTCCGGTACCCGCCGCCGGTCGGACCAGTTCGAGCGATGCGGAGAGGTTGCTCACCCCGGTCGCCTCGGGGTCCTCCGGGTTGTCGGGGAAGACGTCGAAAATGCCGCGGCCCACGATCTCCTCGCGCCTGGTCATGGTCGCGTCGAGGTACGCGTCGCTCGCGGCGACGATCCGCAGCTCCGGGTCGAGGACCAGATATAGGCCCGTGGCCGCCTCGAACAGGGCCCGGAAGTCGGGCTGCACTATCTTCTCCACTTCCTGGAAGCCTACTACCGATAATTAGGTAGAGCGCTATGTTGCTGTTCGGCGAGTGCGTAAGGGAGAGGCGATGTCTCGGATCCTGGTCGGCGATGACAACGAGCTGATGAGATGTCTGATCATGGAGCTCCTCGAGTCGGAGGGCTACGAGGTCAGGGAGGCGGTCGACACCGGGGAGGTGCTCGAGCAAATCTCGCGCACGGAACCTGACCTGCTCATCCTCGACGTGCAAATGCCAGGCGGCGGCGGCATCGAGGCCATCAATGCAATACGCAGCGATCCCGCACACCACGACATGCCGGTGCTCCTACTGAGCGGCTCGGTGGGCCTCGACGTTGATTGGGCCTCGCAGGTCGGAGCCAACGCCCAGCTGCCGAAGCCCTTCCGCATCGACGAGTTCCGCGCGACGGTCGGCTCCCTGCTGGCGGCCGCCTGAGTATCGGGCCGAGTCGCCAGAATCCCGGCGGTGCGCGTTGCGGCCGTCGGACATGTCGAGTGGATCGAGTTCGTGCGCGGCGACCACGTTCCAGCCGCCGGCGAGATCGTGCATGCCCACGACAGCTTCGAGGAGCCGGCGGGTGGCGGCGCGGTCGCTGCCGTCCAGCTCGCGCGGCTGGCCGGCGGCGCGGCCTTTCTCACCGCACTGGGCGAAGACGAGCTCGCCCGCCGCACCCGGGCGCGACTCGCGGAGCTCGCGGTGACGGTCCGCGACGCGACACGCGAGGCCCCGACCCGCCGGGGCCTCACCTTCCTCGACGCCCAGGGCGAGCGCACGATCATCACCATCGGCGAGCGGCTCGCGCCCCGTGGGCGTGACCCGCTCGACTGGGAGGACCTCGAACGAGCGGACGGGGTCTATCTGACCGCCGCCGACGGCGAGGCGCTACACGCCGCGCGTGCCGCCGGCGTGCTGGTCGCCTCTCCCCGGGCGGGCCGGGTCCTCCACGAGGAGGGCGTCAGGCTCGACGCCCTCGTCTACAGCGACGGGGATGAGTTCGAGACGGCCTTTGCGAGAGCGCTCGACCCGCCGCCGACGCTCCTGGTGGCGACCCGCGGCGCCGAGGGCGGCCGCTATGAGACCGCCCAGGGCAGCCGGGGCAGCTGGGCCGCGGCGCCCCTGCCCGGCCCGATCGCCGACACCTACGGCGCCGGGGACTCGTTCGCCGCGGCGCTGACCTTTGCGCTCGCCCAGGGACGAGACCCGGAAGCCGCCCTCGCCCTCGCTGCCAGGGCGGGCGCCATCTGCCTCACCGGCCGCGGCCCCTACGAGAGGCAACTCGCCGCGGACGCTCTCTGACCACTTCCTCGGGCCGCTTATCGTCGCGCAGCCCGAGATACCGAGGGTGGCGGAGGCGGCCGTCGCGGGTCCATTCGCTGAAGGCGAATTGCCCTACGAGACGCGGCTCGATCCAATGCGTGCCCTTCGGGATCGGGTGGACGTCGGCGAAGGCGGGATCGGGTCGTTCGAGCTTTCGCATCTGCTCGCCGAGGGTGGACAGGGTCCGCTGGTCGAAGCCGGTGCCGACCTTGCCGGCGTAGCTCAGCTCGCCGTCCTCGTAGTAGCCGACCAGCAGGGCGCCGAAGTCGGTGCGCTTGCCCTGGGGCGCGGTGAAGCCCCCGATGACCAGCTCCTGCTCGTGCGAGCACTTCAGTTTCAGCCAGTCGGTCGAGCGCTTGCTCGCGTAGCGGCTCTCAGCGCGCTTCGCGATCAGCCCCTCGAGCCCACGGCGGCAGGCGTCCACGAAGAGCTTCTCGCCGTCCCGGTTCCGATGGGGAAGGAAGCGGACGTGTCCATGGAAGTCGACAGCACCGCGCAGCAGCCGCTTCCGGGGGCGCACGGGCAACCGCGTGGTGTCGTACCCCTCGAGATGGATGATGTCGAAGAGGTAGTAGTAGACGGCGATGCCCGTGCGCCGCGCGCGCTCCGGGTCGGAGATCCCCAGTCTGCCCTGAAGGCGCGAGAAGCTCGGGATGTTGCCGCTGAACGCGACGATCTCCCCGTCGACGACGAACTCCGGCGAGGGCGCGCGCTCCAGGGCCTCGACGAGCTCGGGGTAGGAGTTGTTGAGCACCTTGTCGGTGCGTGACCGGAGTCTGATTCCCTGGGGCGTGCGGTAGGCCAGGCAGCGCTCGCCGTCCAGCTTCCGCTCATAGATCCAGTCCGGGTCCGAGAACGGACGGTCGTGGAGGACGGCCTTCATCGGCTCGATCCAGCGGGGCTGGCGGCCGGGCCGGAGCTCCGAGCGCTCCTCCTCGCTCAGCAGGTCGAGCGCCGAGCCTCGCGGTCGAGGGCTCACCGGGCGGCGGGCGAGAGCTCGCGGGACGTCGCCAGCTTCGCGCCGGCGCGCTTCATGTCCTCGAGGGCACGCTCGCCGTCACCGGGATTGACCTCGACGGCGCGGATGGCGTCCGTGACCACCGTCGTGTCGAATCCTTCGCGGCAGGCGTCGATCGCGGAGGCCCGCACGCAGTAGTCGGTCGCCAGGCCCACGACGGCCACTTCGTCGACGCCGGCCTCGTGGAGCAGGTCGGCGAGCTTCGACTTCTCGAAGCCGGAGTAGCCCTCGTCATCCCTCTCGACGCCCACATCGACGATCGCGTCGACCTCGACGTCGCGCATCGCGGGATGGAGCTCGGCCCCGTGCGTGCCCTGCACGCAGTGCACCGGCCATGGGCCTCCCTCCGTCGCGAAGGAGGCGTGGTCCGGCGGGTGCCAGTCGCGCGTGGCGAAGACGTGATCGAACTGGTCCGCCAGGCGCTTCACCGGCTCGGCGATCTCGTCTCCGCCCGGCACCGCGAGCGCACCGCCGGAGGTGAAGTCGTTCTGGAAGTCGATGATCAGCAGCGCCCGGGACATCAGGATTCGGCCTTGGGGGGCGGGTACTGCGAGCGGACCATCCGATCCCACATCCGGTCCGTCATCAGGCTCCGCATGCCCATCATCAGCTTGGCCGACGCCGTCACCTTGTAGCGCGTGTTCGGCCGACTCGCCGAGAGCGCCTTGGAGATCTTCTTCGCCACGGCATCGGGCCCGGCCCCGAAGCGCGCCATCGATCCGGTGTAGGCATTGGCGGTCACCCGCGCCACCTCCGCGTTGAACCCGGCGTACGGGCCGTGCTCCTCGACATCGGCGAGGCTTCCCGCCGCGGTTTCGCCGAAGTCGGTGACGATCAGCCCCGGCTCGATGATCACGACGTGGACGCCGAACCCGTGGACCTCGAAGCGGAGAGCGTCGGAGAGGGCCTCAACCGAGTGCTTGGTCGCGTGGTAGATGCCGCCCCCGGGGAAGACCAGCTTGCCGCCCATCGAGCTCATGTTCACGATCCGGCCGGAGCCCGCGCCACGCATCCCCGGCAGCACGAGCTGGCACATGCGGATCAATCCGAAGACGTTCGTCTCGAACTGCCTGCGGACGCTCGACATCGGGATCGTCTCGATCGCGCCGCTCTGGCTGTAGCCGGCGTTGTTGACCAGCGCGCCGACCGGGCCGTCCTTCTCGACCTCGGCGACCGCTGCCTCCATCGAGCCCTCGTCCGTGACGTCGAGTGCGAGGGTCTTCATGCCCCGCCTGGCGAGATCCTCGATCGACTCGGGTTCGCGCGCGGTCGCGTGCACGTTGTAGCCCTCGTCCGCGAGTCGCTCCGCCGTCGCCCGCCCGATCCCAGTCGAGCAGCCCGTGATCAGCACCGGCCGTGACTTCTCGATCCCCATGCAGCGATCTTATGCGCAACGCGTCTATACGCTCCATCTATGAGAGCGGTCACCTTCCAGGCGCCCGGCGAGGTCCAGGTCGACGAGGTCTCGGAGCCCGAGCTGCTCGCGTCCGACGACGCCCTCGTCCGCGTCCAGGCGAGCGGGATCTGCGGCTCGGACCTCCACATCTACCACGGACGGGTGCAGATCGAGCCGGGCTTCGTGATCGGCCACGAATTCGTCGGCGAGGTGGTCGCCGCCGGCGACGACGTCAGCCGGGTGTCGGTCGGCGACCGTGTTCTCGGCACCTACGGGACCGCCTGCGGCGAGTGCTTCTTCTGCCGGCGCGAGGAGTTCCACAAGTGCGACGAGGCGCGGGTCTTCGGCCACGGCAAGGCGCTGGGCTCTCTGCAGGGGGCGCAGGCGGAGCTGCTCCTCGTGCCGCACGCGAACCTGACGCTCCGCAAGGTCCCCGACGGTCTCACCGACGAGGTCGCCCTGTTTGCCGGCGACGTGATGGGAACCGCCTACCACGCGGTCGACTCGCGGCCCCTGGCAGAGGGCGAGACCGCCGCGATCCTCGGTATGGGCCCGGTGGGCCTCTGCGCGGTGCAGGCAGCCAAGGCGGCCGGCGCGTCGGAGGTGGTGGCGATCGACACGGTGGAGGACCGGCTGCGTATGGCCGAATCCTTCGGGGCGACGGCGGTCCATCTAACCGAGCAGGACCCGCGCGCCGAGGTCAAGAAGCTGACGGAGGGACGGGGCGTGGACCTGGCGGTCGATGCCGTCGGTCATCCCGAGGCGCTCGATCTGGCGCTGCGCCTCGCCCGCAAGGCCGGAACCGTCTCGGTCACGGGGGTCTACGCCGAGCGGGCCGACGTGCACATGGGCATCCTCTGGATCAAGGCGCTGACCCTGACCAGCGGGCACGCCAACGTGATCAAGCACGTGGACCCGGTGCTCGACCTGCTCTCCGAGGGCAAGCTCGACCCGACGCCCCTGGTGACCCACCACATGAAGCTCGACGAGGCGCCGGACGCCTACCGCGCCTACGACAACCGCGAGGCGCTCAAGATCGTTCTAACGCCGTGAGCCACTCGGCCGGCAGCAGGCCGGCCGGGAAGTCGGTGCCGAACTCCGGCACGTAGCGCATCGCCAGGTCGGCGGCAGGCCTGTCCTTCGTCACAGGATCCAGGTCGCCGACGTTGAGCAGCATCCGAACGGAGGTCGCGATCTGGAAGTCCGCCGCGTTCGGGCTCCTCCCCTCCGATCACTCCATCCGCGATCAGCTGGTCGACGTGGTCGAGCACCTCGGGGACCTGCGCGATCGCCCGCTGGATCTCGCCGTCGGCATCGACCTTGTTGGCCAGGTGCTTGGCCGCCGGCGTGTTGATCCAGGCCGCGAAGCGGGGGAAGGGGATGCCGACCTCCCTCGCGATCATCACCTTGGTCTCCGGGCGGTGCACAGACAGCCAGCGAACGATCCGGCGCGGCACGTCCTGGAGGACCTCGTCGCCCCAGCGCTCCGCCTCCTCGACCGCGACGCGCTTCTCGGAATCAGAGGGGAAGAGGGGCGGCTCGGCCTTGAGCTCCTCCAGCTCCCGTGAGATCAGCGTCGACCCCTGGATCCGCCGGCCGTCGACCTTCATCGCCGGGACGGTTCCGCCGCGAAACCCCGTGTCCGTAGCAGGGCCGGCCACAGCCCCGGGAGCAGCCAGACCATCTTGTGGTCCAGCCCCTTGCGCTCGATCATCAGGCGGGCGCTGTGCGAAGGGGGCGAGGGCTGCGTCCCGTACAGCTTGATCCCCATGTCTGGAGCCTATTGTGAGAGCGGTGACAGAGAGCCTGAGCGGGAACCTGCTGATCGCCTCACCGAGCATGCCGGACTACTTCCACCGGACCGTGATCCTGGTGGTCGAGCACTCCGATCAGGGCGCCTTCGGACTGGTTCTCAACCGGCCCTCGGGGACGAGCGTCGGCGATGCCTCGCCGGAGCTGGCCGAGCTGATCGGCGACGAGCACCTGATCCACGTCGGCGGTCCGGTCCAGCCCAACGCGGTGACCGCGGTCGGCGACCACTCCGATCCGACCGCCGCCACCAAGCTGATCGTCGGGTCCGTCGGCATGGTCGACCTCGACGATCCGCCCGACCTCAACCGCCTGCGGGTATATGTGGGCTACGCGGGCTGGGCGGCCGGTCAGCTGGACGGGGAGCTCGAGCAGGAGTCTTGGATCGTCGAGGACGCGCATCCCGACGATCCCTTCCGGGACGGCGATCTCTGGTCCGAGGTGCTGGCGCGGAAGGGGGGCGAGTTCGCGCTGCTCGCGCGGATGCCGGCGGACCCGTCGGTGAACTAGCCGTCAGATGCCTCGTACGCGACCTGGACGTGGTCCCGCGCCACGGCGATGAAGGGCCGCTGCTGTGGAGGCTCGCCATTGCGGCCAGTGATCGTCGCGTCGATGAGCGGGATGAAATGCACTCCCTCCCGATTGAGCAGGTCCGAGAGACGGCTGTGGAATCCCTCGGCCGGGAGCGTGACGTCGCCCACGATGCTGTAGCGCTCGGTCTCGACCACGATTCGCTCCCGCCTGCTCTCGGCGTCCATGGAGCAGCTATCGGGCCGATCGGCCAGCAGCTTGAGCATCGCGCGCTGGGATACGGTGAGGGCCGCTGCCGCGACGCTCCGGCCAATAGGGTCCGGGGCGATGTCCGCGCTTCAAGAGGTCAAAGTCGCTTCGTTCTCGCCGGAGCGCTTCGAGGCGCTGCTCGGTGACCGCTGGGAAGAGGTAGACGAGGCGATCGACGAATCGCGGCGGCTGCTCAAGGGCAGGGTCGTCTGGCACGTGAACTCGACCGCGCGGGGAGGTGGGGTCGCGGAGCTGCTCCAGTCGCTCTTGGCCTACGCCCGCGGCGCCGGCGTCGACGTCCGCTGGATGACGATCTCCGGGAACCCGGACTTCTTCCGCATCACCAAGCGGATCCACAACAACCTGCACGAGTCCAAGGGAGACGGTGGACCGCTGGGGCCGAAGGAGCGCGAGATCTACGAGGCGGCGCTGGCGGAGGCCGCGGACGAGCTCGTCCGAGCTCGTCCAGCCCGGCGATCTCGTCTACATCCATGACCCGCAGCCGGCGGGCCTCGTCCCTCACGTGGTCGCCTCCGACGTCCGGGTGATCTGGCGCTGCCACATCGGCGTGGACCGGCCCGGCGAGCTCGCCCGCGCAGCCTGGGACTTCATGCGGCCCTACGTCACCGACGCCGACGCGTACGTCTTCTCGCGTGAGCGGTTCGTCTGGGAGGGGCTCGACAAGGAGCGGATCTGGATCGTCCCGCCATCCATCGATGCCTTCTCCCCGAAGAACCAGGACCTCGACCCCGAGGCGGTGCGGGCGATCCTCGCCGTGATCGGCCTACAGGACTCCGATGACGTGGGCCACGCCCTCTTCCGCCGCTTCGACGGCAGCGAGGCCCGCGTCACTCGCCGCGCGGACCTGGTCCAGGACGAGCCGGTCCCCGAGGGCGCGCCGCTGATCAGCCAGGTCTCGCGCTGGGATCGGCTCAAGGACCCGGTCGGCGTGCTCCGCAGCTTCGCCGAGTACATGGAGGCCGACGGCTCCCATCTGCTCCTGGCCGGTCCATCGGTGGCCGACGTCTCGGACGACCCGGAAGGAGCTGAGGTCCTCGCCGACGTCACCTCCCATCGCGATCAGCTTCCCGCCGAGAAGCGAGCCCGCGTCCATCTCGCCTCCCTGCCCATGGCCGACAGCGAGGAGAACGCGGCGATGGTGAACGCGATCCAGCGGCGCTCCGACGTGGTCGTGCAGAAGAGCCTGGCGGAGGGCTTCGGGCTCACCGTCGCCGAGGCGATGTGGAAATCAAGGCCGATGGTGGCCAGCCGAGTCGGCGGGATCCAGGATCAGATCGAGGACGGCGTCTCCGGGGTCCTGATCGACGACCCCACCGACCTGGAAGCCGTAGCCCGCGCGGTCGACGGCTTCATCTCAGACCCGGAGCGGGCCGCCGAGTTCGGGAAGGCGGCCCACCAGCGCGTCCTCGATGACTTCCTCGACACCCGCAGCCTGGTGCAGTACATGCATCTGATCGAGAAGCTGCTCCAGGACTAAACGGGTCGTTCCTCGCTCCAACCGCGGAAGGCGGCGAGAAGCTCGTCGCGGGCCGCCGGCTCGAGGTCCTCCTCGGTGAGGCGGCCGGTCGCGGCGATCAGCAGGCGCATCTGCTCGACGTAGGCGGTGCAGTGCTCGCAGCCCCGGATGTGGGCGTCGAAGCGGCGCCGGTCACGGCGCGAGAGGCTGCCGTCGAAATAGGCGGTGACCAGCTCGACCAGCTCCTGGCAGGCCATCTCCCGGCTGAAGAGCCTCATGGCGTACCTCCGGCGATCTCCGGATTCAGATAGCGCTCGAGCGCCGCGCGCACCCGGGAACGGGCCCGGTGGAGCAGGACGCGCTGATTCCCGTCGGTGATCCCGAGCGCGTCCGAGACCTCGATCGGGGTCCAGCCGTCGACGTCCCGCAGCAGGATCACGTCGCGCTGGGCCTCGGGCAGCTCGTCGATCGCCATCTCGATCACCCTGAGCGTCTCGCTCTCCAGCAGCTTCTCCTGCGGCCAGGCCACCGGTGGCGCCGCCCAGGCCCCGGGGCGGGGGGAGTCCGGGCCGAAGAAGCGGTCCGGATCGACCGACGGGTCTGGCTCATCGCTCGCCCCGGCCAGCGCGGAGAAGGGAACCATGCGACCGTCCCTCTGGCCGCGGGTCTTGGCGCGGTTGGTGAGGATCCGGAAGAGCCAGGTCTTGAGGCTCGAGCGCTCCTCGAAGCGGTCGATCCCGTTGAGCACCGCCAACCAGGTCTCCTGCACGACCTCCTCGGCAGTCGCGCGGTCGCGGACGTACATCTGTGCCACGCGCAGCATCGTCGCTCCGTACCGGTCGATCAATTCCACGAATGCCGACTCGTCGCCATCGCGAAGTCGCTGGACCAATTCATGGTCTTCAGTCATCTCGCGGGCCGCACGGTTACAGCTTTGCCGCCCCGCCGCGCCGCAGGCTTAGGACCGCTTCAGCTCCTGGCGAGACCCTTCTGCCATGGCTGGCGCTGGCGACGGTGGCCCGGTTCGCCTGGCGATCCTGGTGGCCTCGATCTTCGGAGTGATCGTCATCGGAGTCAGGACGGCCGGCGGATCCCAGGGAGCTTCCGCGAGGCGTCGAGCCGCCGGCCGGGACCACCCCGCCGGCAAGCAGATGGCAGCTCACCCTGCGGACCCGCGGACACTGACACGGGTCAGCGCAGTGGGCGCGGCTGGGATCGAACCAGCGACCTCTCCCGTGTGAGGGGAGCGCTCTCCCGCTGAGCTACGCGCCCGGGGACGGCTGATGATAGGCGCGGTCGGCTCAGGCGGTGGCCTGCGTCGCGGGCGTCTCGGCCTCCATCTCCGGATCGCCCTCGACCTTCAGGTCGGGCAGCGCGCGGCCGAGCCAGCGCGGCAGATACCAGTTCCGCTCCCCGGTCAGTTCGAGCAGGCCGGGCATGATCAGCAGGACGACGAGGGCGTCGATCGCCACCGCCACTGCCAGGCCGATCCCGAACTGCTTGACGACCGGGTCGCCGTTGAGCACGAAGCTGAAGAAGACGGCGAACATGATCGTCGCCGCCGCGGCGATCACTCGGCCGGAATTGACGAGGCCCGCCCTGACCGCCTCGCTGTTGTCCGCGCCGCCTTGGTGTCGCTCGGTGATTCGCGAGACCAGGAACACCTGATAGTCCATCGAGAGGCCGAACAGGATCGCGAACATCATCAGCGGCACGTAGCTGACCACCGGCATCTCGTTGTCCACGCCGATCAGCGACAGCGCGAACCCCTTCTCGAACACCGCGGTCAGGATCCCGTAGGCGGCGGCGACCGCGAGCAGGTTGATCAGCGCCGAGACCAGCGGCACGAGCACCGTACGGAAGGCCAGGGTGAGCAGGAGGAAGCTGAGCACCACCACGATCCCGATCACGAGGAAGAGCTTGTCGCAGATCTTGGTCGCCAGGTCGATGTTTGCTGCTGTGGTTCCGCCGACGTAGGCCGTCAGCCCGGTCCCCTGGGTGGCATCCGGGATCGTCTTGTCGCGGAGGTGGTTGACCAGGTCCTGGGTCGCGTAGGCCGAGGGCGAGGTCTTGGGGGTGACCGAGAAGACCGCTGCGGTGCCGCTCTTGTCGGTCGCGGCGGGAGTCACCGACTGGACGTCGCTCTGCTTCGAGATCTCCTGCTCGAGGTGGACCAGGCGGGTATCGCCCGCCGGCGTAGTGGCGACCTGCGGCGGGACGCCCTGCGCCTCTTCGCTCTGCGCATCCTGCGGCGAGGGCGCCGTCAGGGGCTGGCCGCTGACGTTCACCGCGATCAGCAGCGGCCCGTTGGTGCCCACGCCGAACCCTTCGGCCAGAGCGTCGTAGGCCTGGCGATCGGTCGTGTCCTTGGGCAGCTGACCGAAGTCCTCCGCGCCCAGGCGGAGGTCGAGGGCGGGAAGTGCGAGGAGGCCCAGTACGACTATCCCGGTAACGGCAGCGATCAGTGGGTGATTGCGGATCGCCCCGGCCCACCTGAACCAGCCACCGGGGTGATCAGCGTCATGCTTGCGCTCACCCAGCCGGAATCGCAGCTTCAGGATCCGCCTGCCGATCAGCCCGAGGACGGCGGGAAGGAACGTGATCGCGGCGAGGACCGCCGTGGCGACGACGATCGCCGTCGTGTACCCGAGCGAGCGGACCAGGGGGATGCCGCTGAAGTAGAGGCAGAGCAGGGCGATGATCACGGTGCACCCCGCGAAGACGACGGCCGAGCCCGAGGTGCCGATGGAACGGGCAATCGATTCGTCGGGTTCCACCCCCTCCTCGAGGAAGCGCAGGTGGCGGCTGATGATGAACAGCGAGTAGTCGGTTCCCACCGCGAGGCCGAGCATGATCCCCAGGGTGGGGGCGATCGACGGGACGTCGATCACGTGTCCTGCCATTCCGACGATCGCCAGGCCGCAGGCCAGGGCGACAATCGCGGTCGTCACCGGCAGCGGTGCGGCGACGAAGCTGCGGAAGGCGAACAGCAGGATGATCAGGGCGGCCAGCACGCCGATGATCTCGCTCAGCCCGGTGCTGGGGCTGGAGAGCTGCTGGCCGAGGTAGCCGCCGGCTGATACCGCGATCCCGGCGTCCCGGGCCGGCTGGGCCGCGTCGAAGACGCTATTCGCCTCCTCGTCGTCGAGGTCGCCGGATGACACCTTCAGCGCCACGGCGATGTAGGCGATCTTGCCGTCCTTTGTGATCTGTGCCGCGCCCTGGGGGTCGAAGGGGCTCACCACCGACTGGACGTACTGGTTCTCGGAGAGGGACTTCGCCGTCGACTCGACGACCTGCATGTTCTGCCCCTGCGCGAGCGAGGTGTCCGACTGCAGGACGATCGGGACGCTGCCGTTGGCCTGCTCGGGCAGCTTGTCGTCCAGCAGGTCGGTTGCCGACTGGGAGCCCGTTCCCGGGAGCGTCGCGTTGTCGTTCTCCGGCCTGCCGACGGAGTTCGCAATGACCACAAGCCCGATCGCGATCACAATCCAGGCGGCAACGACCCAGGGGGCCCTCCGCGCGGCGAACCCGCCAACCTTGTGCAAAAGGGCGCTCATTGCCCACCTTCTCCCTTCATTGCGATCCTTGCTTGAAGGGGCGCGCCGACCGGCGCGCCCGGCATCCTCTCAGCCTTGTTGGTCGGAGATTCCGAATGAGCCCGCGTCGCCCGGACAGCCCGCCGCTTGATCGTGAGCACCTGACGGACGAGCCGCTCGAGCAGTTCGCCAAGTGGTTCGAGGAGGCGCGGGCCGTCGTGCCGCTGGCGGAGGCGATGACTTTGGCCACGGTCGATGCTGAATGCTCCCCGGACGCCCGGATGGTCCTGCTCAAGGGCTTCGGCCCGGACGGCTTTCTCTTCTTCACCAACTACGAGAGCGTGAAGGGCGATGAGCTGGCGGCGAACCCCCGAGCGGCGCTGGTCATCTACTGGCGCGAGCTCGATCGGCAGGTTCGGATCAGGGGAGAGGTCGAGCGGCTTTCGTCCGAGGACTCCGATGCGTACTTCGCGAGCCGGCCCCACGACAGCCAGATCGCCGCCGCGATCTCGCCGCAGAGCCGTCCAATCGAGCGAGAGGAGCTCGAACGCCGCTACGAGGAGCTGGCGGCCGAGCTCGGCGGCTCGGATCCGCACCGGCCGGAGAACTGGGGCGGCTACCTGGTCCGCCCGGACATGATCGAGTTCTGGCAGGGGAGAGACAGCCGGATGCATGACCGCCTCGTCTACATGCGCCAGCCGGGCGGCTGGGAGATACAGCGGCTGGCTCCGTAGCGATTTCCGATACCTATACCGCATATCGTTTTGACACGGTACCATATTCAATATGGTTTCGTCAAAGGGACGCCAGCACCTCATCGACCAAGCGCTCGTCGGTTATGGGAGGGGAGAAGCCCCCACCGCCCGGCTGCCGGCCCCCCCGACCCAGGCTCGGGGGTTTGAGAAGCGGGACCGCATCTATCGCGCCGCGCTAGAGCGATTTCGCGCCGATGGGGTGGCGGCCACCAAGGTCGAGGACGTGATCGCGGACGCCGATGTCAGTTGGGCGACCTTCTTCCGCTACTTCCCCCGCAAGGGCGATGTGCTGATCGAGGCTGCGGTGCGCCATTTCCACGATCACGTGCGGCCGTCGGTCGAGGCATCGCTGGCGGACCGGCGGCTGAAGATCAGCACCGTCATCCAGCGGTTGCTGATCAGCCTTCTAAAGCCCGCTGACCTGCCAGCCACTCTTCACGGGGCGGCGCTGCTCGAGATCTTCGCCAACCCGGACAGGTTCGCCGCCCTGGTCGGTGAGGGTCCTGCCCCGCCGGTCACCGTCTTGCTCGAGGAGGTGCTCGCCGAGGGTCAGAGGCGTGGCGAGATTCGCCCCGATCTCGACTCGGCTGTCGCCGCTCTGACCGTGATCGCCGGGACCGTCCTGACCGGGGCACAGGCTGTCGCGACCGGGATGGATCCCAGCGAGCCGGTGAGGGCTTCGCTCGAGATCAGCTGGCGAGGTATCGCCACTACCTAGCTGAGCTCCCCCAGCTGGCGCTCCAGAAACCGCCGTTCGACTGGGTTGGTGGCCAGCTCAAGCGCCCTTTCATAGGCCTCGATTGCCTCCTTTCTTCGTGCCGCGCGCCGGAGCAGGTCGGCGCGGGCCGACCAGAACGGCTGGTAGCCGGCGAGCTGCTCGGCGAGCGCCGGCTCGTCCATCAGCTCGAGGCCCCGTTCCGGGCCCTCCGCCATCGCCACGGCGGCCGCCCGGTTGAGCTCGATCACCGGAGAGGGCTGCGCCCGGGCGAGGAGCCCGTACAGCGAGGCGATTCTCGCCCAGTCGGTCTCGGGCGCGCTCGCCGCCCGGGCGTGCTCGGCCGCGATCGCCGCCTGGAGGACGTAGGGCCCGGCGGGCCCAAGCCGGGAGGCGCGCTCGAGCACCCCGAGTCCGGTCGCGATCTCGCGGCGGTCCCAGAGGGAGCGGTCCTGATCCTCCAGAAGGACCAGCTCGCCGGCGTCGTCGACCCGCGCCTCACGGCGCGAGTCCTGAAGCAGCATCAGCGCAAGCAGTCCGAGCGTCTCGGACTCGTCCGGCATCAGACGGGCCAGCGTCCCGGCGAGGCGGATCGCCTCCCCGGCGATCTCGCCGGCGCACGAGCGCCTCGTCCGAGGTGGCCAGATAGCCCTCGTTGAAGATCAGATACAGCGAGGCCAGCACGGATTGCAGCCGGTCGGGCAGGTCGTGATCCGCTGGAACCTCATAGCGGGATCTTCGCCGTCTTGATCTTGCGCTTGGCCCGGACCAGGCGCTGCGCCATCGTCGGCTCGCTCACCAGGAACGCCCGGGCGATCTCCGGCGTGGAGAGGCCTCCCAGGGTCCGCAGCGTGAGCGCGACCCGGGCCTCCGGCGCCAGGGCCGGGTGGCAACAGGTGAAGATCAAGCGCAGGCGATCGTCGGGGATCACGGGTGGCTCCTCGGGCTCGTCGTCCTCGACGGCCGGCGGCTCGAGCGCCTGCACCTCTTCGAGCTTCTCGGTGCCTCGGCGCTCGCGCCGCAGCCGGTCGATCGCCTTGTTCCGCGCTGTGGTGGTGATCCAGGCCCCGGGGTTGTCCGGGATGCCCCGCTCGGGCCACACCTGCATCGCGACGATGAAGGCCTCCTGGACCGCGTCCTCGGCGAGGTCGAAGTCGCCGAGGACCCGGATCAGGGAGGCGATCGCCCGTCCCGACTCGTGGCGGAACAGGCGATCGACCAGCTCAGGCGATGCCTCCAGCTCTACTGGGCGGTCGCTTCCTCGACGATGTTGCCGGCCTCGTCGAAGACCATCACCGGCCGGATCTCGATCGAGCCGAACTGCGCGCCGGGGATCTTCGCCGCCCATTCGATCGCCTCGTCGAGGTCCTTGACGTCGAGGACATAGAAGCCACCGAGCTGCTCCTTGGTCTCGGCGAAGGGGCCGTCGATGACGCTCTGCTCGCCCTCGCGCACCCGCACGGTCGTAGCCGTCTGTGTCGGGTAGAGCCCCTCTCCGGCCACCAGCACTCCCTTCTGATCCATCTCCTGGGTGACTGCTCCATACGCCTGGGCCATTTGCTCCTGCTGCTCGGGAGTCGCGCTCTCGCGCTGGCTCTCATCGCCGTAGATCGTGAACGCATACTTCATGTTCTTCTCCTTGTCTGAGCGGCGCGGTATCGCCGCGTTCACCCTAACGACGAACCGCAGCGGGCCAGATCGACAGCGGAGCTAGCGCGCGGAGTTGCCGAGGACCCGCAGGACCTCGGCGAGCGAGGTGACACCGGCGCGCACCTTCACCAGGGCGTCATCGCGCAGCCGGTGCATGCCCGCCGCCACGGCCGCCGTCTCGATCTCCCCGCTGGAAGCCTTGGAGAGGATCAGCGAGCGGATCTCATCGTTCAGCACCAGCACCTCGTAGAGGCCGATCCGCCCCGCGTAGCCGGTGTCATTGCAGCTGACGCAGCCGACCGGCTCGCAGATCTCGCCCCCGCCGTCGGTGACACCGATCTCCAGGAGCTCCTCCGCGGTGAGCTTCGCGGGCTTCCTGCACCCGGGGCAGAGCCGGCGGGCAAGCCGCTGCGCGACGATGCATTCGATCGAAGACGCCATCAGGAAGGGCTCGACCCCCATGTCGATCAGGCGGGCGGCCGCGAGGGAGGCGTCGTTGGTGTGCAGCGTCGAGAGCACCAGGTGGCCGGTCAGGGCGGCCTCCATCGCCACCTGCGCCGTTTCGCGGTCGCGGATCTCGCCGACCATCAGGGTGTCCGGATCCGACCGCACTATGGCCCGAAGGCCCGAGGCGAACGTCAATCCGGCGCCCGGGTTGACGTGGATCTGCTTCACGCCGTCCACCTCGTACTCCACCGGGTCCTCGATGCTGATCAGAGTTTTCTGCGAAGTGTTGACCGCGTTCAGCAGTGCGTAGAGCGTGGTCGTCTTCCCGGCGCCGGTCGGGCCCGTCGCGAGTACGGCGCCCTGGGTCTGGCCCACCGAGCGCAGCAGCTTCTCGCGGTCCGCATCCCGCATCCCGAGCGCTCCCAGGTCGAGCACGACGCGCCCCTTGTCGAGGATCCGCATCACCACCGACTCGCCGCGGATCACCGGCAGTGTCGAGACGCGAATGTCGATGTGGTTGCCGTTGACTTCGAGCGCGACCCGGCCGTCCTGGGGGATTCGGCGCTCGGCGATGTCGAGCTCGGTCATGATCTTGATCCGCGAGATGAGCCCAGCAACGAGGCTTTTGGGGACGGTGGTCGAGTCGATCATCACGCCGTCGACCCGGTAGCGGATCTGCATCGCGGCCCTGCTCGGGTCGAAATGGATGTCCGAGGCGCCGCGGGTGACGGCGTCGGCGATCAGCGAGTGCACCAGCTTGACGACGGGGGCCTCCTCGGCCGAGGCGCGCAGGTCGAGCAGCTTGGTCCCGTCCTCCGCCTCCGAGCCCTCCTCCTCCTTGATCTCCTTCACAGACCCGCTCAGCTTCGAGAGCCTGCCGATCAGCGCCTCGATGCCCTCTGGTGTGGCGATCGCCCGCCGGACCTCGCGGCCGGTCGCCAAGGCGATGTCGTCGGCGCCGAGCACGTTCGCAGGGTCGGCGGTGGCCACCATCAGCACGTCCTCCGCGAGAAAGGCGATCGGCACCGCCCGACAGCGCCGCGCCTCCGCGGCGTCGATCAGGTTCGCGGCGGCCTGGTCGACCTCGAACTCATTGAGGTCCACGTAGTCGAGCGAGTTGCGCTCGGCCAGCATCCGCGCGAGTTGAGCCGAGTCGATGATCCCGCTCTCGACCAGGAGCGCGCCCACCGGGATGTGCTGCTCGCGCTCCTTGGCCATGACCTGCTCGACCAACTCGCGGTCGACGAAGCCGAGGTCGACCGCGACGTCGCCGAGCCGCCGGCGGGGGTCCTTGTTGCCCGAGGGCGGCGTGAGCCCGCGGATGGGCTTGCGTGCCAGCGCGCTCGAGGCAGGCGTGTTCGTGGTGTTCGTCACCTCCGCCTTATCGGCTCGATCGAGCCAGAAGTGAACCCCGGATTGCGGGAACCCACCGATACGCTGACCGGCGCCGATGCCAGCCGAGGCGAAGACCATCGTCTTCTTCCCCGAGGGGGCCTTCGGCCCGACCAACAACTGCGTCGGCATCGGCGAGGTCCTGAGGCGCAACGGCCATCGCGTCGTCTTCGTGATCGAGGAGTCCTTCGCCGGGACTCTGGAGGAGAAGGGCTTCGAGGAGCGCCTGATGCGGCTCGCCCCGCCGCCCGAGGTCGAGGAGGAGCCCGGCCAGTTCTGGAAGGACTTCATCCGGGAGACCGCCCCGGTCTTCCGGAAGTCGACCTTCGACCAGCTGGCCGAGTTCATGGCCCCGACCTGGCAGGCACTGATAGACGGCGCGCGGTACGTGGACGATCGCCTCGTCGAGATCTTCGACGAGCTCCAGCCCGACGCGATCGTCGAGGACAACGTCTGCGCGTTCCCAGCGATCCCGGCGAGCGGCCGGCCGTGGGTGCGGATCGTCTCCTGCAACCCGCTCGAGCTGAAGGACCCGGAGCTACCGCCGCCCTACACGGGGCTGCCCATCGCTGACAGCTCCGACTGGGAGCGGTACCGGGCCGAATACCGGCTGGCCATCGACGAGATGCAGGGCGACTTCAGCCAGTTCTGCACAGAGCGGGGAGCCCCGCCCCTCCCCAATGGGGAGATGATCCACGAGTCTCCCTGGCTCAACCTCTACCTCTATCCGCGCGAGGTCGACTACCCGCGCCCGATCTCCCTCGGGTCGACCTGGCACAACCTCGAATCGAGCGTGCGCACCACCGATGCGGATTGGACGATCCCCTCGGAGCTGGCCGACCGGAGCGGGTCGCTCGTCTACGTCAGCCTCGGATCGCTCGGGTCGGGGGACGTGCCGCTGATGAAGGAGCTGGTCGCGGCGCTGGCCGAGACCCCACAGCGCTACGTCGTCTCGAAGGGGCCCCAGCACACCGAGTACGAGCTGGCGGAGAACATGGTCGGAGAGGAGTTCCTGCCGCAGGTCTCGGTGCTCCCGCAGGTCGACCTGGTGATCACCCACGGCGGCAACAACACGACCACCGAGTCGCTGCACTTCGGCAAGCCGATGATCCTGCTGCCGATCTTCTGGGACCAGCACGACAACGCCCAGCGGATCGACGAGACGGGCTTCGGCACACGGCTGCCGACCTACTCGTTCGAGCGACGGGATCTCTGGGAGGCGATCGACAGGCTGCTCGCCGACTCCGATCTTCGCGCTCGCCTCGACGGTGTATCGAAGCGGCTGCAGGCCAGCCTCGGCAACGAGCGCGCCGCCGAGCTGATCGAGCGGCTTGCGATGACCGCCGAACCGGTCACCAGCGGCTAATCTCACTCACGGACCGTGCTAGGCGGGGAATTAGCGGTGCCCTGTAATCCGCAACCCGCTCAAGCGGAGCTGAATTCCCTTACGAGGGACTGGCCCTTGGGGCCAGTGCCGCCGCAGGCGGCGTTGACGGCCAGGTCCTGCGCAATGTCGGCCTGCGAATCAGGTCAGGTCCGGAAGGAAGCAGCCTTAAGCGGTAGCCGACATGTGATGCAGGCAAGCCTGACCCGAGCCAAAAGCAGCGGACACGCCCGAGAGCCTCGTCTCGAGGACGGGTGCACGGTCCGCTGACTTCGCGCGGGGCGCTTTGCTCGGCATATAGGCGAGGAAGGCGCCCCGCACTCTTACTTAGGGGGAAGCGAGGTGGCGTAGTCGGCGCCGGCGTCGACCCATTCGGCCAGTACCCCGTCGTCCCTCGTGCGCTCCGGTGAGACGTACACGGTGGTCCTCATCGGACGGCCGGTGAAGTCGAACGGTCGGACGCCCTCCTCATCGAGAGCTTTCTCTGCCTCCTCGTCACCGAGCCGGACGATCAGGTCCTCCCCGAGGACGCCGCACGCCATGTTCCCTCCGACCATGAACGCGATCCCGCCGAACATCTTGCGCTCGGTGACGTCCGCCCCTGGCGGAGACCACGTCGCGAACGCGCTCTGCGAGGTCTTCGTCGTAGGCCATCGAGGGTCAGCCTAGGCGACGGATAGACTCGATTCGTGGCCCAACCCGCCTCTCTTTACCGCCGTCACCGCCCGCAGAGCTTCGCGGAGGTCGTCGGTCAGGAGCACATCGTGCGCACGCTGTCGAACGCGGTCGAGAAGGGCCGGGTCCATCACGCCTACCTGTTCATCGGCTCGCGGGGGACGGGCAAGACCTCGATGGCGAAGATCCTCGCCCGCTCGCTCAACTGCGTCCAGGGGCCGACCCTGACCCCGTGCGGTGAGTGCGAGTCCTGTCAGACGATCGCGGCGGGCACCTCGCTCGACGTGATCGAGATGGACGCCGCGTCGAACCGCTCCGTCGACGACATCCGCGAGCTCCGCGACCGGGTCGGCTTCGCCCCGGCCGCCGGCCGCTGGAAGGTCTACATCCTCGACGAGGCCCACATGCTCACCAAGGAGGCGTGGAACGCGTTCCTGAAGACGCTCGAGGAGCCGCCGCCGAATACGGTCTTCGTCCTCGCCACCACCGAGCCCCAGAAGGTGATGCCGACCATCGTCGACCGCTGCCAGCGCTTCGACTTCCAGCGGCCTTCGCTCGAGCAGATCGCCGAGGTCATCCGGCGAGTCTCCGCCGCCGAGAAGATCCAGATCGACGACGGTTCCGTCGCGCTGATCTCGCGCTCGGCCTCCGGCAGCTTCCGCGATGCCCTCGGCACCCTCGACCAGCTCGTCGCCTTCGGCGGCGAGACCGTGACCACAGACGAGGTCGTTGAGATGCTCGGCGCCGCCGACGCCGATCTTCTCTTCGACACCACCGACGCGCTCGCCGAGGGGGACGCCCGTGCGGCGCTCGAGTCCGTCGAGCGCCTCGCCCGCTCGGGGCGCGACCCCGGCCAGTTCGCCCGCGACCTGATCGCCCATCTGCGCCAGCTCCTGGTCGCCCGCGCGACCGGCGAGGTCCCCGACTCCTTCACGGTCACCGTCGCCCAGCCCGAGCGACTCGCCGGGCAGGCCAAGGCGATCGACGACGCCAAGCTGATGGGCGCGATCGACGCCCTCAGCGGCGCGGTCGCCGGGATGCGCGAGGGAGACGATCCGCGGCTGACCCTCGAGGTCGCCCTGCTCAAGGTGGCAACTCCCTCGCTGGACTCCTCACGCGAGGCTCTCCTCCGGCGCATCGAGTCGCTCGAAACACGGCTCAATCAGGAGGGGGGACCTGCGGTCGAGCCGCCCAAGACCGTTGAGGTGTCTGAGGCTGTCGAGAGCGCCCGAGCCGCCCCGCGGCCGAGGACGAAACACCCGACCGTGACGAGCCGGAGGCGAGCCGTCGCCACCGCGACAGTCGAGATCGAGCGCGTCGTCGAGTTGTGGCCCGCAGTTGTCGACCACCTGCGCGACTCCGGCTCGGCGATGCTCTCCACACTGTTCGACGAGGCGAAGCCGCTGGCCATCGACGAGGAGCGCTCGGTGCTCCGGATCGGCTTCCCGGCGTCGGCGAACTTCAACAAGAAGAAGGCGGAGTCCCCGGTGAACGTCGAGCGGATGACCGAGGCTCTCGCCTCGATCGCCGGCCACCGCCTACGGCCCGTCTATGAGCTGATCGACGGCCCGGGTGAGGACGCCTCCGAGGAATCGGCCGAGATCAGCGAGGAGGATCTGGTCGACCTGGTCAAGGACAGCTTCGATGCGAGCGAGGTCGTTCCCGACGGCGAGCGGGAGAGGGGGACTGGCTGATGCCGCAGGGGCCGAACCTCAACCAGCTGCTCAAGCAGGCGCAGCAGATGCAGGCCGAGATGGCGAAGGCGCAGGAGGAGCTCAAGGACGAGACCGTCGAGGCGAGCGCCGGTGGCGGCATGGTCAAGGTGACGATGACCGGCGACATGCAGCTCCGCGAGATCACGATCTCGCCGGACGCGATCGACCCCGAGGATCCCGAGCTGCTCCAGGACATGGTGACGGCGGCGGTCAACGAGGCGCTGCGCTCCGCTCAGGAGCTCGCCGCCAACCGCATGGGCGGCATCACGGGCGGCCTCGGCGGCGGAGGGCTGCCGGGCCTCCCCGGCATGTCGAGCCACCCCGCCCCCTACGCTTGACCACATGTACGCCGGACCGATCAGCCAGCTGATCGCCGAGCTCTCCAAGCTGCCCGGCATCGGCCAGCGCACCGCGCAGCGGCTCGCCTTCCACATCCTGCGGGCAGACGACGCCGACGCCCTCGGCCTCGCGGACGCGATCCGCGAGGTGAAGGAGAAGGTCGGGCTCTGCGAGGTCTGCTTCAACCTGGCGGAGGGACCGCGCTGCCGGATCTGCGAGGACGGCCGGCGCGACGAGTCGATGATCTGCGTGGTCGAGGAGCCCGCCGACGTGATCCCGATCGAGCGGACCGGCGAGTACCGCGGCGTCTACCACGTGCTCGGCGGCGCGCTCTCGCCGATCGACGGGATCGATCCCGAGGACCTGCGGATCACCGAGCTGATAGGTCGGGTGAACGGCGAGGTCAAGGAGGTCGTCCTCGCGACCAACCCGACCACCACCGGCGAGGCGACCGCGCTCCACATCGCCGACGCCCTGCGCGACCGCGTGACGGTCACCAGGCTCGCCAGCGGGCTGCCTGTCGGCGCCGACCTCGAGCACGCCGACGAGGTGACGCTCGGCAAGGCCCTGGCGGGCCGCCAGTCATTGGGCTAGCTCACACAACGGCTCCGCTCACCTGGGTTAGGCTGGCCCGGATTTGTAAATCCACGAGGGGAGAGGGCTGAGATGAGAGGAAGCAAGGGGATTCTTGGGCTGGTGCTTTTGCTCGCCATCGCGCTCGTCGCCAGCGTGCCCGCGGGCAGTGCCGCCGGAACGTCCGGTGACACCGCCCTCGCCGCCAAGAAGAAGTGCAAGAAGAAGAAGCCGCAGGCGCGCCGAAGAAGAAGAAGAAGTGCAAGAAGAAGAAGAAGAAGAACGACGGCTCCGATGCCCAATCGTCCGCGCGACGCTGACCTGGTCGGAACGGCGGACGGACAGACACGGACTGGATCTGTACGTCTTCGACGCGAGCGGGGCACAGGCAGGAACGGGTCCGAACCCGATCTCGAACAGTTCCCTCTCCCCGGACGCTAACCGGCCCGGCCGGGTCGGAGACGTTCACCGATCTGGCGTTCAGCGCAGCACCGGCGCTCGAGCTTCGGCGTCTGCCACCAGGAGGGCGGGTACGACGGGCCGACGTACAGATCACCTACGTGAGCGCCGACGGTGTGCAGCCACACCGATTCGCAGGCAGGCACGGGGGATGGGTACAACGCCGGATACAGCGATCACGGCGACTACCCCGGCGGGACGCGATTCCCTGCCCGACGCCCCAACTGAGTTCAGGGCCGGTCGGCCTGCCGCGTGGCGAGCGTTTCGCGCTCTACATGCGGCGGGTCGGGTCGTCGTAGCCGCCGCGCGGCGACTCGTCCTTGTCGCGCCCGCCGCCCTGCTGGACCAGCTCGTAGAGCAGGGAGAGGGCCAGGCCGGCGCCGCCCGCGATCATCAGGATCAGGCCGACGGTCTGGATGTCGATCACGTCGCTACTCGACGTTGATCGCGTACCGGAGGATCGCTCCGATGGCGATCAGGAATATGGCCGAGGCGATGGTCACGGGCCGCCAGGATACTCGCGGCGCTGGGCGCTATCCGAGCGCTTTCATCCGGCGGCCGGCTCCGGACCGGTCTCGCTCAGCCCGAACCGCTCGTGCAGGCGGCGGAGCGGCTTCGGTGCCCACCAGTTCCACTTCCCGAGCAGCTCCATCAGCGACGGCACCAGCAGCGCGCGGATCAGGCTGGCGTCGATCAGCACCGCGAGCGCAATGCCGATGAAGTTCTCCTTGATGAAGATGATCTGAGAGGTCGCGAAGACGCCGACGGCGATCGCGAAGAGGAGCGCCGCGGCGGTGACGATTCGGCCGGTTCGCTCCAGGCCCACCGCCACGGCCTCCGAGTTGGGGACGCCATGGTCGTGGGCCTCCTTGATCCGGGAGAGCAGGAAGACGCCGTAGTCGGTCGAGAGGCCGAACGCCACCGCGAACAGCAGGACCGGCATCGTCTGCTCCAGCGCCCCCTGGCTGCGGTAGTCGAGCAGGCCCTCCAGCCGGCCGTCCTGGAAGACGAAGACCAGGATCCCGAAGACGGCGATGAGGTTGAGGGCGTTCATCACCAGCTGCTTGATCGGCAGGATCACCGAGCCGGTCATCAGGAAGAGCACGATCAGGGTCGAGATCACCACGATCGCGAGCGCGATGGGCAGGTGGTCCGCCAGGCTGTGCTGGAAATCGACGAAGTGGGCGGCCGCTCCCGTCACCAGCACGGTCGAGCCGGCCGGGTCCGGAAAAGCGCGAATCTCCTTGACGAGATTTCGGCTGCTGTCGTTGATGAAGGGGCTGTTGTTGACCGCCTGGATCACCGTGTCGCCGTTGGGCAGCTGCCGTGGCGGATTGACCGCGATGACCCCGTCGAGTCCCCTGAGCTGCTGCTCGACCTGGGCGACCGCCTGCGGCGATCCGTTCTCGACCAGCAGGCGGATCGGGGTGTCGCGGAAGGGCGGGAACTCGGCCCGGAGGACGTCGTCGACCTGCCTCGCGCTGGCGCTCGTCGGCAGCACCTGCGCGTCCACCGAGGTGAACTTGAGGTTCCAGAACGGAATCCCGAGCACGATCAGCAGCGCGGTGGTGACGATGGCAATGGCGGCGGGACGTCGCATGACGAAACGGGAGAGCCGGTACCAGAAGCCCGACTCGGTCTCGGTCGCCTCCCGCGCGGCGCGCCCCTGGAGGAACTTCGGTGACCAGGCGTTGACCCGGTTGCCGAGCAGCGCGAGGACGGCGGGCAGGACCGTCAGGGCGATCGTCGCGGCGAGCAGCGCCACCAGCGCTCCCCCGAGTCCCATCGAGTAGAGGAAGCGCTGCGGGAAGATGAGCAGCGAGGCCATCGCCGCGGCCACGGTCAGCGAGGAGAAGAAGACCGTCCGTCCGGCCGTGGTCATCGTCCTCTTCATCGCCTCCGCGCCCGGCCCGAGTCGCGCGATCTCCTCGCGATACCGGGACACCACGAAGAGGCTGTAGTCGATCGCCAGGCCCAGGCCGAGCCCCGTGGTCAGGTTCAGCGCGAAGATCGAGATCGAGCCGAACTCGCTGGCGATTCGCAGGATCAGGAAGGTCCCGACGATTGCCAGGGCGCCGATCATCAGCGGCAGCAGCGCGGCAACCCCGCTCCGGAAGAACCAGAAGGTGAGCAGGAAGAGCAGCGGGAAGACGAGAATCTCCGCCGTTCGCAGGTCGTTTTCCACCTGCGTGTTCACCTGTTCGGTCGCGAGGGCGTAGCCCCCGACCGTGACGCCGGGCTGGCCCGCAAGCTCGTCCTTGATCTGTTTCCCGGCGTCCTGCAGCTGCTTGTCGCCGGTGGGCTTCAGGGTCACCCCGAGATAGGTCGTGCGGCCGTCCTTCGAGATGAAGTCGCGACTCTGGGTCTCGGCGTAGCCGACCACGCTCTGCACGTTCCGATCGCGCTGCACCTGCTGCTCGATCGCGGCGATCCGCTGCTGGCCGGCGGCCTGGGTGGGCGAGGCGTTCTCGATCAGCACGATCACGCTGACGTCCCGGAAGCCCGCGGCCTCCAGCCTGTCGTCGGCGATCACGCTCTGCGTGGACGGGTCGTCCGCCCCGTACGGGTCGAGGTGCTTGGCGACGGAGCCGCCGAGCGCCCCGGCGATGCCGAAGAAGACCACGGCCAGGACCACGACGCGCTTGCCTCGGCGCTCTGCGAGCGATGCGAGTGAGTTGAACATCACCTACCTCCCAAGGGGACAGGAACCGCCCGGGCTCCGACTCGTTCCAGATCCTCGGCGGCGCGCTCGAACCACTCGGCCGCCCATTCGCTTGCCTCGATGCCGTAGCGGAGGACCGTCATGGAGCCGATGTCCGGCTCGCTGGCGGCTCCCTCGGGCTGTCCCTCCGCGTCCACGGCATCCCAGATTGCGCGGAGCTCGGCCGCCTTCTGCCGTGAGATCGCGGCGCGCTCGCGGGCGACCTCGGCCGCCCGCTTCGGATCGATCGAGCCGGCGAAGAAGAGCTTCAACAGACCCTCGTCGCGCATCTCGAGGACCTCGGGCGGCTCCTCGATCCACTCGCGCGCCGCGCGCCTGCCCTCCGCGGTGAGCTTGAAGGTGGTGCGCTGGCGAGCGCCCTGGGAGGAGTCGGCGCCGGTGACAAGACCCGCCTTCTCGAGCTTCTTCAGCTCGGGATAGATCTGGCCGTAGCTCGCCGCCCAGAAGAAGCGGGCCGAGGTGTCCACCAGCTGCTTGATCTCGTAGCCGGACCGCGGCTTGGCGGCCAGCATCCCGAGAATCACCTTTCCTGTTGCGGTCAGCTCCACTGACCTAGATATATCAATCCGATATACGGGGCGCCGCCCTGCGAACTCGACGCTCGAACCCGCCCAGCAGATCACAGGCGACGAGCGAGCCGAGACGACCCGACCGTGACGGACCCGATCGCTATCCTGCCCGGCGGCGCTCCACGACTCCCGTGAGGTCGCTCAGAGCAGCCAGCGATCTGCCTGCTCGCGGCCGCGATGCGCGCGCCCGCTTCATCGCCGAGCGACGACCACCTCGCCGTCGCTCACCCGCCGCCTCCGAGACCGAGTTGACCTGGAAGCAAGTCCTCAGACTGGAAACAGCCCGCGGCCACTGCCGAGTCCCAAGCCTCGCCTTGGCCTCCCGCGTCGAGCTCATCGCCCGTCGGGATCGTTGCTGTGCCGATGTCGCCTCACGTCGCTGCCCTGGCCGCCAGCGCTGCGATCGGCGATCGCGACGACCCGCCCTCCCGCAGTCACGACCCGCGGCGAGGTGCTGGCCTCGCCATGTAGTGGTGGCAGCCGATGGTCGTGCCGAGCTCCTTGAGTCCCTGGATCATGTTCCAGGCGCTCCGCCTGGCCGAAGGGTCGAAGCCGGTGGTGGGCTCGTCGAGGAAGAGGAGCTCCGGGTTCCCGATGATCCCGACGCCGACATCGAGGCGCCGCTGCTGCCCACCGGAGAGGGAGCCGACCCGCGCCGTCCGCTTGTCGCCCAGGCCGACCAGGTCGAGCGTCTCGTCCACGGGGCGAGCGTTCGAAGAGCTCGCGTAGAGGCGCATCGTCTCGCTTACCGTGAGCAGCGGGTTGAGCTCGCATTCCTGGAGAACCAGGCCGATCCGGGTGCGCCACTCGCGAGTCGGGTGGCCGGGGTCGATGCCGAGGACGGTGATATCGCCCGCTGAGCGCTCCCGATACCCCTCGAGGATCTCGACGGTGGTCGTCTTGCCGGCCCCGTTGGGGCCGAGGAATCCGAAGACCTCGCCCGGGGCAACTTCGAAGTCAATTCCCCGGACGGCCTCATTGGATCCGTACGACTTCCGCAAGCCGCGGACGCGTGATCGCCGGGTCTGCCATCCGGGTCTCGACGGTAGACGGCCTTCTAAAGCCGACCTTTAAGGCTCACCTATCCTCACTCGCCATGAGCGCGGCACGGACAGACGGCATCGTGGTGATGAAGTTCGGCGGCACCTCGGTCGCGGGCACCGACGAGCTCAAGCGCGCCGCCAGGCGGATCGTCGCCGCGCGTGAGCAGGGGCACCCGGTGGTTGCGGTGCTCTCCGCCCGCGGCAAGACCACCGACCGGCTGCTCGAGGCTGCCCGGGAAATCTCCCCGCGCCCCGATCCCCGGGAGATGGACATGCTGCTCTCGATCGGCGAGCGGGAGTCGTGCGCGCTCTGCGCGATGGCGATCAACGACCTCGGCCACCGGGCGATCTCCCTGACCGGCTCCCAGGCCGGGATCGTCACCGACTCCTCCCACACCAAGGCGAGGATCCTCGACGTGCGCGCCGACCGGATCCGCTCGGCGCTCGAGGAGGACTCGATCGTCCTGGTCGCAGGCTTCCAGGGCGTCTCGACAGACAGCCGCGACGTGACCACGCTCGGCCGCGGCGGCTCGGATACGACCGCGGTCGCCCTCGCAGCCGCTCTCGGCGGCGAGGTCTGCGAGATCTACACCGACGTGGAGGGCGTGTTCACCGCGGACCCGCGGATCGTTCCCGAGGCTCGCAAGCTGCCGGTCGTCTCCTACGAGGAGATGCTCGAGATGGCCTCTTCTGGAGCCAAGGTGCTCCAGTTGCGCGCGGTGGAGTACGCCCGCAACCACGACGTCCGCATCCACTGCCGCAGCTCGGCGAGCGAGGCCCCCGGTACCCTCGTCGTCTCGGAGCAGGAGACCATGGAACGACCCCTCGTAACCGCAGTCACCCACTCGACCGACGAGGCTCGGGTCACGCTCACCGGCGTGCCGGACGAGCCGGGCGTCGCCGGCCGCATCTTCGGTGCGCTCGCCGACGCCAACATCAACGTCGACATGATCATTCAGAACGAGCCGGTCTCCCACGACGGCGGGGCGGACCTCTCCTTCACCGTCGAGGCGGAGGATCTCGAGAAGGCAGTTGAGGTGATTCGCATCGAGGACTCCGAGATCGGCATCGAGACCGACGAGGCGATGGGCAAGGTCTCGATCGTCGGCGCCGGGATGCGAAGCCATCCCGGAGTCGCCGCGCAGGTCTTCCGGGTCCTCGGCGAGAACGAGATCAACATCGAGATGATCTCCACCTCCCCGATCAAGATCTCCTGCGTGATCCGCGCCGACCACGTCCCCGAGGCCGTCAAGGCGCTCCACTCCGCCTTCGAGCTGGGCGAGGGCGCGATCCAGGAAGAGGACCCGACCGGCGCGCAGCACCACCCGACGGTTTCGGGCTGACCCTCGCCAGATCAGCGTGGCAACGTTGTGCCTGGGAATCAGCTCGGCGCGATGACGGGCGCAAAGTCTCTGTAGAAGCCGTCCCCCTCGATGACCTTTCGGACCCGAGCCACGGCGTCGTCACGGTCCCGCGCATCTACGAGGACGACGTACTCCTGAATCTGGTTTCCCCAGGTCTCGGCAGGGCGACGTTCGACCACCGTTATTGCAGCTGCCGAGAGCGCGCCTCGCGATCTACGAGTGAGCGCCGGTCCGACAAAGCGGACGTGGTACCTGCTGAGCAGTCCGGTGTCCAAGAGGCTCCCCTAACACGGCTTCCTGCTGGGCGGAGCGGGTTGTAAACAGCCTGGGCCGAAAGAGCCTCAATTCTTGGGCGAGGGGCGCTCCACCTCAGCAGGTGCCGGGACGGTAGCCCCGTACTCTGTGGACATGGCAGCCAATGGCGAATACCGAGTCGGGATCGTCGGCGCCACCGGCGCAGTCGGCTCGACGCTGCTCGAGGTGCTGGCAGAGCGGAAGTTCCCCGCGGCCGAGGTGCGGCCGCTGGCCTCCGCCCGCTCGGCCGGGAGCAAGGTGGACTTCGCCGGCGGTCAGCTCGAGGTCCAGGAGCTGACCGACGAGACGATCCAGGGACTCGACCTGATCCTCTCCTCCGCCGGTGGCAAGGTGAGCTCCGAGTGGGCGCCGAAGTGGATCGAGGCCGGAGCGGTTGTCGTCGACAACACCAGCTACTGGCGGATGCACGAGGACGTCCCCCTGGTGGTCGCCGGGGTGAACGACGACGCGGTGGCCGACCACAACGGCCTCGTCGCCAACCCCAACTGCACGACGATGGAGCTGATGGTCGCCCTGAAGCCGATCCTCGACGCGGCCGGGATGGAGCGGCTGATCGTCTCGACCTATCAGTCGGTCTCGGGGTCCGGCCGCCTGGCGATCAAGGAGCTGCGCGAGCAGGCCGCGGCCGTGCTGGAGGGCAAGCCGGTGGAGACGAACGTCTATCCCCACCAGGTCGCCTTCAACGTGGTGCCGCAGGTGGAGAACTTCAAGGACGGCGACGACTACACGACCGAGGAGCGCAAGCTGATGGCCGAGACCCGGAAGATCCTCGGGCTCTCCGAGGCGGTCGGGATCTCATCGACCTGCGTCCGCGTCCCCGTGGTTACCGGCCACTCCGAGTCCGTGAACGTCCAGACCGAGCGCGACCTCTCGCCCGACGAGTGCCGCGAACTTCTCTCGGAAGCGCCCGGGCTGGTTGTCCTGGACGACCCGAGCGACGGCATCTATCCGGTGCCGATCGCGGCCGCCGGCCGCGACGAGGTGCTGGTCGGGCGGATCCGCCGCGACCCCTCGCACGAGCGCTGCCTCAACCTCTGGGTCGTCGGCGACAACCTGCGCAAGGGGGCTGCCCTCAATGCCGTGCAGGTGGCCGAGCTGCTGAACGAGCGGAACCTGGTCCGGGTTCCCGCCGGCGCCAGGCTGAGCTGAGCCGCCGAGGCTCTAGCTCTAGTTGACCCCGAGACAGCTGCGGAACCGCAGCACCTGCTCGGAGGCCTTGCCCTGCCGGTCCGTTGCGGTGACGCGGAGAACGTGGCGTCCCCGCGACAGGCGGACGCGGGGCAGCTTCGCCTGCTCGCGGCTGGTCTTCAGCACCGCGCGACCGTCGAGCCTGGCGCGCACCCTGCGGATGGCGGCGTTCGCCCGCACAGAAACCCGCGCCTTGAGCCTCCTCACGCAGCGCCTGGAGGAGAGCCCGGTGACGCGTAGGTAGGGGGCGAAGGCGGCCGCCTTGACGTCGTTCCAGTTGCCCGACGGGTCGCTCGAGTCCATGACGTCGTTGAACGCGTACCAGAGCATCATCTGGGGGTCGCCGTCCGCAATCGCCGCGTCGCGCATGGTCTGCATCTCGGCACGGGTGGGGAAGCGGTCGGCGTATGAGGGGTCGTACTCGGACCAGGAGAAGGCCTGCAGGACGAAGGCCGGCTGACGCCCATACTGCGCGGCCAGCTCCCGGGTCTGCGACGCGTAGCGGGAGACGGCGTCGAGGCTGTTCGCCTTGCCGACGGGGTAGTAGTCGGCGCCCACGTAGTCGGCGGTCTGCTCGAAGGGCTCGAGCTGGGTAGTGAGCACGCCGTTGTCGTTGGGGATGGTGATGTAGAGAGTGGGCTTGTCGGGCGCGATCGACTTCACCTCGTGCGCCAGGGCCTTGGTCTGGGAGATGTTCTGGGAGGTGGGCGCCAGCTCGTCGCCGACGTAGAAGCCCCAGGTGGCGGGATGGTCCTTGACCAGGCCGAGGGCCCACTGCTTGAACTGCGCGTTGCTCGCGCAGGGGCAGTCCGGGCCCAGGTAGCGGTAGTAGTCGCGCAGATCGGTGCCGTCGCGCCAGGCGTGGTCGTTGAGCGGCCAGATCAGCTTGACCCCCGCCGCCTGCGCCTCGTCGGCGTAGTGGCGGACCTGCTCGGCGCTCCCGTACCAGGCCGTGTAGTTGAGGACGTACTTGAAGCCAGCGTCGGCGATCGTCCTCAGACGCGCCCCGCAGTCCTCGGTGGTCGAGTTCGGCGCGCACTGCTCATAGACGCCCTGGGGAGGGAGCGCGGCGCCGGCCTTCGCCGGGCTCCAGACGATCAGGGTGGCCAGGAAGGCCAGCAGGACGAGGAGCCCCACCCGCGCCGCGCGTGGCGGCAGGCCGAACGATCGAGGGGAGGTTGTGCGTGGGCCGTCCATGGCTCAGATGTCCTGCCTGAGCCCCCATCGGACCGCCACCAAAATTGATTAGGCCACTCCTGAGCGATTGGACGTTTGTCAATTGCCAATGGGTGAAAAACCCTG
Source organism: uncultured Solirubrobacterales bacterium (assembly GCA_963848955.1). GTDB lineage: Bacteria > Actinomycetota > Thermoleophilia > Solirubrobacterales > 70-9 > DASUPK01. The sequence continues at coordinate 212,784 of CAWKFQ010000004.1, read as the reverse complement.
ATGAATCCGTCCGTCCGGCTGTCGATACTGCACGGCAGGAGCGCGCCGCAAGGGGCGGCGTGCGTCTCGCTTAACTCAAACCTCGACTCAATTTCGGGAGGCAGATCCGTAATGATCACCCTTAGGGGGCGTTTGCTCATCGCTGTCGCGCTTGCTTCGCTTGCGATCGGCGCGATTACCGTCGATGCCGCATCCGCCCAGACCTCAGTCAATCTGTGCATCAAGAAGAAGAAGCCGGACAAGGGCGCGGTGAAGGCTGCGAAGGGCACGCGCTGCTCCAAGGGGTACTCGCTCATGAGCCCGAACGCGGGCGCTCCGGGTCCGCAGGGTCCGGTTGGCCCTCAGGGTGGGACTGGCGCAACCGGCGCGACTGGTGCTCAGGGTCCGCAGGGTGATCCCGGCGCGACTGGTGCCACCGGTGCGACCGGTGCCACTGGTGCGGCCGGTGCCGCTGGTGCAACCGGCCCGGTCGGGCCTCAGGGTCCCGTCGGTTCCCAGGGCGTCCCCGGTCCTCAGGGTCCGCAGGGCGACCAGGGTCCGCAGGGCACTCAGGGCCCGCAGGGCCTGACCGGCGCAACCGGCGCGCAGGGTCCGCAGGGTGAGACGGGCGCGACCGGCGCCTCAGGGTGCTGTCGGGCCCCAGGGTACGATCGGTCCGCAGGGACTGACCGGGCGACACTGGTGCGCAGGGTGCGCAGGGTCCGCAGGGTGAGACCGGCGCGACCGGTGCGTACCGGCGCGACCGGTGCCACGGGCGCCCAGGGTCCGCAGGGCGATACCGGCGCGCAGGGCCCGATTGGCCCGCAGGGCCCGGTCGGTCCGCAGGGCGATCCGGTCCGCAGGGTCCGCAGGGTGAGACCGGAGCCACAGGTGCCACAGGTGCCACCGGCCCGAGGGGCCCAGGGTCCGCAGGGCGAGACCGGTGCGACCGGTCCGGCCGGCGCGACCGGCGCGACCGGTGCGACCGGTGCGCAGGGTCCGCAGGGCGACGTTGGCCCGATGGGTCCGCAGGGTCCGATCGGCCCGCAGGGTGAGACCGGTGCGACCGGTGCCCAGGGTCCGCAGGGACTGCAGGGTGAGACCGGTGCGACCGGCGCCCAGGGTTCTCAGGGCCTGCAGGGTGAGACCGGTTCGACCGGTGCAACCGGTGCCCAGGGCCGACAGGGCGACACCGGCGCGACCGGCGCCCAGGGCGATGTCGGCCCGCAGGGTCCGCAGGGCATCCAGGGCGATACCGGCGAGACCGGCGCGACCGGCGCCACGGGTGCTCAGGGCGCGCAGGGCCCGATCGGTCCTCAGGGTCCGATTGGTCCGCAGGGCGTCCCCGGACCGCAGGGCGACACCGGCGCGACCGGTGCGACCAGGTCCGCAGGGCGCCGCCGGCACCACTGGTGCGACCGGCGCGACCGGTGCCCAGGGTCCGCAGGGTCCGCAGGTCCGCAGGGTCCCGCAGGGTAGACCGGAGCACTGGTCCGGCTGGTCTCAGCACGCCCGTAGCGACCACCACGACCGCCTCCGGGACGCCTGCCAGCTTGGCGCCCGCACTGGGGCCGGCAGCCAATCCCGCGGTGACGTCCGCCGCCGGCCCCGGGCGATGGTGATCGCTCCGGATTCCTGCAGCCCGCCCGAAGACCGGGAGTGCTTCATGAGCTTCGCGGCCTCGGGTGCGACAAGTCATGGGCGTCCACGGACGCGAGAGCGGTGATCCGCGAACACAGGAGCAGCTCGGGCACCGGCGGGATCCAGGCGAGCACCACCACGGTGATCACCAACCTGACCGCCGGCTCGAACACTTTCACCCTCGAGTACAAGGGTGATGGGAACGCCAGCTGCACGTTCTCGAACCGCAGCATCACGGTTATCCCGCTCGGCTAGTCCCAGCGAGAAGATCACATGGAACGCGGCGTCGCTTCGGCGGCGCCGCTTTCTGTCCGCCGCTCAAGTCTCGGTCAACCCGACCGATGATTTCCAAACCTCGACGACCGACTACCTAGGTAGGGTGCCCCCGCATGTACAGACTCCGTGAATCCCGCACAGCCCTCGTTCTCGTCGCGCTTCTTGCAGCCGTGGCCGTCGTCGCCTTTCTGACGCTGAACAACGACGACAACGGGAGCTCCGAGCCCACGTCGACGGGTGGGCCCGAGGGGATCTCACAGCAGGGCCTGGTCGACCTCGCCAGCTCGGTCGACCATCCCGTCTACTGGGCCGGCGCGAGCCCAACAACGGTACGAGCTGACGATCGCCGACAACGGGAACATCTTCATCCGCTACCTGGCGCCCAACACGCCGGTCGGCTCACGTGAGGTCGCCTCGCTGACGATCGGGACGTATCCCGCCGCCGGCGCCAACCTGCAGAAGGCGGCCGAGAGACCTGGTGCGAAGACCGGCCAGACCCCTGACGGGGCCCTGGTGGTTACGAACTCGGACAATCCGACGAGCGTCTACCTCGGCGCTCCGGATACCGATCACCAGGTCGAGATCTACGATCCGAACCCGAAGGAAGCGTTCAGTCTCGCCACCTCCGGGGCGATCGTCCCGATCAGCTGAGACCCTTCAGCTGGCGAGCCACTCTTCGAAGCTGGGGCCGGCGAGCTTCGCGCCCGGGTGGGGGAGCACGGCTCCCTCCGCATAGGCCGCGGCGTCCGGGTCGCCGGGCTGACGGCCCTCGCGGATCTCGATCGAGTCGCCTCGGCTGGCGAAGAGCGCGGCGGCCGATCGGCGAGACGCTCCTCCCGCGGACCGGCGACCTCGGTGATCCTGCCATTCTCGACCTTCGGCTCCTCGGCGGCATCGGCGAGGGTCTCGGCGACGAGGCGGGCGGCGACGGGCTGCGTTCGCATCTCGGGCAGGTGGGCGACGCCATCTCGGGTCATCCACCCGACGAAGGGATCGAAGAACTCGTGGAACTGGGCAGCGCGAACGATCCGGACCGGAAGCGGGCCTTCGAGCAGCGTCTGCTCCTGGGCCAGCTTCGCCGCGTTGTAGCCGCCCTGGAACTTGTCGACGCCGATGATCGAGACGACGACGATCCCCCTCGCACCGGCCTCAGCGCCGGCACGCTGGAGGTTCCGCGCCGAAGTGGTGAAGAACTCCGTTGCCTCCTGCTGATCGGGCGTCGGCCACGTCGCGGTATCGATGATGATGTCGACCCCGGCGAGCGCCTCGTCGAGGCCCTCGCCGCTGATCACGTCGATGCCCTTGGAGCGCGCGATCGCCACCACATCGTGTCCGCGCTGCTGGAGGATCTCGACGAGCGGCGACCCGACCCGGCCGGTGGCGCCCGTCACGGCAATTTTCTGGCTCTTGCTTTCGTTCTCCATCGTTCTTCCTTTCCCAGCGCCGATGTGAATTTCGTCGGTTCACCCTGACGACGAACGGGGGCCGTTCAGATCGACGGGGGATTGAACTCGACGGGGCAGAATCGGACCGCCGCAATTCGTCCAAAGCGATAGACCCAAGCGTCACGCCCAGTAGCATGGCCCCGGCAACCGGCCGCGACGTCGCGGCCGGGAGGCGACGGAAGGGATGACGTCGTGAGCAGTGAGCTTGACCGGCCGGCGATGCGCTTCGAACCGCTGCGCCCGGCGTCGCGCGGCCGCCTCATCGCGGGGTTCGTGCTGGGCCCGCTCCTCTGGCTGGTGGCGCTGATCGCGGCCGCTTTGCTGTTCCACTACAGCTGGGCGATCGCGCTCGGGCTGCTGGTGACCCTGTCGTCCTTCCTCGTCTCGCTGCTTGTCCTCTCGATCCTCTACAGACGGCGGCGTTCGCAGGAGAGGCGGTATGCGCGACGGCGGGTGACGTGCTGCTGGCGTTCGTCGCTCTGTACCCGGTATGCACCGCGGCGCTGTGGATGGCGGGAGGGGTGCTGTTCCGTCGGCTGGAGGAGCCGACCAGCGTCGAGGAGCCCGAGGACGGCTGGCCGGGGGTGTCCGTGCTCATCCCCGCCTACAACGAGGAGAACGTCATTGCGACCAGCGTCAGGGCGGCGCTCGCCGCGGACTACCCGAACCTCGAGGTGCTGGTTCTCGATGACGGCTCCACCGACGGCACGGAGACGGCAGCAGCAGCAGGCGGCCGGCGGCGATCGGCGCTGCCGCCTGATCCGCGATCCGGTCAACCGTGGCAAGGCCGACCGGCTCAACTTCGGGTTCAGAGAGGCGCGGCACGAGCTCGTCGCCGTGATCGACGCCGACACGCACCTGCACCCCTACGCGCTCAAGCTCGTCGTCACCCGCATGCGCCGTTCACCGATGGTCGCCGCCGTCGCCGGCGCGCCGCACGTCACCAACCGAGGCCGATTCCTGCTCGCCATGCAGGTGCTGGAGGCGGCCGCGATCATCGGCCTGATCCGCCGCACCCAGTCCCTGACCGGGCGGGTCGGCGTCGTCGCCGGCGTTCTCGGGCTGTTTCGCCGCGACCGCGTGCTGGCCGTCGGCGGCTACGACCCGCGGATGGCCACCGAGGACATCGACCTGACCTGGAAGCTGCTCCTGGCCGGCTGGGAAACCGTCTACGAGCCGCACGCGCTCGTCGGCATGCAGGTCCCCTCGACGCTCCGGGCATTGTGGGCGCAGCGCACGCGGTGGGCACGCGGCCAAGGCGAAGTCCTGCACGTCCACCTCCGCGACGTGAGCCGCTGGCGCAACCATCGCATGTGGCTGCTCGCCTTCGAATCACTCGCGTCCCTGATCTGGATCGTCGCCCTCGCCGGTTCGCTCATCATCACCCTGCTCGGCACCGCGCTCGGCGGCGAGAACCTGTTCGGAGTTCGCATTCGCATGGGGGATCGCGATCGCCGTGATCGCGACACTCCAGCTGATCGTCGCGCTCATGCTCGAGCGCGGCTACGACCCGACCATTCTGCGAGCATTCGTGCGTCGCGGCCCCTTACCCGCTCGCCTACTGGATCATCGCCGCTGCGGCAGCCCTGCGCGCGCAGACGATCCCGCTCCTCCGCGGTCCCCGCCGAGCAGCGCGTCGTCTGGGACATCCCACGCGAACGGCTCGAAACCGCGGCCGGAGCCGCGAAGTATCCCCCGTCACAGAATCGCTGAAGACATCAGGGCCGACCCCACTGTCCCCCGCTCTGGAGGAAGGATTACGCTCAAGCCTCTAATGAGGGCATCGGCGGCCGTGCTGGCGGCCTTGCTCTGCGGCTCCTGCCTCGGGCTGGCCGCCTGCGGGAGCTCGACCGATCGGACCCCCGGGTCCACGGAGCCCGCCTCCGCCCGGACTCCGCTCCCCGCCCCTGACGTCGCCCTCACCTCAGAGGAAAAGCGGGTCTGGGCAAGGCTCCCGCCCGACCGGTCGGCCATTCCGGTTCTCCTGTACCACGGGATCGGGCCTGAGAGCGACTTCTCAAATGCCGCGGACGCCTCCTACGGCGTCGGCACCGAGGACTTCGCCAAGCAGATGACGGAGGTCCAGCATGCCGGCTACCAGACAATCGACCTGCAGACGTTCATCGACTTTGTCCAGAACAAGCCGGTCCATCTCCCGCCGCGACCGCTCTTGCTGACCTTCGACGACGCGCGCGCCGACTCCTGGACCGGCGCCGACGGCATCCTGCGCAAGCTGCACTTCAACGCGGTCATGTTCGTCGACGTCGGGCGTGTCGAGGGCGGCGATCCGGAATACCTCTCATGGCAGGAGCTCGCGACCGCGCAGGAGAGCGGGCGCTGGGAGCTACAGCTGCACTCCGGCAAGGAGGGCCACACGCAGATCCACTACGGCCCGGGATCCGACGACTACGGGCCGTTCTACGCCTACGAGAAGCGGGGCGAGGATTTCGACGGCTGGCGAGACCGGGTGCGGTCGGACATCGCTTCGGGCCAGGAGACGCTCTCCGATCACATCCCGGCCTACCAACCGCTCGCCTTCGCCCTTCCGTTTGGCAGCTACGGCCAGGACGGCACCAACGACTCCCGGATCCCCGGCGACCTTCTCGGCTGGCTCAAGCACCGCTACGACGCCATCTTCACCCAGGACGTGAACGCACGGGCGAAACCAGGGAGCGGACAACCGCTCGGCCGAATCCAAGTCACCCGCGCCACCACGGGAGGCAGCCTGCACCAGATGCTGCTCTCCGGCACGAATTGAGGTGATCTCGCGCGCAGGGCCCTCGTGCGTCTAGAGCTCGGCGCGGCGGCGCATTCTGACGCCCACAACCCCGATTACCGCACCCAGGAGGATGATCAGCGGGAGGGTCGTGTAGGCGGCGAGCTCGGAGGGAGCGCCGGTGTCGAGCCCGCCCCCGTCGGAGCTACCCGAGCCGCTGCCTGAGCCTGAGCCTGAGCCAGAGCCCGAAGCGCCAGCGCCACCCGCCGTGCCGCCGGTTCCGCCGCCGCCCTTGGGGCCGCCGCCGCCGGGATCGCCCGGAACGAACGACGACGAGCCGAAGTTGTTGTCACTGCGGTACAGCGAGCCGGAATGAGGGTTTTGGCTGGCGTTGGGCGGCGCCGCGTCCTTGCGGCCGGCCTGCAGCGGGATCTCGTACTGGTTGGCGGGCGGCGTCCCCGCCCCCGGCGCGTTCGGATCGCTCGTCTGGCCGGCGGCCGTGGCGGGCAGCAGCGCAAGACCGGCGACCACGAGGGCGCCGCACAGGGTGAGGTGGAGGCGGCTCTTCATGCGAAAAGTATGACTCAGCTCGTTGGGCCCCCGCCGGCCAGGAAGGCGATGACGAGGACGATGCTGAGCACGAAGCTGGTGCCGCCCACGGCGAACCGGGTGCTCGCCTCAGGGTGGCTGCGCTGCGCGTCGATCAGCACCTTCACCTCGTCGGCGATCAGCCGGAAGGGGATCAGGAGCGTGCGGAGCAGAATCGACGAAGTCGCCGGCGAAGCTCTGAGTCTGGACGTAGCGAACGTCGAGCGAGATCTTGCCGGGCAGGATCGTCTCGTAGTGGGCCAGCGGGTTATTGGTGTCCAGGTCGTCCAGGAAGTGAACGAGCTGGGTGAGGCCCGTGATGCCGGGCGCCACCTTGAGGATCTCGTCGTAGTGCTTCTGGTGTCGGCTGACGAAGTCGGGATCCTCCGGCCGGGGGCCGACCACGCGCATGTCGCCCTTGACGACGTTCCAGAACTGCGGCAGCTCGTCGAGCCGGTACCGGGCGAGGAAGCGCCCGACGGGCGTGAAGCGCGGGTCGAAGGAGGTCGAGAGGCCCGGGCCCTTCGAGCCGGTCTTCATCGTCCGGAACTTGAGCATCTGGAAGGGGTGTCCGTTGAGGCCGATCCGCGTCGCGCGGTAGAAGACCGAGCCCGGCGAGTCGACGAAGACGACCGCCGCGATCAACAGCCCGACGGCAGCAGGACGGGCAGCAGAACGAGCAAGATTACGCAATCGACTACCGCTCTGATCGGACGCACCTTGGCCCTCCCGAGGCCGGGCTCATACTGCCTTTTCACGAGTCTCCCCTACGATTTAGTTGTCTGAGTCGAAACAGGGCCCCTACCCCGGCGGACAATCTAGCCGATGCCACCCGGCAGGAAAAGGGTGGTTTTTACGTAACTTGAGTGCGTGGGGACCCTTAAAGACGTCTGTTCTAGGGAGCGATCGGAGGCCCGTGTCTGACTGGCAGGTTCCACTTTCAGCAGTACGCCTGACCGAGGCCGATATCGAGGCGGCCGTCGACGCCTACCGCTCGGGCTGGCTCAGCATGGGGCCCCGCACCGAGGAGCTCGAGCGTGCGTTCGCCGAGTACACCGGGGCGCGTCACTGCCTGGCGGTCTCGAGTTGCACCGCCGGCCTGCACCTGGCGGCGCTGGGGGCCGGCCTCGGCCCCGGCGACGAGGCCGTGGTGCCCTCGATCACCTTCGTGGCAAGCGCTAACTCGGTCGCCTACACCGGCGCCCGCCCCGCCTTCGCGGACATCGCCGCAGTCGACCGCCCCTGGCTCTCGGCGGAGACGGCCGAGCAGGCGCTCAGCGACCGCACCAAGGCGATCGTCGCCGTCTCCTACGGGGCCACCCAGGCGAGATCGAGGAGCTGCGGAGCCTCGCCGACGACCGAGGCCTCGCGCTGATCGAGGACGCCGCACACGGCTCAGGATCGTGGCTCGGCGACCGCCACCTCGGGACCTTCGGCCACGCGGGGGCAATCAGCTTCTCGGCCGGCAAGAACCTCGGCATCGGCGAGGGAGGCATGCTGCTCACCGACGACGACGAGCTCGCCGATCACGCCCGGCTGAGGCGTTGGCACGGCGTCACCCGCTCGATCTGGGAGCGCCACCGCGGGGGGACCGAGAGCTATGGCGTCTCCGAGCTGGGCTTCAACTACCGGATCGACGACCCGAGGGCGGCGATCGGCCGCTCGCGCCTGAGCCGCCTGGACGATGACAACCGCCGGCGGGGGGAGATCGCGTCCGTCTACCGGCGGGAGCTGGGTGAGCTCGAGGGCCTCTCGCTGCTTGCCGCCCCACCGGAATCGGCTCGGGTCAGCAACAGCATGTTCGCCGTCGTCGTCGACGAGGGGGTGGACCGCGACGCCTTCCGCGGCGCGCTCGCGGAGCGCGGGATCCAGACCTCGGTCCACTTCTCGCCGGTGCACCGTTTCGAGCTCTACGCCGACTCGGGCGCCGAGCTGCCGGTAGCCGACGAGTTCGCCGCCCGCACCGTCTCGCTGCCGATGTTCGCCGAGATGGAGGAGGGCCAGCAGGCCCAGGTGATCGAGGCTGTACGGGAGGCGCTCGGCTAGAGGGGCGCTACGGCGCGGCCTGGTAGGCGCCGAAGGAGGCCTTGCGCTGTCCCGTGTAGGTCAGCAGGCCCCAGTTGGCGCTTCCCGCGGCCTCGGGCTCGTCGTCGATCCGGTACCAGCCGAGACCGGCCACGTAGGGGAGGCTGTTCACGAGCCGGTAGGCCTCGGTCACCCAGTTCGCCTGCTCCTGATCGGAGACGTAGAAGCCCAGCCAGAAGTGGGCGGCGTGGCCCGAGAGCACGCTGTACTCGGAGAACCAGATCGGCGGCGTGCTCCGCCGGCGCTTCTTCTTTTTCTTGCCCTTCTTGGAGACGTGGGCGACGCTACTGGAGCTGTGGGCGTCCGCCCTCCGTGCCTTCTTGCGCTTCTTCTTCTTGCCGAGGTACGCCTTCTTGAGCAGCTTGTGGAGGGTGTCGGCGTCGCTCAGACCGATCAGGCTGTTGAGCGCGGGCTGGCGGATGTCGGGGAAGCGGCCCTCGAAGGGGTTGTGGCCCCACCAGTCGAGGCGTGGCGGACGCTTCTTCTTGCCCTTGCCGACGCGGGCCCAGCGGATGAACTCAGCGGGCGAGACCGGGATGTTGGCGTTGAGCGTGTCGCCGCCGATCACGATGTTCGCCGGGCTCGCGGCCTTGAGCGCCACGTAGGCGGCGTCGCAGAGCTGGGCGTAGGCCCGCGGGCCGACCGGGCTGTGCTCCGGCATCGGCTGGAAGTTGGCGCCGTAGTTGACCTCGCCCCAGATCATCCAGTGGTGGACCGTCGGATAGCGCTTGCTGATCGCGTACATGAAGTCCGCGTAGTCCTGAACCTTGTCCGGAACCCACTGCCGGCCCTTGCCGCCGTTCGCCCACGGGGGTGTCCCCTGCACCAGGATCGTCACACTCATTCCGTACTGCGCTGCCTGCTGGATGGCGGAGTCAGTGCCGCTCGTCCACTTGTATGCGGGGTCGTTGGGGTCGCGCGGGTTCGCCGGGCGGGTCGGGGCCGCCCGGTCCCAGGGCACCTGCATCTGGAAGTTCTGGGCGCCGAGCTGTGCGTAAACCGGGAAGGCCGAGCAGCCGCTGGTCGTCGTCGGGCAGTTGATGTTGCCCGCGTCAAAAGTGGTCCGGCCCCAGATCGACTTCACGGCAGCGCCGGCGGAAGGCGCGCAGGCCATGGCGAGGACGCCCGCCAGGCAGATTGGTAGGAGGAGACGTCGGGCCAGGTGCACTACGGGGCGGCGGCGTAGGCGTCGAAGGACGGCTTCCTTGCCCCAGTGCCGGTCATCAGCCCCCAGGCGGCCCCCACGTGTCCGTTCGAGGGCTCGTCCTCGAGCTGGTACCAGCCGAGGTTCTTCACGTACTTGAGCTTTCTGACCATTCGATAGGCGGCGGTGATGTAGGCGGCCTGTTGGGCGGGAGTCACGTGGAACCCGCCGAACAGGTTCGGGCTTGCCTCGGACAGCACGGTCCACTCAGACAGCCACAGCCTGGGCACCCTCGGCTTCTTCTTGGACACCCGGGCCTTCTTTCCCTTCCCCTTGGGTCGCAAACCGTAAGCGCGCTGGATCTCGCTGTAGAGCGTGTCAACGTCATTGAGGCCGCGGAACTTACCGATCGGCTTCTTCTTGATGTTGGGGAAGCGGCCCTCGAAGGGGTTGTGGCCCCAGAGGTCCATCCGCGGCGGCCGAGCCTTCTTGCCCTTGCCGACGCGCAGCCACTTGACGAAGTCGGGCGTCGACACCGCGCCGCCTCCGTTCAGCGTCATCCCGCCGATTACGACGTTCGCCGGGCTGGCCTGCTTCAACGCCCCGTAGGCGAGGTCGAGCAGCTTCGCGTAGGCCCTCGGGCCCACCCGGCTGTTGGGCGGCATCGGCTGGAAGTTGATCCCGTAGCTCGGCTCGCCCCAGATCTCCCAGCGGTGGATGCTCGGATAGCGCTTGCTGATGGCGTACATGAAGTCGGCGTAGTCCTGTGGGTTCGTCGGCGCCCAGGCGCGCGGGCGCCCCCCGTTCGCCCACGGGGGCGTCCCCTGGACCAGGACGGCGAGGCTGAGTCCGTTCTGCGCCGCCTGCTGCACGTCGTAGTCGGCGAACGTCGGCCACTTGTATGCGGGATCGTTGGGGTCCCGCGGGTTGGCGGGCCTCGAGCGGGCGACCGTGTCCCAAGGGATCTGGAACTGGTAGTTGTCGGCGCCGAGTTGCCTGTAGATCGGGAACGCCGAGCACGGGGTCTGGTCCCGTGGGACAGTTGGCGTCGCCCACGGGGAAGGTGGATGGGCCCCAGATAGATTTTTCCGCAGCTCCTGCCGCCGGAGCTGAGGCGAGGATGACAAGGAGGAGCGTGGCCGCGAGGCCAAAGAGGACGCTGAGCCGACGCATGCAGTCGCAGAACAATAAAGACGGGTTCGAGTTGCGGTGCGAGTAGCTGTGCTGCTCCACAAGACAGTTGTCCACGACGGCCGGGTGCTCCGGGAGGCCGGGCGCGCTGGCCGACGCCGGACACGACGTGGTCATCGTCCACCTGCCCGCGGGCGACGAGGGCGAGGTCGCCGGCGGCTTCCGGCTGCGCTCGGCGACACCGCCCAAATGGACCCGCCGGCTGCCGCGGACCCTGTGGCGGATCATCGCCCTCGGTTCGATCGCCGTCGGAGCCCGCGCCGAGCGGCCGGACGCGGTCCACGCCAACGACATCGCCACACTGATCCCGGGCTACCTGGCCGCCCGGCTGAGCGGCGCCCGGCTGGTCTACGACACGCACGAGTACGCGGTCGGGGTCCCCTACAGGAAGGCGGTTTGGGCGTGGCTGGCGGCGACGATCGAGCGCCTGCTGATCCGCCGCTGCGACGCCGTGATCACCGTCTCCGACGGGATCGCGGAGCGGCTGCAGGCCCGCTACGGGTTGGCCGAACGGCCGGCGGTGATCCGAAACGTGCCCGACCTGCCGCCGCCCGAGCCCGGCGTGGCGCCGGACCTACGTGAGCAGATGGGCATCGGCGCGGCGCCGCTGGTCCTGCATCAGGGCGCGGTCGCCGACGGACGGGGCGGCGGCAACCTGGTGAGGGCGGTGGCGCGGCTGGACTCCGCGCATCTTCTCTTCCTCGGTGTCGACGGCGCCTTCGCCGATCGCCTCGCGGAGCTGGGCCGCGGGCTCGGGCTGGACGGCCGCCTGCACTTCCACCCGCCGGTCGCCCTGGCCGAGCTCCTCTCCTACACGACCCAGGCCGACGTGGGCGTCTCGCTGCTCGAGGACACCTGCGAGAACCACCGGCTGGCCCTGCCCAACAAGCTCTTCGAGTACCTGGCGGCCGATCTGCCCGTCGTGGTCAGCGACCTCCCCGAGATGAGCCGGCTTGTGGGCGAGCGCGGCGTAGGGTGGACCACCGACCCGGGAGACCCGGCGGACATCGCCCGGGTGCTGGAGGTGGCGATGAGCGAGCGGGACGACCCTGCGCTGCACGAGCGGGTGCAAGCCGCGGCCGCCGAGCTCAACTGGCCGCACGAGCGCTCGCGGCTGACCGGTCTCTACGCCGCTCTGGGCGACGGCCGAAAGCGCAGGCCATGAGAGGCCTGGCCTCCAGGGCCCGTGGGTTCGGCGAGCTGGTTCGGCGAGGCGGACTCCGCCACCCATTCGCGATGGCCGCGTACGTGCGCGGACGTAGGGAGCGCCTACGGGGCCGGCCGGAGAACGCTGCGCGGGTCCTGAGGTGGGCGCACGAGCACGCACCCGAGATCAGCATCTACGGGCTCCAGCTCGCAATCGCGCTGCGTGAGGACGGCCGCCCGCAGGAGGCGGCTGAGGTACTTCAGGGCCTGGCTGGAAGGCTCAGCGCGAGCGACCCGCAGACCCTCGGGATGGCGGGCGTCGAGATGGCCCGGCTGGGATTGCGCGATGAGGCGCTGGCCGCCGTCACGGAGCTGGGTGAGGCGCCCGACCACCTGGCCTGGGCCGCGCTCATCCAGGCGGCGCTCGGCGACGTCGGCGCTGTCAGGGAGCTGGTCGCGTCCGCCGGAGAGGAGACACCCGAGCTCTGGCTGGGCCGTCGGCAGCTGGCGGTGGCGCTGGAGCGGGCGGGTGAGCCGAGCCGGGCGCTGGACCTGGCTCGGGACAACGACGCTGCCCAGGTGGAGCGTCTCACCGCCACTCTTCGCACGTACGACCCGGCCTGGTCACCGCGGCTGGTCGGGCGCCGGACGAAGGCGAGCGGGGATCGGATCCTCTACCTGCTCGAGTCGTCGCTGCCGTATGCCCCCTCGGGCTACGGCTACCGCTCCCGCGAGCTGCTGCGTGCGCTGCGCGAGGCGGGTCTGCACCCGGAGGTGGCCACCCGGATGGGCTTTCCGTCGAGCCGCGGGATCATGGGGGTGCCGGCGGAGGAGACGGTCGACGGGGTGACCCACCACCGCCTCAACCTGCCCGGTGTAAGCAAGTACACCGGGATCCCGCTAGACGAGCGGCTTCAGCAGAACGCCGAGTGGCTGCTCGAGCTCGTCGAGCGGATCGGCCCTGCGGCCATCATCGCCGCGACACCGCACCTCAACGGCCTGCTGGCCCTGAGCCTGCGGGAGGCCACGGGCACGCCGATGATCTACGACGTCCGCGGCTTCCCCGAGATGACCTGGGCGACGCGGCCGGGTGGCGCGGGAAGCGAGGTCTACTGGAGGCGGCGCGAAGCCGAGACCCGCTGCGCGGCGGAGGCGGACGGCGTCATCACCACCAGCGGGACGATGCGGGACGAGCTGGCCTCGCGCGGTGTCAGCCGGGACCGGATCACGATCGTTCCGCAGATCGTGGATCTGGACGCCTACACGCCACGTTCTCGCGACCGTGACCTGGCCCGCTCGTACGGCCTCGAAGGGAGCTTCGTGGTCGGCACCATCTCCTCCCTCGTCGACTACGAGGGGATCGACGTGCTGCTGCGGGCGGTTGCTCTGGCCCGGGCCGAGGGCCGAGAAATCGCCGCCCTCGTGGTGGGCGACGGTCAGGCCCGGCCGGCCCTCGAGGCCCTGGCGGGCGAGCTCGAGCTCGGTGCGGCGGCCGTCTTCGCCGGGCGCATCGAACAGGCGGAGGTGCCCGCCCACTACGGGCTGCTCGACCTGTTCGCGCTCCCGCGCGCCAACCTCGAGGTCTGCCGCGCCGTCACCCCGCTGAAACCCTTCGAGGCGCTGGCGACGGGGACGCCGATCCTGGTCAGCGACCTGCCGGCGCTGGCCGAGATCGTCGCCGACTCCGGCGGCGGGCGAACCGTGGAGCCCGAGTCGCCTGAGGCCCTGGCGACGGCAATCCTCGAGCTGGAGGGCGATCGCGGCGAACGCGCCAGCCTGGAGGTCGCCGCCGTCGAGTACGCCGTTGCCACCAACGACCGAGCGCGCGCCGCTGGCTCGCTCCGCGCGAGCTTCGAGGCTGTGTCTACCCTGACCCGGCCTTGACCCTGCCGCTGTTCGCCAGCCGCGCGGCGCTCGAGCCGCTGCTGCCCGAGATCGCCGAGCGACAGCGAGCGGTCCTGGAGAGCGGCCGCTACGTCCTCGGACCGGAGGTCGAGGCGTTCGAGTCCGAGTTCGCCTCTTACGTCGGCGCGAAACAGTGCGTCGGGGTGGCCGACGGGACGGACGCGCTCCTGATCGGCCTGCGGGCGCTCGGCGTCCGTCCCGGCGATGAGGTGGTGGTGCCGGCGTTCACCTTCTTCGCCACGGCAGAGGCGGTCGTGGAGCTCGGGGCCACACCGGTCTTCTGCGACGTCGATCCCGAGACCTGGTGCATGACCGCGGCGACCGCCGAGCCCGCGATCTCCGACCGGACCCGGGCTCTGCTCCCGGTCCACATCTTCGGCAATCCCGCGCCAGTGCCGGAGCTCAACGAGCTGGCTGAACCGCGAGGTATCCGGGTGCTCGAGGACGCAGCCCAGGCCCACGGCGCCGAGCTCGGGGGCCGGATGGCCGGCGCGCTGGGCGACGCCGCCGCGTTCAGCTTCTTCCCTTCGAAGAACCTGGGCGGGTTCGGCGACGGCGGGGCGCTCACCACCAGCGATGCGGACGTGGCGGAGGCCGCCAGGCTGCTGCGAACCCGCGGCTCGAGGGACAAGCGCACCTTCACGGAGGTCGGCTACAACTCGCGGCTCGACGAGCTCCAGGCAGCGGGGTTGCGCGTGCTCCTGCCGCACCTGCCGGACTGGATCGACGCACGGCGCCGCGCGGCCAGCGCCTATCTCGAGGCCGGCCTGGCGGACCTGGTGCCGGTCCAGAGCGAGACCTCCGACGGGCGGTCCGCGTGGCACATCCTCGCGACCGCCTCGTCCGAGCGCGACCGGATCGCGGCTGCCCTCTCCGACGCGGGGATCGAGGCGCGCCCCTACTACGAGACCCCCCTCTATCGGCAGCCGGCGCTCGAGCGCTGGGCGCCGCCCGAGCCGCTCGCCGAGACGGAGCGGATCTGCTCGCAGATCCTGGCGCTGCCGATGGGTTCCGCCCTCCCGGAGAGCGCGCCGGGCGAGGTGGTCGCCGCAATCCGCAGCGCCTAACCCCCCGCCGAACGTCCCGGAGTGCTCGCTGAGAAGGGGTATCCGGGACGTTCGGCGAGGTTCAGCGCCAGCGCTCGAGCAGCTCGTCGTCCGCGACGTCCCTGAGCTCCCGGGCTGGGACGCCGACCATCACCTTGCGGGCGGGCACGTCGTCGAGGACGACCGCGCCGGCTCCGATCACGGCCTCCTCGCCGATCTCGACGCCGGGCAACACCACGGCCCCGCCTCCCACCCGGCAGGCGCGGCGCAGGGTCGGGGCGTCCGGGGGGTCGCCGGCCGCGTGGCGACCCATGGTGTCGTCGTTCGTCAGCACGACCCCGGGACCGAGGAACGCGTCGTCCTCGATCACCGTGCCGGCGGTGACGTAGCAGTTGCTCTGGACCTTCACCCGGTTGCCCACCGTCACGTCGTTGTCCACTGCGCTGCCGCGGCCGACAACCGACTCGGCACCGATCCGAGCCCGTTCGCGGATCTGGGCCTGGTCGCCGATCACCGCCGCCGTTCCGATCTCCGCACCCGCGCCGATGACCGCGCCGGGGCAGACCACGGCGTCCTCGGCCAGCGTTGCCGGAGGCGGCTGGTCGGCGGAAGCGGTCGAGTGCCGGCCGAGCATCGGCTGCTTTCCGACCACGGCGGAGTCGCCGATCACGCAGAAGTCCCCGATCCGGGTGCCGGCGTGGATGACCACGTTCCCACCCAGCTCGACGCCCTCCCCGAACTGGACGCCCTCGCCGAGCAGCAGGCCGGGGGCCAGGTCGGAGGGTTGGAGTGAGCTCACGGGCCGGCGTGAATTCCCGGCCGGTCCGCGTCGATCGGAGCCTTGACCGAGATGGGTGCGCCGTCGGCGTCGAGGGACGCCTGGAGGGCCTCCAGCACATTGACCACCCTGACGCCCGCGGCGCCGTCGGTGTGCGGGCGCTCGCCGGTGCGGAGGCACTCGATGAAATGGGTGCACTCGAGCCGCAGCGGTTCCGTGTTCAGCACCATCGGGCTGTGGACCGGGCCGGAGCGGGTGATGTACTCGCCGTAGGTGTCGGAGAGGGAGGCGAAGCTGTTGTCCCAGATCGAGAGCTTGCGCTCCAGCGCCATGTCGTCGAGGGTCGCCATGCGCTCCGAGCCCACCACGGTGATCCGCCGCACCTTGTGCGGGTCGAGCCAGGAGAGATGGAGGTGGCTGACCAGCCCGCTGTCGAAGCGGATGTGGGCGAAGACGACGTCCTCGACGTCCTCCCGCATGAACCCCTCGCCTCGTGCTGAGACCTCGACCGGCGCGCCGTCGGCCAGCTCGAGCAGCACGGAGACGTCGTGGGCGCCAAGGCTCCAGAGCGCGTTCTCGTCGGTCCGGAGCTTGCCCAGGTTGAGGCGCTGGGAGTGGACGTAACGGACCCTGCCCAGCTCACCGCGCCCGATCAGGTCGGCGAGCTGGCGGACGCCGGGGTGGTAGCAGAGCAGGTGGCCGACCATCAGCACCAGACCGCGCTCGTCGGCGAGCCGCGTCAGCCGTTCCGCCGACTCCGTGTCATGGGCGAGCGGCTTCTCGACGAAGCAGTTCTTGCCCGCCTCCAGCACGCGCTGGCCCAACGCCGCATGGGTCGAGCCGGGAGTCGCGATTGCGATGGCCGCGAGGTCGGGATCGTCGAGCAGGTCATCGATGTCGGACGTGAAGCGCGCCTGCGGGTATGCGGACTCCCAGTGCTTCCGCTTCTCCTCGTCGAGCTCGCAGCACCAGGCGAGCTCGGAGCTCTCGAGCGTGGCGAAGTTGCGGGCCAGGTTTGGCCCCCAGTACCCCATGCCGACTATGCCGACGCGTTCAGGCATCCCTGGGGCAAGCATAGGGGCGCTACCGAGCCCGGGGTGAGATCTGCAAGCCCCGGCTCATTCGGCCCAAGCCGCGATCGCCGCGGCCACCCGTTCGCCCGCCCTGCCCCCACCGTAGATCTCCGCGGCAGGCGAGGTCTCACCCGGGGCGGGTAGCTCCTCGAGGGCGCCCTCGACCGCCTCTGGACGGAGGCCAATGAGCTGGTTCCAGCCGGCCTCGACGGTCTCCACCCACTCGGTCTCCTCGCGCATGGTCAGGCACGGCACCGAGGCCAGGAAGGCCTCCTTCTGCAGCCCGCCGGAATCGGTGATCACCGCGCGGGCGCCACGCACAAGCCGGGTCATGTCGAGATAGCCGAGCGGCTCAACGGGCCTGATGCCTCTCTCCCGGAGCCCCTCCAGCTCTCCGATCTCCTCCAGCCGGGCCCGGGTCCGGGGATGAACCGGGAAGACGACGGGTGCCGCCTCGGCCGCCCTCGCCAGCACCTCGACCACCAGCGCGAGCCGCTCCGGCTCGTCGACGTTTCCGGGCCGGTGAGCCGTGGCGACGCTGTAGCCCTCGGGCTCCAGCCCGAGGCGCTCGAGCACGTCTGAGCGCTCGTCGGCCACCGGGCCGAAGGCGAGCGCGACGTCGGCCATCACGTCGCCCGTGACGACGGCGTGCGAGCCGAGGCCCTCGTCGCGGAGGTTCTTGAACGCGGTCTCCGTCGAGCAGAGCAGCAGGCCGCCGAGCGAATCGACCGCCAGCCGGTTGATCTCCTCGGGCATCGCCCGGTCCCACGAGCGCATCCCGGCCTCCACGTGGACAAGGGGGACCGACGCCTTGGCCGCGACCAGCGCCCCGCCCAGGGTCGAGTTGGTGTCCCCGTAGACGAGCAGCGCGTCGGGCTCGAGCTCGCGCACCACCGGCTCGAGCCGGGTCAGGATCGCCGCCGTCTGCTCGGCGTGGCTGCCCGAGCCGACCTCCAGCTCACGATCCGGTGTGGGCATCTCGAGCTGCTCGAAGAAGACGTCGGAGAGCTCGGGGTCGTAGTGCTGTCCGGTGTGGACCAGGATCTCGTCGGCGCGCTCGCGGAGGTGGGTTGAGACGGCGGCGGCCTTGACGAACTGCGGGCGGTTGCCGACCACGGTCAGGACGCGGGGGCTCACCGCGCCTCTGCGCCGTTCCGCTCTGCCTCGAGCTCGTCCCAGAAGACCGTCGGCAGCTTTTTGACGCTCTCCATGGTCTGCTCGAGAGTGTGCAGCTCGCCGGGGTCGACTTCGCTGGAGAGCAGCGCGCGCGAGATCGCGTCCCGCTCGGCAACCGGGAGGTCGATGGAAAACAGGTACTCGCCGATGCGGTCGTCATGGTCGCCACTGCCGTCGAGCCCGGCGACCCGGCGCAGGGATCTGACCAGTCGCACCGAGATCTCGGAGGGGTCGGTGTCCGGATCGCTGGCGGCGATCGTGTCGAGGGCCCAGCCGGAGATCCTCGCCAGCTCCAGCTCGGCCAGGTCCTGGTCATCGAGCGTCCGGAGTCGGCGCTCGGTCTCCGGGTCGGCCTTGTTCCTGGACAGTGCCTGGCGCAGGACCAGCCGGATCTGGTGGCGCTGCACGCGAGTGACGACGCCGGTGACGCTCAGGAGCACCGGGTAGAGGAGAAGGGCCACGACCTCCGCCAGAGGCTGCCAGTCGCCGGCCAGGGCGCCCGCGCCGCGCGCCAGCGCCAGGCACACGCCGGCGAGGAATATCCCGCCCGTGATCCGGCCGTAGTCGATCTCGACCGGCTTCGGCCCGCGCTGCGAGAGCACGGTCATGCCCAGCGCGGCGAACATGAATCCGCCGATCACCGAGAGGGCGGCGCCCGTCGCCCCGAGCCACGGGATAAGGACGAAGGCGAGGCCGATGAAGACCGCCGCCGAAAGAAGCGCCGAGATGACGTAGTAGGTGCGCTTGCCGGGGAAGCGCGCGACCCTGTAGACGGCGACCAGCAGGCCGTGAGCGAGGTAGGCGCCGGCGAGCAGTGGCACAAGCGGCGCCGCATCCGCGTAGGAGGACGGAGCGATCCGTACGAGGCCGTCCGCGGTCACGGTCAGCCCCAGGATCAAGAGCATCCCGCCGAGCACGAAGTAGGTGAGCATGGTGCCGCCGATCACCTCCCGGCTGTGCTCCTTCTCCGCTGCTCGGAACGTGAGGGTGCGAGCGAGCGGCGTCCAGGCCATGAACAGCGCCGAGCTGAAGTAGTGGACGAAGGAGGCGATCCTGCCCGCCAGCCGGTAGAGCCCCACCTGAGAATCGGTGGCGAATCTCGAGAGGGCGTAGAGGTCGACGTTCTGGGCGATCCAGAAGGAGGCGACAACCGGCACGAAGATCGCCCCCCTCCTCAGGATCATGCGCAGATCGCCCCGGTCCCACGCCAGCGCGTAGCTCCGGCGGGTGGAAATCAGAACCACCGGGACCGCGGCGATGCTGCCGATCGCCACACCCGCGATTGCGCCGTCCACGCCGTGGCCAGTCGCGACCAGTGGAATGGTGACCCCAATCACCAGAACCGGCCTGACCATGCTCATGCCCACGTAGGCGTATGGGCGCCGCTCGAGGCGGAGCACGTTCGTGGTGAACCGCCAGAGCGCCCCCGCAGCGCCCGAGGCGGCAGCAATCACGATCAGATCCCCGTCGGAGGAGTCGCCCAGGATCAGCTGGGCGAACTGCGAGGAGAAGACGGCGATCACGGCGGTGCCAAGGCCGCAGATCACGAGGGTCGCGAGCAGACCGGTCCCCAGGCCCTTGCGCTTGTCGCGAGCGCCGGCCGAGTCGTCGTCGTCGACGTCCTCATCGCCGGTCGCCCCGAACACCCACATGAACGTTCCCTGCAGGGTGCCCAGGTTGTAGACGATGGTCGTCAGGGCGGCGAAGAACAGGAGCAGGGCCAGCTGTCCGAACTCGCTCGGCGTCAGGTAGTGGGTGACGACGACTACCTGGACCACCGCGAGCAGGAAGCCGGCGAAGGCGCCCCCCGTGTAGAGCCCGGTGTCGCGCGTCAGGCGCGCTCCGAGGGCGCTCGCCCAACCGCCCTCGGGGGGAGTTGCGCCCGTGTTCGGGGTGCTGCCGCCCGCCGGGCTCATCGCGGCCGCCGGGCGATCAGGTGCTGGTAGCGGGCCACCGGCCTCATGAAGGAGGGCCAGCTGCGCTCGGGCGGGGACACGTTCCTGACCTCCTCGAACCCCGCGCTGCGGAGCTCCCTGACGGCCTCCGGCCCCGAGGTCAGGCGGACCAGCGAGCGCTCCCTGCCGAGGCGCCGGGCAACCGACACTGCGGCGCGGGGCGGCAGCAGCTGCAACAGGGGTATGTCTGTGAACTGATCCCGAGCGTTCCAGCGGTTCGGGTTGCGGATCACCAGGCGGCCGCCCGGGCGAAGGACGCGGAGGCTCTCGGAGAGCGCCGCCCGGCGATCCTCTCGCGGCACGATGTAGCAGAGGCTGTTGTTCTCGACGACCAGGTCGAAGGACCCGTCCGGCAGGTCCAGAGCCTGCATCCGCCCGGTTCGAAACTCCGCATCGAGGCCGTGCTCGGCCGCGACCGAACGGCCCACCTCGAAGCGATCCTCCTTCGGATCCACGCCGATCACACTCGCGCCCTGTGCCGCGAAGAATGCGGTCAGGGCTCCGAAACCGCAACCCAGGTCCAGCACCCGCAGCCCTGCTATCGAGTCCAGCTCGCCCTGGTCACGGAGGATCTCCACCAGGGGTACCCCACGCCGCTCGACGAAGGCCGAGTTCGTCTCGACGGTGTTGAGTCCGGCCCGGCCGCTGATCTCCTCACCGCGCTCGCGGTAGTACGCCAGCACCTCCCGGCGCAGGGACTCGGCAATCGGGTCGAAGTCGCGGGCGCTCACTGCGGCGGCCGGTCGGAGCCGGTGTGGATGGGCCTGCCCGCCGTCGGGGCGCCACCCGTCGGCGCGCCGGGCAGGACGCCGCGCAAGAGGCGGTCGAGCCAGAGCCCGGGACCCGAGGCCCAATTGTTCGGATGGGTGAGACAGAGAATCGGCGAGGAGCCGGCGACGAACAGCTCCTGCGGGTCGGTGCCGTCCTTCCAGCCGCCCTCGGCGGTGGTGCGATCGGTGAGCCAGTACGAGATCCCGCGTCCGCGCATCGCCTCGTTGCCGTCGAAGTCGATCCCGTAAGCGGAGCAGGCCTCGCCGTGCAGGAGCTCGGAGTTCCGGACCCCGGGCACCCGCGAATCACCGTGAGGGATCGCGCTGCGGATCGGGCCGAAGATTCGCGAGAAGGCGGCGATCTCCTCGCGCAGCTCGGAACGCGAGTCGGCCAGGAGCCCGTCGCTCGGCTGTTCGGCGGCCGCGCCGGCGAGGGCCCGGCGGGTCAGCGTCTCGTAGTGCAGGCCGACCTCGAAGCCGCGGTCCCGGAGCGCACCGACGACGTCGGGGTGGGCCGTGCGCCAGCGGAAGTACCAGGACGAGCGCACCCCCAGATCCGACTCGATCTCGGCCATCGTCAGCGCGGAGCGCGGGTGCTGGTCGACGTCGTGGCGCATGATCAGCACTCGGCCGTCCTCTCCATCTCCATCGGCCTCCGGCTCCTCGCCCCGTACCCAGGCCTCCAGCGGGACGAGGCGGTAGCCGTGCCCAAGCGCGGAGCGCAGGAAGCGCCGGTACTCCTGCCAGCGGCTGCGCGAGAAGGTTCGCGAGAGCCGTGGGCGGAGGCGAGTCGGGTTGGATTTCATGGGCTAGCCGCCGTGGGCCGCGTCGAGCGCTTCGGTGTAGGTGGCCCTCAGCAGCTCGGACTCGCGGTCCCAGCTGCAGCTCCTCCGCGGCCTCGGCTACGGCGGCGCGGAGCTCTCGGTTGCGGTCCGGTCGCATCAGCTCGACGAGCTTGGCGGCGACATCCTCCGGATCGTCGGGGTCGGCCACAAGGCCCGACCCGATGCTCGGTGACGAAGCCGCCCAGCACCGGCAGGTCGCTCGCCAGGACAGGTAGCCCCGCCAGCAGGTACTCGAAGAGCTTGTTGGGGAGGCTGAGCTCGTAGCTCAGGCAGGCGGGCTGGATCAAGGCCAGTCCCGCGATGGCTCCGCGGAGCGACTCGATCACGCCACCGGGCGGAACCGGTGCCGCCACCTCGACACGGCCGGAGACGCCCTCCTCGTCGGCGAGCCGCTCGAGCTCCGCGCGGTAGGCGGCCCCGACCGGCCCCAGCAGCCGGAGCCGCGCCACCCGGCGCCCGGGCGATCGCCCTGATGGAGACCTCGATCCCGCGGTTGCGGGTCAGGGCGCCGACATAGACGAAGCCCGAATCGCCGTCCTCCGCCGGATCGCCCGGAAAGCTGCGGCCGCTCCGAAAGCTCCGGAATGTTCCTGATCACCTGGGGCAGCTTCACGTGGTAGCGGCGCGAGATCACGTCGGCGTAACCGGGGCTCGCGGTGATCGTGCGGTTGGCGACGCGCACGAACAGCGCACTCGCAGGCGAGCAGCCACCAGCGCGGCTCGGGGCGCAGATTGCGGTCGGGCCAGAGCTCGTGTGCGTCATAGACGACTGCTGTTCCTCCCATCAGGCGGGCCGCGACTCCGACCCACATCGTGTTGTAGTCGTTGCAGTGGATGAGAGTGGGCCGCTCGGACCGCACGACCGCGATCGCGCGCCGGTAGTAGTCGAGGGTACGCAGCCAGCGGTGAATGCGAACCAGAACCGATTGCCGGGATCCGCCGCCGCTCGGCGAGGTGGCATCGGGCTGCAGAGACTCCCCGCCGCTCGGCTGGCTGGACTCCTTGTCCCGACTCCGACGCAGCCGAGAGCGCAGCCAGCTGAAGGGCGAGCCGGGTGAGAGGCGCCTGAAGCGGATGCCCTCGATGGTCGCCTCGGTGCGCGGTTCGTCCTCGGAGACGACCGCGAGTACCTCGGGCGTGTAGCCGAGGGACGCGAGGGTGCTCGCCTCTCTCAGCACGCGTGAATCGTGCGTGCCCGCGTTGCGCACAAGGATCAGCGCCTTTCGAGAACCCCAATTCGAACGATTGCGCGTGCCCACAGGCCCAATTAGAGTTTCGTCAGACATCGCTGGGTAGGTGAGTCCGGGTGTCCGCCTGGCGGTTTCAGACCAGGAAGGGGGTCCCTTTACGGGCGCACCTACGCTCTAGAAGAAGTGCAGGGAATTCCCGCGGCTAATACTTTCGTCCTTTTTTTCCGATTCCTAACCCAGGATATGCGTGGAATCGAGAGATTCAGGAGTCAGCCTTGACTCGATACGACTACGACATAGGCGTTCTGTCCGATTTCCGCTTCCCAGGTGGGACTTCGGCCAGCCTCGCGGAGGAGATCCGTGCCCAGTCGAGCGCCGGCTACACGACCGCGCTGATCCCCGCGCGGGCCGCCAACCTGAAGCGCCGCCGCGGCTTCAACAGCCGGATCGTGAGCGCCGTGCAGGCCGGCCAGGGCGAGCTCGTCGCCCCGGACGCCGAGATCAACGTGAAGCTCCTGGTGATCCGCCAGCCGTCGATCTTCGTGGAGGACCCGGACCCGCCTCCGAGGGTGAAGGCCGACAAGGTGCTGATGATCGTCAACCAGATCCACAGCAACGGCGCTGGGCCCGACGCCTACGCCGAGGGGCTGGTCGAAACGCGCGACCGCCTGCGAGCTATGTTCGGCGAGCAGATCACGTGGGCCCCGATCGGCCCGATCCCCCGCACCGCGGTGACGCGGACTCACGTGCCGCTCGACATGGCCGGGACCGACTGGCACAACGTCCTCAACGCGGACGAGTGGTGGCTGCCGCGGGATAGGTTCGTCGCCGACCGGCCCGTGATCGGAAGGCACGGCCGGCCCACCTGGAAGAAGTGGCCGGAGTCGGCGGAGGACATCCTCGCCGCCTACCCCGACGACGACCGCTTCGGCGTCAAGATCCTGGGTGGGGGAGAGGTGGCTGGCAAGATCATCGGCCGCATCCCCGACAATTGGGTGCTCTATCCGTTCAACAGCATCCACCCGAGGCGGTTCCTCGGTGAGATCGACTTCCAGGTTTACTACCACCACCCCGGCGAGCCCGAGGCCTTCGGGCGGACGATCGCCGAGGCACTTGCGAGTGGTACCCCGACCATCGTCTCCCCCGACTTCCGCCCCCTCTTCGAGGACGCCTGCATCTACGCCGAGCCCGCGGAGGTCAAGGAGATCGTCTCCGAGCTCTACAGCGATCCCGGGGCCTACCAGGAGCGCGCGGAGTACGGCCATAGCTTCATCAAGGAGCGCTTCGGCCACGAGGTGCACAAGGAGCGGGTGCGGGAGTTGATCGGGGAGCCGACCAGCCGTCCGCGGATCGCGCGCTCCAACCAGGCCCGTCGGACCCTCCTCTTCTTCACGAGCAACGGCGCGGGCATGGGGCACCTGACCCGGATGATGGCAATGGCCAGGCGGCTGCCGTCCTCGGTGCGGCCGATCTTTGCCACCCTCTCCACCGGGATGCAGGTTGTCCGCGAGGCGGGGTACTTCTGCGAATACATCCCCCGGGCGGCCGGCCACAAGCCGAGCGAGTGGAACGCCTTCCTCGAACAGCGCCTCACCGAGATCATCGGCCGCTACGACGTCGACGCGCTCGTCTTCGACGGCACCGTCCCCTTCCAGGGACTGCTTGGCGCGAAGGAGGCGACCGGTGTGCCCGGAGCCTGGTGCCGGCGGGCGATGTGGCAGAAGGGCAAGAGCGAGAAGATCCCGAGGAGGGCGAAGCATTTCGAGCTGGTCATCGAGCCCGGCGAGTTCGCCGAGGATTACGACCAGGGCATCACGGTCGCCCACCGTGAGGAGGCGAAGCGCGTCCGCCCGATACTGCTGCTCGACGAGTCCGAGGTCCTCGATCGCGAGGCGGCGAGAGAGGAGCTCGGGCTCTCGCAGTCGGGGCTCGCGGTCCTGGTCGGTCTCGGAGCCGGGAACGACGAGGACACCGCCTCCCCGACGCGGCTCGCCGTGGAGAAGCTGCTCCGCGAGCCCGACCTCCAGGTCGTGGTCGCCGAGTGGGTGATCCAGCGCGAGGCCTTCGACCTGCCGGATCGGGTGAAGCCGATCAAGACCTACCCGATCAGCCGGCTCCTGCGGGCCTTCGATTTCGCGTTCAGCGCGGCCGGATACAACTCCTACCATGAGCACATCGCGTTCGGTGTGCCCACGATCTTCATCCCGACGGAGACCCAGCTGGATGACCAGCGGGCTCGCGCGCGCTACGCCGAGTCCGTCGGAGTCGGTCTGAGCCTCGATCCGTTCAGCTGAGGCGGATTTGGAGCGGCAAATGGAGTTGATGCTGAATGACGATTCCCGCCGGGAGATGGCCGAGCGCTGCCGCGAGCTCTTCCCGGGCAACGGCGCGGAGGAAGCTATGAAGGCGATCGAGCAGCTGGTCGTGGCTGCATCGCCGGGAGGTGTGTCGGGATGAGGAAGCCGTGGGAGCTGCTGCGCAGCGACTCTTCGGATGCGGACATGGAGCGGCTGAGGCTGCTCACCGGGCAGCTCCATACGATGCGGGATGCCGAGCAGAGGGCCCGCGACGAGCTGACCGACCAGCGCCAGCGCGCCGAGGAGCGCGAGGCGGAGCTGAACAAGAAGGTGAAGGACCTGACCAAGGCCCGCAACAGGGCGCGGTCGGAGCGCGACAAGCTCACGTTGCAGCTCGAGACCGTGCAGAACTCCCAGTCGTTCAAGATCGGGCACGCGATCGTCCAGGCGGCCCGTTTCCCGATGATCGCCATTCGGGGGCTGAGGCGCGGCGCCCGCCGCCTACTGCCCTCTGGCCGTCAAGTTCCGCAGCTCGAGAGCGCCGAGGCCAAGGCTCGCAAGAATGGCGGCGGTAAGCCGCCCAAGCCGGCAACGAAGCCGAAGAAGGCCGGCGCGCCTACGATCACCATTCCCTCCGATCACCAATTCCTGGGGCCGCTGGTGGAGGGGCACTCCACCACCATGTTCCTCGTCTGGGGACTCTCGGGGGAGGCGCTGGAGACTCTGGTCGCCGACGTCGCGCGGCTGCAGATGATGAAGAGGGACTTCAACCCGCTGTTCGTGACCGACTCGGACACCTGGGGGCCGTTCCAGAAGCACAGCTACTGGTTCGAGTACATCCCGCCGGCCGAGGAGTGGATGAAGCACAACCCGGACACCGGTTGGTCGGAGTTCGTGGGGGAGCGGATCGATTCGATCGTGGAGACCTACGCTCCGGACCGGATCGTCGTCTACGAGGACACGAACAAGCGCTCCGCGCTGCAGGGGGGAGTGCTCAACGGTGTGGTCGGCACCACCAGGATTCCGATCGAAGAGGCGCCGAAGGCGGGACAGCCCGCGATCGTCTCGACCGGGAAGCCCGTCGGCGGCACCGATGCCGCCGCCTCGAAGCCGTCCTGACCGCTTAGGCCAAGAGCTCCCGCGGATCGATCTCCTTGAGGCGGTCGCGGTAGCGCTCCTCCCACATCGACAACAGCGTCAGCGCTCGCACCATGTGCGCGGTCTTCGACGAGTCGAGCACCTGTACCAGACGGCCGTCCGCGCCGGAGTCGAGCAGCCGCCGGTCCACCTCGCCGGATAGCGAGTTCGAGCGAAGCCGCTCGCCGAAACCCTCCAGCGCGCCCTTCTTGATCTCTCTGTTGCCGGTCGGCTGGTCGGGGGTCTCCGCCGCGTCGTTGGTCGAGGGCAGCACCCCGACCTTGGGGTCGACGGCAGCGAGGACCTCGCGGTACAGGGCGCCGTCCAGCTTGCGTTCGGGAGGCACCGCGAGCCCGGCACGCGCGACGCGATCGTCGATGAAGGGAGTGAGCACGGCGGCCTCGGCCCCCAGGATTGCCTCGGGCGCCAGCGAGATGCCGCGCAGCGTCCTGGTCCGATACGCCGTCAGGGTCAACTCGGCGGGTGAGTCCGAGACCGTCGCCGCGTCCCGCTGCCAGGCGCGCTCGGCCAGGTCGGTCAGGGCTCCGGCAAGCGGCTTCGAGAGGACCTCATGCGCCGACCGCGCGTTGGAGAGCCGTTGCCAGAGCAGTGAGAGGCGCTCGTTCCTGGACTTGGCGCGCAGCATCTCGTCGGTGACGAAGTGTCCCTTGACGAAGATCCCACCGGCGAGCCCGTCGAGCAGGGTGTGCCGGCCCTTCCGCAGTCGCCGGGCCATCGGCATGAACCAGCCGTGGTGGGTGGTCTGGTAGTCACAGCGCAGCGCCACCTTCTCCTGGTCGCCCCAGAAGCTCCGTCCCTTCGCAATCTGGGACAGCGGCACCCCGAGCGCCTTGGCGACGGCGCGGGCGTACGGCGTCTCATCGCTGCCCCGGTGGGTCGACTTGAGGGTCCACGCCGAGACCTTCAGCTCCTCTCGCTCGGCAGCCAGCATCAGCAGCAGGCGCGAATCCCAGCCGCCGCTCAGCGGGCAGACGAGCGGGCCCGCCGGCACCTCGGCGATCGACTCCCGCAGCCGCTCGATCACCGCCGCCCCGGTGCCGGCGTCTTCGGCCTCGTCCGGCCTCTCGTCTGCCCAGGGCCAATCCGGGGAGAGCCGGCGCGGGCCCTTCCCGGGGTGGTGCTTGAGGGTGCTGAAGGGCGGCAGGCGACGGACTTCGAGAAAGGGGGTGCGCTCGTCGAGCGGAGCGGTCACCAGGAAGATCGCCGCCCACGCCTCCCAGTCGATCGTCAGCCGACTTCCCTCGGGGAGGGCCCTCACCAGCGGGTCGATCCGCGAGGCGAAGTAGGTGGCGTCGCCGTCGTGTAGGTAATAGACGGGCGAGACCCCGTCGACGCTCGAGTGCAGGTAGCGGTCGGTACCCTCGATCACCAGGCCGCAGAGGGCGAACTCCTGTGCCGCCTGCTTCCACGAGGTGGCCTCTCCGGCGGCCACCCCTTCGCTCCAGCCGAGACCACGGCCCTTGCGACCCGACCAGGAAACGGGCTCGCGGTTGAGGAGCAGTGCTGAATATTCGTCCGTATGAACCGTTTCGAGCGGCGGATCGAGCCGGCCGAATGCTCGCTTGATTCGCGCGATCCGCTCAGCTTCGAAGTTGCCGAGCGCTCCACAGACGGCCGGATTCCGGTTTGCAGTGCGGGATTCGGGCATCGCTCTAGGCTGGGCCCCGGGCCCGGCGGCGCCGAGCAGAGAGTCGGTCAAACGTCCATAAACGGGACTCCGTAAAAGCCCGCATCAGGCCTAGTAGTTCGTGGTGTTGCCGGGCAGGGGGGTGTCCGGTACAGTCGCCGCGTTGGGGGACTAGACCCGAATCGCCTCGACTGAGGCAGTCGGTCCAAGGGGGACCGGCTGCACGGCTCATCGGGCCAAAGACACGGGGAGAAGCGTGTTTCACCTGTTCCATCCCAAGCCAGGAAAGCTGATTGCCATCGCCTTTGCGCTCATCCTCGGGTGGGCCGTATCCGCAGGGGCGTCGCCCGCCGCGGCTGACACGACGGTCTCCCTCACCTTCCTCGGCGGCATCGACAATCAGTATCAGGCCCGCCAGATCCTGGCGGACCACAACATGGACGGGACGTTCTACGTCAACTCCGGCCGGATCGGCGGAGCGGGCAGGCTTACCTGGCAGCAGGTCAACCAGCTGGCGTCCGACGGCAACGAGATCGGCGGCCAGACCGTCGACAACCCGGCCCTCACCGGCCTTTCCCCGGCGGAGCTGCAGCACCAGATCTGCGACGACCGCACCGCCCTGGTCAACAGGGGCTTCGCGCCGGTCAGCTTCGCCTTCCCCCGCGGCAGTGCGGACGCCGACCCTGCGGCTCAAGCTCAGGTTCAGGCTTGCGGGTATACCTCCGGCCGCGGTGACACCGGGCTCGGCGCGTTCGGGCAGCCGGTGGCCGAGACGATCCCGCCGCAGAACCCGTTCCTGATCCGGACCCGAGGCACCGTCGGCCACACCAATGACGTCGCCTCGCTGGAGAACTGGGTGATCCAGGCCGAGCAGCAGGGGAACGCCTGGCTCCCGATGGCCTTCTCGAACATCTGCGACCCAGGTCACCCCGAGCTGCCCGGCGAGCCACGTCACGCCGCAGCGACCTGGACACCTTCCTCGACCTGGCTCCAGGGCCGCTCCTTGACCGGCACCAATGTGAAGACGGTGCGGAAGGTGATGACCGGGACCGACCAGCCGCCTCCGCCGCCGTTCCAGGGTCTCGCGGTCTCGCTCACCTTCACCTCCGCGATCGCGAACCAGTACGCGGCCCGCCAGATCCTCGCCGACCACGGCATGGACGGCACCTTCTACGTCAACAGCGGCCGGGTGGGGCTCGGCGGCCGGCTCACCTGGAGACAGGTCCACGACCTGGCGTCCGACGGCAACGAGATCGGCGGGCAGAGCTTCAACAACCCGTTCCTTTCGGGCCTCGACCCGGTCACCCTTGCCCATCAGATCTGCGACGACCGGACGACGCTGCTGCAGAAGGGGTACTCCCCGACCAGCTTCGCGTGGCCACACGGCTCAGCCGACGCCGATGCCGCGGCGCAGAACCAGGTGCAGCAGTGCGGCTACACCTCCGGGCGAGGCGACACCGGGCTCGGCGGCGCCGGGCAGCCGAAGGCCGAGTCGATCCCGCCCCAGAACCCGTACGTGGTCCGGACCCGCGGCAGCGTCGACCAGAACGACAGCGTCTCCGAGATCGAGACCTGGATCCAGCAGGCCCAGCAGGGAGGCTCCGACTGGTTCCCGATCGCCTTCTCGAACGTCTGCGATCCCGCCACCGACGCGAGCTGTCCGACGAGTCAGCATCACCCCATCCGACTTCGACGCGCTGCTCGACTGGATCCAGACCCAGCAGGGCAACGGCGTCCAGGTGAAGACGGTCCGCAAGGTGATAACGGGGACCGATCAGCCGACGCCCGCCGCCGCTCGGCGGCACCACGGTTTCGCTCACCTTCGATGACGCCGAGGCCGACCAGATCAATGCCTACAACGCGATGCACGCCCACGGCATGGTCGGGACCTTCTACGTCAATTCGAACTACATCTCGCTTGACGGGCCGCCGCGCCGCCTGACCTGGGCGCAGGTCCACACGATCGCCAACGACGGCAACGAGATCGCCGGGCACACGCTCGACCACCCGCACCTCACCCAGCTCACACCGGCCGAGCAGCAGACCGAGATCTGCCAGGACCGCCAGAACATCATCGCTCAGGGATTCCCGGCGCCCGTCAGCTTCGCCTACCCGTTCGGGGACCACGACGCCACCGTGGAGGCGACCGTGCAGGGGTGCGGCTACACGAACGCCCGCTCGGTGAGCGGGCTGGGCGACGTGGCCGGTTCGGTCGGGCTGGCCGAGACGATCCCCCCGCAGGACAAGTGGGTGATCCACACCCGGGGCAGCGTCGACGCGGTCGACACCCTGGAGGACGTCGAGGAGTGGATCACGCAGGCCGAGGGCGTCGGGGACGGCTGGCTGCCGCTGGTCTGGCACCACATCTGCGACCCGAACGACCCGAACCCGATCAACGACATGTGCGAGAGCTCGCACATGACTCCCTCGGACTTCAACCAGCTGATGGACTTCCTCGCGGCCGAGAGGAGCGCGGGCAGGATCCAGGTGCGGACGGTGAAGGACGTGATGAACAACCCGGTCACGCCGCCGAACCTCGACCAGACGCCGCCGACGACGACGATCAAGTGCGACAACGCGACCTGCCAGCCCGCCTACAACCACCCGATCAGCGTCTCGCTCGCCGCGACCGACACCGGCGGCTCCGGCCTGAAGGAGATCCGCTACACGGTCGACGGCACCACCCCGACCGGATCGAGCCCCGTGTACACGGGCCCGTTCACGATCTCCGGCGGCAACCTTGACGTCAAGTTCCGCGCCACCGACAACTTCGGCAACGTCGAGCAGCTGAAGACGCAGCACATGATCGTCGACACCATTCCGCCCACCACCGGCGCCCTCTGCGACGGCGCCGCCTGCGCGGGTCCCTACAACCACACGGTCAGCGTCAGCCTCCCGGCGACCGACAACCCGGGCGGAGCCGGCGTCAAGGAGGTCCGCTACACGACCAACGGCACCGACCCGACCTCGTCGAGCACTCTCTACACGGGCCCGTTCAACGTCGCCTCCACCTCCACCGTCAAGTTCCGCGCGGAGGACAACGTCGGCAACGTCGAGTCGCCGGTCAAGTCCCAGTCGCTGGTGATCGACACGCAGAAGCCGACCAGCTCGATCACCTGCGACGGCGTGGCCTGCGGCCTCGGCGCCTTCAACCACCCGGTCAGCGTCGCGATGTCCGGCTCGGACACGGGCGACGCCGGCTTCAAGGGAATCCACTTCACCACCGACGGCTCGACGCCGACCTCCTCGAGCCCGCTCTACGCGACGCCGTTCACGGTCAGCTCCACCACGCCGATCAAGTTCCGCGCCGAGGACAACGCGGGCAACCTGGAGGACGTCCGCACCCAGCAGATCACGATCGACAACATCGCGCCGACGAGCTCGCTCGCCTGCGACGCGGCCGCCTGCCTGCCCGGCGGCTACAACCACGTCGTCCGCGCCACCCTGCCCTCCAGCGACACCGGCGGCGCCGGCGTCAAGGAGGTCCGCTACACGCTCGACGGCTCGACGCCGACCTCATCCAGCACCCTCTACACGGGCAACTTCTTCATCAGCTCGACGACCACCGTCAAGTGGCGGGCCGAGGACAACGCCAGCAACGTCGAGACGCCGGTCCACAGCCAGGTCGTCCTGATCGACACCGCGCCACCGACGACGACCGCGAGCTGCGACGGCGGACCCTGCTCCACCGGGTTCAACCACCCCGTCAACGTCACGCTCTCGGCCAACGACGGCACCGGCGGCGGGGTCAAGGAGATCCGCTACACGACCGACGGCTCGGCCCCGACGGCCTCGAGCCCGCTGTACTCCGCGCCGATCCCGGTCAGCTCGACGACCACCATCCGCTTCCGCGCCCAGGACAACGCCGGCAACACGGAGACGACCGAAGTCACAGCAGGTCCTGATCGAGACCAGGGCCCGACCAGCTCGATCCTCTGCGACGGCGCAGCCTGCTCCGGCGGCTTCTACAACCACCCGGTCAACGCGACCCTCTCGGCCACGGACGTCGGCGGCTCGGGCATCAAGAACATCCGCTACACGACGGACGGCTCGATGCCGACTGCGTCCAGCCCGATCTACAGCGCCCCGATCGCGGTCAACTCGACCAGCACGATCCGCTTCAGGGCCGAGGACAACGCGGGCAACGTCGAGTCGCCGGTGAAGTCACAGCTGATCTCAATCGACAACGCGAACCCGACCAGCGCCATCCAGTGCGACGCGGCCGTGTGCGTTCCCGCCTACAACCACTCGGTCAGCGCGACGCTCTCCGGCAACGACACCGGCGGCTCCGGCCTGAAGAACATCCGCTACACGACCGACGGCTCCAACCCGACGGCTTCCAGCCCGGTCTACAGCGCGGCCATCCCGGTCGCCTCCACGACCACGATCAAGTTCCGCGCCGAGGACAACGCCGGCAACGTCGAGTCCCCGGTCAACTCGCAGACGATCGTGATCGACAACGCGAACCCGACCAGCGCCATCCAGTGCGACGGCGGGGCCTGCGCCTCCACCTTCTACAACCACCCGGTCAACGCCACGCTCTCCGGCAACGACACCGGCGGCGCCGGCCTGAAGAACATCCGCTACACGACCGACGGCTCCGACCCGACGGCCTCCAGCCCGATCTACAGCGCGGCCATCCCGGTCGCCTCCACGACCACGATCAAGTTCCGCGCCGAGGACAACGCTGGCAACGTCGAGACCCCGGTCCATTCGCAGACGATCTCGATCGACACCGCCAACCCGACCAGCGCGATCCAGTGCGACGGGGCGGCCTGCCAGAGCTTCTACAACCACTCCGTCAGCGCCACGCTCTCCGGGCAACGACACCGGCGGCTCGGCGCTGAAGAACATCCGCTACACGACCGACGGCTCCGACCCGACCGGGTCGAGCACGATCTACAGCGGTCCGATCAACCTCGCCGCGACCACCACGATCAAGTGGCGCGCCGAGGACAACGCCGGCAACGTCGAGTCGCCGGTCAACTCGAAGACCGATCACGATCGACTCGGCGACCCCGCAGACCACGCTCTCCTGTGACGGGGCGGCGTGCCTGCCCGGCGGCTACGCGCACGTCGTGCGGGCCACCCTGAGCTCGGTCGGCGCCAGCGGCATCCCGGTGAGCGAGATCCGCTACACGACCGACGGCTCGACGCCGACCTCCTCGAGCCCCCTCTACACCGGCGACTTCTTCATCAACTCCACGACCACGGTCAAGTACTTCGCCAAGGACATCGCCGGCAACGTCGAGCCGGTGCAGACCCAGACCGTGGTCATCGACGTCACGCCGCCGGTCACCCAGATCCAGTGCGACGCCGGAGCCTGCGCGCCCTCCTACAACCATCCCGTCACCGCGACGCTCTCGGCCACCGAGCAGGGCGGCGGGATCCTCGAAGGAGATCCGCTACACGACCGACGGCTCTACGCCAACCGCTTCGAGCCAGCTCTACACCGGCGGCATCCCGATCAGCTCGACGACAACCGTCAAATTCCGGGCCGAGGACCAGGCCGGCAACGTCGAGACGCCGAAGTCGCAGACCATCGTGATCGACACGGCGAACCCGACCAGCTCGATCCAGTGCGACGGCGCGGCGTGCTCCAACGGCTTCTACAACCACGCCGTCTCGGCCACGCTGTCGGGCAACGACACTGGCGGCTCCGGGCTGAAGAACATCCGGTACACGACCGACGGCTCCGCCCCGACCGCGTCGAGCCCGGTCTACAGCGGACCGATCAACGTCGGCTCGACGACCACGATCAAGTGGCGGGCCGAGGACAACGCCGGCAACGTCGAGTCGCCGGTCAACTCGCAAACGATCTCGATCGATCTGCAGAACCCGACCAGCTCGATTCAGTGCGACGGCGGGCCCTGCTCGGCGGGCGGCTACAACCACCCGATCGACGTGACCCTGTCGGCGACCGACTCGGGCGCGGCGGGCGTCAAGGAGATCCGCTACACGACCGACGGCTCCAACCCGACCGCCTCCAGCTCGCTCTACACCGGGCCGGTGACGATCGACACGACCACCACGATCAGGTGGCGGGCCGAGGACAACGCGGGCAACGTCGAGTCGACCAGGTCGCAGCAGGTCCTGATCGAGAACACGGACCCCGTCACGCAGATCCAGTGCGACGGCGCGGCCTGCTCGAACAACTTCTACAACCACTCGGTCAACGCCACCCTGTCGGCGACTGACTCCGGCGGCTCGACCGTCAAGGAGATCCGCTACACGACGGACGGCTCGACCCCCGACTCCTCGAGCACGCTCTACGGCGGCCCGATCCCGGTCAGCTCCACGACCACGATCAAGTTCCGGGCGGAGGACAACGCGGGCAACATCGAGACGCCGAAGTCGCAGACCATCTCGATCGACACGGCCAATCCGTCGAGCTCGATCCAGTGCGATGGGGCGGCCTGCGCGAGCTCCTATTACAACCACGCGGTCGCGGTGACCCTGGCGGGCATCGACAGCGGCGACTCCGGAATCAAGAACATCCGCTACACGACCGACGGCTCGACGCCGAACGGCTCCAGCCCGGTCTACTCGGGCACGATCACGGTTCCGGCGACTGCCACGATCAAGTGGCGGGCTGAGGACAACGCCGGCAACATCGAGACGCCCGTCAACGCGCAGACGGTCCTGATCGACACCGCGAAGCCGACCAGCTCCATCCTCTGCAACGGCGCGGCCTGCTCGGCCAGCCACTACGGCGCGGCCGTCTCGGCGACGCTCTCCGGCAACGACACCGGCGGCTCGGGCCTGAAGGAGATCCGCTACACGACCGACGGCTCCGATCCGACCGGCTCCAGCACGCTCTACACCGGCGCGATCAACGTTCCCGTGACGACCACGATCAAGTGGCGGGCGGAGGACAACGCCGGCAACGTCGAGTCCCCGATCAAGTCGCAGCTGATCAAGGTCGACACGACGAACCCGACCAGCTCGGTCCTCTGCGACGGCGCGGTCTGCTCGTCCGGCTTCTACAACCACACGGTCAACGCCACCCTGGGTGCGAGCGACAACGGCGGCGGATCCGGCATCAAGAACATCCGCTACACGCTCGACGGCTCGGCCCCGACGGCCTCGAGCCCGGTGTACAGCGGCGCGATCCCGATCAGCTCGACGAGCACGATCCGCTTCCGGGCCGAGGACAACGCGGGCAACGTCGAGTCGCCGGACAACTCGAAGACGATCCAGATCGACCCCGGCGCGCCCTCCAGCCAGGCGGACTGCGACGGCGACCCGTGCCTGCCCGCCTACAACCACCCCGTCGACGTCGGCCTGAGCGCCAACGACACGGGCGACTCCGGCGTCGAGGAGATCCGCTACACGACCGACGGCACGAACCCGACCGCCGCGAGCCAGCTCTACGACGGGACGATCCCGGTCAACTCGACCACGACGATCAAGTTCCGGGCCGAGGACAACGCCGGGAACGTCGAGTCCCCGGTCAACTCGCAGACGATCGTGATCGACGCGACCGACCCCGTCAGCTCGATCCAGTGCGCCGGCGCCGCCTGCCAGCCCTTCTACAACCACCCGATCAACGCCACGCTGTCGGCCACCGACGCGGGCGGGGCCGGACTGAAGGAGATCCGCTACACGACTGACGGCACGACGCCGACCGCCTCGAGCCCCGTCTACACCGGCCCGCTCACGGTCAGCACGCGACACGACGATCAAGTTCCGCGCCGAGGACAACGCCGGCAACATCGAGTCGCCCGTCAACTCGCAGACGATCTCCTTCAGCAACACGCTGCCGGTGAGCCAGGCCCAGTGCGACGGTGGCGCCTGCGCGAACTTCTACAACCACTCGGTCAACGTGAGCCTGTCGGCCAACGCCGCCGCGGGGATCAAGGAGATCCGCTACACGACCGACGGCACGCGCGCCGACGGCGTCCAGCACGCTCTACACGGCCCCGATCCACGGTCAGCGTCGACAACACGCTGATCCGCTTCCGCGCCGAGGACAACGCGGGCAACATCGAGACCCCCTCGAAGCAGCAGCGGATCAGGATCGAGACCTCCGCGCCGACCACGCAGATCCAGTGCGACGGCGCCGCCTGCCTGCCGTCCTACAACCATGGCGTCACCGCCACGCTCGACGCCACCGACAGTGGTCCCGCCGGCGTCAAGGAGATCCGCTACACGACCGACGGCACGGACCCGACCTCTTCCAGCCCGGTCTATGCGGGCGGGATCGCGGTCAACGAGACCCGGACGATCAAGTTCCGCGCCGAGGACAACGCGGGCAACCTGGAGGCCGTCAAGTCGCAGACGATCGTCATCGACACGGTCGATCCGACCAGCTCGATCCTCTGCGACGGCGCGGCCTGCTCGAACGACTTCTACGGCCACGCGGTCACGTGAGCCTCTCGGGCAATGACACCGGCGGCTCCGACCTGAAGGAGATTCGCTACACGACCGACGGCTCTCCGCCCGACGTCTTCGAGCCCGCTCTACACGGCCCCGATCAACGTCGGCTCGACCACGACGATCAAGTTCCGCGCCGAGGACAAGGCGGGCAACGTCGAGTCGCCGGTCAACTCCCAGACGATCAAGGTCGACAGCCAGGGTCCGAGCAGCCCAGGCCCGGTGCGACGGCGCCACCTGCGCAAGCTTCTACAACCACCCGGTGAACGTGTCGCTGTCCGCCACCGACGTGGCGCGCCGCCGGGGTGGACAAGATCCGCTACACGACTGACGGCTCAGCGCCGGACACCTCGAGCCTGGTCTACACGGACGCAACCCGATCTCCGTCCCGGTCGGCCCGGACACGACGATTCGCTTCCTCGCCAGGACAACGCCGGCAACGCCGAGTCCCCGGTCAACTCGAAGACGATCAAGTTCGACACCAACGCTCCGACCTCGCAGATCAAGTGCGACGGCGCGGCCTGCCAGTCGAGCTACGACCACCCCGTCAGCCTCACGCTCTCAGGCTACGATACAGGCGGCTCGCTGCTGAAGGACATCCGCTACACGACCAACGGCTCGAACCCCGACCGCCTCGAGCCCCGTCTACTCGGGTCCGATCAGCGTGGATTCCAGCACCACGATCAAGTGGCGCGCCGGGGACAACGCCGGCAACGTCGAGTCGCCGGTCCGCTCGCAGGCGATCCAGATCGTGGCTCCGCCCAACCCGGAGCCCCAGGCCGCGGAGTTCGACCTCAGCTCGATGCAGTCGATGCCGAACGGCAGCGCCACGGTCACCTTCAACGTCAACGGCCCCGGCAACCTGAGCGCGGTCGACGCCTCGGTCGCCGGCGCGTCCGCCGTCCGCGGTCGCCGCAAAGAAGAGCGCGCCGAAGGTCAAGCCGACCTCTCAGATCGGTCGCTCAGGCCGGTGAGGTGACGCTCGTGATCCGCGCCAGCAAGGCCGGCAAGAAGCTCCTTAAGAAGAAGGGCAAGTTGAACGTGGCCATCCGTGTTACCTTCACCCCAGCGAACGGCTCACCGGTCGTACAGGGGATCAAGGTGAAGCTGAAAGTGAAGCCTCGACGCTGAGAATCAGTGCATCGGCTCGCGCGACTCCGTCCGGGCAGGGTCGCTGCTACCGCGGCGTTGATGACGGCGCTCTGGGCGGCCCCCGCAGCAGCTGACACGACCGTCTCGCTCACCTTCGACGACGGCAACGCGGACCAGATGCCGGCGGTCCAGATGCTCGACCGACCACGGGATGCAGGGGACCTTCTACATCATCCCCGGCAGGGTCGACCGGCCGAACTCGCAGTACATGACCTGGAGCCAGGTCCAGACGATCTACGCCGCCGGAAACGAGATCGGCGGACACACCCAGAACCACCTCCACCTCACCGAGTCCGATCTCACGGATCAGCAGCAGCAGGACGAGATCTGCGGCGGGCGCGATTCCCTGCTGGCGAGGGGTTATCCCGCAGCTCAGCTTCGCCTACCCCTTCGGCGACCACGATGCGACCAGCGAGAGCTCGTGCAGGAGTGCGGCTACCTCTCGGGCCGCGGCGTCGAGCGGGCTGCGCGATGCCGGAGAGCCGGAGGCCGACACGATCCCGCCCGGAATCCCTAGCGTGATGCCCACCCGCGGCAGCATCGACATCGACGACACCCTGCCGGAGATCAAGGACTGGATCATGGACGCCGAGGCGGCCGACGACGACAACGCCAGCCGAGCTGGATCAACCTCGTGATCCACCATCTCTGCGACCCGCTGTCACGGACTGTGCCGACGAGCGACGGAGTGGACAACGCGTACATCACTCCCTCCGACTTCGACTCGCTGCTCGACTGGCTCCAGGCGCGGCGTTGTCGGGCACGCACGTGAAGACCATCGAACAGGTGATGGACGAAGGGCGCGCCGACCCCCCGCATGATCAAGTGCAACGCCGCAGCCTGCATCGTCCGGCTTCTACAACCCTTCCGTCTCGGCGACCCTTTCGGCCACGGACCAACAACGCCGGCTCGCTCCGGCGTCAAGGACATCCGCTACACGACCAACGGCACGAACCCGACCGGCTCGAGCCCCCTCTACTACGGGCTGATCACGTCAACTCGCACGACCACGATCAAGTATCGCGCCGAGGACAACGCCGGCAACGTCGAGTCCGTTCAGACGCAGACGATTCAGATCAGCGGACCGACCGCGAATCCGACCAGCTCGATCCAGTGCAACGGCGCCGCCTGCTCGTCGGGCTTCTACAACCGCTCCGTCAGCGCGACGCTGCTCGGGCTCGGACACCGGCGGCTCGGGCCTGAAGAACATCCGCTACACGACCGACGGCTCAGATCCGACCGGCTCGAGCACGGTCTACTCCGCGTCGATCCCCGTCAGCTCGACCACCACCATCAAGTGGCGGGCGGAGGACAACGCCGGCAACGTCGAGTCGCCGGTGCACTCCCAGCTGATCTCGATCGACACCGCGAAGCCGACCAGCTCGATCCTCTGCGACGGGGCGGCCTGCCAGCCGAGCTATGACCACGCCGTCCAGGCCACCCTCTCGGGCTCCGACACCGGCGGCTCGGGCCTGAAGAACATCCGCTACACGACCGACGGCTCGAACCCGACCTCGTCGAGCCCGGTCTACTCCGCGGCGATCCCGGTCGAGCTCGACCACCACGATCAAGTGGCGCGCCGAGGACAACGCCGGCAACGTCGAGTCGCCGGTCCACACGCAGACGATCACGATCTCGATCGACGCCGCGCAGCCGACCAGCGCGATCCTCTGTGACGGAGCGGCGTGCCAGGCGAGCTACGACCACCCCGTCGAGGCAACCCTCTCCGCGACGGACACCGGCGGCTCGGGCGTGAAGGAGATCCGCTACACGACCGACGGCTCATCGCCGACCGGCTCAAGCCCGGTCTACTCGACCCCGATCGACATTGACGCGACGACCATGATCAAGTGGCGCGCCGAGGACAACGCCGGCAACGTCGAATCGGTTCACACGCAGACCATCGGGATCACCTCCTCGCCGCCGCCGGGCGGTGAGATGCCGGTGGCACGGGCGGCGTGCTCGGAACGCTCTTCTCGTTCAAGTCGCTGCCGAACGGCACCGCCAAGCTGACCCTCGACGTCACCGGCCCCGGCGAGCTCGCACGTGGCCGATGCCTCCATCGCCGGCGCCTCGGCAGTCGCCGCGAAGAAGCGCTCCTCGAGGATCAAGCCCACCTCGCAGTCCGTCGCTCAGGCCGGCGCGGTGACGCTGACGATCCGCGTCAGCAAGGCCGGCAAGAAGATCCTCAAGCGCAAGGGCAAGCTGTCGGTCCCCGTCCGCGTCACCTTCGCGCCCCTCAGCGGCTCGCCGTCGTACCAGACGGTGAAGGTGAAGTTCCGCGTCAAGGTGACGCCCGTTTGAGGATGAGTCCCTATCCTCGGGCAATGATGCGGCGGGGCATCGGAATTCTTGTGGCGGTCACGCTTGGATGGGCGCTAACCACAGGCGCCTCGATCAGCTGTGGCCGT
This sequence comes from uncultured Solirubrobacterales bacterium, assembly GCA_963848955.1. GTDB lineage: Bacteria > Actinomycetota > Thermoleophilia > Solirubrobacterales > 70-9 > DASUPK01. The sequence goes on along the minus strand of CAWKFQ010000004.1, from coordinate 172,814 downwards.
GACCAATGTCTCGCTCACCTTCGACGACGGCAACGCCGATCAGATGCCGGCGGTCCAGATGCTCGCCGACCACGGAATGGACGGCACCTTCTACATCATCACCAACCGGGTCGGGAACACAGCCGACGGTTATATGACTTGGGACCAGGTCCAGTCGATCTTCGATGCTGGCAACGAGATCGGGGGACACACGCTGAACCACGTGCATTTGGTGCCGCCGCTGACATCTCCGCAAATGCAGACCGAGATCTGTGGCGGGCGCGACTCGCTGCTGGCGAGGGGATATCCGCAGGTGAGCTTCGCCTATCCGTTCGGCGACCACGACGCGACCAGCGAGGGCCTCGTGCAGCAATGCGGCTATCTCTCTGGGCGGCGGGTCGGCGGGATCGGCGGGGACGGCGAGCCGAAGTCCGACACCATCCCGCCGGAGGATCCCATGCTGGTGCGCACCAGGGGGAGCATCGATGTCGACGACACCCTGCTTGGAGATCGAGGACTGGATCACGGACGCGGAGGACGACGATGCGGCGAACGGCAGCGCCGACGTCTGGTTCACCCTCGTCTTCCACCATCTCTGCGACCCGATGGTCACCGACTGCGGCTTGACCAGCCCGGTCGAGAACCAATACATCACGCCACAGGACTTCGAGATGCTGCTCGACTTCCTCGAGGCCCGAGAGCCTACGACGCGTGTAGAGACCATGGCCCGCGTTATGGATCCGATTCCCCCGAGCAGCCAGATTCTCTGCAATGGCGCCCCCTGTACGTCAGGTGTCTATGGCAGCCCCGCCTCGGTCACGCTTTCAGCCACCGACGCCGGTCCTTCCACCGGCGCCTCCGGGGTGCGGAACATCCGCTACACGACCGACGGCTCGGCCCCGACCTCCTCGAGTCCGATCTACACCGGGCCGATCAGCGTCGGCTCGACGACGACGATCAGGTTCCGCGCCGAGGACAACGCGGGGAACGTCGAGTCTCCCGTTCACTCGCAGACGATTGCGGTCGCCACTCTGAGCGTCCTCTCCAGGAAGTCGCTGGCCAACGGGACCGCCAAGCTGACCTTCCTGGTCCCCGGCCCCGGAACGATCGTGGCCATCGACGCCTCGGGCGCCGGTTCCTCCGCATTCGCGGCGAAGAAGCGGACCCCGAGGATCAAGCGAGCCTCCAAGGCGGTCCCTCAGGCCGGCCAGGTGACGCTCGTGATCCGGGCCAGCAAGGCCGGCAAGCGGATCCTCCGGCGCAAGGGCAAGCTCAGCGTGCCTGTCCGCGTCACGTTCACGGCGGTCACCGGCGCCTCGACGCAGCAGACCGTGAAGGTCAAGCTCCGCACAAGCTGACGCAGGGGTGGTTGAACGCCGGAATCCGTGTTAGGTTCACGCGGACGAACGGCTCGCCCGGGGATCCGGCAGTCAAGGCGAGCCGGAGTGTGGAGGTGAAATTTGAGGGGGCTGCTTCGACTCGGCCCGAGCAAGGTCATCGTGACCGCAGTGGCGGTCACGGCGATTTGGGCAACTCCCGCGGCCGCGGATACGACGGTCTCGCTCAGCTTCGACGACGGCAACGCCGACCAGATGCCCGCGGTGCAGATGCTCGACGACCACGGGATGGAGGGGACCTTCTTCGTCATCCCCGGGACGGGTCGAGCGGCCGAACTCGCCGTACATGACCTGGAGCCAGGTCCAGTCCATCCACGACGCTGGGAACGAGATCGGGGGGGAGACCCAGAACAAGGCGCACCTCGGCACCCTCTCGGAGGACCAGCAGCGGGCGGAGATCTGTGGCGGGCGTCAATCCCTGCTGGCGAGGGGCTACCCGCAGGTGAGCTTCGCCTATCCGTTCACCGACTTCACGGCGACCAGCCAGAGTCTCGTGCAGGAGTGCGGCTATCTCTCGGGCCGTGACGTCACGGGCCTCGGTAAGACGGGCCAGCCGAAGGCCGAGACGATCCCGCCGCTGAACCCCTGGGCGGTACGCACCCGCGGCAGCGTCGACGTCGAGCGACACCCTGCCGGAGATCGAGGGCTGGATCATGGGCGCCGAGGCGGTCGATCAAGGCAACGGCGTCGCCGACGCCTGGATGAACCTCGTCTTCAACCACATCTGCGATCCAGCCGTCACCAACTGCGCCGATCCCAACGGAGCCAACGACCAGTACATAACGCCCTCCGATTTCGACGCTCTGCTCGACTGGCTGCAGGCGCGTGGGTTGACGGGCACGCAGGTGAAGACGGTCGGCCAGGTGATGGACCCGGGCGCGACGGACGCGACACCGCCCGTGACCCAGATCAGCTGCGACGGCGGCCGCCTGCCAGTCCAGCTACGACCACGCCGTCTCCGCGACGCTCTCCGCCACCGACACCGGCGGCTCCGGCCTGAAGGAGATTCGCTACACGACCGACGGCAGCGATCCGACGACCTCGAGCCCGCTCTACAGCGGCCCGATCGCGGTCAACTCGACCACCACGATCAAGTTCCGGGCCTGGGACAACGCCGGCAACGCCGAGGTCACCAAATCGCAGACGATCACGATCGGCACCGCCGCCCCTGACAACACCACGGTCACACTCAGCTTCGACGACGGCAACGCCGACCAGATGCCGGCGGTCCAGATGCTCGACGACCACGGGATGGAGGGGACCTTCTTCATCATCCCCGGCCGGGTCGACCGGCCGAGCTCGCCGTACATGACCTGGACGCAGGTCCAGACCATCTACGACCACGGAAACGAGATCGGCGGCCACACCCAGAACCATCTGCACCTTCCCACGCTCCCCGAGTCACAGCAGCGCAGTGAGATCTGCGATGGGCGCCAGGCGCTCCTCAACAGGGGCTACCCGCAGGTGAGCTTCGCCTATCCGTTCGGCGACCACGACGCCACCAGCGAGCGTCTCGTGCAGGAATGCGGCTATCTCTCGGGCCGTGGCGTCAGCGGCCTCGGTGGGACCGGGGAGCCGAAGGCCGAGACGGTTCCACCCCGCGAACAGGTGGGTGATCCGGACCCGCGGGAGCGTCGACGTCAACGACCACCTGGACGAGGTCGAGGACTGGATCATGGACGCGGAAGCCGCCAGCAGGAACACCGGTGCCCCGACCTCGATGAACCTCGTCTTCCATCACCTCTGCGACCCGGTCGTGACGAACTGCGCCGATCCCAATGGGGTCGACGGCCAATACATGACGCCCTCCGATTTCGACGCGCTCCTCGACTGGCTGCAGGCTCGCGAGTCAACGGGCACCGAGGTGAAGACGATCGGCGAGATGATGGCGGGGCAGCCGCCGCCGCCAGGACACGACCCCGCCCGTCACGCAGATCACGTGCGACGGCGCCGCCTGCCAGAGCGGCTTCTACAACCACGCCGTCTCAACGACGCTTCTCCGCCACCGACACCGGCGGCTCGGGCCTGAAGGAGATTCGCTACACGACAAACGGCACCGATCCGACGACCTCGAGCCCGCTCTACAGCGGCCCGATCACGGTCAACTCGACCACCACGATCAAGTTCCGGGCCTGGGACAACGCCGGCAACGCCGAGGCGGTCAAGTCACAGACGATCTCGGTCGACGCCGCGAAGCCGATCAGCGCGATCCAGTGCAATGGCACCTCCTGTGCCTCCGGCTTCTACAACAGCACCGTCAGCGCCACCCTCACGGGCTCTGACACCGGAGGCGCCGGTCTGAAGAACATCCGCTACACGACCAACGGCACGGACCCGACTGGCTCGAGCACCGTCTACTCCGGCGCGATCCCGGTCAGCTCCACGACCACGATCAAGTGGCGGGCCGAGGACAACGCCGGCAATATCGAGTCGCCGATCCACTCTCAGACGATCTCGGTCGACACGGCGAAGCCGACCAGCGCGATCAAGTGCGATGGTGCCGCCTGCTCCTCCGTCTTCTACAACCACAACGTCTCGGCGACGCTGTCGGGCAGCGACACCGGCGGCTCGGGCCTGAAGAACATCCGCTACACGACCAACGGCTCGACGCCGACCAGCTCGAGTCCCGTCTACACGGGCCCGATCAGCGTCAGCTCGACCACCACGATCAAGTGGCGCGCGGAGGACAACGTCGGCAACCTCGAGGCGATCAGGTCACAGACGATCTCGATCGACAAGGTGAAACCGACCAGCACCATCCGCTGCAACGGCGCCACCTGCAAGTCATCCATCTACAACGGCTCGGTGAGCGCCACCCTGTCCGGCACCGACACAGGCGGCTCGGGCGTGAAGAACATCCGCTACACGACGAACGGCTCGACGCCGACCGGCTCGAGCCCCATCTACACGGGCCCAATCAGCGTCACCTCGACGAAGACGATCAACTGGCGGGCGGAGGACAACGCGGGCAACGTCGAGTCGATCCACTCGCAGCAGATTCGAGTGCGCTGATAGGCGCGAGCGCGCGGCGCGGGCTTCGGTCAGGGCGTGGGGCCGAGGGAGGCGCGGCAGGAGATCAGCCGGTGAGTTCGGAGGAATGGCAGGCGTCCGAGGCGCTCGTAGCGGGCCTCCGTGCGGCCTCCCAACCGGCGAGCCAACGCCGGCAGCACCGTCAGGCTGACCTGCTCGCGTGATCTGATGCCGGCAGCGTCCAGGTCGCTGTCCCTGACCATCAGGGTGTGCCTGTTGAGCGGGTTGGGGACGCGCGGCTCGTAGACGAGCAGCAGGCCGCCCGGGGCGAGTACCCGCATCCCTTCGCCCAGGGCTTCACGTATTGCCCTGTGTGAGCCGAGAGAGGAAAGAAGCGTGAGCTGGAGCACGACAGTGAAGCTTTCGTCCCGGAAAGGGAAGATGGCGGGCGTCCCCTGCGTCGATCTCGGCGCCGGGCACCGCCCGCCTGGCCGCGGCGACCCGCTCCGGCTGGATGTCGATCCCATGGAGCCTCTCGGGCCGGACCCCCGCCTCGACCAGCGCGCGCAGCGACCAGCCGGTCCCGCAGCCGGCGTCGAGGATCGCGCCCGTTCCCTCGATCTCGGGCCCCGCGAGCCTGAGCAGATGCGCGAGCAGCTCGCCCCTGATCGCGACGTTCCCCGGATTGTCCGCCGCCCAGGCCCGCTGCTTGCGCCGGCTGCCTGCGTACCTCGAGTACACGCGGTTAACTGCCCCACGATGAGAGTCACCCTGCTCACTCATTACTACCCGCCCGAGGTCGGGGCTCCGCAGGCGCGGCTGTCGTCCCTGGCGCGTGGATTGAGCCGCCGCGGGGTCGAGGTCACGGTGCACACCGGCTTCCCACACTACCCGGACGGGGCGATACAGCCGCCCTACCGGAACCGGCCCTGGCTGAAGGAAGAGGAGGACGGGGTGCGGGTGGTCCGCAGCGCCGTGTACCCCGCGCCCAATCGCGGCTTTGGCCGCAGAATCGCCAACCACGCCTCCTTCGCCGGCAGTGCCCTGGCGACCGCATCAGTGAGCGGCCCCGCCGATGCGGTGATCGTCGAGACTCCGCCGCTCCTGCTCGCCGGAGCCTCGATCGCCTACGCCCGCGGAAAGCGGGCGGCGCTGGTTGTGAACGTCTCCGACATGTGGCCCGACTCCGCGGTCGAGCTGGGAACTCTGCGCCGCCCCCGCCTGGTGAGCGCGGCCCGCACGCTCGAGCACGCCTGCTACCGGGCCGCGGCGGCGATCGTCTGCCCGACCAGGGGAATAGAGAGGGCGCTGGAGCAGCTCGAGGATGCCGGTGGGAAGGTCCACCGGATCGCGCCGAGCGTCGACCCGGCGCTCTTTCCCGACTCGCCTCCTCACGGCAACGGCGTATTCAGGGTGCTCTACGCCGGCACCGTCGGGATGAGCCAGGGAGTGGGCACGCTGATGGACGCGGCGGAGCTGCTCGGTGACGAGAGCGCGATCGAAATCGTGATCGCCGGCGACGGCGCCGAAGGCCCGGAGCTGCGCCGCCGGCTCGCCGATGGCCGGCTCCCCAACGTGAGGATGGTCGGACGTGTGCCGCACGACCGGGTGCCCGACCTCTACGCGGAGGCCGATGCGGCCGTGGTCCTGTTGCGCGACCGCCCGCTGTTCCGCGGCGCGCTTCCGACGAAGATGTTCGAGGCCATGAGCGCCGGCAGGCCGGTGGTCCTCTCGGCGGCCGGTGAGTCCGCTGCGCTTATCGAGGACGCTTCATGCGGTGTGGTCGTCCCGCCCGAGCGGCCGGCGGAGCTTGCGGCCGCGCTCAGGGATCTGGCCGGCGACCGTAGCCGCGCAGAGGTACTCGGGGCCGCCGGCCGGCGAGCTGCCGAGCAGCAGTACTCGCGGGAGCTGGCGATCGACAGCTGGTACAGGCTGTTGGAGGAAGTGGCCCGCTAGGTCCCGCGCTTCTTGCCCTGCGCGGGCGGGGGTGTGGCTTCTGCGCGCTGGGAGGTCTGCTCGGCCAGTGCCGTGAGCCCCGTGTCCAGGGGGTTCAGATCCGATGCCTTCTCGTAGTAGCGGGCGGCGTCCGCGAGCTCCCCGGCGCGGACCTGGAGGTCGCCGAGCAGCGCCAGCGTCACGAAGTTGTCGGGCTCCTTCGAGAGGGCGTCCTGGAGCACGTCCCGGGCATGGCTGCGCTCGCCCTGCGCCTCCAGTGCCGATGCCTCCAGGTAGAGCGGGATGACCGAGACGGGGTTGAGATCGGCGGCGGTGCGGGCGGCCGAGAGCTGCTTCGCCGGAGACTTGCCCTGCTCGTCGCGAGCCTCGCGTATATAGAGATCCGAGAGGAAGAGGAAGACCACGCTCACCACGGCCGCCGCCATCAGCGCCGCGATCCCATAGCGGGCGATCAGCCTCTCTCGGTCCCGGAAGAAGGGCAGCTGCAGCGGGCTCGTCCTGTCTTCGGCGCGGCCTCGGGGCACGGCCGCCAGCGCGAGCGCCAGGAGTCCCAGGCCCGTGACCGTCGGGATCAGCCAGAGCCAGTCGGTCAACGACTGGCCGATCACGACGGCACCGGCGGCTGCGAGCCCCGCGATGATCCGCCGGTCGTTGGGCGGGGACTCCCTGGCCGATCGCGCGACCCCGATCCCGAGGGCGACGATTACGCCGCCGAACAGCAGGAGGCCGACGATCCCGGTCTCCGAAAGCAGCCTGAATGGCAGGCTGTGGGGATCGCTCAGGTTGCGGTCGGTGCGGCGCTCCTCGTAGTAGTCGAAGACGTAGTTGCCCTCTCCGACGCCCCCCGCGGGCGCTGACTCGAACTCCTTCACCGCCACTCGCCACAGGTCGTAGCGCTGTCCCCCCACCGAGCCCAGCCGGGTCGAGCTCGAAGCGGTGGAGTCGAGATCCGTGAACTCATCCCACTTGTCGCTCGCGTAGCTCACGGGGTTGCCGATCGCGACGAGCACCGCCACCAGCCCCGCCACTCCAGCCGCGGCGAGGCCGTAGGGGGCGACTCGCCGAGCTGCGTTGCCGGCGGCCGACCCTCGGAGGCCGTTGTCGAGCAGCGCGGCGAACAGTCCGAAGAGCAGGGCGGCGAAGGTGAGAACCAGGAGGGCGGAGCTCGCGTTGTCGACGACCGAGTCCGTCAGCACCTGGCCGTCCTGGAAGGCGTGGTACGGGTCGAGCAGCGGCCCGGAGAAGATCGCTACCCCCGCGGCCGCGGCCAGCCCGAACAAGATGCGGCGGAGGCGATCCGGGCCGATGATCAGGAAAACCGCTGCCCCACAGACCAGGCCGATTGCGACGCCTCGCGACTGGGTGAGGAAGGCGAGCCCGAGCGACAACACGGCAATCGCGAACGAGACCGCGCGCAGGGGTGTATTGCGGCCGCGCTCCGACGCGAGGCCGATCAGCGGCCAGAAGGCGAAGGCGAACAGGGTCGCCGTGGCGTTCCGATAGCCGAGCGGGTCGTCGAGGCGGCCGGCGAGGAACAGGTCGGAGCCGTTCCCGAGCAGGTCGATCAGCGTGATCACGGCGACCAGTCCGACCCCGGCGAAGATGCCCTGGCCCACCCAGAGGGCCTGGCGACGTCCTCGCAGCGCGAGTGGGACCGTGATCACCGCTGCATAGAGGATCGTCCGGTCGGCTCCCTCCCAGGCGCGAGCCGCCGATTCCGCCCAGAGCGACGAGAGCAGCGTCCACGCCGCGAACGCCCAGACCAGCGCAACGGCGACGCTCAGAGGGCCGCGGTCCACATGAATTCCCCCGGCTATCTGAGTTGCGATCAGGATGGTCAGCGCCAGGATCGCGATCAGGGCCCAGTAGCGCAGGTCGAAGGCGCCGTCGAAGGCAGCTGCAAGCACCAGCAGGGCTGCAATGGCCCCCGCCGGAGCGGCGCCGAGCACGCGTCTCCGCGTCAGGCGAAGCCGTTCCTGCGCTCGCGCTCGCCTCGGTGGCGTCCTGGCTTCGCTCACAGTTCTCCCGTCACCCTAAATCGGTTGCCCGACGGCGCATTGTGGCAGCGGTCCATCCGAGCAAGCATCTCGGCGGGGACGGACGGCCCTGTGTGGCGGGCCGGAGCAGGTATAAGCCGTGAATGGACGTCGGGTTCGGGGAGGCACTCCTGTACAGCGGAGCGCTCCTGGCCCTGGCGGCGGCTCTCTCTGGGCTCATGCGCGGGACCGTGCTCTCGATCTCCGTGCTGTCGGTCGCCGCTGGGCTGATCCTGGCCGAGGCGGGGGCGATCCACATCGAGGGATCCGATCAGGCCGTTGTCAACCTCTTCCTGCTTGCCCTGATCGTCACGCTGTTCTCCGACGGGCTCTTCGTGGAGCGGGAGCTCCTGATCCTTCACTGGGGACCGGTGGTACGCGCCCTGGTGATCGCGATGCCCATCACGCTGGTCCTCCTGGCCCTGGCGGCAAAGGTGCTCTTCTCCGAGCTCAGCTGGGCAGAGGCCTTCCTGCTCGGCTCGGTGCTCTCCGCCACGGACCCGGTCGTCACCTCGGCGGTGGTCACGTCACAGCGGGTGCCCTCGGCCGTGCGGCACGCCCTCAACCTCGAGTCCGGGCTCAATGACGGTCTGGCGCTCCCGTTCGTCCTCTTCTTCATCATCCTCGCCTCCCCCGGCGGTGACGCGGGGACCGAGGCCGCCAAGCTGGTCGGGGAGGCGGCCTTCGGCGCGGTTCTCGGGGTGCTGATCGGCCTTGGCGCCGGCCGCCTCACCCACCATCTACCCGGGGGCGGGATCGTGCGGCGCTACGAGGGGATCTACGCGCTGGGGGTCGGCCTGCTCACCTACGGCCTTGCTGACGTCACAGTGGGCAACGGCCTGATCGCCGCTTTCGTCTGCGGGATCTCGCTGGCGGTGGCAAAGCGAGACATCGCGGACGACTTCGTGGTCTTCAGCGAAAACGTCAGCTCGATCCTCCAGGTACTCACCTTCTTCGCCTTCGGGGGGCTGATCGTCGCGACCGGCTACCACGAGGACATTCCGCTGCTGGTCGTCTTCATTGCGTTCGCGCTCGGCGATCGCGCGCCCCGTCGCGATCACCATCTCCTTCTTCCGAGTCGGGCTGCCCGCGCCGCAACGCGCATTCATCGCCTGGTTCGGGCCAAAGGGGGTGGCGGGAATCCTGTTCGCCGAGCTGGTCCTCAACTCCGATGTCAGCGACGCCAACCTGATCTTCGAGACGGTGGCGTTCGTGATCCTCGTCTCGATCGTCGTCCACGGGCTCACCGACACCCTGGGAGCGCGGTGGATCGAGGGGCGAATCTCCTCAGCTAAACGCTGAGGAGCTTCTTCTTCTCCTCGCGGAACTCGGCCTGTGTGAGGACGCCCTTCTCCTTCAGCTCGCCGAGGCGCTCGAGCCGGTCGAGCTTCGCGTCGTCTGGATCCTTCTCCCCGTCCGAGAGGCCCTTGACCGCCGATCCGATCCGGCGCCCCGTCTCGGAGGTGGTCCGCCGCGCGCGCTCCCGCATCGACTGCATCCAGTCCCCTCGCTGTGCGCCGGGGAACTCGACGAGCGTCTTTCGCCTGAGCGCCTCGATGCCGACCCCCGCGAGGGCGATCAACAGCAGGGTCAGCACCAGCTGGCGGAACCCATCGGGCGGCCAGAGGATCAACCCGAACAGGGCCGCCGCGCCGAAGATCGACCAGACGAGCTCACGCCGATTGCGAAGCGTCGGCGCGAGCGCCCTCCTGACACCGACGGCGTAACCGGATGGCGATGCCAGGAAGGCGGCGAGCACGAAGAGGACGCCGTAGATGATCACGGTGATCGCGATGCTGTGCAGGAGCGAGGTCCCGATGTCCCAGGCGTGCTTCGCCGGCTCGTTCGCGGCTTCGGTATTCGCCAGAGAGTCGACGAAGAGACCCTTGAGGGCGCCGCGCACTGCGATCGCGCCCAGCCCCGCGGCCATCAGGCCCAGGCCGTAGGCGAGCAGGACCATCCAGCGGCGACCCTTCGCCAGAAAGACCGCGAGGCCGAAGAAGGCCACGCTCCCGAAGGTGAAGAACCAGGAGAGCCCCTCGATGAGCTTTGTGACCGTCCGGGCGGTGTCGAGATTCTTCGAGTCGGCGACCTCGAGCTGTCCGACATCCGGCGGGAGCTTCTGATTGAGCTGTTTCTTCAACCCGATGCGGTCGGCCAGCTGCAGGACCAGCGGCCGGAGGTTGAGGACGACCTTGCCGTTCTGGCTCGAGACGACCTCGTTGTTCCCCTTCAGGATCGAGACCAGCTGGGTGTGCGCGATCCGGTTCGCGTCCTTCCAAGCCTGCTGGATCCGCGGTGACTGGATCGCCTGTTCCGCTGCCCGCGTGGCGAACTGGCGCACGCCGGCGGCCAGGGGAGCCGAGAACTGCTGCACATCCTTCGGCAGGCGCTGCTTGATGACCGCGGAGACGTCGACGTTGGCGTAGAGCTGGTCGACGGAATAGCTCGCCACGGCGTCCGAGATCGTCTTGTCCTCGAGAAGCTTCCCGCTGGTGTCGACCCACCGGTTGGTGTTGAGCGCCTGCCGGTCGATCCAGCTGGTGAAGATCGCAAGGAAGGCGAGGATCGAGGCGAAGACGACGAGTATCCGCACCTTGATCCGGTGCTGGGTCTCGGGCGGATCCGTCGAGGCCATGGCGCCCTCGAAGCTAGCGCCGGGGAGACGACCTCAGCGCAAGGACTCAGCCAGCTCCCTGGGCGTCCCTGATCGCGCTCTGAGCCTCGGCGATGTCGGCGCCGGTGAGCTCCCGGTAGCGCTTAACGGCCTGGGCCTCGTTCCCCTTCGCCAGCAGGTCCTGGATCTCGGGATCCTGGGCCGGATCGGGCCCGCCCGCTTGATCCCCGCCCCGCGGCTCTATGCCGAGGTGCTCGAAGAGTTGCTCTAGGCGCGTCTCGACGAGCGCCAGCCGCTGCTGGATCTCGAGCAGGTGCTGGTCGATGGCCATGCGCTCAAGCGGCGACGGGCTCGAGCCGCTGCTCGACCCACTCGGTCGAGGCGATGTGCTTGCGCATGCCGAGCTGCTTCGGCTCGAAGCCGAGGGCGAGGCCGACGAGCTGGGGGAGATGGAGCACCGCGAGCCCGAGCTCGCGATTCACGACCTTGGCGGCCTCGGGCTGCTGCATGTCGAGGTTGAGATGGCAGAGCGGGCAGGGGGTGACCAGGCAGTCGGCATCGGCATCGATCGCGTCGCCGATGTGAGTGCCGGCCTGTCGCAGCGACACGTCCCGGGCCATCGTGATGATCGGGAAGCCGCAGCACTTGCGCGCGCCGTCGTACTGGACCACCTCGCCGCCGAGCGCCTCGATCAGGCGATCGAGGTAGAGGTCGCGCTCGGGATGGTCCTCGTAGCCGAGCCGGTGCTTGGGTCGGAGGATGTAGCAGCCGTAGAAGGGTCCGACGCGCAGGCCGTTCGAGCGGGCGGGTCACCTGCTCGCCGAGCCGGTCCAGCCCGTAGTCCTCGACCAGGACCCAGAGGAAGTTCTTGTTGGAGAAGCCCTCCGGGTCGTACGACAGCCCCTCCTCGGCGAGCGTCTCGTTGATGTGGGAGCGGTACTCGGAGTCGCGGAGGCGCTGCTGGCACTCGGACTGGGCGCCCTGGCAGGTCGAGCAGATGTTCATCATCGGCAGGCCGGTCTGCTGGGCGAGGGCGAAGGTCCGGGCGTTGAGGGTGTCGGCCAGCTCCTGGTTGTGCTCGGCGATCACGCCGGCGCCGCAGCAGTTGGCGCGGTCGAGCTCGACCAGCTCGATGCCGAGGCGATCAGCCACCAGCGCCATCGAGCCGTGGAGCTCCGGCGTGAAGCCGCGGCTAGACGCAACCCGGCCAATACGCGAGCTTCAAATCGGTCATTCAGTTCCCTCCTCGTCCGGCTCCGGCTCGATCTTCGCCTCGGCCCGCCTCGCCTCGGGCACCGTCCTCGTCGCCCTCCTCGCCGCGTATGTAGAGGTTGAGCTCGACCTGGTGGTCCTCGGCGTGGGCGTAGATCCGCTTGACGTGGTTCTGCGCGTCGCCCGGCAGCTTGTGGTGGACGCCCGGGATCAGCTTCGGCAGCGAGCGCATCTTGCCGGTGCGGATGCCGCGGACGCGGTCGGCAGCGACACGAGCAGCCCCTTGATCGCACCGTGCTTCGGCATCAGCTTGCCCTTGATGCCCGGGGCGAAGGACTCCTGCAGGAGCGCGGCTTCGTCGAGCGTGCCCTTCTTCTCGATGATCTTGGTGAAGGCCTCCATGTGGTTGCGGCCGTGGTTCTGATCCTCGATGTCCTCTTCGTCGGCCGCGCGGCGCAGCCGCATGATCTGGTCCATTGGCGCCACCCCCTTGGGGCAGGCGTCGATGCAGGAGAAGCAGTGGGTGCAGTCGTAGATGCCATGCGGGTCCTGCGCCAGGTCGTGCAGGCGTTCCTTGGTCTCGGCGTCACGCGGGTCGCCGACGAAGCGGTAGGCCTTGGCGAGCGCGGCGGGCCCGATGAAGTCGGGGTCGGCCTCCATCGAGAGGCAGGCGGAGACGCACGCGCCGCACTGGATGCAGGCCATCGACTGGGTGACGTCGATCATCGACTCGGGCGGAACGATGTACTCGCGCTCGGGCGGGTCGCCCTCGGGAAGGAGCCACGGAGTGACCCGGCGGATCTTCGTCCAGTGGGTCGACTCCATGTCGGTGACCAGATCCTTGATCACCGGCATGTTCCCCATCGGCTCGACGACGATCGGCTCGCCCGACAGCCGTTGTTGCGGTTGGCGAATTCGCTGGCCTCGCCGATCATCGTCTTGCAGGCGAGGCCGGACTGGCCATTGATCTTCATCCCGCACGAGCCGCAGATCGCGGCGCGGCAGGAGCAGCGGACGGCCAGCGAGCCGTCGTCGCGGTCCTTCGCCTGCAGCAGCCCGTCGAGGACAGAGAGCGTGGGGTCGAGGTCGACGTCGAAGCTCTCCCAGTAGGGGCCCTCGGCCTCTTCAGGCTGGAAGCGCCTCACCTTGAGAGTGAACTCAGCCATCTCCATCAACCCTACTCATCTAGTAGGTCCGCTCCTGCGGCTCCCACTGGGTGATGGTCACGTCGGAGTAGCTGATCTCGGGCCCGTCGTCGGTCCGAGCCAGGTCGATGTGCTTGAGCCACTCCTCGTCGTTGCGCTCGGGGAAGTCGGTCCGGAACTGGGCGCCGCGACTCTCGGTGCGGTGGATCGCCGCGACGCAGGTGCACTCGGCGCAGTCGAGCATGTAGCCGAGCTCGATCGCGCCGAGAACGTCCTGGTTGAAGACGGCGCCCTTGTCGTCGATGTAACAGCTCTCCGCCTCCTCCTTGAGGCGCCTGACCGTCTCGAGCGCGGTGTTGAGGCCCTCGGCGTCGCGGAAGACGGCCACGTGCTTGTCCATCGTGTCGCCGAGCTCGCGGCGGATCTCGGAGACTCGGCGACCCGAGCCCTTCTCCCGACCCATGATCTCGGCGATCGTCGCCTCCTCGGCGTCCTGCGCGGCGTGTGGGGCGTGGACCGGCTCTCGGCCCTTGGCGCGCTCGGCGGCGTCGACCCCGGAGCGCCTGCCGAAGATCAGGGTGTCGAGCAGCGAGTTGGCGCCGAGCCGGTTGCCGCCGTGGACCGAGACGCAGGCGACCTCGCCGGCGGCATAGAGGCCCGGGACGTTCGTGCGGCCCTCGGTGTCCGTCTTCACGCCACCCATCGTGTAGTGGTTGCCCGGCTTGATGTGGATCGGCTCCTTGGTGATGTCCACTCCGGCGAAGTCGCGGCCCACCAGGACGATCTCGCGCAGCGCCTCGTGGATCCGCTTGCGCGGCACCACGGTGATGTCCAGGGCGACGGTGCCGTCCGGGAAGCCGCGTCCCTCCTGTATCTCCGTCTGCTCGGCGCGGGAGACGACGTCGCGGGAGGCGAGCTCCATCTTGTTCGGGGCGTACTTCTCCATGAACCGCTCGCCGTTGGCGTTCAGCAGGTGCGCCCCCTCGCCCCGCGCACCCTCGGTGATCAGGAAGCCCTTGCCGGCGAGCGTGGTCGGGTGGTACTGGACCATCTCCATGTCCATCAGCTTCGCCCCGACGCGATAGGCCTGGGCGATGCCGTCGCCGGTGCAGATCAGCGCGTTTGTGGTCGGGTGCCAGACCTGCCCGTTGCCGCCGGTGGCGAGGATCACCGCCTTGGCGCCGAAGTGGTCCATCGAGCCGTCCTTGACGTTGCGGCAGATCGCCCCCACACAGTTGCCGTCGTCGTCCATGGCGAGACTCGTCGTGAAGTACTCCTCGTAGCGGGCGACCTCCTCGGAGTACTTCATGAGCTGCTCGTAGAGCACGTGCATGATCGCCTGGCCGGTGATGTCGGCGACGTAGTAGGTGCGCGCGGCCGAGGCCCCGCCGAAGGCGCGGGTGCCGAGCTTGCCCTCCTCGTTTCGGTGGAAGGTGACGCCGAGGTGCTCGAGGTGCAGCAGCTCGTCAGGAGCCGCCTTGCACATGATCTCGACGGCGTCCTGGTCGGCGAGGTAGTCGGAGCCCTTCACCGTGTCGAAGGCGTGGGACTCCCAGCTGTCGTCCTCCTGGAGCGCCGCGTTGATGCCGCCCTGCGCCGCGTTGGAGTGCGAGCGGACGGGGTGGACCTTGCTGATGATCCCCACCGAGACGCCCTGCTCGGCGGCTGCAAGCGCGGCCCGCTGTCCCGCGAGGCCCGCCCCGATCACCAAGACGTCATGGTCCGGCACAGTTTCGATCCTATTGAAAGCGATTACACGGCTTCGCCATCAGACGCGCGGCCACAGGCGGCCGCTAGACGGCGGGTGGGCCGGTCGACGGCCGCAGCGCCCGACCGATCGCGTCGATCGTCAGCATGCCGCTGATGTGGCCCTCGGCGTCGGTCGCGATCAGCGCGCCGAGCCGCCGCAGAGCCTCATTGCCGAGCACGGACTCGAGCGGCGCATCCTCCTTGACGGTGAGCGAGCCGCTGTCGCGCGCCAGCACGTCCCGAACCGATGCCGAGGTCCGCTCGACCGCAGGCACGTTGTCGGCCGTAGGGCGGTCGACCAGGCCGATCACGTGCTGGGCCGCGTCCACGACGGGGAACCAGGGCGAGCGGTAGCGCAGGAAATACTCGTCGAGAGCCTGCTCGATCGATGCCCCTTCCGGGATCGCGACCGGGTCCGGGTCCATCACGTCGGCCACGGAGATGCCCTCGATCCGGCTGGTGAACTCGGTCTGGGCGATCGCCGACTTGGCGGCTCCCCTGAGGATGAAGCCGACGAAGGCGAGCCAGATGCCCCCGATGATGTCTCCCAGATAGACCAGGAAGAAGCCGAGGCCGGCCAGGATCAGGAAGAGGCCGAACCATTCCCCCAGCGTGGCGGCGAAGCGCGTGCCGCTGTTGCGACTGCCGGTCCGCCACCAGGCGATCGCACGAGCAATCCGGCCCCCATCGAGCGGAAAGGCGGGGACCAGGTTGAAGATCAGGACCAGCAGATTGATGCTGCCGAGCCAGGCCACAACGGCTGCAGCGCCAGAGGTGGTCGCGTTGTTCCGGGCCAAAGCGGCATCCCACAGCTTGTCGGGCCCATCCATCAGCAGAAATACCGCGGCGCAAACGACAACGATCGCCGCGGAGACCACGGGCCCCGCGATGGCGATCTTGAACTCTGTGCTGGGCTATCGGAGTCCTTCTCGAGGCGGGCGACCCCGCCGAACATCCAGAGCGTGATGCCGGAAACGCGGATGCCCTTCCTCATGGCGACGAACGCGTGGCCGAGCTCGTGCAGGAGGATCGAGCCGAAGAACAGCAAAGCGCTCGCGACCGCGAGGAAGTAAGGCTCGCTGTCGCTCTGAGACAAGTTGAGCTCGTCGCGATACGACGCCGAGAGCCAGAAGATGATCAGGAACAGGACGATGAACCAGGAGAAGTCGACGGCAATCCTGATTCCTCGGACACGAAAGAGCGTCACGCCGGCGGCGGGCATCCCCCGATCTTAGGTTGCGGGTGCCGGTTCTCCCGGGAACGAACCGCCGGTGGACGAACTCTCGTAGTTTTCCCGGATCGCGACCGAGGTACCCACCAGCGTCTCGACGCCGCCCGACGCGGCCTGGATGCGCGAGCGCCTCGACGAGCTCTGTGCCTTCGAGCGGGAGTCGGCCTCCGACGGCGAGCTGCGGGCCGCGGAGTGGCTGGCCGGAGCCCTCCGCGACGAGGGCGTGCGTTCGGTGCGGGTCGAGGAGGAGCCGGAAGCCAACGGCACCTTCTGGTGGTCGATCGGCCTGCTGACCGGCGCCGCCGCCCTCGCCGGCCTCGCGGCGCGACGCGGCGGGCGCGCCGCGCGGCTGTTCGCCGCGGCGACCGGCGCGGCCGCTGCCGCCCTGAGCGCCGATGAGCTCCCGCCGGGCCGGCGGCGCTTCCGGCGGCTGCTCCCGAAGAGCAGCTGCCACCAGGTGCTCGGCGAGCTCGGTCCTCCGGATGCGGAGCGGACGATCGTCCTGATGGCGCACCACGACGCCGCCCACACGGCCTTCTTCTTCAACCCCGCGATCACCGAGGCCGTCGCCGAGAGCGCGCCCTGGGTCTTCGAGCAGAACGACACGAGCCCGCCGCTGATGTGGCCGGTGGTCGGCGGGCCGGCGCTCGTCGCGGCGGGCGCGTTGCTCGGCAGTCGCTCGCTGACCGGCCTCGGCACGTTCGCCTCCGCCGCCGCGGCGGCGTTCATGGCGCACATCGGCGCCGGCGAGGTCGTCCCCGGCGCCAACGACAACGGCACCGGCTGTGTCGCGCAGCTCGCGATCGCCAGGGCGCTCACGGAGCATCCGCCGGAGAACACGAGGGTGTTGTTCCTCTCCACCTCCGAGGAGGCGCTCTGCGAGGGGATGGGCCTGTTCATGGAGCGGCACGCGGCCGAGCTCCCGGTCGACCGGACCTTCTTTCTCTGCCTCGACACCCTCGGCTCCCCCCGCCTGCTCGTTCTGCGGGGCGAGGGGATGCTGAAGCTCCGCGAATACCCGGCGGATTCCCTCGATCTGCTCGACTCCACCGCCGAGCAGCTCGACATCGACCTGTTCCCGAACCTGCGGCTGCGGAACGCGACCGACGGGATCTTCCCTCTGGCGGCCGGCTACCAGTGCGTCTCGGTCGCCTCCTGCAACCGGTGGAAGAACCCCTCGAACTACCACTGGAGGACGGACCTGCCCGAGAACGTCGACTACGACACGGTGGCCGACGCGATCCGGCTCAGCGAGGCCGTGATCCGCAAGCTCGACGCTCGCTGGTTCTAGGCCGCGAAGCGCTCTTCGTACTTCGCCCGCCGCTTGGCCGCCTCTTCCTCGCGGTTCTTGGGAGGGGCGTTCGTCACCAAGGAGTCGAGCAGCTTCCGCGTCGCGGCGGCCACCTCATCGACGGCCATCTCGAACGCCTCGGTGTTCGCCTGCGACGGCTTGGTGGAGCCGCTGATCTTGCGGACGAACTGAAGCGCCGCGTCGTGGATCTCCTCCTCGTTCGCGGGTGGATCGAAGTTGTGGAGCTGTCTGATGTTTCTGCACATGGGTCTCAGCCTAGAGCAGGACTGGCGCGGCGCTAGCCCCAGAGCAGCGAGTTGCTGGTGTCCGGCCCGCAGACAACCCGCTTGGCGCTCCTCGGACTGACGACGCGCGAAGAACTCACTAGGTGGGAAAGCGCCGAGCAGCGTCAGATCGCGCGGTGGCGATCGATGATGCGGGTGAAGTCGGTGCCAGCGGGCAGCGTGCCGAAGGCATGACCCCAGTCGCCCTCGAGTCGCGAGGCGCAGAACGCCTCCGCCACGGCCTCGTCGCCGAAGCGGACCAGCAGCGACCCCTGGAGAGCGAGCGCCATCCGCTCCACCAGGGCGCGGGCCCTGGACTCGAGCGTGGCCGGATCGGTCTGGAGGTCGTCGCGCAGCTTGGCGGCGAAGCGGTCGAGCCGCGGCTCGAGCACAGCGCCTTCGCCGACTTCGTTGGCGAAGGCCTCGACAGAGTCGGGGTTCTTGACCATCGCGCGCAACACGTCGAGGCACTGCACGTTCCCCGAGCCCTCCCAGATCGAGGCGAGAGGAGTCTCGCGGTAGAGGCGCGGCATTCCCGACTCCTCGACGTAGCCGTTGCCCCCAAGGCACTCGAGGCACTCGACTGCATGAGAAGGGCCGCGCTTGCAGATCCAGTACTTGAGCACTGCGTTTGCGATCCGCTTGAAGGCCTGCGCCTCGTCGTCGCCGGCGATCGCCTCGTCGTAGGCTCGCGCGAGGCGGAGCGACGAGATAGTCGCCGCCTCCGACTCCACCGCCAGGTCGGCGAGCACGTTCTGCATCAGGGGCGCATCGACCAGCAGCCTGCCGAAGGTCGAGCGATGGTCGGTGTGGTTGATCGCCTGGGCGACCCCGTGCCGCATCCCCGTGGCGCTGCCCGAGGCGCAGTCGAGCCGGGTGTGATTGACCATCTCGATGATCGTGCGGACGCCCGCGCCCTCCTCGCCGACGAGGCGCGACAAGGCGCCGTCGAACTCGATCTCCGAGGAGGCGTTGGAGCGGTTGCCGAGCTTGTCCTTGAGCCGCTGCAGGCGGAAGCGGTTGAGCTCGCCGTCGGGCAGGCGGCGCGGCATCAGGAAGCAGGAGACGCCGCCCTCCGCCTTGGCCAGGACGAGGAACGCGTCGCACTGCGGCGCGGAGAAGAACCACTTGTGGCCGGTGAGCTCGTACTCGGCGCCGGGCCCACCGCCGTTGATCGGCCGGCCGACGGTGGTGTTGGCGCGGACGTCGGAGCCGCCCTGCTTCTCGGTCATCCCCATGCCGAACAGGGAGCCCTCCTTCTCGGCGGCGGGGATCTGCCGGGGGTCGTAGACGTCGGACAGGATTCGCGGCTCCCACTCCTCGGCCAGCTCCGGCTGCTTGCGCAGCGCCGGCACCACCGAGTAGGTCATCGAGATCGGGCAGCCCACCCCGGCCTCGGCCTGGGAGAAGCACATGAAGGCCGCCGCCCGCGCGACGTGGGCGCCGGGCTGAGGATCGCGCCAGGGAAGCGAATGGAGCTCGTGCGAGATACCCAGCCGCATCAGGTCGTGCCAGGCAGGGTGGAACTCGGGCTCGTCGACCCGGTTGCCGTAGCGGTCGTGGGTGCGGAGCTTGGGTGGGTTCTCGTTGGCGAGGCGGCCGAGCTCGATCACGTCTGCGCGGCCCGCGATCTCGCCGACCTCGGCGATCCGTTCGACCGCCCACTCCGCGCCCTCGCGGCGGACGGCCTCGCCCATCACCGTGTCAGCCGTGAAGACGTTGTAGTCGGCCAGCGGCGGCGGCTGGTTGGTGACCTCGTGGGTGCGAACTCCGGTCGGCTTCTCAGTGGTTGACATGCGCGGGCTCCTCTCCGATTGCACGGATGCAGAAATTGATCAGGGAGGCGATCAGCGTGTCGGGATCCCCTCCGTTGGCAGTTGGCGACAGTGGGCCGAGCATCGCCTCGCCGATAGCTCCGATCAGGGCCGCGGCGGTTGCCTCGACGTCCTGGTCCGGTAGCTCACCGGCATCGATCCCCTCGGTGATCACCTCGGCCATCAGGTCGCGGTAGCTGTGGCGGAAGTGGAGGCGTTCGGCCTCGACCGCGGGGTCGACCGGCTCGGCGAGGAGCGCCCAGGCGAGTCGCCGGCCGCGAAGGGCGCGGCGGGCGAAGGCCTCGATCCCGGTGGCCATGCGGTCCGCCGCCGGCCCGGGGCTGGACTCGATCGCATCGCGCATCGCATCCACCTCGTGCTGCGAGGCCTCGCGGAAGACCTCGGCGAAGAGCTCCGACTTGGAGGGGAAGTAGCGGTAGACGGTGCCGACCGCGACGCCCGCCCGGTCCGCGACCGCAGCGACCGGCGCGGCGACGTAGCCGCCCTCTGCGATCAGCTCGCGGGCCGCGATCGTGATGCGCTTGCGGGTCTCGGCTCGACGCGCCTCGGTCCGCTCGGTGCTCCGGTAGGCCACAGCCTGAAGAAGTGAATCATCGTTCACTTCTTGTGTCAAGCGTGGCAGACGAGTAGGATCGCCGCCGCAATGGCAGAGATGGACCAGACACTCGCGCAGATCCCGCTGTTCTCGGGAGTCAAGCCCAAGGAGCTGAAGAAGCTCGGCAAGCGGATGACCGAGCGCAGCTTCAACGAGGGCGACGAGATCACCCGCGAGGGCGAGAGCGGGATCGGCTTCTTCGTGATCGAAGAGGGCAACGCCAGCGTCAGCGTCGGCGGCGAAATCGTCCGCACGCTCGGCCCGGGTGAGCACTTCGGCGAGATCGCGCTGATCGACAGCGGCCCCCGGTCGGCGACCATCATCGCGGGCACCGACCTTCGCTGCCGCGGGATGTCGGCCTGGGAGTTCAGGCCGTTCGTCGAGGAGCACCCCGAGGTTGCCTGGGCGCTGCTCGAGACGCTCGTCAGCCGCCTGCGCGAAGCACACGCCTAGCGGCCGCCTGTGGCCGCGATCTGATGGCGAAGCCGGATTAGTCCGCCGGCATGGTCGCGCCGAGGCTCTCGAAGGTCTCCTGAGCCTGCCGGCGGTCGGCGCCCCCGAGCAGCCAGCCCGTGCGAGCCGCCTGGAAGGGGCACTCCATCTGCTCGAAGAGCTGCTTCGACTCCCGGAGCAGCGCCTCGTCGGAAGCGTGCAGCCCCTTGGCGCGAAGCAGGATCGCACTGGCGTAGCGATCGTGGCCCACTCGCGGCTCGGCCCAGGCGATCGCCTCGATGGCGTCGTCGCTCCCGGCGCGGACGAAGGCCTCGGCGCGGCTGCAGGCATACATCGCGGTCCACTGGCTGCCCGTGACCGATTCTGAGCCGAGCGCGGCCGCCTCGTCGAAGCGCCCGCGGTGCAGCTCGAGGTCGATGCCGAACATCACCACTCCGCATCTCTGCTCCAGGTCCCGGGAGCTGAGGCTGTAGGCGTGGCTCATCCAGTCGTCGGCGGCGGCTCCGTTCCCCCGATAGCCGTAGGCCGCCGCTGTGCAGGCGGCGGGTGTCGCGAAGGCACCCATTGGCGGCTGGCCGGACTCCTCCCATGCTCTCCGGGCGCTCTTGCCGAATTCGATCGCCTGGTCCCAGTTTCCGAGCAAGAAGTTGGGCATCAGCTCGCGCTGATACTCGGCCATCTCCACGCCGCGGTTGCGATCGACCTCGGCGCCTTGCTTCGCGTAGGTGAGCGCCTCCCGGAACTCGCCGACCTGTACGAGGCAGAGGACCATCATGTGGAGCGCGTCCGAGATCTCCACGTCGAGGGCGTGCGAGCGCGGTGCGCTCTCGAGCAGGTCGAGCCGCTCCCGAGTGTGCTCGACCGCGTCGAGCTGCCGGCCCTGAAGCCACTCGCTCGCGGTGATCGCGTCGAGGGCGTTCTGGAGGAGCTGGCGGTCGTCGGTACGGCGAGCCAGTTCGAGCCCCTCCTGCGCGGGCCCCGCCATCGCCTCGGGGTCCTTGCTCATCCAGGCGAGCCACGCGTCGTCGAGCCGGAGCCGGGCGCGGGTAGGTAGGTCGTTGTCGTCAGCGAGCTCGTGGCCTCGCTTCAGGATCGGCGCTAGCTCGCTGGCCGGGGGGTCGCCCGCGATCCCGTGCATGCGGCTGCCGACCTCGACGCTGCGGGCATACGCGGCCGCCGCGCGGTCGGTGTCACCGTCGTGCTCCGCCGTCTCCCCGGCCTCGCGGAAGAGGCGCATGCCCTCGTCTCCGCGCCAACCGCGCAGCGCCACCTCAGCCGCCGCGACCAGCGCGTCGTGGCGCTCGATCCCATCGTCGGTGAGCCGCGCCGCGTCCTCATAGAGGTGGCGGCCACGGGCGGCGGCACCGCGGTTAACGGCGGTGTCGGCGGCGGCAAGTACCGCCTCGCGGGCGGCAGCCCGGCGCTCGTCCGTCGCGTCGAGCTCGTAGGCGTGTTCGAGGTGGTAGGCGATCAGCTCGGGCCGCTCGGCGAACGGGTCGCGGGCGCGAAGTGCCTCGACCGCGCGCTCGTGCAGCATCGCGCGCTCCCTCCGGGGGAGCGAGTTGTAGGCGACCTCGCGGATCACCTGGTGGCGGAAGACGAGGTGACCCGCCTCGGACCCCGGGCGCTCCTGGATCAGGGCGCGCCGCCGGAGGGACCACAGCGGGTCGTTGGGGTCGGTGCCGAGCAGGTCGCCCAGCGGGCCCTGGGAGAAGGTGTGGCCGAGGACAGCTGCGTGCTGGAGCGTCCGCTTCTCCTCGGCTGGGAGCTGATCGATTCGCGCTGCGACCGCGGCCTGCACGGTGTCGGGGAGCGTCCTCGCGGCGCCGTCGGCGCCTGCATCGCCGATCCGGCGCGAGACCTCCTCGGTGAAGAATGGATTGCCGCCCGCGGCGTTCGCGATCCGGGGCGCGTCGGCTCGCCGATCGTCGGGGAGGAGCAGTTCGGCGAGGTGTGTTGCGGCGTCGCGATCGAGCGGCAGCAGCTCGAGCTGGGTGTTGTTGCGCGCCGTGCGACCGAACTCCGGGCGGCGCTCGGCGAGCTCGGGCCGGCTGGTGCAGAGCACCAGGATCGGCGCGTCGTGGAGGCCGTAGGCGACATCCTCGAGCAGCTCGAGGGTTCCCTCGTCCGCCCAGTGGGCGTCGTCCACACCGATCGCCAGCGGCCCGTCGCTCGCGAGCAGGGACACGAACCGGCGCCAGGAGCGCTTGAGCTCCTCCTCGGCGTCGCAGTCCGGCCTTCCCCGGATGGCGATGGTGAGGCCGGCAGCCAGTGAGGGAGCGTCCTCGGCGCCGAGCTCGGACAGCAGCTTCTGCAGGGAGCGCTCGACGTCGTCGGGCGGCGCGTCCGTCGAGAGGTCCGCGGCGTCCCGCAGGATCTCGCCGAGCGCCCAGAAGGCGATGCCCTCGCCGTAGGGAGGGCTTCGGCCGACGATCGTCCGCCAGGGGTCCGGGTCCGAGCGGAGCTCCCTGAAGAGCTCCGCTCCCAGGCGCGTCTTGCCGATGCCCGCCTCGCCGATCACCGTGACGAGTTGCGGGAGCCGCTCCCGCGCGGCGCGCCGGGAGATCAGCCTGAGCATGTCGAGGTCGTTGCCCCTGCCGACGAGAGGGACTGTCGAGATCTCGGCCTCGGAATCGACGGCGATCGCACGGTAGGCGCCGAGCGTGCCGATGATGCCCTTCGCCTCGACGGCGCCGTTGGCCTCGAGCCTGGCCCGCCGGCAGGCGCGGGCGGCCCGCTCGCCGACGAGTACCTCTCCCGGCTCGGCGGCCTGCTGCAGGCGAGCGGCGGCGTTCACGGCCTCACCTGTGACGCGCAGGTCTCCGGCCCCCGCAACCGCGAGGACCTCGCCGGTCTCGATCCCCACCCGCACCGCGAGCTCGCCGTCCAGCTGGGAAACCCGCTCGGCGACGGCGAGCCCCGCCGCCACGGCGCGATCAGGGTCGTCGCCGTGGGAGACCGGTGCGCCGAAGACCGCCATCACGGCGTCGCCGATGTACTTCTCGACCGTGCCGCCGTGCTGTTCGAGAGCGCTCTTTGCGGCGTCGAAGAACGGCTCCAGGCGTCCGCGCAGATCCTCGGGATCGAGCTGCGTCGCCAGCCGGGTGGAGCCGACCAGATCGGCGAACAGCATCGTCGCAATCTTTCTTTCTCCTCCCAGAGTGCTCACCGTTTGAAGATAACGGCGGCTATGCGAGGGCGCGCGCAAGCGCGACCCGTTTAGGGAGAGATTTATGTGGTCAGGCTGCCGGTTGAGCCTCCGGATCGGGCCTGACGATCACGGTGTCCGCGATCTCTGTCACTTCGTCGGCGGGCATGCCGACGCGCTCGGCGTGCTCGCGGACGGTCTCGATGTCGCTCGCCTGGTAGATGCACACCGAGCCGAGCGTCCCGTCCTCGTCCTTGACGACGTAGGTGCGAATCCAGGCGAGGTTGTCGGAGAACTCGGTGTCGCCCACTTCCTTCGACCGCGCTCCGACCTTCTCGAGTTCCTCCGCGGACTCCCAGGCGTTGCGGCGGCGAATCGCGTACAGGTTCATATCTTCTCCCCTCAGGCGGGCTGAGTTGGTTGCCGGACAAGCTGCGCAGTTAGCATCGCCCGTCCGGTGGAGAAGATCAAGGTGAAGAACCCGGTCGTCGAGCTCGACGGCGACGAGATGACCCGGATCCTCTGGGCCTTCATCAAGGAGCGGCTGATCCTGCCGTACCTCGACATCGACCTGCGTTACTTCGATCTCTCGATCCAGAAGCGGGACGAGACCGAGGATCAGATCACGGTCGAGGCCGCCGACGCGATCAAGGAGCATGGGGTGGGCGTGAAGTGCGCCACGATCACGCCAGACGAGGTGCGCGTCGAGGAGTTCGGCCTCAAGGAGATGTACCGCTCGCCCAATGGGACGATCCGGAACATCCTCGGCGGCGTCATCTTCCGCGAGCCGATCGTGATCTCGAACGTCCCGCGATTGGTCCCAGGCTGGACCAAGCCGATCATCATCGGCCGCCACGCCTTCGGCGACCAGTACCGCGCGACCGACACGTTGATTCCGGAGGGCGGGGGCCGGCTCGTCCTCTCCTTCCATCCCAACGACGACACCCAGGGCCCGATCGAGCTCGACGTCTACGACTTCCCCGCCGAGGAGGGGAGCGGGATCGCGATGGCGATGTACAACCGCGACGACTCGATCCGGGACTTCGCTCGCGCCTCTCTCCGCTACGGGCTCGAGCGCAACTATCCGGTCTACATGTCGACCAAGAACACGATCCTGAAGACCTACGACGGCCGCTTCAAGGATCTCTTCCAGGAGATCTTCGACTCGGAGTTCAAGGACGAGTTCCAGTCGAGGGATCTGACCTACGAGCACCGGCTGATCGACGACATGGTCGCCGCGGCGCTCAAGTGGGAGGGCGGCTACGTCTGGGCTTGCAAGAACTACGACGGCGACGTCCAGTCGGACACCGTCGCGCAGGGCTTCGGCTCGCTCGGCCTGATGACGAGCGTCCTGATGACCGCCGACGGCAAGACCGTCGAGGCCGAGGCCGCCCACGGGACGGTGACCCGGCACTACCGCCAGCACCAAGAGGGCAAGGCGACCTCGACCAACCCGATCGCCTCGATCTTCGCCTGGACCCGCGGCCTCCAGGCCAGGGGCCGCATGGACGAGACACCCGAGGTGAGCGAGTTCGCCGAGAGCCTCGAACACGTCTGCGTCGAGACGGTCGAGAGCGGCAAGATGACCAAGGACCTCGCCCTGCTGATCGGCCCCGATCAGGACTTCCAAACGACCGAGGAGTTCCTCGCGTCCATCGACGAGAACCTCCAGGCGGCGGTGGGCTAACCGCGGGGCGCTTTACTCGGCTATGAGGCGATCAAAGCGCCCCGCGGCGCGCCGCCGCGTCCAGCAAGCGCCCAACGCGGTCGGCGACGACCGCATGCCGCCGAGTGACGTCCCACCAAGTGAACCGCAGGACCGTGTAGCCCGCCACCGCCAGGCGGCCATCCCGATCCCGGTCAGCTTGGAAGGCCCGCCTGGTGCCATGTGTCGCGCGTCCGTCGACCTCGACGACCAGGCGGGCCTCCGGCCAGAGGAAGTCGACGACGTAGTCGAGCAGCGGAGCGTTTACCTCCGGCTGGGGAAGGCGGTGGCGGCGACAGAGCACCAGGAACCGCTCCTCGAGCTCGCTGCGCGTGGCCGTCGATCCAACCTGGTGACGGGCCAGCACTCGTCGCAGCTTCCGGGCACCAGGATGCCCGGGATGCCGACGCAGGAGTTCAACGAGGTCGTCCGCGGCCACCAGCTTCAATCTGTCCGCTTCATCGATTGCGCGCTCCAGCGGTCGTGTGTCGATCGTGCCCCCGAGGTCAAGGATTGTCCGGGCGGGGCCCGTCGCGGGAATCTCACAGTGGGTGGTGAGCTCGTCGTCGGGGAGTCGCCGAGGGCGATGGACTCGGATACCGCGTCGTCGCCGACGACCGGCACGCGTTCGGAGCGTCACGTCGACTAGGTCGGGTTCGACCTGAGGTCGGATCGACCAGAGCGCTGCGGCGGAACGGTGGCTCAGCACCGCGCCATGGCCGCACGCTAGAACCGCCCCGATCCAATGCCCCCTCCTGGCCAGCCTTCTGTGTCCGACGGCGTAAACGCCTCGATGAAGGCGATGAAGCCATCCCGCTGCCACGCGCCCCCTCACCCAGTCCTTGCTGAAGCCGAGGGCATAGAGTTGCGCCGCCGATACGACCCCGTACTGGCGCTCAATCAATTCCGCGATCACTTCTGACGTGTGCGGGGCGCTTTCATCGGCCATACGACGAGTAATGCGCCCCGCGCGCTGAATCGCCCCCTGACTTAAGGAGAACAAAGCGTGAGCAGCCCCGTCAACGTCACAGTCACCGGAGCCGCCGGCCAGATCGGCTACGCGCTTCTCTTCCGCATCGCTGCGGGGGAGATGCTCGGCTCGGACACCGAGGTCAGCCTCCGACTGTTGGAGATCCCCGACGCGGTCAAGGCGGCCGAGGGCACCGCGATGGAGCTCGAGGACTGCGCCTTCCCGCTGCTCCGCGCTATCGACATCAGCGACGATCCAACGGAGGCCTTCGACGGGACCAACATCGCGCTGCTCGTCGGGGCCCGGCCCCGGTCCAAGGGGATGGAGCGCGCGGACCTGCTCGAGGCGAACGGCGGGATCTTCGGTCCGCAGGGCGAGGCGCTCAATGAGCGCGCTGCCGACGACATCAAGGTGCTGGTCGTCGGCAACCCCGCCAACACCAACTGCCTGATCGCAAAGTCACACGCGCCCGACATCCCGGACGAGCGCTTCACGGCGATGATGCGCCTCGATCACAACCGGGCGATCGCCCAGGTAGCCAACAAGCTGGAGCGGCCGGTCACCGACATCAAGCGGATGACGGTCTGGGGCAACCACTCGCCGACCCAGTACCCGGACCTGGTGAACGCGCTCGTCGACGGCAGCCCGGCCTGGCCTCAGGTCGACGACGATGTCTGGATCGCCGAGGAGTTCATACCGACGGTCGGCAAGCGCGGCGCCGCGATCATCGAAGCCCGCGGAGCGTCCAGCGCGGCGTCGGCCGCGAACGCCGCGATCGACCATGTCCACGACTGGGTGCTCGGCACGCCCGACGAGGACTGGGTCTCGATGGGAGTCTCCTCCGACGGCTCCTACGGTGTCGACGAGGGCCTGATCTCAGGCGCGGCGTGTGAGTGCTCGGGCGGCGAGTGGAAGCTGGTCGAGGGGCTCGAGGTCACCGACTTCTCGCGCGAGCGGATCGATGCGACCGTCGCCGAGCTCAAGGACGAGCGCGACGCCGTCAAGCGCCTCGGATTGATCTAGCTCGCGGAGCCTCTACCCGCCGGGGTGGTAGCCCTGGCCCTTGCGCTTGATGCGCCCCTCCTTCTGGAGGTCGGGCAGCACCCGGTACAGGTAGTTCGGGTGGTTGAGCTTCATCTTGCGGCCCAGCTCCGAGACCGTGATCCCGGGGTTCTGCTTGATGATCCGGACCGCCTGGTCGGCTCTGGTCGAGCCGCGCCGCCGGCGAGTCGCGGTCGCCCTTTGGCGCGGCCTTCCCGGGCCGCGACGGGGACTGCGGCCGAGGCCCGCGAGGGCGGACTCCACCTGTTTGCGCTCGTCGTTGAGCTCGCGCAGCCGGCGCTCGAGCAGCGTCCTGGCCTGATCGACTGTGCTGGAAACCCTTGGCATCCTTGTCAAGTCCTCTCTATCGGAGTCACGGTTACATCACCGTAACGGTTAGTTTGATTGATGGTGAATAGCGATCGTCCCCTGGTTGTCATCGCTCGGGTCCTCCTGCCGGCGGGGCTCGACCCACTGCGGGAGCGATACGAGGTCAGGAAGGGAGGTCTCGAGGCCACCCGGGAGGACATCCTCGCCATCGCCCCCGGCGCGAGCGCCTTGGTAGCCGACCCGAGCGTCCCCGTCGATCCCGAGCTGCTCGACGCCTGCGGTGACGGCCTGCGGGTGATCGCCAACTTCGCGGTGGGCTACGACAACGTCGACCTCGAGGCCTGCCGGGAGCGGGGGGTGGCAGTCACCAACACGCCCGACGTGCTCACCGAGGCGACTGCGGAGCTGGCCCTCGCACTCACCCTCGCCGCCGCACGCCGGATGAGCGACGCCGAGCGGGACCTGCGCGCCGGTGTCTGGCGCGGCTGGGACCCGGCCGCCTACCGCGGCATCGAGATCGCGGACTCCACCGTCGGCGTCGTCGGCCTGGGGAGGATCGGCCACCGCTACGCGCGCCTGGCCCACGGTCTGGGAGCGAAGATCGCCTACGCGGGGCCATCTCCCAAGCCGGAGGCGGAGAGCGAGCTCGGCGCCCGCCTGCTCGATCTCGACGAGTTGCTCGAGGCCTCCGACGTGGTCAGCCTGCACGCCCCGGCCATCCCGGAAACCCGCGGGCTGATCGGAGCACGCGAGCTCGAGCTGATCGGTTCCGACGGCGTGCTGGTCAATACCTCGCGGGGTCCACTCGTCGATTCCGAGGCCGTGGCAACGGCGCTCGAGAGCGGGACGCTCGGCGCGGCCGGGCTGGATGTCTACGAGGGCGAGCCGCACGTCCCGGAGTCATTGCTCAACGCGCCACGCTGCGTCCTGCTTCCGCACATCGGCTCGGCCACGGTGCCCGCCCGCGACGGGATGGCCCGAGCGGCGGCCGACAACGTGATCGCGGTCCTCGAGGGGCGGGACCCGCCCAGCCGGGTGATCTAGCTGGAGGAGCCCGGTTCGCCGGTCTCGCCTGACCCGGCCTTCCGGTTTCGCGGCAGCGTTCCCATGATCGCGTCCCAGAGCGGCGAGGAAACTCCGAAGCCGTAGCGGTGGTCCTGGAAGTGGTGGCGCATGTGATGGGTGCGCAGCCTCTTCCCGAAGTTGGTCCTCGGCACGTGATGGTGCAGGTGGTAGTGCATGTAGTCGTAGCTCAGGTACCCGAGGATGAACCCGGCGAAGGCGGGGAAGGCGTGGGGCGTCCCGAAGACGAGCACGTAGAGACCGAGGAAGAGGGCCGCGAGGGGGACGCTGACGGCGGGCGGCATGACCAGACGCATCGCGTCGTTCGGATGGTCGTGGTGGACGCCGTGGATGATGAAGTGAAGGCGGTCGCCGCCGCGGAACTTCGGCTCCCAGTGGAAGAGCAGACGGTGGAGCCAGTACTCGGTCAGCGTCCAGATGGCGACGCCGATGATGAAGAAGAGGACCGCGGTCCCGACCGAGAGGCCGCGGTCGATCCCGAGCCAGACGCCGCCGACCACGATCGGTACGAAGATGACCGCCGGGATCGCCGGATGCACCCGGGAGAAGAAGTCGAGGAACCGGCTCTCGAACATCGGCGGCGAGGCCGAGAGCTGGGCTGTCCGCTCGTGTGCCATCGGCGCTGATCTTAGCGAGAGGCCTTCAGAGCGCCCGGGGGTTTTCGGTGCTAGCGAAACTCGTGACCAAGTGGTGAAAAAAGAAGAGCGCCATTTGCGGAAACGCGCCTGACGGGCGTGAGTACAGGTGCCATGATGGCCCCGGTCGCCGGAAGGCTGAAGCCGGGCCGGAGATCGGAGAGCGGGGTCCCCAGGGGCCCCGGGGAGAACCAGACGAGAGAGGATGGGGAGCGCCTTGGCCGATGGTCGAGCACGCAATGCTGCGGTGAGCTGCGAGGACTGCTTCTTCCGGCGCCGCAGCCTCTGCGCCCTCGGCCTCGACTCCCCTTGCCCCACCTTCCGGCCGGATACACCCGACGGGCTCGTGCCGCCTCGCCAGCCGGCGCTGCTCATGCGGGATAGAGCAGAGGGTCCCGTAGCGCACGTCGCAGTGCAGGCTGCGTAGGGCAAACCCGGTTACAGTCCCGGCGGGGCTATGGGACCCTCGCCTTGAGAATCACCGTCCTCGGCAAGTCGCCCTCCTGGCAAGACGCCGGAGGGGCGTGCAGCGGCTATCTGATCGAGACCGACGAGACGCACGTCCTGCTCGACTGCGGCAACGGTGTGTTCGGCAAGCTCCGGGAGCGGATCGACTACACCGATCTGGACGGGGTGATCATCTCCCACCTCCACGCCGATCACTTCCTCGATCTTGTCCCCTACTCGTACGCGCTGATCTACGCGCCCCGGCAGCAGCCCGTTGCCGTCCACACCTGGGACGGCACCGATGAGCCGGCCCGCCCGCGTCTCGTCGCTCCGCCCGGCGCGACGGAGACCTTCCGGCAGGTGGTGGGCGCCTGGGGCAATGACGATCTGATCGAGAGTGCATTCCGGATCGAGGAGTACGAGCGGGGCGACACCGTCGAGATCGGCGACATCCGCGCGACCTTCCACCCGGTGCCCCACTTCGTCGAGACGTTCGCCGTCCGGATCAGCGCCGACGGCAGGGCGATCTCGTCTACAGCGCGGACACCCGTCCCGGAGAAGAGATCGTCGCGGCCGCCAAGGACGCGGACCTGCTGTTCATCGAGGGGACGCTGCCGCGGCCGGAGCGGACCGGCAACCGCGGACACCTCACCCCCGAGGAGGCCGGCAGCCACGCCAAGGCCGCTGGCGCCAAGCGGGTGGTGATCACCCACATCTCCGACGAGCTCGGGGACGAGTGGGCTCTGGAGGAGGCCGAGCGCGGCTTCGGCGGGCCGGTGGAGATTGCCCGCGAGGGCGCGGTGTACGAAGTGTGAGGGCGCGCCGCAGCC
Source organism: uncultured Solirubrobacterales bacterium (assembly GCA_963848955.1). Lineage (GTDB taxonomy): Bacteria > Actinomycetota > Thermoleophilia > Solirubrobacterales > 70-9 > DASUPK01. The sequence continues at coordinate 141,875 of CAWKFQ010000004.1, read as the reverse complement.
GAAGGCGAGGCGCTTATAGGGAGGGCGCGCGAAAGCGCGACCCGTTTAGTGGCGAAGCCGTCCCTAGGTACCCTGTCCGGAATGACCAGCCAGCGCGATCCATTCGCGGACTTCGCCCGGATGCGCCGGGAGATGGACGAGCTGCTCGGTGACTTCTGGGACCAGGCCGGCTACCGCCAGCGTCGCCCGATAGCGGCGTTCGTCCCCAGGGTCGACGTCTACTACTGCGGCGAGGACGCCCCGGAGAAGGCGATCGTCAAGGTCGAGCTGCCGGGGATCGAGCTGGACGCGGTCCACCTCGAGGTCACGGGCCGGACTCTCGTGATCAGCGGGGAGCGCCCGGTCCGCGAGACCGAGGGCCGGACCTACCAGCAGGTCGAGCTTCCCTCCGGCCCCTTCCGGCGCGTTGTCGAGCTCTCCGTCGATGTCGACGCGGAGCGGGCGCAGGCCACCTACGAGGACGGAATCCTCAGGGTGGCGCTGCCGACGCGCCTGCCGCGGGCGGCCCGCCGGGTCCCGATCGACCGGCCCGCCGAGTAGCGGACCCGCCCGGCGGGAAGGGCACTGACGATGGCCGATGTCGAGACCCCCCAGCTGGAGGTCGTGGAGATCCCGGACGTCGAGGAGGCGGGCGGGCGGACAGAGCCGCTCCCGGACGCCCTGCCGATTCTCCCGCTGAGGGAGACGGTCACCTATCCCGACACCCTGACGCCGCTCGCAGTCGGCCAGGAGCGCTCGATCAACCTCGTCAACGACGTCCTCTCCGGCAACCGGATGCTCGCGATGGTCGCTTCGCGGGACCCCGAGAACGAAGCGCCTGGGCCCGACGACCTCTACGGCGTCGGCGTCGCCGGGACCGTCGCCCGGATGATGAAGGTGCCCGACGGCACTCTTCGCATCCTGGTCCAGGGCGCCGAGCGGATCAGCATCGGCGACTACGTGAGCGAGGAGCCCTACCTGGTGGCGCGGATCGAGGCCATGCCGGACGTGCTCGAGCCCTCGACCGAGCTCGAGGCGCTCACCCGCAACGTCCAGAGCACCTTCACCCAGATCATCGAGGCGATCCCCTATCTGCCCGAGGAGCTCCAGCTGGCCGTCGCCAACCTCGACGAGCCCGCTGCTCTCTCCCACCTGATCTCCGGCGCCCTGCGGATCTCGACCGAGGAGAAGCAGGAGCTGCTCGAGACCGTCGACGTCACCCGCCGGCTGCGCCGCCTCTCCCAGATCCTCACCCGGGAGCTCGAGGTGGTGCAGCTCGGCTCCAAGATTCAGTCACAGGTCGAGTCCGAGATCGACAAGGGGCAGCGCGAGTATTTCCTCCGCCAGCAGCTCAAGGCGATCCAGGAGGAGCTCGGGGAAGAGGACGAGCAGCAGGCCGAGATCAACGAGCTTCGCGAGCGGATCGAGGCGGCCGGCCTGCCCGAGGACGCCCAGAAGGCCGCCGAGCGCGAGCTCTCCCGGCTGGAGAAGCTGCCGCCCGTCGCGGCCGAGTACGGGGTGATCCGGAGCTACCTCGAGTGGCTGGTCGATCTGCCCTGGTCCAAGGAGACAGATGACAACCTCGACATCGCCCACGCGCGCGAGGTCCTCGACGAGGACCACTACGACCTCGAGGAGGTCAAGGACCGGATCCTCGAGTACCTGGCCGTCCGCAAGCTGAACCCCGAATCGCCGGGCCCGATCCTCTGCTTCGTCGGACCGCCCGGGGTCGGGAAGACGAGCCTCGGCCGCTCGATCGCTCGCGCCCTCGGCCGCGAGTTCGAGCGGATCTCGGTCGGAGGCGTCCGCGACGAGGCCGAGATCCGCGGTCACCGCCGCACCTACATCGGGGCGCTGCCCGGGACGATCATCCGCGCCCTCCGCGACGCCGGCACCAGGAACCCCGTCTTCATGATCGACGAGATCGACAAGATGGGCACGGACTACTTCGGGGACCCGTCCAGCGCGATGCTCGAGGTGCTCGACCCGGCCCAGAACTCGACCTTCCGAGACCACTACCTCGACCTGCCGTTCGATCTCTCCGAGGTCCTCTTCATCGCGACGGCGAACATCCTCGACACGATCCCGCTTCCCCTCCAGGACCGGATGGAGGTGATCAATCTCGCGGGCTACACGGTCGAGGAGAAGCTGCACATCGCCAAGCGCTACCTGGTCCCGCGCCAGCTGGCGGCCAACGGGCTGAAGGCCTCGCAGATCGAGTTCGCCGACCCGGCGCTGTCCGCGATCATCGAGGAATACACGCGCGAGGCCGGCGTCCGTAACCTCGAGCGCCAGATCGGCACGATCTGCCGCAAGGTCGCCCGCCAGGTCGCCGAGGGCAATGCGAAGGGCAAGGTGCGTATCTCGGCCAAGCGGGCTCGCGAGCTGCTCGGCAAGCGCCGCTTCTTCTCCGAGACGCGCCGCCGGACGAAGGACCCGGGCGTGGCGACCGGCCTTGCCTGGACGCCGGTGGGCGGCGAGGTGCTCTTCGTCGAGGCGACGGCGGTTCCCGGCTCGGGCAAGCTGACGATCACCGGCCAGCTCGGCGAGGTGATGAGGGAGTCGGCGCAGGCGGCGCTCTCCTGGGTTCGCGCCCACGCCAAGGACGTCAACCCCGACCTGCCCGACGACTGGTTCGCCGAGCACGACCTCCACGTGCACGTCCCGGCGGGCGCGGTGCCGAAGGACGGCCCCTCGGCCGGCGTCGCGATGGCGACCGCGCTGGCCTCACTGATCTCGAACCGACCGGTCCGCAATGACGTCGCGATGACCGGCGAGATCACGCTGACCGGCCAGGTCCTGCCGATCGGCGGGCTCAAGGAGAAGTCACTGGCCGCCCAGCGGGCCGGGATCAAGCAGGTGATCGTGCCGGATCGCAACGAGGGCGACGTCGAGGAGATCTCCGAGGAGGAGCGGCGAGGGCTCGAGTTCATTTACGCCGACGACATAGGCGATGCGCTGAAAACCGCGCTCGAGCCCGACGGGAAGAGGCCGAGGTCGGCGTCGAAGTCGGCTGGAAAAGCTCCGAGCGGGTAGTCTGCATCCGCACCCTGGAAAACGAGCTGAGGAGACCCATGGGGGCACAAAGCAGAAGCGCGAAGGCCGGAGACGCCGCAAGGTCCGTCGCGTCCAACCCTTACGTGCGGCGGCTGATCGAGGATGCGGAGCTTCGCGAGAACATCCGCATCGCGTTCGAAGCGGCCAAGGGCGCGTACGCGCGGATGTCGAACGGAAAGGGCCCAGCGACGGCCCTGATGGACGACAAGAAGGTTCACCGCGATCTGCGCCAGGCGGCCGAGTCTCTGAGGGATGCTTCACAGCAGCTGCGCGGCAAGAGGACAGGCCGCCGGTTCGGGCTCGGAAAGGCCCTGCTCGTGGCAATCCTCGGCGCGGCTCTTGTTCTCATTCTGAGCGAGGACGCGCGCAAGATGGTGCTGGACAAGCTGTTCGGCGCGGAGGAGGAGTTCGAGTACACCTCGACCACCACCCCGGCGCCTGACACCGAGACAGTTCCAAGCGCCTGACGGCGCCAGTCACCGGTTTGATCGAGGGCGCCTTCGGGCGCCCTCGCTTTTTGAGGGCGCCCAATTGAGCTGGGCGGCCCTCTTTCATTTCGTTCAGCGGTCTGCAGCAGGCCGGACACGGCCGTAGCCAGCCGCCTGCCCCTGACCGTCAGCCGGTACTCGGCGTGCGGCGGGCGGCCCGGGACGAGCTGCCGCTCGACGATCCCGGCGGCCTCGAGGTGCTCGAGCCGGTCCGAGAGGGTCGTCGGCGAGATCCCGGGAAGCGACTGGCGGAACTCGTTGAAACGGGCCGCGCCGCTGGAGCAGGCATAGATCGTGCCCAACGTCCAGCGGCGCTCCAGCAGCTTCGCCACGGAGCGGAGCTCGGAGGGGACCGGCGAGCAGCTACGACACCGTGGCGACATCCGCTCCCTGCCCGGCCGGCTCCAGCGCGAGGTCGAGGACCTCGCCGATGCTCATCACCGGGTGGAAGGTCATCTGCTCGCGGACCTCCTCGGGGACGTCGTCGAGGTCGCCGCGGTTTCGCTCCGGCAGGATCACCTCGGTCAGCCCGGCGGCGTGGGCCGCGAGGACCTTCTGCTTGAGGCCGCCGATCGGCAGGACTCGGCCCTGCAGCGTGACCTCACCGGTCATTCCGACGGTGTGCTTCACCGGACGCCCACTGAGCAGCGACGCGAGCGCGGTCGTCATCGCGGTTCCGGCGCTCGGCCCGTCCTTGGGGATGGCTCCCGCCGGGCACGTGCACGTGGAACTCGCGCCCGAAGCCGCCGCTGTCGATGCCGAGCTCGTCGGCGTGGGAGCTGACGTAGGAGAGCGCGATCCGCGCCGACTCCTTCATCACGTCGCCGAGCTGGCCGGTCAGCACCAGGCCCTTGTCGCCGTCCATCGCGGTGGCCTCGATGAAGAGCACGTCGCCGCCGGTTCCGGTGACCGCCAGTCCGGTGGCCACGCCGGGGATCGCCGTGCGCTCCACCGACTCCTGGAAGAACCGCTGGCGGCCGAGGGCGTCGACCACCTCATCGGTATCGATGGCAATCGGCGCCTCCGCCTCGCCCGAGGCGATCCGAGTCGCCGCGCGACGCAGCAGCTTGCCCAGCTCGCGCTCGAGCTGGCGCACGCCGGCCTCGCGGGTGTACTCGGTGATCACCTTGCGCAGGATCGCGTCGGAGGCTTCGACCTCGTCGGCGCGGAGCCCGTTCCGCTCCAGCTGCCGCGGCCACAGATAGCCGCGGGCGATCGCCAGCTTCTCCTCGGTCGTGTAGCCGTCGAACCCGATGACCTCCATCCGGTCGAGCAGGGGCGCCGGGATCGTGTCGACCATGTTCGCGGTGGCCAGGAAGACGACCTCGGAGAGGTCGACCTCGACGTCGAGGTAGTGGTCGCGGAAGGAGTGGTTCTGGGCCGGGTCGAGAACCTCGAGCAGGGCGGCGGAGGGATCGCCTCGCCAGTCCGCCCCGACCTTGTCGACCTCGTCGAGCAGGATCACCGGGTTCATCGTCTTGGCGTCGCGCAGGGCGCGGACGATCCGCCCCGGCAGGGCGCCGATGTAGGTGCGCCGGTGGCCGCGGATCTCGGCCTCGTCGTGGATCCCGCCCAGCGAGAGGCGCACGAACTCGCGCCCCAGCGAGCGGGCCACGGACTCGCCGATCGAGGTCTTGCCGGTGCCCGGCGGGCCGACCAGGGTGAGGATGGCGCCGTTGGCGCGGCTCTCGCCCTCGACGCCTCGCTCCTGGCGCAGCTTGCGCACGGCGATGAACTCGGTGATGCGCCGCTTCACGTCATCCAGCCCGGCGTGGTCCTCGTCGAGCACCTCGCGGGTGTGCGCCGGGTCGAGCCGCTCCTCGGAGCGCTTCGACCACGGCACCGCCAGCAGCCAGTCGAGGTAGCTGCGGATCATCGATGACTCGGGCGACTGCTCGCCCTGGCGCTCGAGCCGCCGCAGCTCGCGCTCGGCCTGCTCGGCGACCGCCTCCGGCATCTCGGCCTCGGCGATCTTGCGCTCGTACTCGCCGATCAGGTCGCCCTCGTCCTCGCCCAGCTCCTTGCGGATCGACTCCATCTGCTTGCGCAGGAAGTACTCGCGCTGCTGCTTCTGGGCGCCGGACTCGACGTCGTCGCGGATCTTGCGGCGGACCTGAAGCTCGGCCAGCCGCTCGCGCTGCATCTGGATCGCCGAGCTCGAGGCGGGCCTTGACGTCGACGGTCTCGAGCAGCTTCAGCTTCTGCTCGCGCGGTGAGATCGGGGCTGTAGCCGGCGGTGTCGGCCAGCGCGCCGGGCTCCTCGATCGAGCGCAGGAACGCGCCGATGCGCTCGTCGGCGCCGCGCAGCTCGAGGATCTCCTCGACCACGGCGCGGTACTCGCGCATGAGCTCGTTGGTGCGCTCGTCCTCGGGGTTGCCGTCGTGGATCTCCTGCACCTCGACGCGCAGCTGCTCGCCTCGGCGGGCTCCGCGGCCCCGGCCAGCCCGCGATGCAGACCGACCACGGTTGCCACGTGCCCACGCGCCGTCGGCAGCTGGCCGCGCTCGATCACCTCGGCGACGACGCCGATGCGGCCGAACTCGCCGTTCTGGCGGGGCAGCAGGAAGACGCGATCCTCCTCGCCGGTGTCGATCGGCAGGGTCGCCGTGATGGAGGGGAAGACGATCGCTTCGTCGAGTGGAATCAGAAGAAGGCTCATAGGTAGGTCCAATTTCTGTAGTTGGTACAGAGAGAGGATAGCCAACTCGGGTCATTACCCTGCGACGCCGATGGCGAGCGTCCACATCCTGGTTCCGGCCCAGCGCTACGTCTTCGCCGTGTCCAACGGCGAGGCGGAGGTGGCGACGATCGACAGCTCGGCCGAGGGCTTCGAGCGCTACAAGTCGCTGCAGCAGGGCGGGCGGACCACGGGGATGGTCGCCTTCCCGAACACCCTCCTGGTCCGGGGCGAGCGCGACTACCTCGTCGATCCCGGCCTGATCATGCAGGGGGCGCCGGTGATCGGAGCCCTGGAGGAGCTCGGCGTCGACCCGAACGACGTCAAGGACGTGATCCTCACCCACCTCCATTTCGACCACGCCGAGGGGCTCGCGGGGTGGCCGATGCGGCGGACCTACGTCCACAAGCTCGAGACCGAGGCGCCGTACGCCCAGCTCGTTGCCGGCGTGCTCGAGATGGCCAACCTGGAGGTTCTCGAGGGGGAAGAGGGCGAGATCGAGCCCGGGCTGCGCTGGATCCGCACGCCGGGCCACAGCGAAGGGCTGATCTCCCTGCTCGTCGACACCGACGACGGACTCGTCGTGATCGCCTCCGACTGTGTCGGGCCTCTGCCCGAGTACTTCGAGCGGATGGACCTGCCCGAGGACTTCGGCCCGGAGCGGGACCAGCTGCTGGAGCAGTGGAAGCGGATCCGCGACCTCGATCCGGCGGTGGTGATCCCCGGCCACAACCCGCCGGTGAAGCTCCGCTAGCGCCGCCCAAGATCAGCAGGCTGTCCAGCCAGCCAACCTCTTAGAGTGCGGGGCGTGGAGGCGACGAAGACACGGGAGCTGAGCGGGGAGAAGGCGCAGCGGATCGTCGAGGCGATGCGCTCGAGCGTCGCCCGCCGGGGCATCGCCGGCTCGACCTTCGAGCATGTGGCCCGCGAGGCCGGAGTCAGCCGGGGACTGCTCCACTACTACTTCGGCACCAAGGAAGCGCTCTTGGTCGAGGTCGTCCGCCGCGACACCGAGCACCGCATCGCCCGCCTCGACGAGCCCCTCGGCGAGGCGCAGTCGGTGGACGAGATCCTCGAGATCCTGGTCGCCGACCTCCAGGACTCGATCCAGAACGAGCCGGGCTTCTGGGTGCTGCTCTTCGACCTCTTCACGGCCGGGCGCCGCAATCCCGAGATCCAACGCGAGGTGGGGGAGCTCTTCAACCGGACCCGCGACCACGTCGCCGACATCCTCAGCGCCAAGCAGGGCGAGGGCGTGATCTCGCCCCGCACCGACATCAACGCGGTGGTGGCGCTGCTCTTCGCGATGGCGGACGGGATCGCCCTGCAGGTCCTCTCGGATCCCGACCGGGACCACGCCGGCGTGATCGATGCCGGGACGCAGGCCGCGCGGCACATCCTGGCCGGCTAGCGGTCACGCATGATCTGGCAGGAGCGCGCCAAGGGCGGCTACCCCGACCGCTCGTTCCTGGCGCTGCCCGGCGAGCAGCGGATGGGCGCCGCCCGCCGTGGCCTGATCCCCTACTCGCCGATGGGGTACCTGACCGAGCTCGGGATGACCGAGGGCTCGCGCGGCCACTCCACCTTCTCGATGCCGGCCTCCCCGTGGTTCGCGAACTCCTCTGGGCTGATCTCCGGAGGCGTGCTGGCGGTGATCGGCGACGCCGCGCTCGGCTCGGTCATCCATTCGGACGTCGGCCCGGGGCAGGGAATGACCACGGCCGAGCTCTCGATGTCGTTCCTGCGCCCGGTCGTGCCGAAGTCCGGCTCTGCGGTCACCGGCTCGGGCCAGCTGATCCACCGGGGCCGCTCGCTGGGAATCTCGGAGGCCTTCCTGTTCGACGAGGAGGACCAGCTGCTCTCGCACGGGACGACCCGCTGCACGGTCTTCCCTCCGGTGGATCCACTGCCCGACCCGCCGGAGGACCGGCCGGCGATCGAACAGGAGCCGCCCGGGAGCGACCCAAATGATCCCCTGCGGCGTGAGGTCGAGGGCGAGGTGCTGCCGCAGGAGGTGTTCGAGCGGCGCAGCGGCCTCGAGATCCTGCGAGCGCTGATCGCCGGCGAGTTGCCGCGGCCGCCGATCTATCACCTCACCGGACTGCGTCTCGCCGAGGCGGACGAGGGGGCGACCGTTACGGCCCTGCCCTGCAGTAAGTGGCTCTCGACCTCGGCCGGGACGATCCAGGGCGGCTTCACAGCGATGCTGGCCGAGAGCGCGATGACCTCTGCCGTGTTCAGCACCGCCCCGGCCGACACCGCCGTCGCGACGCTCGACTTCAAGGTCAACTACCTGCGACCGGTCTTCCCGGACGGGGAGGAGATGACGGCCACAGCGCGCATCCTGCACCGGGGACGCACCCTGGTCGTCGCCGCGGCCGAGCTCACAAACGCCGAGGGGAAGAAGGTCGCCCTCGCGACCGGCTCATCGATGTACCTGCCCGGCCGCCCGGCGAACCTGGTCGGGGTCGAGCTCGGCTCGGCCTCCTCCGATCCCGAGGACGATCCAGGGGCGTAGGATCGGGCCGTGGGCCTCTTCGGCTTCCTCAGGAAGAACGACGAGCGGGCAATGCCCGAGCCGGGGACGCCTGAATTCGAAGCCGTGGTCGCTGGCACGGCGATCCCGGACTCGCAGAGTGTCTCGATGGGCGAGGCCGGCTGGACCGAGCCCGGTTCCTCCCAGACGGTCGACCTGCGCGACACCGGCAAGCGGGAGGAGATCCAGGGCGTCCTGCGCGAGCACGGGATCGACCCCGACCAGAAGGGTCAGACGATCGACGCCTCGAAGGTACCGGGCCTGAGACAGGCTCTGATCAAGGCCCTGTTCCGAGGGGTCCCGAACTCGGGCGGGATCGACGGCGGGATTCCCTCGCCCAAGAAGGCACCGCCAGCGGACTCGGACGACTGACTACTCGACCGGCGTCGGGCGCGGCGGGAAGATCTTCGGCATCCGCGCGAGCTGGCGCAGCGAGCCCCGCGGCTTCAGCTTCCGCCGGAGCATCGCCTTGCGGGCGTCCTGGCCGCGCACCGAGACGTCGACCCAGTCGGCCCAGGTCGTTCGCAGCGTGATGTCCGGATCGTCGGCGAGGCCCTTTCCCGAGCTGGTCGAGCCGTTGTCGATCCGTACGTGCCAGGGCTCCGCGTCCTCGAAGCGCCACTGGATCGTCACCGGGCGATCGATCGCGTCGGTCCGGGCGGAGCGGGCGATGATGTCAAAGAGGATCTCCTCGACCTCGTGGCTCGCTTGGGGCTTTCCGTTGGGCTCGCCGAGCACGCCGGCACGGAGCAGCGTGAGCTGTCGCTCGGCTCGCTCCTTGTGCGGCATCTCGGGGTCGAAGGGGTAGATGCCGGGCGGGTGCTCGTCGAGCGGGTAGCCGGTGGCGCGCCACTTCTGCTCGACCGAGCGCATGCCCCAGGCGTAGAGCTCGGGGATGGTGAAGCCGTACTCGGTGGTGTAGCGCTCGTCCCAGTTGGGCGGCACGAAGATCCCGGTCACGTACGGCAGGACCTCCCTGAGGAGCTCGTCGGCGGCGGCCTTGCACTCGTCGGACTCGGCGAACAGCTCCGAGAGGACCTTGACCCCGAAGCCGATGTGGCGCTGCTCATCCTTCGAGACCTTCTCCATTCCGGCGCTGAAGCCGGGCATCGTGCCCGCCTTGACGAAGAAGTCCTCGATGAAGTGCTGCGTCGGCTGAGCCATCGTCGCCTCGATCACCATGTGGTAGAGCGTGATCGCCTGGGCGAACTTGGGCAGGGAGCGGTCGGTGTGGAGCTCCTCGACCATCTGCTCGAGCCGTCCGAAGACCTTGCGGTAGCCCCAGCCCAGTTCCGGCAGGGTGGCCTCGAGGCCGGTGGCGATGTTCCCCTCGATGCCGATGACCTCCTTGAAGAAGCGATAGAAGAAGACGGCGTGGCGGGCCTCGTCGACCTGCTGGGTGGCGAGGAAGTACTTCTGCTCCTCCTTCGGGGCTGCCTCGATGTAGGGGGAGAGGCCGTCGGCGACCGCGTCCTCGCCGTAGAAGAACATCGAGTAGACCCACATAGCGGACTTCCTCTGGATCTCGGAGAGGGACTCCCAGCCCCGCTTGTCCTGGGTGAAGTCGAGCTCGGTCGCCTTCCAGTTGCCCTCCTCCCAGCGGCGGTAGAGGTCGTCGTAGCTGATCTGCTGGGCGATGCTCTGCTGCGCGACCGACATCTCGGGGCCTCCTGGGTTCCGCGGATTCGTGCCGTATAGTAACTGACTGACCAGTCAGTTAGTAACGTGAGTTCCGTCACACAGACCAAGACCGCTCCCGCCCGCTCGCGGATGAGCGCGGTGGATCGCCGCGCGGCGATCCTCGATGCCGCGCGCTACGCGTTCGCCGAAGGCGGCTACCACGAGACCTCGCTGGACGCCGTGGCCGAGCGCGCCGGCGTCTCGAAGGCGCTCCTCTACGAGCACTTCTCGTCCAAGCGGGAGCTCTACGTGGCGATGCTCGAGATGCACGTCCACGAGCTGGTCGGGCGGATCGCGGCCGCCGTGGCTGCCGCGGAGCCGGGCGAGGCCCGGATGCTGGCCGGGCTCGAGGCGTTCTTCGGCTTCGTCGAGGAGCGGCGAGGGGCGTGGCGGATCATGTTCCGCAACGCGGACGATCCCGATGTGGCTGTGCGGCTCGACCGCCTGCGCGACGAGGTCGCCGCGGCGATTGTCCAGCTGATGAGCGAGGAGGCAGAGCGCAGGGAGCTCGACTTCCCGAATCTGCCGCAGCTGGTAGAGATGATCGCCCAGCAGCTCGTTGGGGCGATGCAGTCGCTCGCCGACTGGTGGGACCTCCACCGCAAGGTGCCGAGGGAGCAGGTCGTGCAGGCCGCGATGGACTTCGCCTGGATCGGCCAGGAGCGGATCAGCCAGGGTCAGCGCTGGTCGCGCTGACCTCCACCGGCGCGGGCTCACGCGGCGGCACCGGGGGCCTCGCGTTGAGCACGAGGGTGAGCACGGTGAAGGCCGCCAGCCCCGCGAAGGCGAGATCCGCGTCGCCGCTGGCCAGCGCTGCGCCGAACGCTGGGATCACCGGGATCGCGAAGATCCCGGTCCCGACCTGCATCAGCCCGAGGCTGCCGATCGGCCGGTCCGGGAGGACCCGCTCTGCCTCGTCGTAGTAGAGCGGGTAGGGCAGGGAGAGTCCGATCGCCATCAGGACCAGGGACACCACCGCCGACGCCGGTGGAGTCCCCCTCGCCGAGCAAGACGAGCCCGCCCGCCCCGAGGGTCAGCCCCACGATGACCAGCATCGAGGGACTGGCTCCGGAGGCGGTCATCCGGCCCGCGACGTCCCGCATCACCGCCGAGATCCCGAACAGCGCGAAGGCGAGCCCGCCCGCCTCGGCCGCGGACATGTCGTAGCCGATGATCAGGAAATGGACCAGCCAGGCGCCGACGACCAGCGGGATGGTGAGGGTGGTAAGCCCGAGCAGCTGCACCCGCCACCAGGCCTGGCTGGTGAGAGCACTCCCGCGCAAGTCCCTCGCCCTCGGAGGCGGTCCGGGGGATCTCCACATGTTCATTGGGCAGGATGGGCAATGCGATCGCGGCGAGCGCTGCGGTGATCAAGAAGGCGACTCGCCAGCTGACGTTCGCCCCCTCGAGCACGCTGCCCAGGAAGAGCGCAGCGGCGACGCCCAGGGTGAGCCCCGCCCCGAACAGCCCGACCATCCTCACCCCACCCACCGCGCGGGCGTAGGCCGGGATAAAGACCGCCGCGATCCCGAACGCAATCCCGGCGAAGACTCGGCCGACCGCCAGGACGCCGACGGTGTCTCCCGCCGCGAAGACGATGTTCCCAGCCGCCGAGAGGACGCAGCATGCCCAGATTCCCGACGAGGACGCGGATCTTCCGCGCCAGCGCCGCCCCCACCAGGCTCCCGACCGCGGAGCCGGCGAAGAAGAAGGCGCCGGAAAGCAGGCCAACCTCCCCAAGCCCGATGTCGAACTCCTGTTGCAGCGAGCCGACCACCGGGCCGACGTTCCCGCAGTTCCAACCAACTATGGCCGCGGCGAGGACGAAGACGCCGCAGGTCCGGCGTATGGACACGCCTGGCTTCTACCGGAATCGGCGGATAGGGTGGCCCGGTGCTGGAGGTCGGCGAGCGATGCCGCAGTCAGCGCCGCAGCTGGATCCAGATCACCGACCGGTCGGGCGGCCGTTCCATCGCTCAGGCCGCTGCGCCGAGCTTCGGGGAGGTCCAGGGCTCCTTAAGGCGCCGAGTGAGCTCGTCGCCGAGCTCCGCGATCGCGATCCGGTCCTGCTTCAGCGAATCGCGGTCCCGGAGGGTCACGGTGTCGTCGTCCATCGTCTGGTGGTCGACCGTGACGCCCCAGGGCGTGCCGATCTCGTCCTGGCGGCGGTAGCGCTTGCCGATCGAGCCCCCGGTGTCGAACTCGGTGAACATCAGCTCGCGCAGCTGCTCGTAGATCTCCCGGGCCTTCTCCGGCTGCCCGTCCTTGTTGACCAGGGGCAGCACCGCGACCTTGACCGGCGCCAGCTTCGGGTGCAGGCGCAGCACGGTCCGCTCGCGCCCCTCGACCTCCTCGGTCTCGTAGGCGTCGATCATGAAGGCGAGCATCGCCCGGTCGACCCCGGCCGCCGGCTCGACCACGTAAGGGACGTAGCGCTCACCGCTGCCCGAGTCGACGTACTCCAGCTTCTCGCCGGAGAACTTCGCGTGCTGGGTGAGGTCGAAGTCGCCGCGGTTCGCGATGCCCTCGAGCTCGGACCATCCCATCGGGAAGAGGTACTCGACGTCGGAGGTGGCGCTGGAGTAGTGGGAGAGCTCATCGGCTCCGTGGGCCCGGAGCCTCAGCTTCTCGGGCCGGATGCCGAGGTCCGTGTACCACCGCCTGCGCTCCTCCATCCAGTACTCGTGCCACTGGCCGACGTCCGCCGGCGGGAACGAAGAACTCCATCTCCATCTGCTCGAACTCGAAGGTCCGGAAGATGAAGTTGCCGGGCGTGATCTCGTTGCGGAAGGACTTGCCGATCTGGGCGATCCCGAAAGGCGGCTTCTTGCGCGAGAACTGCAGGACGTTCTTGAAGTTGATGAAGATGCCCTGCGCCGTCTCGGGGCGCAGATAGGCCCTGTTCGACTCGTCCTGCACGGGACCGACGAAGGTCTCGAACATCAGGTTGAACTGGCGCGGCTCCGAGAGCTCGCCGCCGCAGACCGGGCAGCGGATCTCGCCCTCCGCGTCCTCTGAGCCGAGCTGCTCCTCGCGCAGGTCGTCCTCCCGGAAGCGCTGCTTGCACTCGCCGAGGCACTGGACGAGCGGATCGGTGAAGCCGGCGAGGTGTCCCGACGCCTCCCAGACCTTCGGGTTCTGGATGATCGCCGAGTCGAGCGCCACGATGTCGTCGCGCTCCTGGAGCATCGCGCGCCACCACTCGCCCTTGACGTTGTTCTTCAGCAGGACGCCGTAGTGCCCGTAGTCGTAGGTGTTCCGGAAGCCGCCGTAGATCTCCGACGCCGGGAAGATGAAGCCGCGGCGCTTGCAGAGCGCGACGATCTCGTCGAGCTTGGTGAGCTCAGCCATGGCGCTCAGCGTAAACGGACTGCTTTGCTGACCGCCGCATGCGTTGGGCGGTGACGGCGCCCACTACCCTCTCCTCCCGATGCCCACCTACGAGTACCGCTGCAAGAACGGACACACCTTCGAGGTGATCCAGAGCATGTCCGACGATCCCGTCGAGACCTGCGAGGTGTGCGGCGCGCCCGTGGAGCGCGTCTTCCACCCGATCGCGGTTCACTTCAAGGGCTCGGGCTTCTACACGACCGACTACGCCAAGAAGGCGAAGGACGGGGCGGCGAAAGACGGGGCCTCGTCCAACGACTCGGGCGGCGACTCGGCCGAGCGACTCGGGCAGCTCCTCATCCGAGTCGTCGAGCGATGCGAAGTCCTCCTCGAACGGCGGGGACACGGCGAAGTCCGGCTCGAGTTCCGACTGACTAGGGGGAGCACTCGGCGTCGTGCGGCGGGTCGCTGCCCGTCAGCTCCTTGACCGCATCCACGCAGGCGCTCTGTGGGATCTGGAGGCTGCCGCCGGGCCCGGATGAGATGGCGGCCTTGTTGCCGCCGAGCACGTTCGTCTCGCCGCTGCCGCCGATGATGGCCGCGATCGCCACCTGGGGCAGCGTGAAGCCGCCCATGTCGCTGATGAAGGCCTTCGGCGCGTCCCAGCCGATGAACGGGCCCTTGATGAAGTTGTAGGGGAACCGGGTGACGCTGGTGAGGCGGTCCTTGATCCCGTTGAGGATCTGCTGCTGGCGGGCGTCGCGGTCGCGGTCGTCCTCGCCCGGGTTGCAGTTGTTATGGCGCAGCCGGGAGTAGGCGAGCGCCTTGTCACCCTGCAGCGTTACCTCGCCCGGGGGCAGCTTTAGGGAGACCCCGCCCTGGCTCTTTCCGCCGTCCACGTCGCCGCAGACCACGGCCCCCTTCTTGTCCTCGTTCCCAGGCACGTCGATCTTGACCCCGCCGAGCGTGTTGATGAAGTCGGCGAAGCCGTCGAAGTTGACGATCACGATGTGGTTGATGTCGATCCCGAGGAAGTTCTCGACGGTCTTGATCGTCGAGGCGGGGTTGCCGTTCGGGCTGTTGGTGTTGCAGGCGAGCGAGGCGTTGATCTTCTGCTCGCCGCAGTCCGGGATCGAGGCGAAGCTGTCGCGCGGGATCGACAGCTTGTGGAACGAGGTCAGGGAGGCGTGCAGGACCATGATCGTGTCCGCGCGCGGCGGGCCCTGGCCCTCGCTGCCGCTGGCGTTGTGCTGGGTCTTTCCCCGGCGATCGCCGCCGAGGATGAGGATGTTCTGGCCGAGCAGCACGGCGGGACCGCCCTTGAGGGCGTCCTTCGCCGACTGCGGGCAGCTTGCCCTTCTGAATCTGGGCCGAGATCGCGAAGCTGATGAAGCTGAGCAGTAGCCAGCCGACGGCGACGATCAGCACCCAGCGCAGCCAGGGCCGCTTGCCCCCGACGAGACGCTTCAGCCGGCCGCGCCAGCCACCCTCCGCGGTCTCCGTTCGCAGGCTGGCCAGACTCGGCTTGCGGAACCGGTCGCGCAGGCTCGGGCGCGAGCGGTACACGCGGTAGGGGGGCTTCTCCCGCCTCTCTCCCGGCTTTCGTCCCTGGGAGGCGTCCTGCTTCGTCCGCGCTCCGACCCTTGCGCCCGTAGACCGTGTACTCGGGCTTCTTGCCGGATTCGCCCTCGCCGGAGTCCCCGGACCCGCCGGGTTTCTGGGGCTTCTCGGGCTCACCGCCGCCCTCGGAGCCGCCGGACCGCCGCGGCGGCCGATCATCTCCCTGCGGAGACATGGGGTATCAATACTGGCGCATGCCGTCGGACCCTTCCTGCACCGCGACCCCGTCCAAAATTCGGACGGGACTGTGACGCCGCGGGAGACCATCGGCGTCGACCTCGGGGGGACGAAGATGGCGGTCGGGGTCGTCGACTCCGATCAGCAGATCCAATACCAGGGCAGCGAGCCCTCGACCGGGCTCAGCGAGGAGAGGCTGATCGAGGAGCTCGACCCGCGAGCTGACGGAGGCAAAGGAGGCGCGCCCCGACGTGGTCGCCGCCGGTCTCGGCATCCCCGCCACCATCGACCACGATCGGGGCGTCGCCATCCACGCGGTCAACCTGACGATCACCGACGTCCCGATCCGGGATCTGATGCAGGAGCGGGTCGGGCTGCCCGTGTTCGTCGACAACGACGCAAACGTCGCCGCCCTCGCCGAGTTCCTCTACGGCGCCGGGCGAGGGGCCCGGGACGTGGTGATGCTCACCATCGGCACTGGAATCGGCGGCGGGCTCGTCCTGGGAGGCGAGGTCTACCGCGGCTCGACCGGCGCCGCCGCCGAGCTCGGGCACATCGTGATCGAGGAGAACGGCCCTCCCTGCCAGGGCAACTGCCCGAACCACGGCTGCGTGGAGGCGCTCGCCTCAGGGACCGCGATCGCGAAGGCGGGCAGGGAGGCCGCGGAGCGCGACCCGGACTCGGCTCTCGGGAAGGCGCTCGCCGAGGGCCCGATCGCGGGGCGGACGGTCACCGAGCTCGCGCTCGCCGGGGACGGGCCGGCGCGGGAGGTGGTGGCCCAGGCCGGCCGCCACATCGGAGTCGCCCTGAGCAGCCTCGCCAACATCTTCGACCCCGACGTGTTCGTGATCGGTGGCGGGGTCTCGGTGGTGGGCGACCTGCTGCTCGATCCCGCGCGCGAGGAGCTCCGTTCCCGTGCTCTCCCGCCGCAGAACGAGAGGCCGGTGAAGCTGGCAGAGCTCGGGCCGGACGCGGGGATGATCGGCGCGGCGGCCATGGCCCTGATCGAGCTCGACAGGGAGACCTGAACAGTGCCCGGCAAGCTGGTCGTCTGCCCGACGCCGATCGGGAATCTCGAGGACATCACCCTGCGGGTCCGCCGGGCGCTCCATGAGGCCGACGTGATCGCCTGCGAGGACACCCGGCGCACCGGGCTGCTCCTCGAGCGCCTCGAGATCGAGGCGCAGCGCCGGCTCGTCTCCTACCACGAGGGAAACGAGGCCGATCGCGCCAGGGAGCTCGCGCAGCGAATCGAGCGCGGGGACAGCGTCGCGCTGGTCTCCGACGCGGGCATGCCGGCGATCTCCGACCCGGGCTACCGGCTGATCCGCGCCTGCATCGACCGGGACCTCGACCTGGAGGTGCTCCCGGGCCCCTCCTCGATCCTCACCGCGCTGGTCGCCTCGGGCCTGCCGACGCACCGCTTCCGCTTCCAGGGTTTCCTGCCCAGGCGCACCGGCGAGCTCGAGCGCGTCCTGCAGGCCACCGAGACTCTGATCGCGTTCGAGTCGCCGCGGCGCCTGCCGGAGTCGCTGAGCGCACTGGCCCAGCTGGCGCCGGACCGGCCCGCGGCCGTCTGCCGCGAGCTCACCAAGCTCCACGAGGAGATCGCGCGCGGCACGCTCGGCGAGCTCTCCCGCCGCTTCCGGGAGGAGGCGCGCGGCGAGATCGTCGTCGTGATCGGGCCGGCCGCCGAGCGGGGGACGGCCGACATCGGCTTTGCCACAGATGCCCTGCGTGGGCTGATCCGCGCCGGGGCGCGGCCTCGGGCGGCGGCCAGCGTCGTGTCCGCGCTCACCGGGGTGCCCGCGAACGACCTCTACCGCGGGATCACGGGGCGCGACCCGCGGAAATAGCCGGTCCGGGCCCGACTGCAGCGTCCGCTACGGATTCTTCGGCAGGAACTTGCTCGCGCTGAACGTCGCGCCCTGTGGATCACCGAGGACGCATACCCGGATGGTGTAAGTGGCCGTGGACCAGGGGGCGTCGAACGGCGGGACGATCACCGTTCCGCCCAGCTCGGAGGCCTTCGCGGCGGTGGCGTCGGCGTCGTCGACGGCGAAGGTCACGCCCCAATGTGCCGGGGTGTCCGGCTGGTCGTCCCCGATCGGAATGATGGCCCCGACGACGTCCTCGAACCCCTCTGGGGCCCCCGCCTCCGCCATCTGCTTGCGGAGATCCGGGTGGTGCTTGCGCTCGAGCCAATCGCCGTAGCCCGGCAGCGTCCACCCCTCACCCCCGCCGCCAATGCTGCCCGTCTGCCATCCGAACACCGATCCGTAGAACGACCTCGCCCCTTCGACGTCACGGGTGTTGAGACCGTTGAACACCAGTGCGCCCGGGTCATTGACCAGCCGCGCGCCCTTGTGTTCCCTCGCCTCCCAGACGCCGAAGGCCGCTCCCTCGGGGTCGGTGAAGACGGCCATGCGGCAGGCGTCCATCGAGTCGAAGGGCTCCATCAGGACGGCTCCGCCGGCATCGCGGACCCTGGAGGCGCTCTCGTCGGCGCTCTCGACCCAGAAGTACGTGTTCCACATCGCCATCGGTGGTGCTGCCTCGGGAATCGACCGGACGCCGGCTACGTCGCCCCCGCGCACCTCACCCGACGTATCGAAGATGGACGAGCTGGTTGCCCGGTGCCGCGCGACGAAGTACTTGCCATCCGAGCTCGGTGGGTTCACGTCCTCGAACTCCCAGCCGAAGAGACCGCCGTAGAAGCCGAGCGCCGCCTCCGGGTCGGGTTCACTCGCATCGACCCAGCAGGGGACGCCGGGGATGTATCCGTCGCGTTCGGGCATCGGTGCTCCCCTCCAAGTCGTTGACGACTCGGCTCACGCTATCCCTTGAGGACTAGGCGGCGACCTTCGCCTTCTTCTTACCGCGCACGACGAAGCCGTTCTCCGACTTCCCCCTGCCCGGCTTGAGCGCGTAGATCACGCGGTAGCCGGTCATGTAGAGCAGGCGGCCGTCCGAGATCACCGGGTTGTAGGCGCCGTCGTTGGAGGCGAAGACCAGCTTGCCGTCGGACGCGCGGAAGCCGAACGTCTGCGTCGTCTTCAGGTCGCCGACATAGAAGATGTCGCCGACCACGCTGCCCGCCCCCGAGACCGGTCCCTGGGCGGGCTGTGTCCAGCGCACGCTGCCGGTCAGGGCGTTGAGCGCGTAGACGGTGCCGGAGTAGGAGCCGAAGTAGACGCTCGGCGGAGTCCCGGGCGCCTTCGCGGCCGTCGCCGCGCTGTAGACGTAGCCCCCCGTCGAGGTGGACCAGGACTGGCTGCCGGTCTGCTCGTCGAAGGCGTTCATGCCTCCGGTCAGCGTGCCCGCGTAGACGTGGCCGAAGGCCACCGCGGCGGTGCCGTAGATGGGCCCGCCGGCCGACGCCGTCCAGCGCACCGCGCCGTTTGAGGCACGCAGCGCGGTCATCTGCCCGCCGTAGCTCCCTACGAAGACGGTGCCCTTGTCGAACGCGGGGGAGGCCTTGACCGCCCCGCCGACGGACGTGCTCCACAACTGCTTGCCCGTCCGCCTATCGAAGGCGTACACGGATCCGCACTCACATCCCGCGATCACGGTGTTGCCGACGACGAGGGGCGACGACTCCGTGCGGCCCGGGAGTGAGTTCTTCCAGGCGACCTTCCCGTTCTCCGCGTTGAGGGCCTGGACCTGGCCTGGCTCGAGGTTCGAGATGTAGAGCTTGCCGTCGCTGTAGGCGGGTGCCGAGGCGTTCAGCGTCGCCACGTCACGGCGCCAGATCTGCTTCCCGCTGTCGGCCTTGAGCGCGAACGCTTCGCCGTTGTTGTCGATGCCGTAGACGACGCCCTCGGCGACGATCGGCGAGTACTCCATGAGGTGCCGCGCGTCGTAGGACCAGGCGACCTTGTAGGGGGGCTTCACCGCCTTGGTCGGCAGGTACCGCGTCCGGGCGTTGTCGAAGCCGTAGGTGGGCCAGGGGGTGAGCGGCGGACCCGCCGGCGCCGCGGCGGTCGTGGTCGTCGCGGTCGTCGTCTCCTCTGAGGAGCCGCTGTCGCTCCCCAGGAGCAGGGCACCGCCCACGCCGACGACGGCCACCAGGCCGACGACGGCTGCGATCGTGGCGGCGCGGTACTTGCTCCAGAGAGTTGCGAAGAGGTTCGCCATGGCGGGTGAGCGAAGCGGGATTGAAGAGGAAACCCCTAACTCCCGCGTGAAGAGCGCGGAGCGGGGCGCCTTAATCGGCTATGTGCCGACAAAAGCGCCCCACTAGCGAGAGTCAACGGGTACCTTCAAGGAGCGAGATGGCCAAGCGCGATCCACGCATGGTTTCGCTGGGCTACGGGAAGTTCGCCCGGGCGGATCGCATCTATGCCCTCGTTCCCCTGGATCCGAAGGACCGCGGCGAGGGCCGCCGGACCTATGTCCACGTCGACGACATGGCCGAGCCGATCGTCGCTTCACGCTCCGAGCGGGCGATCCTCGCGACGTCGAGGAGGCGCTGACCGAGGCGGCGGGCATCCCGCGGCGCCGCCGCAAGAGCGGCTCGAGGGCGCAGGAAAAGCTGCTCTAGGCGTACCGAATTGCCAATCCGGGGCGGGTGTAATAGTGTGCTAGTTCAATGGCACAGCAGCCTGCGTCAGGGCCGGAATTGGTTCGCGGAGATGACCTCCCGGTCGGGGCGAACCTCTTCTGGCGGCTGCAGGCTTTGATCAGTAGCGGGCACCTGCCCGCAAATCACCGGCTCCCGGGCATACGCGATTTCGCCGCGGGTGCCGGGGTCAACGTCAACACTGCTCGCGCCATCTATCGGCGGCTCGAGGACGACGGACTCGTCGTCTCGCGGCAGGGGCTCGGCACCTTTGTCAGCGCGAACGCTCCGGTTTCTCCGGCGCTGGAAGAACTCGCGGCACGGGTCGCCGCAGAGGCGGCCGCTCTGGGAATCGAGCCGCGGGAGCTGGCCAGAGCGCTGTACGCGGGCAGCTCCGCGGCAGGGCTCGAAGAGGGCGTCGCGACCGCTCCTCGCACGGACGAGGAGGAACGCTTCGCTCGGGACGCGCTTCGCGGGCAGATCGCCCGGCTCGAAGCCCAGCTTGCTGCATATCCCGAGTCAAGACCGGCAGAAGGTCCGACTCGAGAGCACGCTGTTCCCCGTATCGCCACGCTCGATGAGCTCGAGGCGGTCCGGGACGACCTCCTCGGCCAACTCAAACGGGCTCAGGCCGCAGCCGAAGAGGCCGGCGAGCGTCAGGTGGCGGCGCGGAGGTGGCGAGAGGAGGCTCTTGCCGATCCCTCCGCGCACCGGTGGGAATCGGTGTCGAACGAGGACCTTGGCGAGCCGGGGTGCGGTGGGGTCGCGGTCCGTCCAAAGTGGGGCCCGGTCGGGGCGCTGACGGACTGGTGGCGGGTCAAGATTTCCTCTGGGTGCCCGTAGATGGTCCGAGGAATCGCCGATAGGGCGTTCCTTCCCGCCAAGTCCCTCTTCGAGCAGGTGGGGGACATGATGATCCTGACCGCGAAGACGGTCGTCTCGGCAGCGCGGCCGCCCTTTCCTTACGGCGGCGAGTTCATCGGGCAGTTCCTCTTCGCCCTCCAGCTCTGCTGGTTCCCGATGATGATCTCGACCCTGGCCTTCGGCTTCGGGGCACCGGGGCTCCAGGCAGCGAACTTCCTCTCTCTGTTCGGCGCGCTCGACCGGCTCGGCGGCTTCTTCGTGCTCGCTTCGATCCGCGAGTTCGCGCCCTTTGTCACGGGTGTGGTGGTCGCCGGCGTGGCCGGCACGGCGATCACCGCGGACCTGGGCGCCCGAAAGATCCGCGAGGAGCTCGACGCGCTTCAGGTCCTCGGCGTCGACCCGATCAAGAACCTAGTCGTACCCCGGTTCCTGGCCCTGATGCTGATCACCGGCCTGATGGACATCTACGCGGTCATCTTCGGCATCGTCGGCGGGATTGGCGCGGAGCTGCTCTACAGCGAGCCGCTGGGAGGTTTCTTCGCGACCCTCTTCAACAACGCCTCGGTCACCGACCTCTGGGGCTCCGTCCTCAAGACGACCATGTTCGGGGCGATCATCGCGATCGTCTGCTGTTACAAGGGGATGACTGCGTCCGGGGGCGCGGAGGGCGTGGGACGAGCCGTGAACGAAGCGGTCGTCGTGTCGTTCATGGGCTTCTTCGCGTTCAACTATGTCTTCACGCAAACCCTGCTCGCGACGCACCCCGAGCTCCAGGTGATCAAGTAGAGCCATATCCGGGCGCCTCTATGCTCAGGCGCCCCGTGAGCTTCTACGTCACCACCCCGATCTTCTACGTCAACGGCGAGCCCCATCTCGGGCACGCCTACTCGACGATCGCCGCCGACATCCTCGCTCGGCACCACCGCCAGCGTGGCGAGGACGTCTTCTTCCTCACCGGTACCGACGAGCACGGCGAGCCGGTGGCTCAGCAGGCCGAGGCCGAGGGCGTCACTCCGCGCGAGCTGGGCGACCGGCTGGCGCCCCGCTTCAAGGCGATGGCGGCCAGGGTCAACGCCTCCAACGACTTCTTCATCCGCACGACGGATGAGGGCCACAT
The DNA here is from genome assembly GCA_963848955.1 of uncultured Solirubrobacterales bacterium. Lineage (GTDB taxonomy): Bacteria > Actinomycetota > Thermoleophilia > Solirubrobacterales > 70-9 > DASUPK01. The sequence continues at coordinate 119,788 of CAWKFQ010000004.1, read as the reverse complement.
GGAGCGTGTGCAGGAGATCGTTCAGCGCGTCTATGACAACGGCCACGTCTACGAGGGCGTGTACGAGGGCTGGTACTGCCCCCGCTGCGCCGACTTCAAGACCGAGTCCGAGCTCGGCCCCGACAACACCTGCCCGATCCACAAGATCCCCCTCACGCGCGAGAGCCAGAAGAACTGGTTCTTCGCGCTCTCGAAGTTCCAGGGCGACCTGGAGACGCTCTACGAGGAGCGGCCGGACTTCGTCATCCCGGAGTTCCGCAAGAACGAGGCGCTTGCCTTCATCAAGCAGGGCCTGCAGGACGTCTCGCTCTCCAGGCCGACGCTGAAGTGGGGGGTCCCGGTCCCCTGGGACCCCGATCAGGTGATCTACGTCTGGTTCGACGCGCTGCTCAACTACTACACGGCGCTCGGCTACGGCGTGGGCGAGGACGTGACCGAGAAGTTCTGGCCGCCCTTCCACATCCTCGCCAAGGACATCCTCAAGTTCCACGCCGTCTACTGGCCCGCCTTTCTGATGGCCGCGGAGATCGAGGTGCCGGAGGGGATGTTCATCCACGGCTTCCTGCTCCTGGAGGGGCACAAGATGTCCAAGTCTCTCGGCAACGTCCTCGATCCCGACGAGGTGATCGACAAGTTCGGCGCGGACCCGCTGCGCTTCTACTGCTTCCGCGAGGTCTCGTTCGGCCAGGACGGCCAGATCTCCCCGGCCGGATTCGAGTCGCGCTACGAGACCGAGCTCGCCGACCAGTACGGGAACCTCGCGAACCGGGTCCTGTCGATGATCGGCCGCTACCGCGACGGGACCGTCCCAGACGCCCAGGCCGAGGAAGCGCTCGCCTCCGAGTTCGATGGTTTGCCGGACCGCGTCAAGGCCGCCCTGGACGACGCCGAGCTCACCCAGGCGCTGGAGGAGGTCTGGAAGCTGGTCCGCCGGCTGAACCAGTACGTCGAGGAGACGAAGCCATGGGAGCTCGCGAAGGAGGACGCCGCGGCGGAGCGGCTGGACTCGGTGCTCTACGGGCTCGCGGAGGGGCTGCGAGTGACGACCCTGCTGCTCCACGCCTACATGCCGGAGACGACCGGCCGACTGCTCGATGCGCTCGGTGAGCCGGACCGCGCGCTGGTCGATTTCGGGTCCCGTGGCGGCGGTCAATCGCTCGGAGAACTGGCCCCGCTCTTCCCGAAACTGGCGCTCGAGCAGGCCTGAGGGCGCGTGGTACTGTGGCCGCGTCAGACCAGGACGCTTGAAGGGAGACGCTTTATGAGCAGAGCAGGGAAGCGCGGGACTTTCGTCGCGCTGATGGTGGCGGGTGCACTTCTGATTCCCGTCTCTCAGGCGGGAGCCGGCGCACGGATTGCGAGCGGCGGCGGCGGACCGATCGCGACCAAGTCCGGTGCGATCGTCAACTTCGTCCCCGCCGGGAAGCTCAAGATCGCGAAGCACTTTCAGCCGCTCGGGGTCTGCTCGATCAACTGCACGGTGACCGGGACCGCGATCATCAAGGGCATGGGGCTCAAGGTGCCGATCAGCGATACCGGGTCATTCGCGGCCAACGCGCCGTTCGGCCTCAGGATCACGGTCAAGGGCGCGCTCCTGAAGGCGATGAAGGACCATCCGGGCAAGTTCCGGCTGAATGTGACGTATACCGCGACCGACCCGACGACCGGGGCGATGGACTCGGTGTCGCGGTCCTTCAAGTTCAAGCGCTAGAGCGGCACTGCCGATCAGCATCGTGATGCTGTCGCGAACCACCAGGGTGGGAATGGCGCTGATCTGCGCCGCCGGACTGCTCGCGTCCGTCGCCGGGATTTCCGCCACGGCGAAGGCCCCGCGCGCCAGGACGAGCGTGATCGGCGGGACTGCGGCGAGCCTGTCGAATTGGGGCTTCGCCGCGGCGGTGCTGACCCCGCACACGCTTTGCACTGGCTCGGTGATCTCGCCCACGAAGGTGCTCACCGCCGCGCACTGTGTGGCCAGCCCGTCGACGATGACCGTGCGGACCAATTCGAACCTGGCTTTCGCCGGAGGCGATGTGCACGCCGTCAGCGCGGCGACGGTCAACCCCGATTGGACGCATGGCTTCATCGGCGACGTCGCGGTGCTCACCCTCGGAACTCCCACCAGCGCCCCGGCTATCCAGCTGGCGAGCGCGACCGAGGATTCGGCGCTGACCAGGCCGGGGACGGTCGTCTCGGTGGCCGGATTCGGCGCCAGGAATCCCTCCCCACTTCGCAAGCCCAAGATCGGGTTGCTGATGCAGGCCAACGTCTCCTTGCGTGGCTTCTGCCCGCTGCCGACCTCGGTGATGTGCGACGCGGGCGGCAAGTCCGGGCTGATCGCGATCGCCAAGATCGGGCGGAAGGTCCGCAAGCGGTCGATCCAGAGGACGGTCTGCGCGGGCGACAGCGGGGGGCCGATGGTGGCCCAGAGCCCCGCCGGCCCGAGGCAGGTCGGCATCGCAGAGGCGACCGCGGCTCCGCCGAAGCGCTCGGCGTTCGGCTTCGTCTGGTGCGGGCTCAAGGGCTTCCCGGCGATCCACACGCGAGTCGCCTCCTGGCTGAGCTTCATACAAAGGAGCTAGCCGCTCAGTAAACTCGGCGCGTGGTCGATACCCACGCGCACCTCGCTCTCTGCGAGGCCGACGAGGATGAGCTGGTCATGGTGGCCCGCAGAGCGGGCGTTCGTCGCATCCTGACCGTCGGGCTCGGGGAGGATTCGAATCCCGGCGCCGTGCGGTCCGCCGAGGAAGAGGATGGGGTGTTCGCGGCAGTGGGCCGGCATCCGAACGGCGCGGCCGGCTTCGACGAGAGGGCGGCGCAGGCGATTGCGGAGCTCGCAGCGGGCCCGGAGGTGGTCGCGATCGGGGAGACCGGCCTCGACTTCTACCGGGACAGCGCCGACCCCGATGACCAGCGCCGGGCGTTCTCGGCGCAGATCTCGATCGCCAGAAGCGCGGGCAAGCCCCTCGTCGTCCACCTGCGCGATCCCGAGGGATCCGAAGAGGCGGTCGCGGAGGCCTTCGCGATCCTCGACGATCAGGCGGAGGGCGTGCCGGTGATCCTCCATTGCTTCTCCGCCGGGCCCGCCTGGGCGGAGCGGGCGGCGGAGCGTGGCTGGTACTGCTCCTTCGCCGGCAACCTCACCTATCCGAAGTCGGAGCCGATCCGCGAGTCCGCGGCGCTCATCGCCGACGATCGCCTGCTCGTGGAGACCGACTCGCCGTTCCTCTCCCCGCAGCCGATGCGGGGCAAGCCGAACCAGCCGGCGAACGTGGTGGCGACCGCGGAGCGGCTCGCCGAGGTCCGCGGTGTCGCCTACGGTGATCTGGAGCGAACGGTGGAGGCGAACGCCGCGAGGGTGTTCGGGTGGTGACCGGCTCCCGCCGGCCGCCGGAGCGCTCGCCACGCCGGCTTGGCCAGAACTTCCTCGCCGACCCCAACCTGCTGGACGCGATCGTGCGCGAGGCTGCACTCGACCCGGCGGATGTCGTGCTGGAGGTAGGAGGTGGAGGCGGCGCGCTCACCGAGCGGCTGGCGCCGCAGGTGACCTGCCTGCACGTGGTCGAGGTGGACGAGCGGCTTCGCGATGACCTCGAGGCGCTCGCGGGAAAGGCCGGAAACGTCGACCTGGTCTGGGGCGACGCGCTGCGGGTCGATCTGGGGGATCTGGCTCCGGCGCCGACGAAGATGGTGGCCAACCTGCCCTACTCGATCGCCACCCCGCTTCTCATCCGGACGATCTCGGAGCTGCCCTCCGTCCAGAGGTGGGTGGTGATGGTCCAGCGCGAGATCGCGGACCGCCTGCGGGCCGAGCCGGGAACAAGGGAGTACGGGTCGGCGAGCGTGATGGTGCAGCTCGCCTGCGAGGTCACCCTGTTGCGCACCGTCGACCCCGCCGTCTTCGTGCCGCGGCCGCGGGTCGGCTCGGCTCTGCTGGAGCTGCGCCGGACAGGGCCTGCTCCGGCGGAACGGCTGGCCAGGGTGGTCCGTGCGGCGTTCGCGCACAGGCGCAAGTCGATGGCCCGCTCGCTGGAGCTCGCCGCGCCGGGGACGCTCGAGCCCGCCCGGGGGGCCCTGGAGGAGATCGGGCGGCCCGCCGATGCCCGCGCGGAGACGCTCTCGCCGGAGGACTTCGAGCGCTTCGCGGAGGCACTGGCCGAGCGGGGGGTCGAGTTGTGATCGACGGACTGCCCGGGACATTGCGCGCGCCCGCCAAGCTCAATCTCTGCCTCTACGTGGGCCCGCGCCGGGACGATGGGCTGCACGAGATCCGCTCCCTCTTTGAGCCGCTCGAGCTTGGCCGATGATCTCCGGATCAGCAAGGCGGATGCCGACGAGGTGATCTGCGAGGTGATCGAGGGCCCGGATCTGACCGCCACCGCGCTGGCGGCCCTCCGCGAGCACGGCTGGGACGGGCCGCGGCTGCGGATCGAGGTCATCAAGCGGATCCCGGTCGCCGCCGGACTGGGCGGTGGCAGCGCGGACGCCGCGGCGGTGCTTCGCCTCGCCATGGGTGAGGTCGAGGGGCTGCGCTCGATCGCCGCCGGGATCGGCGCCGATGTGCCCTCGCAGCTTCAGCCGCGACCGTGCCTAGTGGCGGGTGCGGGCGAGGTGATCGAGCCCGCCCCGCCGCCTGGGGAGCACGCGGTCGTGCTGGTCCCACAGGCGGAGGGTCTCGCGACCGCCGCGGTCTACGCGGAGGCCGACCGCCTCGGTTCGCCACGTGGTGACGCCGAGCTCGAGGCCATCCGCCGCCGCCTCCGGGACGCGGTCGACGAGGGTGGGTCGCCGCTCGACTACCGCGAGCATCTGGTCAATGACCTGCAGGCGGCCGCGATCTCCCTACGGCCGGAGATCGAGGATGCGCTGCGCGCGCTCGAGCAGGCCGGCGCTTCGCACGCGATGGTTACCGGGTCGGGGCCGACGGCGTTCGGGCTCTATCCGACGGCGGATCGGGCGGTCGCCGCCGCTGTCGAGCTGCGCGGCCGCTTTCCGGACGTGATCGCGACGGGCCCGCTGACGACGTGAGCGGGCGTATCGACCGGAAGTGGGTGATCCGCAGCCTGGTCGTGGTGGCGATCGTTGCCTTCCTCGTCTTCCGGGACCAGCTGCCCACCATCAACCTCGACAAGATCATCGAGGACCTGTCCGAGAGCCTCGGCTCCTGGACCTATCTGCTGGTCGGCACTCTCGCTTTCCTGGAGACGGGGGCGTTCGTCGGATTGGTGGCGCCTGGCGAGTTCACGGTGCTGCTGGGGGGCGCTGTCGCAGCGCAGGGCGACATCTCGCTGCCGCTGATCATCGCGGTCACCTGGATTTCGGCTTTCGCGGGGGATTCGGTGAGCTTCATGCTCGGCGCGCATCTTGGGCGTGGGTTCCTGGTCAAGCATGGGCGCCGCGTCGGGATCACGCCAGAGCGCCTGAAGCAGGTCGAGACCTATTTCGCGCGCTACGGGGGGAGGACCATCCTGATCGGGCGCTTCATCGGCCTGGTCCGTGCGCTGGCGCCGTTCATCGCCGGAAGCAGCAATTTGCGGTACAGGGCCTTCGCGCCGTACAGCATCCTCGGCACGGGTCTGTGGTCGTTCGCTCTGATCCTGCTCGGCTATTTCTTCGCGCGGAGCCTCGACAAGGTCACGAACATCGTCGGCACAGGCCTCCTGGTCTTCGGGATCGTCGTCGGGATCGTCGTTGCTCTCGTCGTGGCCTACCGGTTCCTGCGCAAGCCGGAGAACCGGCGCACGGCCGTTGCCGAGATGGAGAAGCGGCGCGCCCTCCGCCCGATCCTGCGGCTGGGGCGCCGCCTGCGGCCGCAGTTCGAGTTCCTGTGGAGGCGGCTGACGCCGGGTGGGCTGGGCCTCGAGTTCACGACACTCCTGGCGGTGCTCTCGGTCGGGCTGTTCGTCCTGATCGCCTACTGGATGGTGATCGGGGGCGATCCGGGGCCCACGCCCGGTGACCAAACGGCGCTCGACATCGCCGACGACCTCCAAGCAGATTGGCTCGTGAACGTGGCGAAGGCGATCACGACGCTCGGCTCCGGGTGGGTGACCATTCCGCTCGCCGTCCTGGCGGCCATCGCGCTCGCCATTTGGCGGCGGTGGATGGAGTTCTGGGTCCTCGTGATCGGATTCACCTTGACCGTCGCCCTGGTGCCAGAGATCAAGACCCTGACCGACCGGCCGCGCCCGCCGGGCGAGCTGGTCTCGGTCGGTGGTTCGGGCTTCCCAAGCGGCCACGCCGCCCACGCGACGCTCTACGCCTGGCTCGCGATCACGGCCGCGTTGAGGTTGGTGCCTGGGGTCACCCGACGCAGCCTGCTGATCGCTGCCGGGATCGCGCTGACCGTCCTGATCGGTCTCACCCGCGTCTACCTGCGGGTCCACTGGATGAGCGACGTCTCGGCAGGATGGGCGCTAGGAGTCTCCTGCTTCTCGGCCGTCGCAGCCGTGGTGCTTGTCGCGGCGCCACATTCGCGACAATCCCCGGCGTCATGAGCGAGCCCCTGAGCCTGATCCTGGCGCCCGTGCTGGCGCTCGGGACTGAGTACTACCTCTTCGGCGCCGCCGGGCTGATCTCCGTGAGCGCGTTCGTCGTCCTGATCCTGGTGCCCGCCCTGGGCTCCTACGGGCGCGCCTGGGAGAAGCTGGTCGCTGGGTTCCTCTCGCTCTTCGTCCTTGCGGCGCTGGTGCTGGTCGGGCTGGTGATCGGGGTCGTCATCTTCCTCAACTGGGACGACATCTCGAAGTGGTTCTAGGTTCGTAACCCGGACCTACCATGTGCGCGATGACTGCGAAGGAGACGCACACCAACCCGAAACGGGTTGCGTCCGGCGGCGCACCCTCGCGTAAAGCCGATCCCGACAGCCTCGAAGAGCTCTCGGCGGCGATCGAGGCCGGCGCCGGGATGCCGGCTGTCGCGCGGGCCGCCGCCCGCGCCCTCGACGCGAGCGTCGCCCTGATCGACCGCTCGAGCAACGTGCTCGCGGTCGCCGCCGCCTCGCCCGATGAGGAGCGGAAGCTGCTCGCGGGCGGTACTGGCGTGGAGACGGTGGACCTGCGCGTGGCGGATGCCGCGGTCGGCGAGCTGCGCTGGCGGCCGCGTGGCGAGGAGGAGCCCGACGCCGTGCTCTTGCGCATGGTGGCGACACTGCTCGGGCTCGAGCTCGAGCGCTCGCGCTCGCCCGAGTGGGCGACCGAGGAGGCGGCCGGTGACTTCGTCCGCGCCCTGCTCGGCCGCAAGCTCACCGACCGTGCGGACATCGAGGCCCGGGCCGCGGAGCTGGGGACCGATCTCTCGGGCGGCACCGGCGTGCTGATCGCCCGCGCCCATCCGCACGTCGCCCAGACGGGCGAGTGGCGCGCCCGTGTGCTGACGATCGCGCAGCGGGCGATCCGCGCCGTCAGCGCCGGCGGCCTGGCCGGTGAGGGCAATCGAGGAGGGCGAGGGTGCCGAGGTCGTCGCGATCGTGCCCGTGGACGACGACGAGCGGCTGACCCGCGCCGCGGCTGGCGCTCGTCGACGAGCTCGAGGCGGGGCTGACCGGGTTCACGGTCAGCGTCTCGCGGAGCCGGCTGGCCGCCGACCCGGTCGACCTGTACCGCGCCGCACAGGAGGCGCTGCTCGCGGCGAATGTCGGCGAGGCCGAGGGCACGCGGGTACTCGCCTTCGAGGACACGGGCGCGTACCGGCTGCTGCTGCCCGCGATGAGTGAGGACCCGGCGGAGCTCGAGCGCTTCTATTCGGAGACCGTGGAGCCGCTGGTCGCCTACGACGAGCAGTACGAGACCGAGCTGGTTCCCACCGTCGAGACCTATCTCGAAAACGACGGCAACGTCGCGGCCACGGCTCAGCAGCTCTTCACCCACCGCCACACGATCCGCTACCGGCTGGAGCGCGCCCGGGAGCTCTGCGGGCACGACGTCACCTCCACCGAGGGTCGCGAGAAGCTCGGGCTCGGGCTGAAGGCGATGCGGGTCCTGGGGATCGCCTCGCCGCTGGGCCCGGCCGATGAGCCCGGGACCGAGGCGGGCCGCGTGCCTCCCGGCCGAATCCGACTGAGCTAGTCGGTCTGGGACGAGTCATCTCGGTGAGCACCCCGGTCCGATCGCGGTCGCCCGTCGACCGGTCGTCGCTGATCACGTGGGAGACCGCGTTGATCAGGGCGAGGTGGGTGAAGGCCTGCGGGTAGTTCCCCCAGTGGCGACCCGGTCCTGGGGTCGAGCTCCTCGGCGTAGAGGCCGAGTGGCCCCGCGTAGTTGAGCAGCCGCTCGCACAGCTCCCGGGCCTGCATCGCTCTCGCCGATCTCCGACAGCGCCGAGGCGAGCCAGAAGGAGCAGATAGTGAAGGTCGCCTCCTCGCCGTGCAGGCCGTCGTCGGTCTCGTCCACCCGGTAGCGGAGGACCAGCCCGCCCTCGGTCAGCTCCTCGTGAGATCGCCATGACGGTGCTTGACGACTCGCTCGTCGTCGGGTGGCAGGAAGCGGACCAGCGGGACCAGCAGGGTCGAGGCGTCGAGGCGCGTCGGTCTCGTAGTGCTGGCGGAAGACGCCGCGGTCCGAGACGCCCCGTGTCCAGGATGTCGGCCCGGATCTCGCTCGGCGAGCTCGGCCCACCGCTCGAGCCGGTCCCCGTCGCCGAGCCGGTCGGCCAGCCGGCCGCCGCGGTCGAGCGCGACCCAGCACATCAGCTTCGAGGAGACGTAGTGCTTCGGCTCGCCCCGCGCCTCCCAGATCCCCTGGTCCGGCTTCTCCCAGACCGAGATCGCGGCCTCGACCTGCCGGCAGAGCGCCTCCCAGAGCTCGCTGGGGAGGTGGTCCTGGACCTTGGCGTGGATGTAGACCGAGTCGAGCAGGGCGCCGTAGACGTCGTTCTGGCGCTGGTCGAAGGCGGCGTTGCCGATCCGGACGGGCTTGGCGCCCTCGTAGCCGCTCAGGTGGTCGAGGGTCGTCTCCGTGAGGTCCTTCTCGCCGCGGATCCCGTACATGATCTGCAGCCCGTCTTGCCCACCTCGACTTCTCCCGGTAGATGTCGGCCAAGCCAGCCCATGAAGTCGGTCGCCTCGTAGTCGAAGCCGAGGGTGTGCAGGGACCAGAGGGTGAAGGTGCGCGTCGCGGATCCAGGTGTAGCGGTAGTCCCAGTTGCGCTCGCCGCCCGGGCGTCTCGGGCAGCGAGGTGGTGAGGGCGGCGATCAGCGCGCCGGTCGGCGCGTAGGTGAGGCCCTTGAGCGCGAGGGCGGAGCGCTGCAGGTAGCCGCGCCAGGGATGGTCCGGGAAGCTGCCGCCCTCGAGCCAGCGGCGCCAGAAGTCGATCGTGCGGCGAGCCGTCTCTGCGCAGTCCTCGCCCGAGTCCGGCGGGATCGGGTCGGGGCCCCAGGAGAGGGCGCTGAAGCGGACTTCTCGCCGGCGCTGCAGCCGGTGGCGGGCGCGGGCGTCGGAGCCGTCGACGCCGAGGCCGAGGTCGCCGGTGAGCACCAGCTTGACGTCGCCGCTGGAGACCTCGGCGTCGGTCCCCGCGTCGTCCCCGACGCTGCCAGTCGACCCGGGTCTCGCCGTAGTCGAAGGCGGGCTGGCAGACCATCTCGACGTCCACCTCGCCCTGGACGCACTCGATCAGTCCGGACCAGGACGTTCTCGGCCTCGTCGTCGCCGGGGGGCCGGCGGTGGGGCTCGAGTCGTGGTCGGGTCGCCAGTCGCCGACGGTGAGGGCGTCGCGTGACGACCAACCACCCGGATCCGGTCATCCAGGTCGTCTCGAGGACGTTGGTGCCGGGCTCGTAGCGGCGGCTGACCGGGCGCCTCGAGGCCCGGGCGGGCCGACTCGCCAGAACCCGCCGCTGCGGTCGAGGATCGAGCCGAAGATGCTGGGGGAGTCGAAGCGGGGGAGGCAGAGCCACTCGACCGATCCGTCGGGGGCGACCAGCGCGCCCGTGTGGCAGTCGGAGATGAACCCGTAGGAGGCGATCCGCGGGAAGCGGGACTCGAGGGCGGGCATGGCCCGGGAGACTATTTGGCCGGGGTGCCGCTACTGCGCTGCGCGCGTACGGTTCGAGGCCCTCCTTCGCCCGCTCCACCGACCAGTTGTGGTTCCAGCGGAAGATCGGGCGGAGGATCGGGGTGAGGTAGCGGAGCAGCGGACGGTCCGCGTGCACGGTCCAGTCGAAGCGGATGTGGATCCTGCCGTCGCCGTTCGGCGTCAGGGTCCACTTGCCCGTTGCCGGTCAGATCGCCGACGACCTCGACCTGGAAGTGGGTGGGCGGATCGAAGACGGTGATCCTCGAGGTGGTCTTGAGCGTGTAGGGAAGCTTGCCCTTGAAGTGCTGCTCAGTCGCGCACGCCCGTGCCGGGCTCGCAGTCGCCCTCGACCTCGATGTAGACGGGCTTCCACCACTCCGGGATAGGTGCGGGCATCGGCGAGCGCGTTGAAGACCGCCTCCTGCGGCGCGTCGACGTCCCACTCGTCCAGGAACACGTACTCCTTGGCCATCTTCTCCCTCCAGGTCCGGGCAGCTGGGGGTGATTCGCTGCGGACGGTCTCATGGATCACCTCCTTGGATCAACCGGACATACACTGATTTCTGTCCCTGGGGAGTCGTCTAACCAGGTAAGACAGGGGCCTTTGGAGCCTCGAATCCCGGTTCAAATCCGGGCTCCCCAGCTTCAAGCCGTCTGGTTAGCATCCGCAGTCCGATGCAGATCGCCTACCTGCTCTACGACCGCTTCACCGCCCTCGACATCATCGGGCCGCACGACGTCTTCAACTCGGTGCCGGGCAACGAATCGATCTTCGTCGCCGAGAAGGCAGGGCCGGTCCGCAACGAGTCCGACACCCTCTCCCTGGTCGCCGACGCGTCGCTCGACGAGGTGCAGAGCCCGGACATCGTCGTCGTCCCCGGCGGATTCGGCAACCGGATGCTCCTCGAGCACGAGCCGCTGCACGACTGGATCCGGACCGTCCACGAGACCAGCACCTGGACCACCTCCGTCTGCACCGGCGCACTGCTCCTCGCCGCCGCGGGCCTCCTCGACGGCGTCCCCGCCACCACCCACTGGCTCGCCCGCGACCTGCTGGCGGAGCTGGGTGCCAAGCCGGTCCCGGACCGCGTGGTCCAGGAGGGCAAGATCGTCACGGCGGCCGGCGTCTCCTCCGGAATCGACATGGCGCTGCGTCTCGTCCAGCAGATCAACGGCGACGAGGTCGCGCAGGCCGTCCAGCTCGGCATCGAGTACGACCCCCAGCCGCCGCTCGATGCCGGCTCGCCGGAGAAGGCTCCCCAGCCGATCATCGACCTGGTGACCGCTGCTTTCCAGGCTCAGGACGAAACCATCCGGACCTAGGCGTCCCGGGGAGTACAAGCGTCACAGATCCAAATCGCTCTGCGCGGTTTCCCCGTAGCTCAAGTGTCATCAACGAAAGGAATCGATGGACACCTATGCAATTCGCCGCAAGAACGCTTGGAAATCGCCTGAGGAGCTCGAGGAGGTCGCGGCGCGCTCGAAGGAGGTCGCCGACAACGACTTCCCCACCGATGTCCGCTGGATCCGCAGCTACGTGATCGCCGAGGAGGACGGCACCCTGGGCACCGTCTGCATCTACCAGGCCACCTCACCCGAGGCGATCCGCAGGCACGCGTATCGCGTCGGCATGCCGGCCGACGAGATCCTCCCGGTCGCCGACACCGTGGTCATCCGTCCCGACCCGGTGAAGGAGACCGTCACCTCCTGAGCGGGGCGCGGCGGGCGGCTCGATGCGGCCCGCCGCGCGTCCTCGCATTACGCTTTCGGGGTGAACGCTCCCACGGCCCTAGTCATGGCCGCAGGCCAGGGCACGCGCATGCGGTCCGCGCTGCCGAAGGTCCTGCATGAGATTTGCGGGCGGCCCATGGTCGCCTGGCCGATTCTCGCGGCGAAGGAGGCCGGGGCGGGGCGCGTCTGCGTGATCGTCTCGCCCGATCGCGACCTCTCCGCGGCCCTGCCGAACGGCACCGAGACGATCGTCCAGCCCGAGGCCGATGGCACCGGCGGAGCCCTTCGCGCCGCCTCGGAGGTCGTGCGCTCCTCGGACACCGTCCTGATCCTCTCTGGCGATCATCCCCTCGTCTCGGCCGAGATCATCGACCAGCTGATCGCGACGCACCGGGACGCCGACGCCGCCGCGACGGTCATGACCACGGAGATGGAGGACCCCGGCTCCTACGGCCGGATCGTCCGGAGCGCCGACGGCGACGTCGAGCGCATCGTCGAGGCCAAGTCCCCGGGCGACGCCACGCCCGAGGAGCTGGCGATCAAGGAGGTCAACGCCGGGACCTACGCCTTCGCCGGGCCCGCCCTCGCCGACGCGCTGGAGCGACTCGACAACGACAACGCGCAGGGCGAGTACTACCTCGGTGACGTCCTGCCGCTCCTGCGCGAGTCGGGACTGCGCGTCGCCGCCTACCAGCGCGCCGGATCCCGGCGTCAACCTCGGGATCAACGACCGCGCCGACCTCGCCCGCGTCGCGGACGAGGCACGGCGCCGCATCCTGGTCGACCACATGCGCGCCGGCGTCACGATCGAGGATCCGGGCGCCACCTGGATCGACGCCGACGTCGAGATCGCGGCCGACACCACGATCCTCCCCGGCACGACACTGCGCGGCCGCTCCAGCATCGGGGGCGGCAGCACGATCGGCCCGATGACGACGCTGATCGACTCGCGCGTCGGCGACCGAGCCTCCGTGATCCATTCCTACCTGACGGACTGCGAGGTGGCGAACGAGGCGATGGTCGGCCCCTTCACCTACCTGCGCCCGAACGCCCGCATCGGCGAGGGCGCCAAGGCCGGCACCTTCGTCGAGATCAAGAACTCGGAGATCGGCGCGGGCGCCAAGGTGCCCCACCTCTCCTACATCGGTGACGCCGACGTGGGGGAGGGATCGAATCTCGGGGCGTCGACCGTCACCGCGAACTACGACGGCCGCAGCAAATATCGCACCAAGATCGGGAAGAACGTTCAGACCGGGGTAGACACGACGTTCGTCGCTCCCGTAGAAGTCGGCGACGACGCATACACTGGGGCCGGTTCGGTGATCACCGAGGACGTTCCGCCCGGGGGCCTCGGCATCTCGCGGGCGGAGCAGAAGAACGTCGAGGGCTACGCGGGCAAGAAGGCCAAGGAATCGAGCGAGGACGAGGACTCTTGAGCACGATCGAGCAGACGCAGCCGATGTCGGAAATCGTCCAGGACTACCGCAAGCGCCTGATGGTCTTCGGCGGGCGGGCGTCGGGCGAGCTGGCCGCCCACATCGGCCGCAATCTCCAGGTCGAGCTCGGCGAGGTCACCCTGAAGACCTTCTCCGACGGCGAGATCTACTGCCGCTACGAGGAGTCGATTCGGGGCGCCGACGTCTTCATCGTCCAGTCCACCGCGGCCAACGAGCTCGAGGGGATGACACCGAACGACGCCCTGATGGAGCTGCTCGCGATGATCGACGCCGCGCAGGGCGCGTCGGCCCACCGGATCATCGCCGTGATGCCCTGGTACGGCTACGCGCGCCAGGACAAGAAGTCCGCCCCCCGTGAGCCGATCTCGGCGCGGATCGTCGCCAGGTGCCTGGAGGGCGTGGGCGTCGACCGCGTCCTCACGATGGACCTCCACGCCGGCCAGGTGCAGGGCTTCTTCAACGTCCCGCTCGACCACATGACCGCGATGCCGATGCTCACGCAGTGGATCGCGGATCACATCGACGAGGAGCCGGTGATCGTCTCGCCCGACGCCGGGCGCGTGAAGACCGCGCGCAACTTCGCCCGCAAGATCGGCTCGACCTGGGCCGTGATGGAGAAGGAGCGCCCGGCCCAGCAGGTGGCCGAGATCGGCTACGTCGTCGGTGACGTCGAGAACAAGACGGCGGTGCTGGTCGACGACATGATCGATACCGCCGGCACGCTGACCGCTGCAGCCCGCGCAGTCATGGACGAGGGTGCGGCGCGCGTCATCGCCCTCGCTACCCACGGCGTCTTCTCCGGCCCGGCCTACGAGCGGCTCGCGGACTCCCCGATCGAGCGCATCGTGGTCACCGACACCCTGCCGCAGCGGCCCGGCGCGCCCGACAAGATCACCGTGATCTCCACCGCCCAGACGCTCGCCGACTCGATCCGGCGGATCTTCACGGACGACTCGGTCTCCGAGATCTTCGCCGGCGAGAACCAGCTCTTCTAGTTCTCTAATCGGGGACGGGCTTGCCGGGCGGCGCCGTCGGACCACTCCCGACGATCTTCCACTCGCCGTCCCGCCGCTCCAGGAATAGCGACAGCTTCACGGGCTTACCGTTCTCGCCGCGGGTGACGATGTATGCCGTGGCCTTGTCGCCGCCGGCCCCAACGGTGGTCAGCGTGTAGGTGTGGTGCGGGGCCCCTGAGGTCTGCTCCTCGAGGAAACCGACGCAATTGTCTCCGCCGAGTTGCCTTCGGAGCGGCTCCCCGAAGAGTTCGCAGACCCGCGCGAAATCCTGCGCGTTTTGGCCATCGACATACGCCTGGGCGGTCTCTCTGGCGCTCATCGAAGGATCGCCGCCATCCCCGTCATCTCCGCCGCAGCCGGCCAGCAGGACCGAGCAGGTTGCCCCGACCACCGCCAGACGAATCGCCGCGCGCCTCATCGGCGCAGAGTGAAGCATCTGGGGCGGCTCCAACGATCTGGTCGTCTAGGGTGGTCCGCCAATGTCCGCCGAGCCGGCAGAGGGCAAGGACGGGGGGCGGGAGGGCATCCCCGCCTACAGGCGTGTCGGCCACAAGGGAGCTGACGCGATCGTCACCGGCAACACCGCCGAGAGCTTCGACGCGGCAGTTGAGGTCGGCGTGGACATGATCGAGCTCGACGTCCTCCGCGAGCCGGAGGGCAGGCTGATCGTCGCCCACGACCACCACGACGCGGTGACGCGCAAGCCGATGGACCTGACCGAAGCGCTCGACCTCTTCCTGGAGCCTCCGCTGGACGAGGTCGAGATCGACTGCGATCTGAAGCTCGCCGGCAGCGAGGCCGAGCTCGCCGGGGCTCTCTCGGGCCGGGGGTTGGTGGAGCGAGCGATGGTCTCGACGATGGAGGTCGAGAGCCTGATCAAGCTCCGCAAGCTCGAGCCCGACCTGCGCCTCGGCTGGACCTACCCGAAGACCCGCCGCGACTGGACCCAATACGCCTGGGCGGGCCCCGCCCTCCGGGCCGGGCTCTCGGCGATCCGCCGCCGCTTCCCCGCCATCCTGGAGAAGAAGGCTCCGAAGCTCGGCGTGAACGCGGTCTGGGCGTACCACCCGATCATCACGTCACGTCTGGTGGACGCCGCGCGAAACGCCGGGGTGGAGCTGATCGCCTGGACCGTCGACGACGCCGAGCGGATGCGCGAGCTGCTGGCCATGGGCGTCGACGGGATCTGCTCGAACGATCCCCGCCTCTTCGAGGTGGCGGAGCGCCAGGTCGCGGCGGCGGCCGCCGAAAGCTAGACCCGGCTCGGCAGCCCCGGCGTCTGCGTGGTGCCGCGGCGCTCGAAGAAGCGCCACTCCACCTCGCCGAGCACGGTCGAGGGTGGGTCCGCGTAGACCCACTCGCGCATGATCCGGTGCCAGTTGGCGGTCGCCCGCAGCTGGGCGAGCACCGCGAGCAGCCCGGTCTCCATGCGCCGCCCCATCAGCTCATCGGCGGGCAGGCTCTCCCGGCGCACCAGGTCGTAGAAGTCCGAGCGCGGGTCGGAGGTCACCTCGATCATCTTCATCACGCGCTTCGGCGTGATCCGAACCTCGCCATCCTCGAGGTACCACCCCCCGACCATCTTCACGTGCCTCATCAGCCGCTCGGCATCGACCTTCTTGGGGTCGCTGACGAAGCCGAGGTCGTGGAGGGCCTCCCGGAGCGCCTCCGGATCGTCCCGCCCGGCCGCGTCGACGGCCCGCTGCTCGAGCTGGATCTGCTCGGGCCTGAGCCGCTTGGTCATGCCGAAGTCGAGGAAGGCGACCCGCCCGTCGTCCATGAGCAGGTAGTTGCCGGGATGGGTGTCGGCGTTGAAGTGCTGCAGGTGGTAGATCGAGCCGAAGCAGAAGCGGAAGACGATCTCGCCGAAGATGTCACGCTCGTCCTGCTCGAGCTCCTTGACCTCGTCGAAGCCGCGGCCCTCGACGTAGTCCGAGACGAGCACCCGCCTCCGCGAGAGCCGCGAGTGGACCTTGGGGACGAAGATGAACGGATGTCCGTCATAGGCGCGGGCGAAGGCGCGCTGGTTCTGCGCCTCGAATTCGTAGTCGAGCTCCTCGAGGACGCGCTCGCGAAGCTCCGAGGCGACGGCCTTCGCGTCCAGCCCGGGCGCCAGCACCTTCGCCAGGCGGACGAGCATGCCCGCGTTTGCGACGTCGGACTCGAGGGCGTCGGCGATCCCGGGGTACTGGATCTTGACGGCGACCTTCGTGCCGTCGCGGAGGGTCGCACGGTGGACCTGTCCGATCGAGGCGGCGGCGAAGGCCTCCTCCTCGATCTCGGCGAAAACCCGCTCTGGGCTCTCGTCGTACTCCTCCTCGAGCACCTCGCGCACCTTGTCCCAGGGCATCGCGGGTGCGCTGGTCCGCAACTTGGAGAGCTGCTCCTGGTAGATCTCGCGGTACTCCGGCGGCAGGAAGTCGACGTCGATGAATGAGGCCATCTGGCCGATCTTCATCGCGGCCCCCTTCATCTCGCCCAGGACGGATGCCATCTTCAGGGCGGACTCGAGGTGGCGGGTCTCGAGGCGGTCCTGCGCCTTGTCCTCGGAGCGAACCACGTTCGCGGCGGCGGTCCCTGCGTAGCGCGTCGCCTGGGTGCCGATCGCGGTGCCGAGCTTGGCCGAGCGCCCGATCCGCGTCTGCGGGATCCTCCGCCGCTGCTCCTCGGGCTCGGACGGCTCCCGCCGCGCCTCCCCCTCGGGGTCGGCTCGGAGGGCGTCCACGCCCTGCTCGTCCCGTTGGTCCCTTTCTTCGTCGCTGCCCATTGCCCTCACCTATTTTCTATCCTGGCGCCGGAGCGTAGCCCGCGGACACCAGTCTGGCGGGCCGTTACGAGAGGGCGCGCAACAGCGCGACCCGTTAAAAGAACTTCCCATGGCACAGGCCAGAGCCAAACTCAAGGTTTCCCAGCGCGACACGTTCGGGTCGCGCGCCACACGGCGCCTGCGCCGCGAGGGCCTCGTTCCGGGCGTGGTCTACGGGCAGGGCGGCGAAGCCCGCCCCTTCCAGGTCCCCGCCCGCGACCTCCGCACCCTGCTCGCCGAGGGGCAGACGCTGGTCGACCTCGAGCTGGAGGACTCCAAGGCCGTCCCGGTCGTGATCAAGGAGCAGCAGCACCATCCGGTCCGCGGCGACGTCATGCACCTGGACTTCCTCGAGGTGCGCCTCGATGAGGCGATCGAGGCGGAGGTCGCGATCGAGCTCGAGGGAACCGATCAGGCACCCGGCGTCCGCGAGGGCGGCGTGCTCGAGCACGTCACTCGCGAGGTCACGGTCGAGGCGCTGCCGACGGACATCCCCGAGCGGATCACCGTCGACGTCTCCGAGATGGACATCAACGACACGATCAACCTCGCCTCAGTCGCAGTGCCCTCCGGCGTGAGGTTCATGGCCGACGAGCCGGAGGAGATCACGATCGCCACCCTCAGCCCGCCGCGGGTCGAGGAGGAGCCCGAGCCCGAGCTCGAGGAGGAGACCGAGCTGGTCGGCGAGGGCGAGGAGGCTCCCGAGGGCGAGGAGGGCGCCGAGGGCGAGGAAGATGAGAGGGCGCGCGACAGCGCGACCCGTGAGACGGGGCGCGAGGGCGGCGGCGAGGGCGAGGGCGGCGGCGAGCGCAATGGAGGCGGAGGCGGCGATTAGCCGCTGGTCGCTGCGCCGGCGCCGCGGGAGCGATGAACCCCGCACGGGCCGCGCTGATGCCCTGATCGTGGGCCTTGGCAACCCCGGGCCGCGAGTACGCCGGCACCCGGCACAACCTCGGTTTCGAGGTGGCCGATGAGCTCTCCCGTCGCTGGGAGCTCCCCAAGGCCCGCAAGCGGTATGGCGCGCTGATCACGGACGGCCGGACGGGTCCGGGCGGCCCCCGGGTCGCGATCCTGCTTCCCCAGACCTTCATGAACGAGTCCGGTTCGGCCGCCGGTCCCGCGCGGGGTGAGCTGGGCGTGCCGCTCGACCATGTGATCGCGCTTCACGACGAGATCGACCTCCCCTTCGGCGAGGTGCGCAGCAAGCTGGGGGGCGGGGTCGCAGGGCACAACGGCTTGAAGAGCCTCAGTCAGGGGCTGGGCGGCAAGGACTTCTGGCGGGTCCGCGGCGGGGTGGGGCGGCCCAACACCAGCGACCCGGAGGTGGTCTCGAACTACGTCCTCTCCCGGTTCCGGGAGCCGGACGAGGAGGTCGACCTGTTGATCCAGTCCGCCGCCGACGAGGTGGAGCGATTGCTCGATGAGATCACGGGCCCCCAGACCGAGCCCGAGGAGGCCGCTGACTGATGCCGCTGACCAGCTACTCGGTGGATGAGAAGCAGGTCGCGCTGCTGCGGCTGGAGCGCGCCGAGGCGCGCAACGCGATCAACACCGAGATGCTCGACGAGCTCCTCGCCCATCTCGACCGCGCGAGGGGGGACGCCGAGGCGCGCGTCCTGGTGATCTCCTCGAACGACCACCTCGCCCTCTCCGCCGGGGCGGACGTCCGCGAGGAGCTCGACGAGCAGGGCCGCGTTCACCGTATGGAGCTCTTCGCTCGGCTCTACGACGAGCTCACGGCCTTCCCGAAGCCCACCGTCGCCGCCTGCCACGGCGCGGTCGTCGGTGGTGGCGCCGAGATCGCGGTCGCCTGCGATCTGCGGGTCGGCGGCTCGAACCTGCGGATGCGCTTCCCGGGCGCCGAGCTCGGCGTGCCGGTCGGTCCCGCCCGCCTGGTCACCCTCTGCGGGCTCGCCACCGCGAAGTACCTCCTGCTCACCTCCCGCACCGTCAGCGCCGACGAGGCCCTGCGCATGGGCCTGGTCCATCGGGTAGCCCCGGCGGCCGCCACCGAGGCCGCGGCCCTGGACCTCGCCGCCGAGGTGGCCGCTCATCCACCCGAGGCGGTCGCCCGCCTCAAGGCGATGCTCCATCGCTGGGACGGCGTGGTCGAGCGCTCCGCCGACGAGGGGCGCGGGCAGGTCGAGTGGCAGCGCAGCGGCCCCGGGCTGCCCTATCGAGGCGGCACCGAAGGCTGAAGCGGTCCCGGCGCTCGGCGGCCCAGGGGTATGCTCGCCCGTGGGCCGAATGGATTCGAGCGCGGTCAACCCGGAGATCGACGACCAGGGCGCCGAGCTCGGCCTGATTGCCGCCCTCGTCCCGAGCCTCGACGAGCACTCCGCGATCGACGTCGGCAGCGAGCGTGGGGCGGTGGCGGCGACTCTGCGCGAAGCGGGGCTGGATCCAACCTGGCTGATCGAGCCGCATCCGGCCAACGCGGCCCGGCTGAAGGAGCGCTTCGGGACCGGATCCGGCGTGCATGTGATCGAGGTGGCGGCCGGAAAGGAGGACGGCACAGGGCAGCTGCACCAGGCTCAGGATCACTCGGGGCAGACACTGGACGCCTTCCACACCCTGCGACCGGAGGGCTCGAGCCCCGACCTGGTCTGGGACGGGTCCGTGGAGGTGCGCGTCCGCTCGCTCGACTCGCTGCGCGCCGCCGGCGAGATCCCCGGCAGGGTCGGCCTGCTCAAGATCGACGCCGAGGGCGGGGACGCCGACGTCTTGCGCGGCGCGGCGAGCATGCGGGCGGAGGTCGTCATGGTCGAGTTCTGGGGCGAACCTCCCCGACACGCTCGGGGAGTGCCCCTTCGAGCTCGGGGAGCTCCGCTCGCTCGTCGAGGGCCTCGGCCCGCGGCGGTTCCTCTTCGTCCGTCACGGTCCGCGGCACGTCAGCGTCGGTCGGTGGGACACCGCCGACCCGGGCGTTGGGGAGTGGGGCAATCTCGTCTTCGTGGCCGACTCCCTGGTCGAGGCAGCCGAGGCGGCGCTGCCCGACCTAGACCGCGCACTACGAGAGCGCGGCGAGCGCGTCACGATGGAACAGGAGCGCGCGGCCGCGGAGCGCCTCGAGTTGATCGAACGGCTGACCGACGAGGCCGATGAGCGTCTCGAGCTGATCGAGCGGCTGGTTCAGGCCGCCGAGGATCGGGGGAGGCTGGTGGAGCGCCTCAGCGCGACCGTCCGGAGGCCCCCGAGCAGCTCGTCAGCCGACTGACCGCCCCTCGATGCGGTCGATGACGTCGAGTAGGAAGGCGGAGGCAGCGGCCCCATCCAGGGCACGGTGATCGAAACCGACCGAGAGCAGCCCCACGGGGCGGGCCACGATCTCGCCGTCGCGGACGACCGGTCGCTCGGCGACCCGGTGGACGCCGAGGATCGCGACCTGAGGGGTATTCAGCAGCGGGGTCGCGAACAGCCCCCCGAGCCGCCGTGCGTCGGTGAGTGTGAACGTTCCGCCGCGCAGCTCCTCGGGGGTCAGCGTGCCCGCGCGTGCCGCCTCCACCAGCCTCTCGACCTCCGCGGCGATCTGATCGGCCGCTCGCCAGCCGGCGTCGCGCACCACGGGCACGACCAGGCCGTGGGCGCCCTGCACGGCGTAGCCGAGGTCCAGGCGCTCCTGCCGGACCAGCTCGCCCCGCTCCAGGGTGGCGTTCAGGTCGGGATGGGCGCTGAGCGCCCCCGCGGTCGCCGCGATGATCGCGGCGGCGCGCGCGTAGGGCGTCGGCGCGCCTGGAGAGGGCCGAGAAATCGCACTCCTCCACCACCGTCACGGTCGGGACGGCCGCCGCCTCGCTCATGTGTTCGGCGATCTTGCGGCGTACCCCTCTCAGGGGCACGCGCTCGCCCGCCTCCTCGGCCCGGCCCGAGCCCTGCGCGGCCGCGCGAATGTCCTCCTCGCTCACGGTTGCCCCGTCGGGTCGCAGTTCGGCCAGATCGACGCCCAGCTCGGATGCCAGCGCCCGCACCCGGGGGAAGGCCCGCGGGCCCGCCCGGTTGCCGTCGCGCTCGGCCACGATCTCGGCGAGCGCATCGCCGACCGACGCCTGCGCTCCCTCGGCGACCAGCAGGCCCGTCACCGTCCCGGCGACGGGTGAAGGGATCTGGACGACCGCCTTGTCGGTCTCGACCTCGACGAGCGGCTGGTCCCGGGAGACCGAATCTCCGCTCGCGACCAGCCATCTGACGACTTCGGCGCCGGTGAGCCCCTCTCCCAGGTCCGGGAGCCGGATCAGATGCGGGTCGCTCAGAAGGTCAGTACCTCCTTCAGCGCGGCGACCGCGCGGTCCACGCTCGGGATGTAGCGGTCCTCGAGCGACCAGTACGGATAGGGGACGTCGAAGCCGGTCACCCGACGTACTGGCGCGCGCAGGTCCAGGATCCCCCGCTCCGCCAGGAGTGCCGCCACCTCGGCGCCGAAGCCCGCCGTGCGCGGTGCCTCGTGGACGATCACGGCCCGCCCGGTCTTGGCCACCGAGTCGAGGACCGCCTCCTCGTCGAGCGGCGTCAGAGTGCGCAGGTCGAGGACCTCCACCTCGGCCTCGCCTCGCTCCGCCAGCCGCTCGGCGGCGGCCGTCGCCACCGGGAGCATGGCGCCGTAGGAGATCAGCGTCGCGTCGGTTCCGTGCCGGGCGACGACGGCCCGGCCGAGCTCGACGAAGTGCTCGCCGTCTGGCACCGCCTCCGCCGAGGAGCGGTAGAGCGCCTTCGGCTCCAGCACCACGACCGGGTCGGGGTCGCGCACCGCGGCCGCGATCAGTCCCTTCGCGTCCGCCGGCGTGGAGGGCATCGCCACCTTGATCCCCGGCACGTGCGCGTAGTAGGCCTCGGGCGAGTCCTCGTGCAGCTCCGGTGCCCGAACCCCGCCGCCGTACGGCATCCGGATCACGATCGGCATCTCGATCGCGCCGCCGCTGCGCCAGCGGTAGCGGCTGACGTGGCTCAGGACCTGATCGAGAGCCGGATAGCTGAAGGCCTCGTACTGCATCTCGCAGACGGGTCGCCAGCCGGCCAGTGCCAGCCCGATCGCGGCGCCCACAACGCCCGCCTCGGCGAGCGGCGTGTCGACGCAGCGATCCGGCCCGAACTCCTCGAGCAGGCCCTCGGTAGCGCGGAAGACGCCACCGAGGCTCGCCACGTCCTCGCCGAGCACCATCACGGAATCGTCCCGCGCCATCTCCTGGCGCAGCCCGTCGTTCACCGCCTGCACAAGCGTCCGCACGGCCACGTCAGCTCTCCAGGGTCGAGTCGCGGTCGCGGCGGAGCGCCCGCGGTGGCAGCGCGTAGGTCGTGTCGAAGATCTGCCGTGGGTCGGGCTCCGGCAGGGATTCCGCGGTCTCGATCGCGTCCTCCATCTCCGCCATCGCCTCGTCGCGGATCTCGCCGATCGCCCGTTCGTCGAGCACGCCGAGTTGCCGCAGCTGGTTCTCGAAGCGGCCGAGGCACTCCCGCTCTCGCGCCGCCCTGAGCTGGGCCGGGTCCATGTAGCGGCCGGGGTCGTCCGCCGTGGCGTGGGGCGCGCCGCGGAATGTCACAGCCTCGATGAATTGCGGCCCTTCGCCGGCTCGCGCCCGGGCAGCCGCCTGGCGTATGGCGTCACGCACCGCGAGGGCATCGGCGCCGTCGACCCGCACGCCCTCCATCCCGTAGCCGGCCGCCTTGTCGACGAGGCGCTCGGCGCCGGACTGCTCGGCCGTCGGGGTCGAGATCGCCCAGGAGTTGTTGTTGCAGACGAAGACCGCGGGGACACGCTTGGCGGAGGCGAAGGTCATCCCCTCGTGGAAGGCGCCGGTGGAGGTGGCCCCGTCGCCGAAGAAGGAGAGGACGCAGGCCCCCTCGCCCCGAAGCCGCAGTCCCCATGCCATCCCCGCCGCGTGGGGGACGTGGCTACCGACCGGCACGGCGATCGACGCGATCCGCCACTCGCGCGGATTCCACCAGCCGTGCGGGTGCCCACGCCACCAGGAGAGCACCTGCGAGGCGGACATGCCCCGGAGCAGCCCGATTGCCGACTCGCGATAGGAGGGAAAGATCCAGTCGTCCTCCTCGAGAGCGTGGACGGCGCCGGCCTGCAGCGCCTCGTGGCCCCAGAAGATCGCGTACGTCCCGATCCGGCCCTGGCGGTGATAGACGACCGAGCGGTCGTCGTAGGTGCGCAGGCGGACCATGCTGCGATAGAGGCCGATCAGCTCGGCCGGCGGGCCGGGGATCCCCTGCCGGGCCGGAGCCGGCTCGTTGGCTATCGCTTTCGGATCCACTCGGACGTCCCCCTCGGGGCCCCGATCGTATCCGCGATCCACCCGTGCAAGGAGGCGCGGGACAAGGTACGGTCAGCCCGCCAGCCGCCGTGAGCCCGAGCCGGAGGGGAGCCGTGAGCGTGATCCAGAGTCCACCCGGAGGGGTTATCCCTCGGCGTGATCACGCCCCCCTCTACGACGAGCTGACCGAGGGCCGGACGGTCCGGCTACGGGTCGAGGAGCTGCTCGAGCGGGCTGCCGCCGCCCACCCGGACCTGGTGCCCGGCCCCGATCAGATCGCGGCCGAGCGCGGGCGCGAGCTTCGGGATCAGGATGGAATCGAGCTCGCCCAGGGGCAGCTGCTGGCCGCGTGGCTCGCCGATCCCGGCGTCGGAACCCACCTGATCGAGTCCATGCTCCGGCCCAAGCGGGAGGCGGTTGACCTGCTGCCGCGGTACGCGAGCGAGGGCAGCGTCGACCTCGGGGCGGCCAACGTAGAGCGCCAGGGGAATCTCGGCGTGGTGACGCTGACCCGGCCCGAGAGGCTGAACGCCGAGAACGACGAGTCGACCGTCGCGCTCGAGACCGCCGTGGACCTCGTGCTGCTCGACCCGGCCTCTGAGGCCGGCGTCCTGCGCGGCGGGCGGGTGGATCATCCCCGCTACCGCGGCCGCCGGGTGTTCAGCTCCGGGCTCGATCTGTCCGAGCTCTACGCCGGCGGGCTCTCCTACCTCTTCTTCATCGTCCGCGAGCTCGGCTTCGTGGCGAAGATGCTGCGCGGCGCGGCGGAGCCGGAGGCAGGCGAGGTCGCGGAGCCGACAACCTCCCCACAGGCGGCCGAGGAGTGGCTGGAGGTGCCCTGGCTCGCCGGGGTGGAGACCTTCGCGATCGGCGGCGGCGCCCAGCTCCTGCTCGTGATGGACCGGGTGGTCGCCGAACGCGAGGCCATTCTCAGCCTCCCGGCCAGTCGCGAGGGGATCATCCCGGGAGCGGCCGCGCTGCGGCTGCCGCGATTCACCGGCCTCTCGGTGGCGTGCCGGTCGATCATGTTCGACGAGCAGTGGCCGGCCGAGAGCGCCGAGGGACGCCTACTGGTGGACGAGGTGGTGGAGCCGGGCGACGTGGGCGACGCGATCGCGGCGTCGGTCGAGCAGCTCCTCGCCATGGGCCCCGTCAGCGTGCAGGCGAACCGGCGCGCGCTTCGGGTCGCGCAGGAACCCCTCGACGCCTTCCGCGCCTTCATGTCCACGTATGCCATCGAGCAGGCGCGCTGCCTGACCAGCGAGGCTCTCGTGGAGAACCTTGAACGGACCTGGGTCGGCCCCCGCAGCGAGGACTGACCGGGTGGAGGGAAGGACTAACGAACACCGCGCCGCCGTCGTCGATCGCGACGGGATCGTCGAGGCGGCCAACGACACCCGCCGGCCCCTGGAGCGCGACGAGTGCCTCGACGCGCTGTTCGCGGCGCAGACGGAGCGCTCGCCCGCGGCCCCCGCGGTGCTCTCCGGCGGCGATGCGACGAGCTACGGCCGGCTGCTGAGCTGGGCCGACGGGATCGCAGCCGGCTGTGCGCCGCCGGCGCCGAGCCGGGAGATCTCGTCGGAGTCTGCGGGACGCCCTCCCCGGCCGTGATCGCGGGCGTGCTCGGCATCCTGCGCGCCGGCTGCGCCTACGTGCCGCTCGAGGCCGACTGGCCGCCCGAGCGGCTGCGCTTCATGGCTGAGGACTGCGGCCTGCGGCTGGTGGTCTCCGACGCGGAGCACGAGAGTCTCGTCGACGGGATCGGCCTGACCCCGGTCGGCGCCGAGGAGCCCGCGGACGCTGTGGAATTCGCGCCGCCGGCCGAGCGGGAGCCGGGCGAGCTCGCGTACGTCCTCTACACCAGCGGCAGCACGGGGGCGCCGAAGGGCGTCGCGATCCCCCACCGGGCGGTGAACCGCCTCATCTCCGGAGCGCCCGATTACGTCGAGCTCGGAGATGAGTGCCGCTTCCTCTGGCTCTCCCCGCTCACCTTCGACGCATCGGTGATCGAGCTCTGGGGCCCGCTGCTCACCGGCGGCGCCACGGTGGTCATGCCGCCGGGCCAGGCTTGGCTCGAGCGGCTCGCCGAGACGATCCAGAGAGACGGCGCCACGGCGGCGCTGTTCATCTCGCCCCAGCTCCACATGGTCGTCGACCGCGACCCGAGGAGCTCGAGGGACTCCGTCACGTCCTGGTGGGCGGTGACGTGCTCTCGGCCGATCACGTCCGGCGGCTGCTGGCCAGCGGCGTGGTCGACGAGGTCGTCCACTGCTACGGCCCGACGGAGAGCACCCTGTTCGCGACGATCGACGTCATCCGGGAGGTCGCCAGCGACGAGGCCTCCCTGCCGATCGGCCGGCCGATCGCGAACACCACCTGCCACGTCGTCGACGATCAGCTCCGGCCCGTGCCGATCGGGGTGGAGGGCGAGCTCCTGATCGGGGGGCTCGGTCTCGCCCGACGGGTACGTGAACCGGCCCGAGCTGACGGCGGAGCAGTTCGTGCCCGACCCCTTCTCGCCGCCGGGCTCCGGGCGAGCGGCTCTATCGCACGGGCGACTTCGCGCGCTGGCGCGAGGATGGGCGGCTGGAGTTCCGCGGCCGGATCGACGACCAGGTCAAGATTCGCGGCTACCGGATCGAGCTGGCCGAGATCGAGGCGGCCCTGCGCGATCACGACGAGATCGACGATTGCGTCGTCGTCGCCCGGGAGGACCAAGAGGGCCGCAAGCGACTCGTGGCGTATTTCGCCGGGCCGGGGAAACCCGACGTCGCCGGTCTCCGCGACTTCGTGGCCCGAGCGGCTGCCCTCGTACATGGTCCCCGCAGCCTGGGTGCTGCTCGACGCCCTGCCGCTGACGCCAGAACAACAAGGTGGACCGCGCGGCGCTCCCGGACGCTGACGGGCGCGCCGTCGACAGGTGCGCGCAAGCGCCGCACGCCGCCGACGCGATGAGCTCGAGAGCCGGGTCGCCGATATGTTCGCCGAGGTCCTGCGCGTCGACGGCGTGGGTCGCGACGACGGGTTCTTCGAGCTCGGCGGCGATTCCCTGCTCGTCACGAGGTGATCGCCCGGCTCGGTGAGGAAACCGGCGTCGAGGCTCCCGCTGGACATCCTGCTCGACGCGCCGACTCCCGCGACGCTCGCGCGCGGGCGATCGAGCGCGCCCGGGCCAGGTCGTCCGAGCACGCCTTTCCGCGCTCTGGTCCCGCAGCCGCGGACGCCGACGGCGCCCGTATCGGTCTCGCAGGAGCAGATCTGCTTCCTCAGCGACCTCGACCCGTCCTCCGTGGCCTACCAGTTCCAGGCGATCATCTGGCTGCACGGCGAGCTCGACGTCGCGGCCCTGACGGAGGCGCTGGGCGAGATCGTCGCCCGCCACGAGATCTACCGGACCACTTTCCCGCGCCAGGGCGGAGGCTGGACCGCCGAGATCCACGACCCGTTCCCGATCTCGTTGGATGCCAAGGACCTGAGCGCCGCTCCCGGACCCGGACACCGCCCTGGCCGCGCTCGCGGACGCGCAGTTCCGGCAGCGAATCGCGATCGATGAGCTGCCCCTCGTCCGCTGGCGCCTGGCCAAGCTCGGCCCCACCCGCCATGCCCTCCTGCATCAGGAGCATCACCTCATCCACGACGGTTGGTCGATGATGGTGTTCCTGCGGCAGCTGCGCGAGCTTACGACGCGGCCGCGGTTGATGCGGTGCGCGAGCGCAACCCGTCTGCCGGCGGCCGAGCTCGACTCGGCTCCCAGTTCAGGGACTTCGCGGCCTGGCAGCGCGCGCTCCTCGACACCGAGATCGCCGGCCGAGCAGCTCGGCTACTGGCGGGAGCGGCTGGCCGATCCGCCCGAGCCGATGGCGCTCGCGTACGACCGTACCCGCCCGGCGCGCCAGACCTTCCGCGGGGATCAGGTCTGCGTCGATCTTCGGTCGGACGTGGCCGAGCGGCTGCGTCACTTCGCGCGGGCGCAGGGCGTGACCCCGTTCATGACGATGCTCGCGGCCTTCTGCGTCCTGCTCCAGCGCTACAGCGGCGCCGGGGACGTGATTGTGGGCTCGGGCATGGCGAACCGCCGGCTGCGCGAGCTCGACGACATGCTCGGGATGTTCATCAACACGGTTGCGCTCCGCGTCGACCTGAGCGACGACCCGTCCGTGACGGAGCTGCTCGGCCGTGTGCGCGCCGCCGTGCTCGAGGGACAGGCGAATCAGGACGTGCCCTTCCCTCGGGTGGTCGAAGCGGTCGCGCCGTCCCGCAGCTCGAGCCACACGCCCCTCTACCAGACGCTGTTCTCGTTCGCGGACGCACCGCTTCCGGATCTCAGCGCCGGCAGCCTCGAGATCGTGCCTGACGAGACTCCGGGGAACGGCTCGGCGAAGGCCGAGGTCAACGTGGTGGTCGTCAACCACGACGGCCGCGGTGAGACCCCGACCGAGCCGACCATCATCTGGGAGTACAACAGCGACTTGTTCTCGGCCGCGACTGCCGAGCGCATGGTGAGGGACTACTGCCGGCTCCTCGAGTCACTCGTCTCGGAGCCCGGAGGCCGCGCCTCCGCGCTCCAGCTCCTCGCCAGGCTCGGAGCGGCGCCGCCTGCTGGTCGAGTGGAACGACACGGCCGCTGACTACCCGCGAGACGCATCGATCGACCATTGCTTCGCGGAGGCCGCGCGGCGCTACCCCGGCGCCATCGCCGTGGTGACCGCGGACGATTCCATCACCTACGGCGACCTCGACCGCAGCTCGAACCAGCTCGCCCGCCACCTTCGCGCCCGCGGCGTAAGCCGGCTCGCGGATCGGCGTTTCGCTGGAGCGATCGCTTGACATGGTCGTGGCGCTCCTCGGGGTCCTCAAGGCGGGCGGCGCCTATGTGCCGCTCGACCCGAGCGACCCGGCCGAGAGGCGCGACTTCGTCATCCGGGCGACGCGGGGATCTCGCTCGTGCCTCGACTTCTCAGCTTCCTCTCAAAGCCGGCGATCTGGACCGAGATCGAGGAGGCGCATCGACGGCGCCGACGTCGGCGCACGGGCGACGGCCTACGTGATGTACACGTCGGGCTCGACCGGGGCCGAAGGGCGTCGTCGTCACCCACCGCACGTGGTGCGGCTGGTCGGGCAGGACTACGCGGACTTCGGGCCGCGATCAGGTCTTCCTCCAGTTCGCGCCGCTCGCCTTCGACGCCTCGACGTTCGAGATCTGGGGCGCGCTGCTGAACGGCGCGCGCTGGTCCTCTACCCGGCCGGATGCGATCGACCTCGCCGAGCTGGGGCCAGCTCGAGCGGCACGGCGTCACCACGCTCTGGCTCACCGCGGGGCTCTTCCACCAGGTGGTCGACATGGACGTCGAGGCGCTCAGCGGGCTGCGGCAGCTGCTCGCCGGCGGCGACGCGCTGCTGCCCGACCGGGTGTCGCACGCGATGCGGGCGCCTGCCCGGCGTCAGGCTGGTCAACGGCTACGGGCCGACCGAGGCGACGACGTTCTCCTGCTGCTTCGACGCGATCCTCCGGCGTCGCCGTCGACGACTCGGTGCCGATCGGCCGGCCGATCGCCAACACCAGGTCTACGTGCTCGACGGCCAGCTCGAGCCGTGCCGGTCGGGGTGCCGGGCGAGCTCTACATCGGCGGCGACGGCCTGGCGCGCGGCTACCTGGACCGGCCCGAGCTGACGGCCGAGCGCTTCGTCGCCAGCCCGTTCGGCGGCGAGCGGCTCTACCGCACCGGCGACCTCGTGCGCTGGCGGCCCGACGGCAAGCTCGAGTTCCTCGGCCGGCAGGACCACCAGGTCAAGGTCCGCGGCTTCCGGGTCGAGCCGGGCGAGGTCGAGGCGGCGCTTATCGGCCACCCCGAGGTGCGCGAGGCGGCCGTCGTCGCGCCTGCCGACCGCGACGGCGACCGGCGGATGGTGGCCTTCGTCGTCGCCGACCCGTGGGTGAGGAGAGGCCGAGCTGAGGTCGTTCCTCGCCGAGAAGCTGCCCGCCATACATGGTTCCGTCCGCGTTCGCCCTCGTCGAGCGCCTCCCGGTGACCCCGAACGGCAAAGTGGACCGGGCGGCGCTGGCGGACCAGGCCGGAGCGCCCGAGACGGAGGGCCGGGCGATCCCGCGGGCAGCCAGGTCGAGGAGATCGTCGCCGGGATCTGGGCGAGGTGCTGGGCGTCGATGCGGCCCGCCCCGACGACGACTTCTTCGCCTCAGGCGGACACTCGCTGCTGGCGATGAAGCTGATCCACGACGTGAACGAGGCCTTCGGAGTGGAGCTCACCGTGAGGTCGCTGCTGGTGGAGCCGACGTTCGGGGCGCTCGTCCGAGAGGTCGAGCGCGCACGCGGGGATGCAGGCGGATCTGAGGCCGACGCCGGCGACAGACGGCCCAGATCGAGCAGATCGTCGCCGGGATCTGGGCGGAGGTGCTGGGCGTGGATGCGGCCCGCCCCGAGGACGACTTCTTCGCCTCAGGGGGACACTCGCTGCTGGCGATGAAGCTGATCCACGACGTGAACGAGGCCTTCGGAGTGGAGCTCACCGTGAGGTCGCTGCTGGTGGAGCCGACGTTCGGGGCGCTCGTCCGGGAGGTCGAGCAGGCTGGCGCTGTCGACTCGGAGCCCGTCCCCGACGCCACGCCCGCCCTCTCACTCGAGCGCCCGCCGAGTCCGCGCATCCCCCGCTCGTGCCGATCCGGCCCGAAGGCGAGCTGCCGCCGCTCTTCCTCGTCGCCGGCGGCATGGGCGGCGAGCAGGAACTGCTCGTCTACGCCAGGCTCGCGCGCTATCTCAATCCGGATCAGCCGTTCTACGGCCTCCGAGCCCGAGGTGTGGACGACCTGGTCGAACCGCACGAGAGCGTCGAGGCGATGGCCGCCGAGCACCTCGAGGAGATCCGCAAGGTGCAGCCGCGCGGCCCGTACTACATCAGCGGCAGCTGCGTCGGTGGCGTCGTCGCCTTCGAGCTCGCCCAGCAGCTTCGTGCCGCCGGCGAGCAGGTCCCGGTACTGATCCTGATCGATAGCAACTTCCCGACCCGGCCGCGCATGATCCGCAACCAGCTGCTCAATCTCTGGCAGGACACCCTGCCGCCCGGAGTGGCCCGACCCGGCGGCCTCCGAGGAGCCGCCGGGCGCGTACAGGACCGGGCCAGGGTGCTGTTCTCGCCAACCGAGGAGCAGCGCATAGGCATGCGCCGCTCCGCGATCGGCAATCGCTATCTGCGCCGCATTCTCGGCTACCGCCCCCAGCCCTACGAGGGCAAGCTCGTCTTCCTCGCCTGCGAGGACCGCGAGGTGGAGGACGCGGCCCGGGTTTGGAAGGACGTCGCGGCCGGCGGGCTCGAGGTCCGCTATCTGCCGGGCGACCACTACACCCACCTTCGGGACCACGCCGCGACCACCGCCGCGACCCTCGACGATTGCCTCCGGCGAGCCAGGGCGGACCACGACGCAGCCACGAACGGAGCCGGAATCGGATGAATGGCGACGTGACGGTGCGGTGGGGATGGCTGGACGGCCACGACGCGGATGGCTTCGAGCCCGTGTTGTCGCCCGACGAGCTCGACCGAGCGGCATCGTTCATGTTCGCTCGCGATCGCTCGCGCTACGTGGTCGCCCGCGGCCTTCTCCGGACGCTCCTCGGGGAGCGCCTCGGCATCGACCCGGACCGGGTCGCGTTCGCCTACGGCGAGCACGGCAAGCCGCGGCTCGCCGAGGACACCGGCCTGCGCTTCAACCTCTCGCACTCCAACGGGCTGGTGGCGCTGGCGCTTTCTGAGGGTCGCGAGGTCGGCGTCGACGTCGAGGCAAAGCGTGATGAGCTCTTCACCACCGGGATCGCCCGCCGCTATCTGCCGGCGCCGACGGCTGACGAGATCGAGTGCCGCACGGGTACCGAGCGGACGGCGGAGTTCTTCCGCGCCTGGGTCCGGCAGGAGGCCTACGCGAAGGGCCGCGGCGCGGGCCTGGAGCTGATCGGCGAGACCCCGCGAGGCTGGTCGATCGTGGACCTCGATCTCGCCGACGGATTCGCGGCCGCGGTAGCGATCGAGGGCGCGCCGGTGCAGGTCGACGCAACCTCGATATAACGAGGGCTCATGGCGATACGGGAGATCCCGCGGATCGCGATGCCGAGTCAGGCGGACTTCCTCGCGGAGTACGCCTACACCCGCGAGCCGGTCGTGATCACGAACCTCTTCGAGGGGCAGGAGATCTCACAGATCACGACGGTCGACGACGCCGTCCGCGCCTGGGGCGACGTCAACCTGGTCGTCCAGGAGGAGTACACGAGCGCCGAGGGCAACGCCGCGGCGCCGGAGCCGACCGTGATGTCGCTGCGGGAGCTACGTCGACTTCTCGCAATCCAACCCGGAGACGCGGCTCTGCTGCACGGAGTACGACACGCCCGCCCGCGTCCTGGCCTCGTTCGACCTGCCCGAGATCTGCACGGTGACCCATCCCGGCGAGGAGATCCTCGGGCTGCCGAAGAAGTACGGCGACTACGACCTGGTGTCCGCCATCTTCCTGGCGAACGCGGGCAACGTCGGGTCACCTCCACTTCGACGGCGACCAGCGCGACGTCCTCCTGCACCAGGTCTACGGGCGAAAGCGAGTGGTGCTCTTCCCACCGGCCGCCGCGATGCACCTGCGGACGCTCGACGGCCCCTACTCCGCCCCTCCCTGGCCGGCCTCTACCTGGAGGACATGAGCCTCGAGGAGAAGCTCGACTGGGCCGAGCGGGCGGGCGGCTACCACACGGTCCTCGAGCCCGGGGAGACGATCTACATCCCGATGCTGATGTGGCACCACCTCGAGTACATGGACGACGCGATGTCGTTCAACTACCGCTTCGGCCGCAGCCGCTACGGGCGCTTCCTCTCGGTCGACAATTTCCACCGCGACCCGTACATCCAGAACGTCGCGGCGAAGATGGTCGGGCCCGAGAACGTCCTCCGCGACTTCGAGCCGGTCGTCGACGAGATCGCCGCGGCCTACGTGCAGCCGACCACGGACGTCCGGCACAAGGTGCGGGACATGCGGGCGCTGTTCAGGCGGCTCTGCGCGGACATCTCCCCGGAGGCCGACCCGGAGGCTCTCTGCCCGCCGGACCGCGAGGAGGAGCAGGTCACCCGGATCGCCGAGGGCAATGACATGAAGGGCGGCCTCAAGTACGAGGATCCCGCGCTGATCGCCCGCACCCGCCCCACCGGCGAGATCGACCCGCGGCAGAAGGAGATGGTGGAGAGTGGCGCGAGCCGTGCCGGCTATTCGGACGAGGTGATGCGGACGATCCTCCGCAACCGGCTCGGCAAGGACGACCTCGACCGGCTCACCAAGGCGGAGGCGGCTCAGCTGGTCGCCTATCTCGCCACTCCCGGCGCAGCCTGGTAGCCCGGTTCAGATGACGACGAAGGAGCTCGTCGGCCGGCTCGTCGAGTTCGGCCGGGCGAACTCGGTCGAGAGCCTGATCGCCGCGGCCCCGTATCTGGAGGCGCTCGGCGAGGCGTTCGGGGAGCGCGAGGCGCGGTCGGTGACGGCCAGGGACCTCCACGACTTCCATCGCGACGTCGGCGCCGAGCTCGCCGAGACCGTGGCGAGCGGCCTGAAGCGAAAGTCGCTGCGCTGGGAGGCGATCTACTCCTCGCGCTCGCAGCAGCTCCTGGGCTGCCTGCCGTGGGAGAGCGAGCGGCCGGTTCGGGCGCTCGTCGAGCTCTTCGAGCGGCCGGGTTTCCAGCCCCAGCAGGGTTCTCGAGCTGGGCTGCGGCGACGGCGTGAACGCCGTCTTCATGGCGAGCCGCGGCTGCGCGGTGACCGCCGTCGACGTCTCACCCACGGCGCTCGAGATGGCCCGAGAGAAGCAGCGCCAGGCCGGGGTGGAGATCGAGTTGGTCGAGGGCGACGTCTTCGAGCTCGGAGCCCGCCCGGGCAGCCCTACGACTTCGTCTTCGACCGTGGCATGCTCCACCACCTCCAGGTCTTCCAGTTCGAGGACTACAAGAACCTGGTGGCGGACCGGCTGGCGCCGGCCGGGCTCTTCCACCTGATCTGCCACCATGTCTCGACCCGCCCCACCGTGGTCCTCGACGGCCTGTACGGAGGGGCGCTCGGAAAGCTCCTCGGTTTCCTCACCGGGCCGCTCCAGTGAGACCGGCTGCGGCTTCACCGATGACGAGCTCCGCGAGATCTTCTCGGACCGCTTCGAGTTCGAGTCGATCGAGCTGATCGACGACGACAACAACCGCCCGTTCCGCTTCGAGTCGGCGCTGATGCGGCGGATCGCCTAGCTCGATCGTGCTCGGCGGTTCGGTCCGCGCGCGACCGGATGGCCGATACTCACAGGCATGTCTGCCCCGCTGATCGAGTTCCCGGCCGACGACCCCGAGCGTGCCCGGCGGTTTTGGAGCGGTGTCCTCGGCGCCGTGCTCGCGCCACCGGACAGCGAAGAGGCGCCGGATGGGAGACGAGCGGCGCCGACCTCGGTGGGGTACACGAGCGCGGGCCCGGTCCCGGGACACCGCCTCACTCCCTATTTCACGGTACCGACCTTCCGCAACGCTCGAGCGCGTCGAGGCGCTCGGTGGATCAGTGATCCACCCCGGCGAGCGCTGGGCGATCTGCCGCGACTCCGAGGGCAGCCCGTTCGCGCTCGCAGCGGATACCTAGCACTCCAACTAGCGCGACAGCCGCTACAGCCCTCGAGCCAGCGATACCAAAGCCGAGCGAGAGCCCAAGGCTCTCAGCAGCGTCGCTCGCGCCTCAGCGACCGGCCTCGCGAGAGCAAACGAGCCTCAGCGCCAAACCGAGAGACCGCGACACCGTCGCCATAACGCGCGACAACCGCGCGAAAACCCGCAACAAAGGCCGTCGAGAGAGGAGCCAGCGCGAGACCCTCGAACAAAGCGACGAGCACCTCTGCGTGCAGCGCCGCGCTGTGATGCAGCGAAACAAGTCCAAGTTGACGAAGACCATCGCCTGCCAGTACTCGCCCAAACGCTAAAACAAAATCTCGAGAGTGACCATCGAGTCGTTGCTGCTAGCGTGAGCGAAGTTGATCGAAACCAAAGCCGAGTAGCTCTCAGCCGTCACCCAACCGTCGCCACCCAATAGCCGTAGCGAAGACGACCGAGCGCAAAAAACCCTCAAACATGGCAAATGTCCACCTGATTGATCTCCTGCTCGGGCGTCAGCGTGAACCGTGGCCCGAATCGACCTCGCTCGATGCATTCGAGGCCGGCCTGGTCGCAGGCCCGAAAGATAGCCTCGCGGCGATCGGCAAGAGCGTAGTTGCCCAGAAGCAGCGCTCGTTGCGGGGTCTCACCGATGGCCGATCTGGGTGCGAAGCGCGCCAGGTCGACGGGCTGGCAGAGAAGCACGACCTCCACGCTCTGGGCGAACGCCGCCGCGCGCCGGGCGAGCCGGTCGTGTAGGACGACCACCGCGCAACAACGCCCGACAGCTGCGGAGGCTGCCAGCGGTCGAGCTCGCTGCTGCCGCTGTGCATGCAGAGGCCTGCGGTCGCCCTGGGAAACGGTCCGCAAGCAGGTAGGCGGTCGCCCGGTCCTGCGCATAGATGACGTCGCAGGCGTCCGGCAGGGCGTCCTCGCCCGCCGCCACCCGGATGCCGCGTCGCTCCGCCTCCTCGGCGAGCTCCCCGCTCTCCAGCGCGAAGATCGTCACATCGTGACCGAGCAGCTGCAGCTCTGACCGCCACGGTCAGCGAGTAGTAGCCGCCCCTCCGATCGCTCCGAACTCGAGCGTGCCGAGCACGATCTGCATCGCTTCGGCACCATACGAGCATGTCCGTGTCGACTGTCGCTCGCGGGCTGCCTGTCAGTGAGGTCGCCGGGCCGAGCAGGCCGGTCGTTCCCGAGGGGCCCTATCTGGTCATGGGAACGGGCAATGCCGGGCGGTCCGCCGCCGTGGCGCTCGCCCAGCGCAGGGGGTCGGAGGCGGTGCTCGTATGCGACGACTCCATCGGCTCCGAGATCCGGCGAGCCCGTCGCTCGCTCGCCAAGCGCGGCATCGGCTTCACGGACGACCCAATCGGCGCGCTCGATCGCGTCCGGCTTGTCGTCAAGAGCCCTGGCATCCGTATGAACCATCCGGTGATCGAGGCGGCCGGCGGGCGCGGCCTCCCGGTGATCGACGAGCTCGAGCTCGGCTGGTGCCTGTCGCGGCAGCCAGTGGTGGCGGTGACCGGCACCGACGGGAAGTCGACGACGGCGGCGCTGGTGCTCTCGGCCCTGCGGACGGCGGGCGAGAACCCCCTGCTCAGCGGAAACGTCGAGGGCTTTCGGCGCTGCCCGGCGATGTCCGGCGTGCCCCCAGAGCACCGAGGTTGGGTGGTCGCGGAGGTCTCCAGCTACCAGGCGGAGGGATCCCCGGAATTCCTGCCCGCGGCAGCCGTGCTCACCAACCTGAGCAACGCACACCTGGGAAGACACGGCTCCATGGCCGGGTACGCGGCCGCGAAACGACGCCTCTTCGTCCGCGGGGACAGGGCGGTGAGTCTTGCGGCCCTGAACGCGGACGATGAGTTCGGCCGGCGGCTGGCGGCGGAGGTGACTGAGCGGGGTGGCCGCACGGTCACCTATGGCTTTGCGCCAGACGCGGACGTCCGAATTCGAAGTTGCAGATCGTCCCTGCGCGCCGGCACGGTCGAGATCGACGTCCTCGGCGACCGCGTCGAGACCCAGACGCGGCTACCGGGCGCGCACAACGCCGCCAATGTCGCCGCGGCGCTCGCCTTCGGGGAGGGACTCGGCCTGTTGCGCGAGAGACGTTGGAGGCCCTCGAGGGCACATCGCCAGTGCCGGGCCGGTTCGAGCCGGTCGACGGAGGGCAATCCTTCGACGTGGTCGTCGACTTCGCCCACACTCCCGCGGGCGTCGAGCAGACGCTCGGCCTGGCGCGTGAGCTGACCGCCGCCCGGCAGGGCAGGGTGATCGCCGTGATGGGCAAGGTTGGGCCCGGCACTCGCCCCTACCAGGAGGCCATCGGTCGAGCCTGCAGTTCGGGCGCCGATCACCTGATCATCTGCGGGTCGAGCCTGCGAGGGGAGCCGCAGCTGATCGAGGTGCCGGGCGTCCACGCCGGCGCACGTCAGGTCACGGGGGGAGAGGTCGAGATCGTGCTCGACCGGCGGAAGGCGATATCCCGGGCGCTGTCGGTCGCCGGGCCGGGAGATCTCGTGTTGATCTTGGGTCGTGGCGGTCGCCGGCGCATGATGTACGACACGAAGGGACCGCCAGGTGTCTTCGATGATCGAGAGGTCGCCCGGGAGTTGCTCGCGGAGCTCGCCGGATGGCAGATACTCACAGCATGTCTGCCCCGCTGATCGAGTTCCCGGCCGACGACCCAGAGCGTGCCCGGCGGTTTTGGAGCGGCGTCCTCGGCGCCGCGCTCACGCCAAGGCCCAGCGAAGCCGGAGCGGGCTGGGAGGCGAGCGGTGCTGACCTTCGCCTGGGACTGCACGAGCGTGGATCCGGTCCCGGTGACACCGCTTCCCTGGCCTATTTCACAGTGTCCGACCTTCCGGCCGCTCTTCAGCGCGTCCAGGACCTCGGCGGTTCAGTGATTCACCCGGGTGAGCGCTGGGCGATCTGCCGTGACTCCGAGGGCAGCCCGTTCGCGCTCGCGGCGGGTACCTAGCAGCTAGGCGTGGAATACGGCCTCGACGTTGTGCCCGTCGGGGTCGAGCACGAAGGCGCCGTAGTAGCCATCGCTGTACTCGGGCCGAGGGCCAGGCGCCCCGTTGTCCCTGCCGCCGGCAGCGATGGCAGCGGCGTGGAAGGCGTCGACCTGGTCGGTCGAGTCGGCGGCGAAGGCGATGTGGAGCTGACCGCCCTGCTCGTACTCCTCAGAGATCGCGAAGTCGTCCTCGTCCTTGGTTCCGAACGAGATCCCGCGGTGGGCGTCGCCCGACGGGCCGAGCTCATCGAAGCCGAGCGGCGCCAGCGCCTGGGCGTAGAAGCGCCTGCTCCTCTCCAGGTCGGAGACGCCGATGGTGAGGTGGTCGATGATCACGCGCCGCGTAGGCATGCCCCCAAAATACTCGGCGCGGCCAGACGGCTAAGCTCGATTTAGGCCGGGCCCCGGCCTTAAACGGGTTGCTCCTTGCGGAGCACCCTCGCATCAATATGACCCGGATCGACGATCCGGGCGTTTGTCGTGCTGATTTCGAGATGTCGCTGAGACCACTGCTCCAGATCGCAAATGAAGACGAGCGCCTGCGCGCGCTCCGCTCTTCCGTGGGCGAATCCGAGGGCACGGTGGACGCCTACGTCTCCGCATCGATGCGCCCCTACCTGCTCGCGGCGCTGGTCGATGGCGATGAGGGGCAGGCTCGTGGACCGACGCTGGTCGTCGCGGCCGATGACCGCTCCGCGCGGGACCTGGCGGGCGACATGAAGGCGTTCCTGGCGCCCCGGCCGGTCCACGTCTATCCGTCTCGGGGGACGACATTCGAATCCCACCTCGAGCCGCCGCCGCATCTCGCCGGGCTGCGGATCGCCGCGATGAACGCGCTCGCCGATCCCTCCGCGGTCGTCGTCGCCAGCGCGATCGCGCTGGCGGAGAAGGTTCCGGACCCCTCCCTGCGGCCCGAGACCCTCGCGCTGCACCGTGGCGAGAGCGTCGATCTCGACGACGTCACGCTGCTGCTCGCCGATGCGGGCTACGAGCGGATCGACCAGGTCGAGGAGCGAGGGCAGTTCGCCGTTCGCGGCGGCATCCTCGACGTCTATCCCGCCACCGAGGAGCAGGCGATCCGCATCGAGCTCTTCGGCGACGAGATCGACTCGATGCGCCGCTTCTCGGTCTTCACGCAACGCTCGCTGGGCGAGGCCGAGCGGGTCGAGCTGGCGCCGGCGGCGGAGCTCTCGGCGGAGCACCGCGGGCAGGTCGATCCGGACCGTTTTCTCGCTGCGCTCGACCTGATCCCCGCCGAAGCCCTGGTCGTGATCGCCGCCGCCGAGGAGATTCCGGGCGCGCTGCATGACTTCTGGGAGGACGTCACGGCCGCGGCCGACGAGGAGCAGGTACGTCCCTTCTACGCGGGCGTCGACGAGCCCCTCCGGCGCCGCGCCCGTCTCTCACTCGGGGCGGACGCCGGCCAGGAGCACTCCTTCAGGGCGCAGCGGGCCGAGTTTCCCTCGCGGACCCTCGCCGAGGCGGAGGGTGAGCTCGAGAAGCTGAACCGCTCGGGCTACCGGACCGTGGTCGCCTTCGAGGGCCGCGGAGAGGCGGAGCGCACCCGCTACAACCTGAGCCGCCTCGACGTGCCGTTCCTCGGCGACCGGCTACCCGAGGAGCCCGGTGTGAGCTTCGCGGAGGCGAGGCTGCGCGAGGGCTTCCTCTCGCCGGAGTTGCAACTCGCGGTGATCCCGCAGCGCCGCCTGGTTCACCGCCGCCGAGCGGCCGCGCCGGTCTCGGCGCGAGCCCGCCTCGCCGCAGCGATCGAGCTGCGGGTCGGCGACTACGTCGTCCACGAGGACCACGGCATTGCCCGCTTCTCCGGCTTCGACACCAAGACGCTCGCCGGAGTGACACGCGACTACCTGGAGCTCGAGTACCGCGGCGGCGACCGCGTCTTCGCCCCGACCGACCAGCTGGCCCGGATCAGCCGCTACATGGGCGCCGACGGGGACGAGCCCGCGCTCAGCCCCCTCGGAGGGAAGCGCTGGCTGAACATGAAGTCCCGGGCGCGCCGCTCCGCCCAGGCGATGGCCGGCGACCTGATCAACCTCTACGCCGAGCGCCAGGTGCGCAGGGGCCACGCCTTCTCGCCCGACGGCGAGATGCAGATGGCCTTCGAGGCGGCGTTCCCCTATCGCGAGACCGTCGATCAGATGGACGCGATCGACGCGGTCAAGGCGGACATGGAGTCGGAGCGGCCGATGGACCGCCTGATCTGCGGCGACGTCGGCTACGGCAAGACCGAGATCGCGCTGCGCGCCGCCCACAAGGCGGCGGCGGACGGCAAGCAGGTGATGATGCTCGTGCCGACGACGATCCTCGCCCAGCAGCACTTCGGCACCTTCCGCGAGCGCTTCGCGGACACGCCGTTCAACGTCGAGATGGTCTCCCGGCTGCGCAAGCCGGCGGAGGTCAAGCAGAGCCTCGAGCACTTCCGCGAGGGAAGGGTGGACATCCTGATCGGTACCCACCGCCTGCTCTCACGCGATGTCCGGGGCAAGGACCTGGGCCTGATGATCGTCGACGAGGAGCAGCGCTTCGGGGTGAAGCAGAAGGAGCTTCTCCGGCAGCTGAAGCTCAAGGTGGACGTGCTCTCGCTCTCGGCCACGCCCATCCCGCGCACCCTGCAGATGTCGCTCGCCGGCCTGCGCGACATCTCCGTGATCGAGACCCCGCCCGAGGGCCGCCGCCCGGTTCGCACGCATGTCGGTCCCTACGACGAGGACCTGGTCAAGCGGGCGATCGTGCGCGAGAAGGAGCGCGAGGGGCAGGTCTTCTTCCTCCACAACCGGATCGACACGCTGCACGAGACCGCCGAGCGGCTCCGCGCCCTCTGCCCCGGCGTCCGCTTCGCCGAGGCGCACGGGCAGATGGACGAGCTCCAGCTCGAGGCGACCATGCTCGCCTTCGTCCGCGGCGAGCACGACGTCCTGGTCGCGACGACGATCATCGAGTCCGGCCTGGACATCCCGACCGCCAACACCCTGCTGGTCGAGCGGGCCGATCAGCTGGGCCTCGCCCAGGCGTACCAGATCCGCGGCCGGGTGGGGCGGAGCCGGGAGCGGGCCTTCGCCTACCTGCTCTACCCGTCGGCCGAGTCGCTCACCCCTGACGCCGCGGCCCGCCTCGCGACCCTCTCCGACAACACCGAGCTCGGCTCGGGCTTCCGGGTGGCGATGCGCGACCTCGAGATCCGCGGCGCCGGCAACCTGCTGGGCGACGAGCAGTCCGGGCATGTCGCCGCCGTCGGCTTCGAGCTCTACTGCCAGATGCTCGAGGACGCCGCAGAACAACTTCGAGCCGGCGCCGCGGAGCTCCCAGAGGAGCCGCGAGAGCCGGTGCGGATCGACGTCGACGTCGACGCCTACGTCCCCTCGGACTACATCCCCTTTGAGGCGGCGAAGATCGATGTCCACCGCCGCGTCGCCGCCGCCCGGGAGCCCGGGGAGCTGCGGGCGCTGCGCGAGGAGCTCGAGGACCGCTTCGGGCCCCTGCCCGGCTCGGTCGCCAATCTGCTCGACCTGCAGCGGGTCCGAATCGTGCTCGGCGACGCGGGTGCCCGCAGCGTCGAGTTCCGCGCCGGACGCCTGCGGATCTTCCCGGTCGAGCTCGACTCCGACCGCGTCACGGTGCTCAACGAACGCCTCCCCGAGGCGATCTACCAGTGGCGGGAGCAGACCATCGCGGTCCCCGTACCGGACGATCCGACCGCCCGTCTCGGCGCGCTGACGGGCGTGGCCGAGGGGCTCTCGGCCGCTCTGGCGGCTCGGAGCCCCGCCGAGGCCGACGCGCTTAAGAGACGACTTAGGAGTCTGCGGCTATGCTGCCGCCTCTGTGAGCCGGGGATTCCTCTCTAAGCGAAACCTCGCGATCATCTTCGGGGCGGCGCTCGTCCTGACCGTCGCGATCACCGCCGCCGCCGTCGGCGTCGGGCACCCGAGCGTGCCCTCCGACGACGTCGCCGTGATCGACGACGCCAGCATCGACGTTCCGGGCCTGGTTCAGGACGGGCACATCAGCAAGACGAACTTCAATCGCTTCCTGCTGCAGACGGCCAAGCAGAACAACCTCCAGCAGGTCCCGCAGGCCAGCGATCCGCAGTACAAGCAGCTCAAGGACCAGGCGATGCAGAGCGCGCTTCAGATCGGCTGGATCGTCGGCGAGGCCAATAAGGAGGGGCTCACCTTCACGGACACGCAGATTCAGCAGTCGCTGCAGCAGATCAAGTCAGCAGTTCAAGAGCCAGCAGGAGTACGAGACGGCGCGCGACCAGGCGGGCCTGACCGAGGAAGACGTCGTCCAGCGGGCCAGGCTCCAGCTGATCCAGACCAAGATCCAGGACAACATCTCGAACAGCACCCCATCGGTCTCCGACAGCGAGGCCAGGGACTACTACGACGCGAACAAGCAGCAGTTCACGCAGCCGGCCAAGCGAACGATCCGGATCATCCAGAACAAGGACGCGAACGCGGTCAACCAGGCGCTGCAGGCGCTCAGGGCCGATTCCTCACCGGCGAACTGGAAGACGGTCGCCGCCCAGTTCTCGACCGATCCGACCTCGAAGGACAAGGGCGGCCTGCGCACGGACGTCGTGCCCGGCTCCTTCCAGCAGCCCCTCGACGACGAAATCTTCAGTGCCCCCACCGGGCAGGTTCAGGGGCCGGTCACGACTCCGACCGCCACCTTCGCCTTCGAGGTCGAGTCCGCGACGCCCGAGCAGGTCCAGGGCTTCGACGACACGACGCCGAGCGCCTCGGGCGGCGCCCCCACGAAGGTCAGCGACCAGATCAAGGCTCAGATCAAGAGCCAGCAGCAGCAGGAGACTCTCTCGGCCTTCGGTATCCACTTCCGCGACTACTGGACCAATCTGACCCAGTGCGGGAGCGACTTCGTGGTCCAGGGGTGCGACAACTTCAGCGGCGGCGGGCCGACCTGCGATCCGAGCAAGGTCGCGCAGCAGGCCGGCGGGGTGGGAACCGGCTGCCCGGCACCGGTCTTCGCCACCTGCCAGGAGGGTTCCGCGGCCACAGGCGGTCAGCCCGGCCAGCTGCAGTGCAGCGGCACGGGCCCGACGCCGGGTGCTCCCGGATCCTTCAAGCCGTTCGTCCCCGTGACGGGTGGAGCCCCGCAGGGCCCGCACCCGCCCGGCGAGGGCACCACCGCGGGCCAGCCGGGCAGCATCTCGATCCCCGGCCTTACCCCGGGCGGATAAGCGGCGCCGTCGCGGTACCTGGAGGCGCTCGAGCACCTCGATGAGGTGACCCGGCGGCTGCGCCGGGAGTGCCCCTGGGACCGCGAACAGGACGCCCGCTCGATCGTCCCGCACACGGTCGAGGAGGCCTACGAGCTGGCCGATGCCGCGTCTCGCGACGACACGGAGGCGATGGTCGACGAGCTCGGCGATGTCCTCTTCCAGGTGCTCTTCCTCTCCCTGCTGCTCGAGGAGCGCGGCGAGGGCGATCTGGCGGCCGTCGCCGAGTCCTGCGCCGCCAAGCTGATCCGCCGCCACCCGCACGTCTACGGCGACCGGGAACTCGAGACCGCGGGCCAGGTCCTTACCCAGTGGGAGGAGATCAAGCGCGAGGTGGAGGGCACCGGCGAGCGCGAGCCACTCGAGGGGATGCCCGAGAACCTGCCCGCCCTGCTCTACGCGCGCAAGGTCCTGCGCCGGATCGACCCAGAGGGAGATGCGAAGGGCGAGAAGCCCGGAGCGCCATCGGCGGATCCCGAGGAGCGCGACGAGGCCGAGCGGATGGTGGGCGAGCTGTTGCTCGAGGCCGTCGCCGTCTCGCGGCAGCTGGGCGTCGATCCCGAGCTCGCGCTGCGCCAGGCGACCCGCCGCCTTGTCGAGGACGCGGAGTAGGGCGGCCCGGTAGGTTTCCCGGCCCGATGGCGACGATCGAGAACGTCCACGGCCGGCAGGTGCTCGATTCGCGGGGCAACCCGACGGTCGAGGTCGAGGTCGTGCTCGACTCGGGCGCTCGCGGCCTCGCGATCGTCCCCTCGGGAGCCTCCACCGGCGAGTTCGAGGCCGTCGAGCTTCGCGACGGAGGAGACCTCTGGGGCGGGAAGGGAGTCGCCAAGGCCGTCGCCAATGTGAACGGGGAGATCGCGGAGGCGATCAGGGGTGCGCGAGCCGCAGAGCAGTCGGCGCTCGACCGGACGATGATCGAGCTCGACGGGACGCCGAACAAGGGCCGCCTCGGCGCCAACGCGATCCTCGGGGTCTCGCTGGCCACCGCGAGGGCGGCCGCGGCCGATTCGGGTCAGCCGCTCTACGACTACTTCGCCGAGCTCTATGCGGCAACCGGCGCCAAGGACGCCGGTCCGGCGGAGCTGGTCCCGGTGCCGATGATGAACGTGCTGAACGGCGGTGCTCACGCCGACAACGCCGTCGACTTCCAGGAGTTCATGGTGGTGCCGGCCGGCGCCCCGACCTTCGCCGACTGCGTGCGCGTCGGAACCGAGGTCTACCAGGCACTCAAGGGGGCCCTCGGCGCGAGGGGGCTCTCCACGGCACTGGGAGACGAGGGCGGGTTCGCTCCGGACCTGGAGTCGAACCAGGCGGCGCTCGACTTCCTGGTCGCGGCGATCGAGGGGGCGGGCTATGCCCCCGGGGAGGACGTGATGATCGCTCTCGACCCGGCGACCAGCGAGATCTACGAGGACGGCAAGTACGTGCTCGAGCACGAGGGGCGCACGCTGACCTCCGCGGAGATGGCCGAGTATTGGCACGACGTCCGCGCGCGGTTCCACGTCGTCTCGATCGAGGACGGCATGGACGAGGAGGACTGGGACGGCTGGAAGGCGCTGACCGAGCGGATCGGCGATTTCTGCCAGCTCGTCGGGGACGACCTCTTCGTCACCAACCCCGAGCGGCTGCGGCGCGGGATCGAGCAGGGCGTCGCCAACTCGATCCTGATCAAGGTCAACCAGATCGGCACGCTCACCGAGACGCTCGAGGCGATCCAGATCGCCCGCGACGCCGGCTACACCACGGTGATCTCACACCGCTCGGGGGAGACCGAGGACACGACGATCGCCGATCTCGCGGTGGGCACGGGGGCGGGCCAGATCAAGGCCGGCGCCCCAGCGCGCTCCGATCGCGTCGCCAAGTACAACCGCCTGCTGCGCATCGAGGAGGAACTCGGTGACCGGGCGAAATTCCCGGGCGCCTCGGCCTTCGAGCGGTAGGAATGCGTCACGGCATGGCGAATCCGGAGCCATGCCAGCACGTCGAGTGCGCAGGAGAAGCGGTCCGAGCCGGATCCGCTGGGACCGGCTCGGCCGGATCGCACTGGTGCTCGTGCTGTTCCTGGTGCTCGTCTCGTACCTGAACCCGCTGGTGAA
Source organism: uncultured Solirubrobacterales bacterium (assembly GCA_963848955.1). Classification (GTDB taxonomy): domain Bacteria; phylum Actinomycetota; class Thermoleophilia; order Solirubrobacterales; family 70-9; genus DASUPK01. Next base: position 75,476 of record CAWKFQ010000004.1, on the reverse strand, counting down.
CCTCATGCAGGCCTGGCAGGGATCCAAGTCGAGCGAGTCGCAGCTCGCGCAGCTCAAGAAGGAGCGCGTCGACCTGACAAGGCAGCTGCACGAGGTCTCGAGTCCGGCCGCGCTCGAGCGCGAGGCGCGCCGCCTGGGAATGGTCAAGCCCGGCGAGCACGCCTACATCGTCCACGGCGTCGGCCACGACTGAACGGCCCTTAAGGAGCCTCCCCTTTAGTCCGCGGATATGATTCCGCGCTCGCGCGCGCGCCATGTGGCTGTGCGCGTTTTATGCGAGGGGGCCCCGGAGGCGAAGCCGAGGAGCCACCCGTTTTGTTCATGAGCCGATGAGTACAAGCCAGTACCTGCTCGGCGCGGCGGAGCTGGCGGTGATCGCAGCCGCTCTCGGCCTAGGCGCCTACCACCTACGAGCCCTGCTCGTCCCAGCCTGGATGGGCGCGCTGGCACGCCTCGCAGAGGTGGTGATCGGGCTCTCGATGCTGATCCTGGTCTCCGAGCTGATCGGGGCGCTCGGGCTGTTCAAGGAACTCCCCCTGGTGCTCGGCAGCGTCGCGGTCGGCCTCGGGACTACCTACTTCGTTCGCCGGAGAGGCTTGCCCGAAGTGCCGAGGACGACGGAGGTGCGCTCGACCCCCATCATGGCCGCGATCGGGATCGCGGCCGCGGTCCTCGTCGTCGTCCACTGGGCCCACCCGACCGGCCAGGCGCTCGACCAGGGGATGTACTACCAGGACACCACCTGGTACCACATGTCCTTCTCGGCCCGGTTCGACCAGACCGGGCACATCGGGCCGCTCCACTTCACCGATCCGCTCAAGCTGGCGGCCTGGTTCTACCCGCAGAACTCGGAGCTCCTGCACGGCGTCGGGATCGTCGCGCTCGACACCGACTTCCTCTCGCCGCTGATCAACCTGATGTGGTGCGCGCTCTGCCTGCTGGCCGCCTGGTGCGTCGGGCGTCCATACGGGATCGGGGGCGTCACTGTGCTCGGCGCCGCGGTCGTCCTCGACTCGAACATGATGGTGGGCTCGCAGGCCGGCCAGGCACCGAACGACGTCATGGGCCTCTTCTTCCTGATGGCGGCGCTCGCGTTCCTGGTCGACGGCGCCGCGAGCGCCCACGCGATCCGTGAGGCGGCCCGGGCCGGGGTGAGCGGACGGGCGACCGCAACGGGGTCCCCGGCTCCGGCCCCCGAGGAGACGGGTGAGATGGGAGTGGTGGAGGACGTGCCCGTGGAGGGGGATCCGCGGGCCCTCGCCACGGTGGGCGCCGGGCCGCTATTCATGGCGGGCCTCGCCGCCGGGATCGGGATCGGCACGAAGATCACGCTGCTGGCGACGATCGCCGCTTTCACCGTCGGCGTGGCGATCCTGGGAGGGCGGCAGCACTGGCTGCGCGCCCTCGGTATCTGGCTCGGCGGGGTCGTGATCACCTGCGGCTTCTGGTACGGGCGCAACTTCGTCTACGCCCTCAACCCGTTCCCCCAGATCCGCAAGATCGGCCCGATCCACCTGCCCGGCCCGGATCAGGTCAACCTCTACCCGCGACCACCCCACAAGCTGGCCGAGTACTACAACGACCCCCTGGTCTGGCAGCACAAGATCTTCCCCGTCCTGCACGACCGGCTGGGGCCGCTCTGGCCGGTGATCCTCGCCGTGGTGGTCGTCGCGCTCCTCTGGGCTTTCTTCAAGGGCGGCAGCGCGCTGATGCGGATCCTGGCCGTCACCGGCATGGTCGCCGGGATCGCCTACATCTTCACACCGCTGACCGCCTCGGGGAACCCGTACGACCCAAGCGGGTTCGACGCAAACCTGCGCTACGTCTCTCCGGTCCTCATGGTCGGCTTCCTGCTGCTCCCGCTGATCCCGTGGTTCCGACACGGACGGCGCCCGTGGATCCTGATCGGGCTGTTCACCGTCCTGTTGATCCAGGGGACGGTCATCCAGTCGAACTGGGAGTTCAAGCACCACCTCGCCTCGATCGGGCTGGCCTTCCTGATCGTCGGCGTCCCCGCTCTGCTGGTCGCGGGCTTCCGCGCGCGCCTCAGCCCGGTGCTGCTCATCTCCTTCGGGCTCGTCATGGCGATCACGGCCGTCGCCCTCGGCCGGGTGCGCGAGAACTACTACCTCGACCACCGCTACGTCACCGCCGCGCGACCGCCGCTGGGCGGAGGGTTCCGGGCCTCCCCGGAGTGGCAGCCGCTCCAGGACTGGGGCCGGAAGGCGAGCCATCAGCGAATCGGAGTGTTCGGCCGGGCATCCGCGTTCGGTCAGTACTTCTTCTATGGCAATGACCTGAGCAACCACGTCCAGTACCTGGGGGACGAGGGCAACCACGGCACCTTCAGGCCGATCTACACCTGCGCGCTCTGGCGGCAGACGATCAACGAGGGCCACTACGACTACGTCGTCACGACGCCGGCTCTGGGCGTGATCGAGACAGTGGCGCCGCCGCAGAACCTCTGGACCTCCAGCGACCCGAACGTGCGGACCGTGATCCAGTCCGGTCCCGCCGCCGTCTACAAGATCGACGGGCCGCTCGATCCCTCCACCTGCGCCGAGCTCGGGGACGCGGCGCACGCATGAGCTTCGGCGACTACCTCCAGGGCTCGGTCGAGTTGATCGTGGTCGCTGCCGCGATGGCCTACGGAGCCGTCGCGCTGCGCGGCCGGCTGCTGCCCGGATGGTCGGGGGCCTCGGCCCGGCTCGCCGAGGTGGTGCTCGGGCTCTCGCTGCTGGTTGTGACCGCCGAGCTGGTCGGGGTCGTCGGCCTCTATCGGCCCGGCTGGGTGCTGCTCGCGACGATCGTCGTCGGCGTTGGGGTCGGGCTGGCCCTCAGGCCCCCTCGCCGGGGCATCGCGTTGCCCACGCCCGCCGTCGCGCCCATCGGGATGGCGGTCGCGGTCGCGGCAGCGCTGCTGGTGGCCGCCCACTGGGCGATGCCGACCCAGACCGGTCTCGACATCGGCATGTACCTGCCGAACACGACCTGGCACAACGCCCCCTTCGCGGCCCGCTTCGTCCAGGACCACCAGGTCGGTGCCCTCCACTTCACGGAGGTCCTGAACCTCACGGTCTGGTTCTACCCGCAGAACTCCGAGCTGCTCCATTCGGTCGGCGTCCTCTTCCTCGGCAACGACTTCCTCTCGCCGCTGATCAACATCGGCTGGATGTCGCTCTGCCTGCTGGCGGCGTGGTCCTTCGCGCGGCCCTATGGGGGCGGCCCGATCGCGGTCCTGGCAATCGCGCTGGTCCTCGACGCGAACATGCTGCTCCTCTACCAACCGGGCGACGCCAAGAACGACACTGCCGGCCTCTTCTTCCTGCTCGCCGCCGCGGCGGTGCTCGTCAATGCCGACGCGCAGGCGCAGGGCGGCGGCCGGCACCGTGAGACCGATCGCGGGTGGGGCGGGCGGCGCCGGCGTTGCGGAACGGGGCTTCTACTCGGGCGCGGGGGTACGGCCCGTGCTCTCGACCGGCGCGCTGATCGTCGCCGGCCTCGCGGCCGGCCTGGCGCTGGGGACCAAGCTCAACCTCCTCGCGCCGTTCGCCTTCCTGACCCTCGGCGTGATCGCGATCAGCGCCGGCTACCGCTGGCGCGCGACCTGGATCTGGGTGGTGAGCTCGCTCGTCACCGGCGGCTTCTGGTTCGCCAGGAACCTGGTGCACGCCGGCAATCCCCTGCCCTGGATCGACAAGGGGCCGCTGCCGGGTCCCGACCAGCTCGACATCAACATCCGCCACCCGGCCAACGTCGCGCACTATCTGCTGCCGCCCGACGGCGGGGTGATTCGCCACGACCTGATCCCGGGCCTGCACGACAGCTTCGGCGACCTCTGGCCGCTGGTGCTGTTGGCCGTGATCGGCGGCTTCCTCCTCGCGATCTTCCGCGGCCGCACCCCGCTGATCCGGATGCTCGGGATCGTCGCGCTGCTCAGCGGCCTCGCCTACCTCGTGACGCCGCTGACCGCCGCCGGCCCCGAGGGCGACCCGACCGCGTTCACGACCAACCTGCGCTACGCCTCGCCCGCGCTCGGGCTCGGCGCGATGCTGCTCGGCGTCGACGCGGGCCTGCTGCGGCCTCGGGTCCAGCCGTGGCTGCTCGGTGCGCTGGCGATCCTGCTGCTGGTCCAGGCTGTGCCGGTCTGGAATCTCGGCGACGAGTGGGAGAAGGACTTCGTCCTCGGCGCGATCGGGCTCGCCTTCTTCCTGATCCTGGTCCCGGTCGGCCTGGCACTCGCCGGACAGCGGGGGGTGCCGGCGCCGATGCTCGCCGGCGCGGCCGCGGTCGGGCTCGCCGCGGTCGTGGCGATCGGCTGGCCGAATTCGGACGACTACGTCAAGGACCGCTACCAGGCCTCCACCGCCCCGAAGGACTTCCCGGTCGGCATGAAGGCCGCCCTCGCCTGGTTCAACCAGCGCCGACCCCCACGACTCGCGGATCGCCATCGTCGGCGGCCGCCCGGGCTTCAAGCAGTACATCTTCTACGGCGACGACCTCTCCAACCACGTCCAGTACGTCGCGAAGCACGGCCCGCACGGCGCCTACCTGCCGATCGCGAGCGAGGCGGCGCAGGAGAATCGGGACCCGCGTGCTCCGCAACAGTGCCGGACGTGGGTGACGGCGCTCAATGACGGCGACTACCACTACGCGTGATCGGCCCCGACCAGCGCATCCAGTCGCGGCCGCCGGTCGAGGCGACCTGGACGGCAGTGGCCGGCGGGACGCGCATTGAGACCACCGACGATGTCTCGCGTCTTCCGGCTCGACCGCCCGCTGAACCCCGGCGCGTGCGCCACGGCGGAGGTGCGCCCCCCAGGGGCCCCAAACCCGCAGCCGGCGCGTCAGTGAGCTTCGGCGACTACCCCTTCGGCGTCATCGGGCTCGCGCTGGTCGCGGTCCCGATGGCGATGGGCGGGTGCCGCTGCGGCGGCGGCTGCTGCCGGCCTGGGAGGGCGCACCCGCGCGGCTCGCGGAGGCTGTCCTGGCCGTCGCGCTGCTGACGATCCTGCTCCAGCTCCTCGGCGCCTTCGGAATCCTCGTGCCCGGAGTGCTGATCCCAGCCGCCCTGGTGGTCGGCCTGGGCGTCCACTTCGGCGTCCGGGGCGCTTTCCTCGGCCATACGCCGAGTAAAGCGGCCCGCGCAGGGACGTCCGCGCCGCCGGCCCGGCGATCCCCCTTCCCCAGCTGCTTTTGGCGCTGGCGGCAGCGGCCTTCGTCGCCGCCCACTGGGCGACCGGCCTCCAGGACGTCTGGGCGCGGGGGATGCTCACCTTCGACACGCTCTGGTACCACGGCCCGTTCGCGGCCCGGATCGCGGACACCGGCTCGGTCTGGGGGATGCACTTCACCGACCCCCTCTACCTGAACTGGTTCTATCCGGAGAACTCCGAGCTCCTGCACGGCGCCGGGATCGTCCTCTTCGACCGGGACCTCTTCTCGCCGTTCGTCAACTTCGGCTGGCTGGGCGTCGCACTGCTGGCGGCGTGGTGCATCGGCCGCCCCTACGGCGTCGCCCCCCTGTCCCTGACAGCCGTGGCGATCGCCATGGACACGGGCCCAATGGTCCCCCGAGAGGCCGGCACCCCCGCCACGGACACGGTCCCGGTGGCGATGCTGTTGGCGGCAGCGGCGATCCTGATCAACGTCTGGGCGTCCCGAGAGAGGGGGACGTCGAAGGGGGTCCCGCGGGAACTCCGAGTGACGGCCGCGGGTAAACGAGGACGGCCGCATCTCCGCCGACAGGTCGCCCCCGGGCCCCCTCCGGCGGCCCCTCCCGCTGGGCGCAATCCTCGTCGCGGGCCTGGCGATCGGCATTGCGCTCGGGTCGAAGCTGACGATCGCCGGCGTCGCCGCTGGCCTTCGCGATCGGCGTCCCGTTCCTCGTCCCGCGCGAGGTCCGCTGGAAGGCCTTCTGGGTGTTCCTCGCAGGGGTCGCGGCGGTCGCCGGCTTCTGGTTCCTCCGCAACCTGATCCACGCCGGCAACCCGCTCCCATGGATCCGCCACCTCGGGCCGATCGACCTGCCCGGCCCGAACCGCGGCCTCGAGGGCCGCGACGGACTTCACCGTCGCGCACTACATCTTCTCCAACCCCGAGCACCGGCCTCTGGCGCCAGTACTTCCTCAATCCGATCGAGAACCTGCTGGGGCCGCTCTGGTTCCTGATCCTTGGAGGGGCGTCGGCCGGGGCGATCCTCTCGATCTGGCGACCGCGCTCGCCGGCGGTCCGGCTCGCGGGCGTGGTGACGATCGTCGCGGCGATCGCATACGTCTTCACCCCGCTCACTGCAGCCGGCCCCGAGGGCCATCCGCTCGCCTTCGGCATCAACCTCCGCTACCTGATCCCGGGCTTCGCCCTCGGCCTGGCGCTGCTCCCGCTCGAGCCGCGGATCACCCCGGAGCGCCTCCGGCTGCCGCTGATCGCCGGAGGGCTGATCGCGCTCTTCTTCACCTCCCACTACTCCGACGCCAACGTCGCCTGGGACGGGCCGTTCGCCTCGATCCCCTGGGCTGCCCTGATCGGGATCGTCCTGATCGGGGCGCCCGTCGGACTCGCCGCTGCTCGCCAGGCGCGGCCCCTGGATGGCGGGGATGGCGGGTGCGGCCCTCGCCCTCGTCATCGCGGGGGTCGGCTGGGCGCGCCAGGACGACTACTTCGCGCACCGCTACGACCGACCCGAGGACTTCCGCTTCCAGCTCGACAAGGCGGTGCGCTGGGCGAAGCCGACCTCGGGGCTGCGCATCGGGGTGGCCGGGACGAGCGGCGCCTACAACCAGTACGGCTTCTACGGCGACGACGTCGACAACTACGTCCAGTACGTCGGCCGCCACCTCCCCGAGGCCGACTTCCAGGCGATCGAGACCTGCGCTGCCTTCCGCCAGGCCGTGAACGACGGCGAACTACGACTACCTGATCACCACGCCGGAGCTCGACCTCAACAACCCGGCGACCGCGAGCCCCTCCCCCGAGCGCGGCTGGGTGAGGAACGACCCCGCCCTCCAGGAGGTCCTGCACGCGGCCCGCGTCTCGGTCTTCCGGGTCACCGGCCCGCTCGCGCCGGGCGGCTGCACCCAGGCGAACCGGCGCGGTTCGCCGGTCCAACCGGGAGGATCGGCTACGGGGCAGTGAGCGGCACCGGCGATTACATCCTCGGCACGGTCGGCCTGTTTGCGGTCGTGCGTGACGATGACGATCGCGGGGAGGACGACGCGGCGCGCCGCGCTGCCCGGCTTGGACGGGAGCACCGGCTGTGCTGGCGGACGCGGTGTTCGCGATCGGCTACCTGGTCGTGATCTCGGAGGTGCTGGGGCTCTTCGGGATTCTCGACGGGGTCCTGCTGGTGAGCGCCTGCCTGATCGTCGGGGGAGGGGCGGTGCGGCTCGAGCCGATGCTGATCCGTGCCGGCAGCCGAGTCGCGCACTGGGGCCAGGCCGAGGGATCGGATCAGCGCGAGGCGCCCCCCGTCAGCCGCCTCGAGCTCGGTGTGGCCGTGGTGATCGCGCTGATCGTCGCGGCGCAGTGGGCCGGGCCGACTCTCCTCGCCCTCGATCGCGGCATCTACGGCGGCGACTCGCTCTGGTACCACATGCCGCTCGCCGCTCACATCGCCCAGAGCGGGTCCGTCACCTCGCTGCTCTACACCGACCCGCTCTACCTGAACTGGTTCTATCCGCAGGTCTCGGAGCTGATCCACGCCGGCGGGATCCTGCTCTACGGCAACGACTTCCTCTCGCCGCTGCTCAACATGGCCTGGCTCGGCCTGGCGCTGTTCGCGGGCTGGTGCATCGGCCGCCCCTACGGATCCGGCGCGACCTCGCTCGCCGCCGTGGCCGCGGTGATGGCGGCGAACCTGCTGGTCTCGCGCCAGCCCGGCAACGCCAACAACGACGTGGTCGCGATCGCCCTCTTCCTCTCCGCCGTCGCGCTGCTCGTCAACAGCCGCTGGCCGGGGAGGTCGGACGAATCCGGCGGGCCGCCCTCCGGGACGCTGATCGTCGCCGGGCTGGCGGCCGGCCTCGCGCTGGGCACCAAGCTCACGGTTGTTCCGCCGGTCCTCGCCCTCGCTGTGGGGGTGATCTGGATCAGCGGCGCCGGCTATCGGCTGCGTGCCGCCGCCACCTGGATCGGCGGGATGGTCGTCGGGGGCGGCTACTGGTACGTCCGCAACCTGATCGTTTCGGGCAATCCGTTCCCCTGGCAGGACATCGGGCCGATCCACCACGCCGAGGCCCTCCAGGGCCGCCACCCCTACGCGATCGTGCACTACGCCACCGACACCGACGTCTGGGGCAAGTTCTTCACCCCGGCGCTCCACGAGCGGCTGGGCGAGCTCTGGCCCGCCTACCTGGCGCTCGCCGTGATCGGGGTGCTGCTCGTCCTCTGGCGCGGCGGGCGGATGGAGCGGATGCTCGGCGCGGTCGCGCTGCTTTCCGCAATCGCCTATCTGCTCACCCCGCTCGGGGCCTCCGGGCCCGGGGGATGCCGGTCGGCTTCCGGCTCAACATCCGGTATCTCGCCCCGGGCCTGATCCTGGCGCTCACCCTGATCGCGATCCCGCCGTTCAAGACCGACCGGGAGGTCTGGCGGCTCGGCAGCATCCAGCGCGCCTGGCGGCTTGGGACGCTGGCGGTGTTCGCCCTCCTGGTGGTGGTCAGCGCCGGCGCGATCGGAGCGATCGACACCGATCGCATCCCCGGAACGGCCGTGATCGCGCTCGCGCTGGTCGGCGTGCCGCTCGGCCTGGTCCTCCTGTCCCGCCGCGGCCTGGCCACCGTTCCGCTCGCCGGCATCGGCGCGGTCGCGCTGGTCGCGCTCGCGGTGGGCGGACGCTTCGTCCAGGATCACTATCTCGACGAGCGCTATTCCTCGACCGCGCCCGACTACCCGAAGACCGAGCAGCCCGCCGTCGAGCTCGGCCAGGGCCTGGGCGCCGCCTATGACTGGGCGAGGGGAACCCAGCACCTGAAGATCGGGCTCTCCGGGACGATGGGAGCGCTCTTCCAGTACGGGCTCTGGGGCGGGAGCTCGAGCAACGACGTTCGATACATCGGCGAGCATGGGCCGCGCGGCTCATTCAACGAGATCCCGAGCTGCCCGGAGTGGATCGGCGCCCTCAACGACGGGGCCTATGACTACGTGATCACGACGCCGACCTACCACCAGGACGACCCGGCTGCCGACACCGTGCCCGTCCAGCGCGACTGGATCTCCCGCTCGGGCAACGTCAAGCGGGTCGCGGGCGCGAACCTCGTCGACGTCTGGAGGATCACCGGTCCGCTCGACCCGCTCGCCTGTGCCGCGCCCGCGGGCGCTGCACCCTCGGGGGGCACCCCGCTACTACCGAGTGTGACCGGCGAGTAGCGGGCAGCTTGCGCGGAGCCCGTGCTACCCCTTAGGGGGTGCCGTACCCGATCGACAACGCTCTCTTCCAGTGGGAGGAGGGGTCCCGGCGGCTCCGGGAGCTCTCAGAGGACCCGCGGGCCGCACGGACCGCGAGGCGCGCTGTGGATGCGATCCGCGACGAGCTGCGCCGTCGCATCGGCCCCACCTTCACCGCCCAGGAGCTCGCCGACCTCTACGGCCGGGGCACCGATTGGAGCCTGGAGGCCGCCCGGCTGGCAGAGCCGATGAGCGCCGTCGACCTCGACCCGCAGGCGATCGTGGACGGCGCCTTCAACGAGTACCTCCGCGGGGCGAGGGACTACTCGGGCGGCCGCGTGATAGCCGAGCCCTAGGAGTCAGCTTCGTCCGAGTCCGCGTCGTCCGAGTCCGCGTCGTCCCCGACGCGCTCGAGGACGATCCGGTCGGGCTCGATCGTCACCCGGAGTGCCTTGTGGCCCTTCCAGTGCTCCGTGTAGGTCGGGTCGTCCTTGATCGAGGGATCGAGCCAGATGCCGTAGCCCTCCTCCTCGCCCTGGTCGAAGGTCGCCTCGAGGGGCTTGCGGCGTCCGCGTCCGCGACGGCCGCGACGACGGCGCCGACGACGGCCGCTGGGCTTCTCGCCCTCGCCGTCGTCATCGGAATCGCCCTCGCCCTCGTCGGTCGCGCCCTCTTCCTCCTCGGGCTCGGGCTCGCCCAGCTCAGCTTCGATCTCCGCCTCGATTTCGTCGCGCAGGTCGCTGTCGGCGGAGGGCTCTTCGCCCTCGGCGCTGAGCTCGTGCCGCTGCCTGAAATCACGCAGCTGTGAGGCGGAAACGCCCAGCTGGTGTGCGATCCAAGCGTCGGTCCGCCCCTGGCGGACCCAGGCGCGGATCTGGTTGAGCTGTGGTCGCAGAGACTGGCGTGCCATCGGTCGGCGGACTCTAGACGATGGCGCCCACCTGCCAGTTGTGCCTTGTTGGGCGACCCTCGAACGGTTACGCTACCTACTTCTAGGTAACTAAGAGAGAGTCCCTACCGGGGGGTAGGCGACGATCTGAGGAGGCGTCTGAACCATGCTGGTACTGACAAGGAAGACGGGCCAGAGCATCATGATCGGCGAGGGCGTCGAGGTCCATGTGCTCTCGGTGGCAGGCGAGAAGGTGCGCCTCGGCATCACCGCGCCGCGCGACGTCTCGATCTTCCGCAACGAGGTCTACGACCGGATCGAGACCGAGGCCTCGCGGGGCGAGGAGGAGGTGGACGCCGGCACCAACGCCGTCGTCGAGGACGCCCTGGAGCGGCTCTCGCACCGCTCGTAACGGTACGGCTGGCGGGTCCCCCGTCGGGTCGGGGATACTGGACCCGATGTCGGAGGAGAACGTGAACGTCGTGAGGGCTTTCCTCGACGCCGGGACGCGAGAGGACTGGGCCCGAGTCGCGGAGCTGGTCGATCCCGATGTCGAGTTGCACGGGACCGTCGGTGGCGTTGAGGAGGGCCGGGTTTACCGCGGTCTCGCTGACGCCATGCGCGAGTACATCGAAGTGGACGGCGAGGCGTGGGAGGAGCGCCGCATCGAGCCGGAGGAGTTCCTCGACGCCGACGACGACATAGTCGTGTTGCTGCACGAGTACCGGCGTGGCAGAGGCAGTGGAGTCGAGTTGGAGATCGACACAGCGGTTGTCTTCACAGTCCGCGACGGACGGGTGGTGCGCATGCAGGGATATATGGATCCCGCGGCAGCCCAGAAGGCCGCCGGGCTGTCCGTAGGGCGGCCGCTAGCCCATCAGCCAGGCCAGCGTCTCGAACATCGCCACGACCACGGTGACGACCGTGATCGTCAGGCAGACGAGGAGAACGCTGAACCGCACCCGGCCACGTGACTCGTTGCGCGTGATGCGACGGGCCCGCGATCGGTTGACCGCGCGCTTCCGCAGCTGATCGCGCCGGCGCTTTTCGAGCGCCATCTCCTGCTCGAACGCCAGCTCGATCTGAGCCATGCTCTGTCGCATCCGCATCTGAGTCATCTCAAAAGCCCCCCGGGCGACCGGGCAAGCTAGCAAACGATCTTGCACGTTGACTATAGGGGGCAGCTTCCCCATAACCCCCGGCCCAGAGCGCCGGCCCGGGCCGCCAGACGGGCGAAGAGTGAGGCGAATGAGTCGTTCGGCGGAATCGTCAATGTCCGTGCCAGGCCCAGTCTGACGAGCTCCGCGTTGACGAACAGAGGGTGCCCGCCGGGGCGCGCGGCGGGGAGGTAGACGTAGGCGAGCAGGCGACCGTAGACGTCCCGCCGCTCGGCGTCGAAGCGGAGGGTCACGCTCCGGCCCCCGACCAGCCGTTCGTTCACCGCATGCGCCTTCGGCCCGCCGCACTGGACCGGGGTGTCGGGCTTGACGGTCTCGGGCGTGTCGATGCCGATGTAGCGGACGGTTTCCTCGTCGCCATCCGGCATCGCCACGTCGATCGTGTCCCCGTCGACGACGTGGGTGACGCGGGCGCTGACCGGGCCGCTGGGCTCGGAGGAGTCGCCGTCGTTCCCGCAGCCCCGTGAGACGGCGAGCACGACCAGAACAGCGGCAATCAAGAGGGGCGCCCGCAGGGCGCCGCGTCGCAGCGGTCGGCTCACCCCTCGATGATGCTCGGCGGCTCGGAACTATCCGCGGGGCGCTTTTCGCGTCTGGGGGGCGAGTAAAGCGCCCCGCTACGGGATGCGCCGCACGTTGTTGAGCAGCGTCTCCTTGATCTGGCCGATGATCTCGAGCGCCTCCGACTTCTCGCGCTGCCAGACGTTGCGGCCGAAGATCACGCCGGACCCGCCCGTCTCCATGATCGTGCGGGTGTGCGAGAGGACGGTCTCGTCGTCGGTCTTCGAGCCGCCGGAGAGGACCACCAGGGCGCGGCCCGCGGACTCGACGATCTGGCGGACCGCCTCCTCGGGCGAGACGTCCATCTCGTTGTAGGGCGCCGGCTGGTCCTTGTCCTTCTCGGGGTCGAGCTTCGGGAAGTTGAGCTTGACGATGTCGGCGCCCATCTCCATCGCCAGGCGCGCCGCGTAATCGATCGCGTAGAAGGAGTTCTGGCCGCCCTTCTGCTCGATGTACTTGCCGCGCGGGTAGGCCCAGATCACCAGCGGCATGCCGTAGCGCTCGCAGTCCTCGCGCACGCCCTTGAGCTGGTGCAGGTCGACGTCCTGGCGCGGCGAGCCGACGTAGAGCGTGTAGCCGACCGCGTCGGCCCCGAGCCGCACCGCGTCCTCGACGGACGCGTTGGTGGAGGAGAAGGACTCGTCCGAGGGAACGACATCGGTCTTGCCGTTGACCTTCAGGATCAGCGGCACCTGTCCGGCGTAGTCCGGGTAGTAGCGGGTGGCCAGGCCGATCTGGCAGGCGAGCGCCGAGTAGCCGGCCTCGGCGGCCAGGCTGAACTGGTACTCGGGGTCCTTCGAGGCGGGATTGGGGAAGAAGTCGCGGGGTCCGTGCTCGATCCCCTGGTCGATCGGCAGCAGCATGAGGGTCCCGTTGCCGGGGCCGTAGTCGAAGAGCAGCCGGCGCAGCCGCGCGCGCTTGCCGGGCGAGAGCGTTGCGAGCAGCGACTTCTGCTCGGTGATCGACTTGACTTCCATGGTCTCGATTACCTCCTGGTTGGCCTCGGATTCAGTATGCCCGATCAGGGCGCTCAGGTCTTCATCCCCGGCGGCTGTCATGGTCCGCGGCGTGCTCGACCACAAATTCGGCGGCACACCATTCACGCTCGGCATCGAAGAGGAGCTGATGATCTGCGATGCCGAGACCCTCGAGCTCGCTCAGGCGATCGACGTGATCCTCGGAGACCTCCCCGAGGACCTGCCCGGCGAGGTGAAACCCGAGCTGATGCAGTCCGTGCTCGAGGTCGCCACTCGGCCCTGCCAGGACATCACCGAGGCCGCCGATCAGCTCCGGCAGCTCCGCCGCTGCGTGCGCGAGGTCGCAGCCCGCAACGGGCTCGCGATCGGCGCGGCCGGCACCCACCCGTCGGCGCACTACGAGGACCAGCTGATCGTCGACCACCCCCGCTACCGGGAGCTCAGGCGGAGCTCCGCTGGATCGCCGAGCAGGAACTGGTCTTCGGCACCCATGTCCACGTCGGCATCGATGACCCCGAGAAGGCGATCTACGTCGCCGACGGCATGCGCGGCTACCTGCCCCTGCTCCTCGGCATGTCCAGCAACTCCCCCTTCTGGCAGGGCAAGACCACGGGGATGATGTCCTCGCGCACCCCGGTCTTCCGCGCCTTCCCGCGGGTGGGGATTCCGCCCTACTACGGCACCTGGCAGATCTACTCCCATCGCGTCGAGCAGATGATGCGGGGAGGCGCAATCGACGACTACACCTTCCTGTGGTGGGACGTGCGGCCGCATCCCAACCTCGGCACCGTCGAGCTGCGCGTCTTCGACCAGCAGACGAGGGTCGAGCACACGATCGGCTTCGCCGCGTTCGCCCAGGCGCTGGCTCGGCGCCTCGCCCTGGAGTACGAGGACGCCGTGCCGAGCATCGAGTACCCCCGCGAGCTGATCGACGACAACAAGGTGCGCGCCGCGGTGGTCGGCATCGAGGGCAAGCTGATCGACTTCGATCAGGGCCTCGAGGTCCCGGCGGAGGAGATGACCCTCGGGGTGATCGAGGACCTCCGGGAGAGCGCGCGGGAGCTCGGCTGCGAGGACGAGCTCCTCCACCTCAACGACCTGGTCGAGGAAGGCACCGGGGCGCGGCGCCAGCTCAACTGGCTGCAGGACCACGGGGAGATCGGCGGCCTGATGACCGAGATCGTGGCGGCCACCGACCCGGACAGCTGATTTTTCGCTGAGACACAGGCACCGGGATGCCTCAGAAAGGCCGCACTCGAACCGCCTCCGGACGGTCCGATACGGTTTCAGTAGTGATTTACCCACTTTTTCCGCCATGAAATACGGAATCCGTACTCATGGCCGCGTGAGCGGGCGGTAGAGAGCGTTCTCGACCTGCTCGGGCGGCGCTGGGCCCTGAGGCTGGTCTGGGAGCTTCGCCGGAGCACCCTCTCCTTCTCGGAGCTCCGGGAGCGGACCGGGATCAGCCCATCCGTTCTCTCCGCGCGCCTGCGCGAGCTGGTCGATTCAGATGTCCTGGAGCGCGACGGCGGGCGGCGCTACCGGCTCAGCGGCCGGGGCCGCGAGCTCGCCCGGATTCTCTATGAGCTCAACCGATGGGCCGAGCACCAACAGGAAACGGGTCGCGCCTAGAAACCGGGCGCGCCCTCGCACTATCCTCGCGGGTGAGCTCGCCTGAGCTAAGCGTCGTCTGCAGGACCTGTGGCGAGGAGGTCAGCCCTTATGTGACCGAGTGCCCGTACTGCGGCACCCGGCTGCGCAAGCGCGCACCGAAGCTCGAGCTCCGCGGCGACGAGCTCACCCCTCGGCAGTCCCGCCGCACTCGCCGCCGCCTCGCGCGGGCCCAGCGCGCCGACCGAGCGGGGCTGCTGGCCGACCGCCCCTACGCCGTGATCGCGGCGATCCTGATCCCCGCCGTCCTCCTCCTCGTGCGCGTCGCCAGCCCCGCGATCAACGCCTTCGATCTCGGCGCGATCGTCGGTCCCGTCGAGGGCGAGTGGTGGCGCTACCTGGCGGCTCCCTTCATCTATCCCGACATCGGCTACCTCTTCGTCGCCTCGGTCGGAATCGCGATCTTCGGCTACTCGGTCGAGGAGCGGCTCGGGACGATTCCCACCGTCGTGCTGATCCTCGCCTGCGGGGGCCTCGGCATGCTTGCGGCCGACGGCATCGAGACCGCCTTCGCCAGCAGCAACGACGTCCTGCTCGCCGCCGGTGGCAACGGCATCGCCCTCGGCCTGCTCTGCGCCTGGGCGGTGATGCGCGGCGGCGGAGGTCCGGGCCCATCCCGACGAGGACGTGGAGCTGATCGGCGCCGCGGTTGCCGCGGCGGTCCTCATCCTGCTGCCGCTCGTCGACGATTACGCAAACGTCTTCGCCGGCTTCGGCGGTGCCCTGGTGGGCGCAGGCTGCGGCCTGGGCACGGTCTTGGCGCGCCGCGAGCGCAGACCCGACTGACCACGAGCAGATTGGCCTTCGACAAGTTCATCTCGATCACCCCTGAGCTGCACCGCTACGCGGTCGAGCACAGCTCGTTCCGCGATGGGGTGATCCCCGACGTCGAGCAGGCCGGCGAGGAGATGGGCGACCTGGCCTCGATGCAGATCGCCGGCGACCAGGCGGCGTTCATGACGATCCTGGTCACGGCGATCGGCGCCCACGACGCGCTCGAGGTCGGCACCTTCCTCGGCTACGGCGCCCTCGCGATCGCACGCGGCCTGCCCGAGGACGGCCGCCTGATCTGCTGCGAGCTCGACGAGGGGTACGCCGAGCGCGCTCGCGAGCACCTGCGCATGGCCGGCCTCGAGGACAGAGTCGAGGTCCGCGTCGGCCCCGCGCTCGAGTCGCTGCGGGCGATGGAGCGCACCGAACAGTTCGACTTCGCCTTCATCGACGCGGACAAGACCGAGTACATCGACTACTTCGAGGAGACCCTGCCGCGGATGCGCCCGAACGGCGTGATCCTGCTCGACAACACCCTGCGCGGGGGAAGCGTGCTCGACCCAGGCGACTCCGAGTCCGCTCGGGTGACGGCCGAGCTCAACGACCGGCTGGCAACCGACGATCGGGTGGACGTGGCGCTGCTCGGCTTCGCCGACGGCATCACCATGGTCCGTAAGCGGTGAGCGGCCTCCCCACGGACGACCGTGGCTGGTTCGACCTGGTGCTCTCCAACCAGCCGCCGCTCTGGAAGCTGATGGCGGAGGCGTGCGGGGGCGGCGTCTGGACCGACGGCGATCTCCAGGCGGCGCTGGTCCCCGCCTCGCCCAACCGCTCGTTCTTCAACTCGGTCTTCTACCGGGACACGGACGGCCTGCTCGAGACCCTCCCGCGGCTCGCCGAGGCCTACGACGAGGCCGGTGTCAACGCCTGGACGGTGTGGGTGCCCGCCGACGACGAGCGAGCTCGCGAGGGCCTGGAGGCGGCCGGGCACAAGCTCGACGCCACGCCGCGAGCGATGGGCTTGGAGCTCTCGGAGCTGCAGATGCCCGATGCGGATCCCGAGCTCGAGATCCGCGAGGAGACCGACATGGAGCTGCTCCGCCAGATCAACGAGACGGCCTACGGCTATCCGCCCGGGGACTTCCCGCCGATCGCGCCGATGCCGGGCACCGAGACCTACCTGGCGAGCCTCGACGGCGAGACCGTCTGCTCGACCCTCGTCTGGGCTCCCGGTGAGGACGCGGAGATCACCTTTGTCGCGACCCTGCCCGAGGCGCGCGGCCGCGGCATCAGCGGGCGGCTCCTCGCCTACGCACTGGAGCGGCAGCTGGAGCGCGGCAAGTCAGCCTCGACCCTGATCGCGACCAAGCTCGGCTTTCCCGTCTACGAGACGCTCGGCTATCGCGACGTGGGCGGCCTCGAGATGTGGGAGAAGAGGAAGTCGTGACCGACCGCAGCTACAGCGACGAGCAGATCGACGCTGCGATCGAGGCGCTCTCCGACCCGGGGGCCTTCGGCGAGGCCGAGCGGCAGGTCGCCCGGGCGGCGCCCAGGCTGCAGAGGATCCTCGCGGAGGCGCTCGGCGCCGGCGGCTGGTTCGGGGAGTCGCATGAATCCGAGGTGCTGAAGGCGGCGACCACCCCGGACGAGGAGGCGCGCCTGCTCGCCGTCCGCACCCTGCTCGCCGAGGAGGCGCGCATGGGAATGATGGTTGGGGTGGCTGTCGGCTGGGCATTGGCCGAGCAGCTCGAACAGCAGGAATCCGAACCCACGAAGGAGGACTGACCCAGATGGAGATCAACTACATCGGCCACTCGACCGTCGAGCTGGTGGACGGCAACACCCGCGTACTGATCGATCCCTTCCTGGCGCCGAACAATCCGGCCGCCAAGGTCTCCGCGGACGACGTGGATCCGACCCATGTCGTCATCACGCACGCCCACCAGGATCACTTCGCCGACGCGGTCGCGGTCGGCAAGCGGACCCGGGCCTCCTTCGTGACGATCTCCGAGCTCGCCAACGTGCTCGATGAGCAGGGCATCGAGAACTTCACCGACCCCAACCTTGGCGGGACTGTCGAGTTCGACTGGGGCTGGGTGAAGCTCGTGCAGGCCTTCCACACCAGCACCGTCCCGGTGGGCGACCGGCCCTTCAGCCCAGACAGCGGGATCGTGATCGGCGCCGCTGCGGGCGCGGTCATCAACCTCGGCGGCAAGACGCTCTACCACCTGGGCGACACGGCGCTCTTCAGCGACCTGCGGCTGATCGCCGAGCGCACGCCGGTGGACGTCGCCTTCATCCCGATCGGCGGCCACTACACGATGGATCGCCACGACGCGGTGGTCGCCGCGGACTTCATCGGCGCCGAGACGGTGATCCCGATCCACTACAACACCTTCCCGACGATCGAGACCGATGCCGAGGCGTTCAAGTCCGACGTCGAGTCGCAGACCAAGTCGAAGGTGGCGGTGCTGGCGCCGGGCGAGTCCCTGACCGTCTGAGCGCGGGAGCCCTGATCGACTGAAAACTGGCTGGCCAGCCAGGATCTTCGCTAGGCTGCGCGCGACAGGGAAGCGGTCAATGAGAGGAGAGGCCAGTGGAGCCAGTTGAGGCGAAGGACGCGACGCAGTCCGGCCCGTCGAGGACGCAGCGGGACGACTTCCGCGCCACCTCGGACCCGGCCCTCCAGCAGGGGAACCGCAGCGACGTCAAGCTCCTCGACTACACGCAGCTCTACAACCTCTGGGAGAAGCAGCAGTGGAAGACCCAGGACCTCGACTTCTCCCAGGACAAGGTCGACTGGCACGAGCGCATTCCGCCCGATGAGCGCTTCCAGCGCATGTACGGGCTCTCCAGCTTCTTCATCGGCGAGCAGAAGGTGGCCGACGAGCTCGGCCCGATCATGCGCGCCTGCCCGACCGAGGCCCAGCGGATCTTCCTCTGCACCCAGATCGCCGACGAGGCCCGCCACGTCCGCTTCTTCGACCGCTTCTTCAGCGAGGTCGGCGTGCTCGAGGGCGCCGATGAGCTGCCGCAGCGGCTCGAGGCGCTCGATCAGCACATCAACGACTCCTTCCGGACGCTCTTCGACGACCTGCTGAAGAGCCGGGTCGACCGCCTGGCGCGGGAGCCGGAGGACCGTGATGCGCTGGTCGAGGCCATCACGCTCTACCACATGGTGATCGAGGGAATGCTCGCCCTCACCGGGCAGCACTTCATCATCGAGTACAACGAGCGGGTCGGGACGCTGCCGGCGTTCGTCGAGGGGTTCTCCGAACGTCGCCCGCGACGAGCACCGCCATATCGCCTTCGGCGTCCGCTTCCTCACCGATTGCGTCCGCGAGGACGACCACTACCGCGAGGTCATCCAGAAGATGCTCGAGCAGTCACTGCCGGTCGCGGACGGAGTGATCGAGCCGCCCTGGCCCGAGGAGGAGGACAACACCGAGCTCTTCGGCGCGAGTCGCGAGGAGACCCACGCTTTTGCCGCTCAAGCGCTCAGCCGGCGCCTGAAGGTCATCGGGCTCGTCTAGGTATGCGGCGCTAGGGGCGCTTGGCGCGCTTCTTCGGCGTCGACTTCGTCGACGACTTGCCGGTCGACTTCTGCTTGCTCGTCGACTTGGGCTGCTGCTTCTTCAGCGGCACCGAGTAGACCGCCGCCGGCGGGGTGGTGGTGGTCTGATCGACGCCGGTCGTCGCGCCGGTCGAACCGGTCGTGCAGGTGGTCGGCGCGCCAGGATCGGCGACCCCGTCGCCGTTCGCGTCGCAGGTGCTCGAGGGCTCGACGCCCGTGACGACCGGGGCCGTCTGCGGGGTGGTGCTGGAGCCCTTCGAATCCGTGTTGGCGATGCTGTTGCCCTCGTGGCGCTTGCGCTTGTTGCCGAGTGGCAGGACGCTCGCCGCGGTGCCGCCGGTCGTCGCGGCCTCTGAGGGCTGCGGCGGAACGGTCACGGTCTCGGTCGGCTGCGGCGGAGTCGTGGCGGAGGGAGCACCCGCGGCGGCCTCGGTCGGGGGAGGCGTGACCGGGACCGGCTGAGCGGTCACCGGGGTGACGGCCGGCGGCTTCTGGACGGCGGTGCGCTCCTTGGCCTGTGGCCTCTGGGAGGGCTCGGTGGTGACGTGCTTGATCTCGGCGGCACCTCCGGCGAGGATCGCGGCGGTCGCGATGCCTGCGGCGGCCTTGGTGCCGATCGCGGCGGCCGCACCGGTCGCTGCTGCGGCCCCGGCGCCACCCGCGGCGGCTCCGCCGGCTGCTGCAGCGCCGCCGACAGCGGCGCCCGTGACGGCCGTACCGCCCGCAGCTGCGGCACCTGCGCCGGCCGCTCCGGCTGCACCCGCGCCGGCTGCGCCAGCTCCGGCCGCACCGGCTCCCGCAGCTCCAGCGCCGGCCGGCGGCTCCCGCGCCCGCGCCCGCTGCGCCGCCGCCGCCCGCACCGGCCGCGGCGCCGCCACCGCCACCGCCGAACAGGCCGCTGACCTTGGCGAGCAGGGCGCCCTTGAGGATGAGCAGCGGGCCCGCCGGGAAGATCGCGGCGAGCGCCTTGGTGTCGGAGCGAAGCTGGGTGCGGAAGGCGCGACAGGCGTCACAGCTCTTGATGTGGCGGCGGGCCGGCCCGCCGACCTTGGCGAGCCCCTCGGCGGCCTCGGCGAGTTCGATGCGGACCTCGTCGCAGGTGAGCTGGCGCGACTGGCTCGACTCGGCGAGCGCGATCCGCGCCCGGACGAGGAGGCTCTTCACGCCCGGGACGGTGGTGTCCATCGCCTTGGCGATCTCCTCGTAGCTCATCGCGTCGATCTCGCGGAGCAGCAGCGCCGAGCGCTGGGTCTCGGGGAGCTCGCCGACGTCGGCGAGCAGACTGCGGAACTCCTCCCGGTTCTGGACGCGCTCGTGGGTGGTCACCCCGTTCATGTGGGGGTGGGTATCCATCGTGTCCTGGCCGTCCGCGGTCGGCTTACGAAGGTGGTTGAGGCAGCGGTTGCGGGCGATCCGGTAGAGCCAGGGACGGACGGCGATCGGGCGCTCGTCGGCGACCATCGCCTTGTACGCGGCCACGAAGACCTCCTGGAGGACGTCCTCCGCATCCTCGGTGGAGCGGAGCATCTGGCGGCAGAAGCCGAGGAGGCGGGCCTGGTAGCGCTCGACGAGGGTGTCGAAGGCGTGTTCGTGGCCCCTGCGGGTCAGGGCGACGAGCTTCTCGTCCTCCTGGAAGCGGAGGAGCGGCGAGCGCCGGGCGAACAGCCCGCGTCGCTGGGCGTGTGTGAGCGTTGAGGCTTCCAAAAGGGCGGGTGGCGAGGGGGGAAGCTGCTCTCCCTGCCTAGACGGAACACCGTAGCAGCGGTTCGGTTGCGCCTCGCGGCTACTTAATCCCGGGGAAATCTGGCGCTCAATCGGCCGATTCCCACGCTATTTGCGGGGATTTACTCCTCTCTCGACCGCGATTCTCGGGGACCGCGCTTAAGGCTCGCCTAAGCGGCCTGCCGGAGCTCGGCCTCGGCCTCGATGCCGACCGGAGCTCCCTCCTCGATCTCCGCCTCGACCTCAGCAGGCCGCGGCGAGCGGAGGCCGAAGATCGCGATGGCGATGCCGACCGCGGCGGCGCCCGCGGCGATCAGGAAGGCGAGGTGATAGCCGCCGCTGAGAGCATCAACCGTGCTCTGGCCCTGAGAAGCCAGCGCGTTCGTCCGGTCGGTCGCGATCGTGCCGAGCGCGGCCAGCCCGATCGCGGCCGAGAGCTGGATCGAGACCTGGATGGTCCCGGAGGCGAGTCCGGCGTCCTGCGCTGGCACGTCCTCGAGCGCCATCATCATCAGCGGCGGGTTCGCCGCCCCGAAGCCGAGGCCGAGCAGGGCGAGGGAGACCAAGACAAGGGGGAAGTAGGGGGTGGACTCGCCGATCTGCGAGAAGAGCAGCAGTCCGAGCACCGGCCCCGCGATCCCGGCGACCAGGGTGGGCTTGGGGCCGAAGCGTGCCACCAGTCGCGCCGCCAGCCCGGCCGACATCGCTGCGCAGTGCGACGCTCATCGCCATGAAGGCGAGCCCGATCTCGATCGGGCTCATGCCGCGGACGTGCTCGAAGTAGAGCGAGCCGAGGAAGAAGGTCGAGTAGGCGCCGGTGACCAGGAAGCCGCGGACCAGGTTGGCCGTCGATCAGGCTGCGCAGGCCGAGCACGCGCAGCGGCATGATCGGATTCGCGATGCGGGACTCGAGGGCGACGAAGCGCGGCGAGCAGCAGGGCGGCGACGCCGACCAGACCGAGTGTCCGGCCGCCGGTCCAGCCCCACTCCGGGATCTTGATCAGGGCGTAGATCGCGACGATCGAGGCGGCCGTGACCAGGACCGAGCCGAGCCAGTCGATCCGGCCGCGGTCCGCCGAGCCCCTCATTCTCCGCGATCAGCCTGCGGCCGAGGAAGAACGCGACCGCGCCGATCGGCAGGTTGATGAAGAAGATCCAGTGCCAGTTGATCGCCTCGGTCAGCACACCGCCGAGCAGCAGGCCGAGCGAGGCGCCGCCCGCGATCACGAACGTGTAGAGGCTCATCGCCTTGGCGCGCTCAGCGGGCTCGCGGAACTCGACGGCGATGATCGCGATGATCACCGCCGAGGCGAGGGCGGCGGCGGCGCCCTGCAGGAAGCGGGCGACTACCAGGGCGCCGCCGCTGGTGGCGAGGCCGCACAGCACCGAAGCCACGACGAAGGCCGCGACGCCGGCGAGGAATATCCGCTTGCGGCCGAAGAGGTCGCCGAGCCGCCCGGCGAGCAGCAGCAGGCTGCCGAAGGTGATCAGGTAGCCGTCGATCACCCAGGTGAGGCTCGACTGGCTGAAGTGGAGGTCGGTCTGGATGGCGGGGAGGGCGACGTTGACGATCGTCGTGTCGAGGATGATCATCAGCTGCCCGAGACAGACGACGAAGAGCGCGATCCACCTGGTGCGGTCGCTGCGGGGCGCTATTCTCTGGTTAGTAGCTTCCACGAGGATCGTCACTATAGCATTGATAATCATTGAATCAAGGATGATCTGGCAGAATGAGGCTACGATTGGGAGAGAGATGACCACCCAAGCCCCATCCGTCGCGGGAACGATGAACCTGCTGACGCGCCTCTCCCGCGTCACCTACCGCAGCGCCACCCCCGAGGTTCTCGGCGTGAAGCTGAAGGAGCTCGTGGCGCTCAGCTATCTGCGCGAGAGCACCAAGGCCACGCAGCAGAAGCTCGCCAAGACGCTGATGATGGACGCGAACAACTGCGTGATCCTGCTCAACGGCCTCGAGGAGGACGGCCTGATCGAGCGGGTCCGCGATCCGGAGGACCGCCGCCGCCACATCGTCGCGATCACCGCGAAGGGCCAGAAGGCCCTCGAGAATGCCGAGCGCCAGCTCGAGACCGTCGAGGACGACGTGCTCGGCAGCCTGAGCCAGAACGAGCGCGACGAGCTGCGCGAACTCTTAGCAAAGGCGCTCGAGGACCACTCGCTCGCGATCTAGCCGGTCGGGCGAAGCAGGACCTCGGCGCGAAGTTCGCCCTGCCGGGGTGGCCAAACTGGTCTAGGCAGCGGACTTAAAATCCGTGGCCCTTCAGGGCATGTGGGTTCGAATCCCACCCCCGGCACTACTTCAAGAGGTTCTCCATCGAGACTGGTCCTCGAGTCGGGCCTCCACCGAGCGGACTTTGTCGGCGAGCGACTGCTCCTTGTCGCGGCGCTCGTCCAGCTTCAGCAAGGTGTAGACGCGGGGGAGTCCCATCTCGAAGGGGACACGGTGGAGCTCGGCGACGACGGCGAGGATGTCCTCCGTCGATCCCTCCAGATCGGTCCCCATCGCGTGCAGCTCGTAGCGGACCCGGTCCTGAGCGGCGAGCCGGCGCTGGATCTCGGCGATGTACTCGCCGGCGCTCGGGTCCGATCGGCCGAGGCCGATAACCGTCAACTCTGCTGTTGCCATGGCTGAAGTATCGTCGGGTGGGTGAACGTCGTCATCGTCGGTGGCCACGGCAAGATAGGGCTACGGCTCGTGAAGCTCCTCGCTGAACGCGGTGACAGCCCGCGGGGGATCATCCGCAAGACCGAGCAGGCAGCCGACCTCGAGGAGATCGGGGCGGAGCCGATCGTCCTCGACATCGAGAACGTCGACGACATCTCCGACGCGCTGGCGGGCGCCGACGCCGTCGTCTTCGCCGCCGGCGCCGGGCCGGGGAGCGGGCCGGCCCGCAAGCGGACAGTGGACTACGGCGGCGCCGTGAAGCTCGCGGAGGGCTGCCATCGCGAAGGGCATTCGCCGCTACGTGATGGTCAGCTCCATCGGCTCGAACCGGCCGGAGACCTGGTCCGATCAGATACGCCCCTACCAGGAGGCCAAAGCCGAGGCCGACAAGTTCGTCATGGAAGCCGGCCTCGACTACACGATCATTCGGCCTGGAGGGCTCACCGACGAGCCGCGGGACCGGCAAGGTGCAGATTGCCGAGAGAGTCGAGTACGGCACCGTCACCCGAGACGACGTCGCCGCGGTGATCGCCGAGTGTCTGGTCGCCGACAACACGATCGGCAAGGCGTTCGACCTGCTCAACGACGGCACGCCCATTTCGGAGGCAATTCGCGCGCTCTAGGCGGCGCCGGGACCCGCTCTGAGGGTCCGTTTGGTCTGTTCGGGACAATGAGCGGCTGACCATGTCCCATCCCCATCCCCTCACCTGGCTCTACCGCAAGCTCGGGCCCCGCTACCCGACCGTCTTCGTCACGGTGGAGCTGCAGACCGCCTTCCTGGTCGCGACGGGCGCGGTCGCGCTGTTCAGCTTCTACTACTCCGTCTCGAGTCAGGACTTCCTGAAGATCCTCGCGGTCACGCTCGGTCTGACCGCGATCGGGGTCGGCTTCGTCCTGGTCAGAGTCCTCAGGCGGCTGCGCCCGCTGACCGCCTGGATCGCGGGGGACCGCACCTCCGAGAAGACGGCCGAGGCCTGGCACCTGGCGGTGAACCTGCCGGTCGAGCTGGTCCGCCGGGACTTCTACGTCCCGGTCGTGGTCACCCTGATCACGGTCATCGCCTCGGTCTCCATCCTGCAACTGAGCTGGCTCGCCTTCTTCCCGATCATGCTGGCGGCGCTGCTCACCGCCGCGCTACGCCGGGACGCTGCACTACCTCGCGCTCGAGCTGGCGATGCGGCCGATCCTCTTCGACATCAACGCGGCGCTCGACCGGCCCGTGCGGATCGACCGGCCGGCGGTGCCGCTGCGGGTGAAGCTGCTCGGCTCGCTGCCGCTGATCAACGTGATCACGGCATGGTCGTCGCCGCGCTCACCTCCGACGGCGGCGGGCACCGACGCGCTCGACCGCGCGGTGCTGCTCGCCCTCTCTCGTCTCCTTCACGATCAGCTTCGAGCTCACCGTGCTGCTGACGCGCTCGATCCTGCGGCCGATCGAGGACCTCGAGGCCGCCACCGAGCGGATCCGCCAGGGCCGCTTCGACGAGCACGTCCCGGTCACCACCTCGGATGAGTTCGGCGAGCTCTCCTCGGCCTTCAACCAGATGGTCGACGGCCTCGCCGAGCGCGAGCGCCTGCGCGAGGCCTTCGGCACCTACCTCGACGAGGAGGTCGCCCAGCACCTGATCTCCGAGGACTTCCAGCCCGGGGAGAGGAGCTCGAGGTCTCGCTGGTCTTCGTCGACGTGCGCGACTTCACGGCTGCCGCGGCGGACGCCGACGCGCCGGAGGTGGTCGCGCGGCTCAACGAGCTCTTCGAGTGCATCGTGCCGATCGTCGCCCGCCACCGCGGCCACATCGACCAGTTCATCGGCGACGCGCGTGCTGGCCGTCTTCGGCGCGCCCGAGCGGATCCACCAGCACGCCGACCGCGCGGTGCAGTGCGCCGTGGAGCTGGCGCGGACGATCAACAGCCGCCGCCCGGGCGGCTTCGAGGTCGGGGTCGGGGTGAACACCGGCAAGGTCGTGGCCGGCTCGATCGGCGGCGCCGGCCGGCTCTCCTTCAGCGTGATCGGCGACGCCGTCAACCTCGCCGCCCGAGTCGAGTCCGCCACCCGCGAGACCGGCGACCCTGTGCTGATCACCGGGGAGACGCGCGCGCAGCTCTCCGAGACGATCGAGGTCGAGCCGCGCGGCGAGCGCGAGATCCGCGGCTACGACCGCCGGGTCGAGCTCTACGCGCCGATGATTCCGGTTGCGCTCGCGACCGGCCCGGGCTCGGACGTCACGGACCCGCTCGGGGACCCGACCGTCGGCGGCCTCGGTCGCGCACCGGTCCCCGGCGACGGTCTCGGCCGTCGCTCACGGCCCGGGCCCGGCGTCGGGCGGGCGGGATCTCGCCAGGACGGCGGCCTCGGCAAGACGCACACGCTGCCGGGGTCTTAGGCGTTGGGCTTCGGCGGGATGGAACCGGAACTCATCAACTTCGACGACCCGACCGAGGTCCGGACCTTCGAGAAGGGCAGGTTCGAGATCTACGAGGTGGGGCCCGCAACGCTTGGCCGCGCCACCTATGAGCCCGGCTGGAAATGGTCGGAGCACGTCGGTCCGGCCACTGGCGAAACCTCGTGCCAGGTCGAGCACGTGGGGCTTGTCCTCCGCGGTGAGGCCGTCGCGAAGATGGACGACGGCCGCGAGATCGTGATGAGGGCGGGTGACTTCTTCTACGTGCCGCCCGGCCACGACAGCTGGGTGGTTGGGGACGAGGAATACGTCTCGCTCCACATCCTCGGCAGCGAGAGCTACGCGGCCTCGTAGGCCGGAGTGGTTGGTGAGGAGTCAGTGGGCCGCCGCCCATCCGGGAGGCGGCGGCCCACTGAACCCCCTAGTTCCCCCATGGCCCCGGCCGCCTTACGCGTATCGGCTGGTTGTGGGACGACCTGTAACCCCGCAATTCGGTAAATCCCAGTGTTCGAGTGGAAGGCACGGTCACAACTCGGCCCAAGGATGTGCCGGAGGAGAAGCTGGACGAGCTCTTTCACGGGCCGCTCGAGGAGTTCACGGCCGCCCGCAACGAGCTGGCGAAGTCGCTGCGCTCTGACGGTGACGGGGAGGCGGCCGACTGGGTGAAGGGACTCCAGAAGCCCAGTCGCGCGGCCTGGCTCGTCAACCAGCTGTCGGTGCGGAAGCCCAAGGATGTCCGCAAGCTTCTGAAGGTGGGGGAGGAACTGCGGGCCGCGCAGGAGGAGATGCTCTCTGGCTCAGCCGATCGAGACAAGCTTCGTCAGGCCGGGGCAAGCGAGCGAGAGGCGATCGACTCCCTGGTGGGGACGGCCGAGGCGATCGGTCGGGAACACGGCGTCGGCTCCCAGATCCTCGACCGCGTCGGCGAAACGCTCCAGGCGGCGACCAGCGACCCGGCGGTGGCCGAGGCGATCGAGAAGGGGCGGCTGACACGCGAGCAAAGGGCCTCCGGGATCGGATTGGTCGGCGCGGCGACCCCCAGGGCGCCGGCCCGCGGCCGCAAGAAGGGCGATCGCGAGGCGGCCGACCGTCGCGCCCGGCAGGAACAGGCGAAGCGGCGCAAGGAAGCCGAGCGCAAGCTGGCCGCCGCCGAGAAGAAGCTGGACCGCGAGCAGGCGAAGCTGGAGGGTGCCCGCGAGAAGGTCGAGGAGGCCGAGAAGTCGGTCCACGACGCCGAGCTCGACGCCCACGCGGCACGCCGCGCCCTGGACGAGATCTAGCGGGTACTCTCGCCTCGATGGGGACGGAGCAGGCCCAGGAGAGCCCGAAGGGCGCCGAGTCAGGAGCCGTCCACGGCGGCCGCTGGGTCGCCCGGGCGATGAAGAGCCGCGGCGCCTCCAAGCTCTTCACCCTCTCCGGCGGCCACCTCTTCTCCATCTACGCCGGTTGCAAGGAGGAGGGCATCGACGTCGTCGACTTCCGCCACGAGCAGTCGGCCGCCTTCGCCGCGATCGGCTGGGCGAAGGCGACCCGCGAGCCCGGCATCTGCGCGCTCACCGCCGGCTGCGGCGTGACCAACGGGATGAGCGCGATCGCCTCCGCGCAGGCCGACGGCGTGCCGCTGGTCGCGCTCGGCGGCCGCGCGCCCGAGATGCGGTGGGGGAGTGGCTCCCTCCAGGAGATCGACCACCTGCCCTTCGTCACGCCGCTGGTCAAGTCGGCGATCACCGTCAAGGAGCCGGGGAAGATCGCCGCGCACCACCGCCGAGGCGATCGACACCGCCGCCGAGCCGCCGCTCGGCCCGACCTTCATCGACTACCCGCTCGACGTGGTCTTCTCGGAGGCCGAGGCCGAGGTCCCCGACCCGGCGCCGGTGCCCGAGCGAATCCCGGACGGCGTCGAGGAGGCGGCGAAGCTGCTCGCCGAGGCCGGGCGCCCGGCGATCATGGCCGGCACCAACCTCTACTGGGGGCAGGCCGAGAACGAGCTTCGCGAGCTCGCCGAGGCGCTCGGCATTCCGGTCTTCCTCAATGGCCTCGGCCGCGGCTGCCTGCCGCCCGACCACGAGCTCTACTTCGCCCGCGCCCGCGGCTCGGCCCTCCAGGGCTGCGACGTCGCCCTGGTGATCGGCGTCCCGCTCGACTTCCGACTCGGCTTCGGCGCCTCCTTCGGCGAGGAGTCGAAGCTGATCCAGCTCGACTTCACACCCACGCGGCTCGAGAAGACGCGCCAGCCCGATCTCGCCCTCTCCGGCGACATCGGTGCCGCGCTGAGCGCGATCCGCGAGTCGGTCCCGGCCGATCCCCATCGGACCTCCGCCTGGGTCAACCGGCTGCGGAAGATCGAGGACGAGAAGCGCGCCGAGGAGCGCGAGATGCTCGACGACGACCGCTCCCCGCTCCACCCGATGCGCGTCTACAAGGAGCTCGGTGACTTCCTCGACCGCGACGCGATCGTGGTCGGCGACGGCGGCGACTTCGTCAGCTTCGCCGGGCGGGTCTGGGAGACCTGGGAGCCCGGCACCTGGATGGACCCCGGCCCCTACGGCTGCCTCGGCGCCGGCCCCGGCCAGGCGATCGGCGCGAAGCTCGCCCATCCCGAGCGCCAGGTCTGCCTGCTGCTCGGCGACGGCGCCTTCGGCTTCTCCGGGATGGAGTTCGACACGATGGTCCGCCACAACCTGCCGATCGTCGCGGTGATGGGCAACAACGGCATCTGGGCGCTGGAGCACCACCCGATGAAGTTCCTCTACGGCTACTCGATCGCCGCCGAGCTCCGCCCGGAGACCCGCTACGACGAGGTCGTCTCCGCACTCGGCGGCCACGGCGAGCTGGTCCGCTCGCCCGACGAGCTCCGCCCGGCCCTCGACCGCGCCTTCGCCTCGGGCAAGCCCGCGCTCGTCAACGTGCTCACCGACCCCGAGGTCGTCTACCCGCGCAAGGCGAACCTGGCCTAGACGGGCTGGGTACCCCGAGCCAGCAGGGCAAAGAGCGCGCGCTGCATGAATTGGGGGGGCGAGACCATCACGGTCTCCTCCCGATAACGCTTCAGAAATTGCGCCGCCCAGCGCGCGCCTCGCAGCCCTTTCGGGAGTCCTCTGGGGGTGAATAGGCCTTCGTCAGCGGCCACCGCGCTCTCCTCGAGGAAGCTCTGCAGGTGAAGCGCCGGAATCACCAGGCAGCGGAGCTTTGCCTCCTGATCGCTCGCGCTGGCGAGGCCGTGCACGGTCCCGGGCTTGACCGGGATCTCGCCGTCCTCCGGGCCGATCACGTTCTCGTCATCGCCCAGCCGGAAGCGAACCGTCCCCTCCACTACGGACCATCGCTCCTCCTGCTTGGGGTGGTAATGAGCCGGGAGGCCGCCGCCCGGCTCCATCCAGAGGGTGACGATCAGGTTCTCGCCCTCCGGTTCGAAGCTCATCCGGACGCGACTGACCGGATCGTGAATTGGCTCACTCATCGAGGGCTCCTTAGTTCCGGGCCTCGCATCTTAGGTCGGCGCATTTAGTTGGTTTGACGAACCTCACCTCCGGGGGATAAGCGCCACAGCAGCACGAAAGTGCAGCAGTGGAGGTGAGATGAAGAGAGGGTTGGGGCTTGGACGCCTCGGTGTCTCGTTCGTAGTCGCCCTGTGTGGGGCCATCGTCCTCGCCGGATGCGGTGGAGGCTCGAGCGGCGGACCGCCGTCGCTCAACTGGTTCGTCGCCATCCAGCCCGGCGGCTCGATCCAGGAGATCGCCAACGCAGTGCACCGCGCAGTCGGGCGGCCGCTACAAGATCGACCTCGAGCTGCTCCCGACGGACGCCGATCCCCAGCGCGAGCAGCTCGTCCGTCGCCTGGGCGCCGAGGACTCCTCGGTCGACCTGATCGGCATGGACATCCCCTGGACCGCGGAATTCGCCAACGCCGGCTGGCTCCGTCCGTACACCGGCGCCCTCGCCGACCAGGTGAGCAAGGACGCCTTCGACAGCGCGGTCGAGGCCGCCTCGTTCGAGGGCAAGCTCTACGGCGCCCCCTTCAACTCGAACACCCAGCTGCTCTTCTACCGCAAGGACCTGGTGCCGCAGCCGCCGACGACCTGGGACCAGATGATCGACCAGGCCGAGCAGCTGAACACGACGATCCAGGTTCAGGCGCAGCGCTATGAGGGCTACGTGGTCCTCTTCAACTCGCTGCTCCAATCCGCCGGCGGCGAGATCCTCTCTGGGCCGGAGGAGGTGGACCTGCCGCAGCAGCCGACCGAGGAGGCGCTGCGCGTCATCGGCACGCTCGCCCATTCCTCGGCGGCAGCACCCGACATCAGCACCTCCGACGAGGACTCCGCCCGGCTCGGCTACGAGGCGGGGGCCTCGGCGTTCATGATCAATTACACCTTCGCCTACGGCAGCGCCGGCGAGAACGCGCCCGACATCCAGAAGAACACCGGGATCGCCCGCTATCCGGAGGTGGTCCCGGGAATGCCCAGCCACCCGCCGCTCGGCGGCTTCAACATCGGGGTCAGCGCCTTCTCCGAGCACCCAGACCTCGCCTTCGAGGCCGCCACCTGCATCACCTCGCCCGACGGGGCAGCTGCTCGCGACCAAGCTCGACGGGCTGCCGCCCTCCAACCAGACGCTCTACACGGACCCGGTCGTGACCGAAGCCTTCCCGGGCTTCTCCGAGCTGGTCAAGCAGTCGCTCGACGACGCCGCGACCCGGCCGCTGACTCCCGCCTACACCGATCTCTCGCTGGCGATCCAGCGCACCCTGCACCCACCGACAAGATCGACCCCGACGACGTCGGCTCGATCTACGACGAGCTCCGCAGTCGAACGCCGAGGACGCGGTGAAGCGGGAGGGCCTGCAATGAACGACGCGACCGCCGCCGCGGAGGCCCCCAAGGTCGGCAAGGCCAGCAGCCGCACCCGCTCCGAGCGCAAACTCGGCTGGATGCTCTGCGCCCCGGCGGTGCTCGCGATGCTCCTCGTCACCGCCTATCCGATCGTCTACGCGTTCGTGCTCTCAGTCCAGGACCTCGACCTGCGCTTCCCCGAGGAGGGCGGGTTCGTCGGCCTCGACAACTACGCAGACCGTGCTCAGCTCGAGCCTCTGGTGGACGGACCTCTTCAACACCGCGTTCATCACCGTGATCACGGTCTCGGTCGAGCTCGTGCTCGGGATGGCGATCGCCCTGGTCATGTACCGGGCGATCTTCGGGCGCGGGGCGATCCGGGCCTCGGTCCTGATCCCCTACGGGATCGTCACCGTGGTCGCCGCCTTCTCCTGGCAGTTCGCCTTCGACCCGGCCACCGGGTTCGTCAACAACCTGCCGCTGATCGCCGACGACAAGGCCTGGTTCGGCGAGCGGTTCAGCTCCTTCGCGGTGATCATCATGGCCGAGATCTGGAAGACGACGCCGTTCATGGCCCTGCTGCTGCTCGCCGGGCTGACGACGATCGACGACGGGGCTCTACGAGGCGGCGAAGGTCGACGGCGCCAACGCCTGGCAGCGCTTCTTCCGGATCACGCTGCCGCTGATGAAGCCGGCGATCCTGGTGGCGCTGCTGTTCCGGACGCTCGACAGCTTCCGGGTCTTCGACACGATCTTCATCATGACCCGGGGGGCGCAGGACACCGAGTCGGTGTCGATCCTCGGCTTCAACCAGCTGATCTCGCGCCTCAACCTCGGGCTGGGCTCGGCGGTATCGGTGCTGATCTTCATCTGCGTGCTGGTGATCGCCTTCTTCTTCGTCCGCGGACTCGGCGCCCGGACGCAGGAAGGGAGGGTCGGCCTGATGCGGCGCGGGACCAGCGAATACGCGCTCTGGGGATGCGGCGAGCTCCTGATCCTCGCGTTCGCGCTGATCCCGGTGCTCTGGATCATCTCCCTCTCGCTGAAGACGCCGGAGACGGTCGCCGACCGAGCTTCATCCCCAAGGACTTCTCGCTCGACAGCTACAAGACGCTGTTCGAGGGCGGGATCGACGACAGCCCGTTCATCAAGCCGCTGATCAACTCGCTCGGGATCGCCCTGATCACCACGGTGATCTCGATCATCCTCGCCGCCTTCGCCGCCTACGCGATCGCGCGGCTCGAGTTCCCCGGCAAGAACCTGATCCTCGCCGGCGCCCTCGCGATCGCGATCTTCCCGGCGATCTCGACCGTCGGTCCCCTGTTCGACATGTGGCGGGCGCTCGGCCTCTACGACACCTGGCCGGGGCTGATCATCCCCTACCTCACCTTCTCCCTGCCGCTGGCGATCTACGTCTTGTCGCCTTCTTCCGGGAGATCCCCTGGGATCTCGATCAGGCCGCCCAGGTCGACGGGGCGACCCAGTTCCAGGCCTTCCGCAAGGTGATCGTGCCGCTGGCGGCGCCCGGAACGTCTTCACCGCCGCGATCCTCGTCTTCATCTTCGCCTGGAACGACTTCCTGTTCGCGATCTCCCTGACCTCCTCCGACGCCTCGCGAACGGTGCCGGCGGCGCTCGCCTTCTTCACCGGGGAGTCGCAGTTCACCGAGCCGACCGGCAACATCGCCGCCGCGGCGGTGATCGTGACCATTCCCATCATCGTCTTCGTACTGGTGTTCCAGCGACGGATCGTCTCCGGACTCACCTCCGGCGCCGTGAAGGGATAGGAGAGGAAATGTCCGAGATCGTTTTCGACGAAGTCACCAAGCGGTTCCCCGACGGGACCGAGGCCGTGAAGAAGATGAGCCTCGACATCCCCGACGGCGAGTTCGTGATCCTGGTCGGGCCCTCCGGCTGCGGGAAGTCGACCGCGCTGCGGATGATCGCCGGGCTCGAGGACATCAGCGAGGGAGAGCTGAAGATCGACGACCAGGTCGTCAACGACCTCGCCCCGAAGGACCGCGACATCGCGATGGTCTTCCAGAACTACGCGCTCTACCCCCACATGACCGTGCGGGAGAACATGGCCTTCCCGCTGAAGCTCGCCGGGATCGACAAGGCCGAGATCGAGAAGAAGGTCTCCGAGGCCGCCGAGACCCTGGACCTCACCGAGCTCCTCGACCGCAGGCCCGCCAACCTCTCCGGCGGCCAGCGGCAGCGGGTGGCGATGGGCCGCGCGATCGTCCGCGACCCGAGGGCCTATCCTGATGGACGAGCCGCTCTCCAACCTCGACGCGAAGCTGCGCGTGCAGATGCGCACCGAGGTCGCCCGGATCCAGCAGCGGCTCGGGACCACCACCGTCTACGTCACCCACGACCAGACCGAGGCGATGACCCTCGGCGACCGGGTCGCGGTGATGCGGGCCGGCGTCCTCCAGCAGGTCGGGCGGCCGACCGAGCTGTACTACCATCCGACGAACCTGTTCGTCGCCGGCTTCATCGGCTCGCCGGCGATGAACTTCGTGCCGGGCACGCTCTCCGGCTCGACGGTGAAGACGCCGTTCGGGGAGCTCCCGGTGCCCGACGGGCGCAGCGCGGCGGGAGGGCGGCGGCGAGCGCGAGGTGATCGTCGGGGTCCGGCCGGAACACCTCGAGGACGCGAGAGTGGTCGATGCCGAGGCCCGCAGAACGGGACCACCTTCAAGGCGAAGCTCGACCTCGTCGAGGCGCTGGGCGCCGAGTACTACGCCTACTTCCACCTCGAGGGAACCAAGGTCGAGTCCGAGCACCTGAGCGAGGTCGCCGCCGACGCCGGCCTCGGCGAGGTCCCGAGCGCCAAGGCAGGCGAGACCTCGCTCGTCGCCCGCCTCAACGAGATGAGCGAGATCCGCGAGGGCGACGAGATCGAGCTCTGGCTGGACACCCGCCGCCTCCAGTTCTTCGATCCTGACAGCGGCGAAAACCTCGCGGGCACCCCGTCGGGGAACGGCGCGGCGGCGAGTGCCGCGAAGGCGGCGGAGAAGCCGGTCGCGTAGCGCCGGAACCGGGGAGTACCCTGGGTGGAGAGCATTCGCCCGGCGGCTTTTCCCTCTTCCCTCGTGCGAACCCGTAGAGAGGGCCGGAAGGTGGAGCTAGATGCCCAAGACGACGGCTGCGCCCGCGGTCGATTGGACCTGCGCGCGCTGCGAAGTGAATGTCAGCTGGATGCCCGATGCGGAGCGCCCGGAGTTGCCGGCGACCTGGATCAAGGACGGCGATGAGCTCTACTGCCTGGCGTGCCGCCGCGAGCGGGCCGGGGAGGCTGCGCTGGTCGGGCTCGACGAGGCCTCGGCTGAGGCCCGCCGAAAGGTCGAAACACGCGCCCGGATCGATTTCGAGATGAATCGTCGCCCCGATAGCGAGGACAGCCGGATCGCCAAGGCCTGTCACACCTCCATCAAGGCGGTGCAGCAGGCGCGCGTTCGCCTCGGGATGCAGTCAAGGCGCCCCGCCTGAGCAACCGCCCGAAGTGGTGAAGCGCTAGGCCGCCGGAGCCGTGAGGGCCTGAGCCGGCGCGGCTTCCCGCCGCATCCAGAGCCGGTCGATCAGCGCCCAGCTTGCGAAGCAGAGCGCGCCGGCGGCGGCGGTGGCCGTCAGCAGCGCGCCGGCGGCCGCCGAGGCCGCCACGCCGTTGGTGCCGAGAATCAGTACGGCCGTGGCCGCTCCGAGGCTCGGCCCGATCGGAAGGAGGCCGACGACGGCCAGTCCGATCAGAAGCGCCGTCGAGTCGAACACCGAGGCATCGACGCCGCTCCAGTTCAGAAGCAACCAGTTGCGGGCGATCTGGAGCACCACGGCGAGGCAGACCAGGGCCACGATGCGTCCGCTTCCCTTGGTCTCGCGCAGCACCGCAATACCCGTCCAGATTCCCGAGCGCCGGTTTCGCGCCACCCGCTGCATGCCGACGAACACGGCGGCCACCGCCGCGAAGGAAACCAGCGGTGCCCACCAGGGGACGCCGAGCGGAGCCACCAGCGTGAAGGAGAAGATCGCGGCGAGGGCTATCTCGACCACCACGATCGGCAGCTCAGCGGTGAGCAGGACCGAGGCCCTCGGGCACTCGGTGGGGGCGGAGCGGCGCAGGGCGCCGATCCGAACGGCGAGACCGAACTGGCCGTTGAAGATGTTCACCAGGTAGCCCAGGCTGGAGGCGTGGTAGAGCCGCCTGCGGTTGACGGTCCCGCCGGCCGCGTCGATGGAGACCGCCCAGGCCTCGCTACGCGCGAACAGCCAGACCACGTGGAGCGCGACGGCGATACCGAGCACCCAGAAGGGCGCGGAGCCGAGCGCGACCATGAACTCGTGGCCGTGACCGGCCAGCCCGATCGCCAGAGCGATCGCGACCAACAATCCACCGCCGAGGCTGACCATCGTGGGGTGTCGACGAACCATCGAACGGAGCGCCGCCACCCTCGCGCGGATCAAGGGTGTCGATTCATTGGATGCCCACACTAGCCCTCCTGGGCTGCCCGTACACTGGGTTGGTGCCCACTCCCGCCCCCGCGGCGCCCAACACCTGGACCTGCGCGCGCTGCGAGATGACCGTCTCCTTCACCGCCGACGTCGAGGACACGAGCCTGCCCTCGACCTGGACCGAGGAGGACGGCGAGCTCTACTGCCTCTCCTGCCGCCGAGATATGGCGGGCGAGGCGGGACTCGAAGGCGTCGGCGAGGACGCCCCCTCCCAGGAGCGCCAGCAGATCCGCTCCAAGGCGCGGATCGAGTTCGAGATCCAGCGCGATCCCGACCGCCAGGACAACGTGATCGCCAAGGCCTGCCGCACCTCGACCTTCTCCGTGCGCAAGGCGCGCGCCCGCCTCGGGATGCGGCCCGGCAGCGAGACCTAGCAGGCACCAGTGGGTGCGGCACCCGCAACGGCCGGGGACGCCGCCGCCGGGGGTAAGGGCTTCGTTTCTCGCCTCAGCCCGTCGAGATCGCCTCAACCATCTTGCCCACCTGGTCGGGGCTGTTGCTGATCGCGACGTCGGCCTGGCTGACGATCCCGACCAGCCTCCGGTCGGCGTCGAGGACCGGCACGCGCCGAACCTGATTGTCAGCCATCGCCTGCACTACCCGTTCGGCTGAGTCATCGACGCTCACCGTCACCGGCGCGCCCTGGGCGAGCTCGCCGGCCGTCGTCTGCGCCGGATCCATGCCCTGGGCGACTGCCCTGACGGCGATGTCGCGGTCGGTGAGCATCCCCTTCAGCTTGTCGTCGTCCCCGCAGATCGGCATCGCACCGACATTGAGGTCGGCGAGCTTGCGGGCCGCGTCGGCAAGGGTTTGGCTCTCCCCGACGCACTGGCAATCCTCGGTCATGAGGTCACGAGCGGTCTCTGCCATTTCTCCTCCTCACCTTGGAGTTGCAGGGCCCATTGACGCTACTCCCATTGCACGACGGTTGTGTGTGCGCCGAGTCGAGTGCCGGCTACGCCTTCTCCGCTGGCTCCGCGGGACCCACCGCCCCCGCCGCGGGGGCGTAGATGCTCTCGTGCCCGTCATCCCAGCGAATGCGATAGCGAGGGGAAGGCGCCTCGCTTACCACCTCCTCCACGACGCCGGTCCGAGGCGACCGCTCGGTCGACTCCGCTTCGACCTTGATGTGATTCCCGACCTCCAGCTTCATGTCCTCACCTCCGGTTCGCCTCCTAGAGGTGATACCACCAAATGCGGCCCGGATACGATTCGGCGCAGATTGCGCTGAGCTCCCCTGAGACCCGATACGCCAAGTCCGGCGACGCCTCGATCGCCTACCAGGTCGTCGGCGATGGGCCGATCGACCTGGTCCTCGTCCTCGGCTTCTCCACCCACCTCGAGCTCCAGTGGGAGTCGCCCCCGATGGCTCGCTTCTTCGAGCGGCTCGCCTCGTTCTCGCGCCTGATCATCTTCGACAAGCGCGGCACCGGCCTGTCAGACCCGGTCACCGAGGTGCCGACCCTGGAGCTGCGGATCGACGACGTCCGGGCGGTGATGGACGCCGCCGGATCCGAGCGGGCGGCCCTCTTCGGGATCTCCGAGGGCGGGCCGATGAGCGTCCTGTTCGCGGCCACTCACCCCGAGCGGGCGTCGGCCCTGGTGCTCTACGGCGCCATGGGCCGCACCACCGAGGCGCCCGACTACCCCTGGGCCGCGCCCGCGGAGGCGCTGCGCGAGTCCGCCGCCGAGTTCATCGCACCCAACTGGGGACAGGACGCGGAGGGAATGATCGAGCTCTTCTCTCCGAGCTTGGCGGGCGATCCCGCGGCGGCGGAGTTCACCGCGCGTTTCGAGCGCTCGTCGGCGAGTCCGGCGATGGTCCAGCAGATCTTCGAGATGTTCCTGGACATCGACGTGCGAGCCGTCCTGCCGACGATCCGGGTCCCGACGCTCGTCATCCACCGGCGGGGCGACCGGGTGGTCAACCGGCGCGCCGGCGAGGAGCTCGCCCGGCAGATTCCGGGCGCCCGCTACGTGGAGCTGCCTGGGATCGACCATGTGCCCTGGGCAGGCGACTCGGACGCTGTGCTCGGGGAGGTCGAGGAGTTCCTGACCGGTGCCCGCTCGGTGGCCGAGCCCGATCGCGTGCTCGCCACGGTGATGTTCACGGACATCTGCGGTTCCACCGAGCGAGCGGCGGAGCTCGGGGATGCCGCCTGGCGCGAGCTGCTCGCAGCCCATCAGGCCGCGGTGCGGGGAGAGATCGAGCGGTTCAGGGGGCGCGAGGTGAAGACGCTCGGCGACGGCAGCCTCGCCACCTTCGACGGCCCGGCGCGGGCGATTCGGTGCGGGAGCGCGATCGCGGAGACGGCCCCTTCCATCGGTCTGGAGGTGCGCATCGGGCTCCACTGCGGTGAGGTCGAGGTGATGGAGGACGACGTCGGCGGGATCGCGGTTCACATCGCGGCTCGCGTCGGAGCGCTGGCCGGCGCAGGGGAGGTGCTGGTCACCAGCACGGTCAAGGATCTCGTCGCCGGATCGGGGATTGCGTTCGCCGACCGCGGCGCAAAGCAGCTCAAGGGAGTCCCGGACGAGTGGCGGTTGTACGCGGCAGACGCCTCGGGGGGTTGAGAGGGCCCACCCGGTACGGACCGGGGACCCTGCTACCGTGATCTGCGTCGGGTCGACCAACCGGGTCCCCGAGAGGTTCCGTTTCCTTCCTCCCTGCGCTCCGAAAGCGCGTTAGTTGGGTCACAGGATCTCCAACGAACGCACATAAGGAGTTAGCAACACATGTCTTCAGAATCATTCGCCGATCTCGGCGTGTCTCGCCCAGTCCTGGGCGCACTCGCCGAGCGCGGCATCAAAGAACCATTTGCGGTGCAGAGACTTTGCATCGCGGACGTCCTCGCAGGTGAGGACGTCCTCGTCCAGTCGCCGACCGGGTCGGGCAAGACGTTCGCCTTCGGCATCCCGATGGTCGAGCGCATCCAGGCCGAGGCACGCCGCCCCGCGGCCCTCGTCCTCGCGCCGACCCGCGAGCTCGCCGAGCAGATCGTCGACGAGCTCCGCGCGATCGCGCACTCGCGCGCGCTCAAGGTCGCTGCCGTCTTCGGCGGCGTCGGCATCCACGGGCAGGCCAAGCAGGCCGCCAACGCCCACATCGTGGTCGCCACACCGGGCCGCCTCGAGGATCAGCTGGAGCGAGGCGCCTTCGATCTGAAGCGGATCTCGATCCTCGTCCTCGACGAGGCCGACCGCATGCTCGACATCGGCTTCAAGCCCGCGATCGACCGGATCGTGGCGAAGATGCCCCGCGATCG
This sequence comes from uncultured Solirubrobacterales bacterium, assembly GCA_963848955.1. GTDB lineage: Bacteria > Actinomycetota > Thermoleophilia > Solirubrobacterales > 70-9 > DASUPK01. The sequence continues at coordinate 37,055 of CAWKFQ010000004.1, read as the reverse complement.
CCAGACCCTGTTCTTCTCGGCGACGCTCGAGGGGGCGACCGGCAAGCTCGCCGCCGCCTACACGCACAACCCGAAGCGCCACGTCCACAAGCCGGAGGGGGAGCAGGGCATCGACATCGAGCACCGCTTCGTCCACCTGTCCCACGAGGCCAAGGTGGACGCGCTCGTCAAGGAGCTCCGCGACTCAGAGCGCGGCCGCACCCTGGTCTTCGTCCGCACCAAGCGCGGCGCCGACCGCCTCGTCAAGAAGCTCGGTAACCAGAAGGTCAGGGCGGTGGCCATGCACGGGAACAAGTCCCAGAGCCAGCGCCGTCGCGCCCTCGCCGACTTCGAGCTCGGCAAGTGCGACACGCTGGTCGCGACCGACGTCGCCTCCCGCGGGATCGACGTCGAGGACATCACGCACGTGATCAACTTCGACGCCCCCGAGGACCGCGACACCTACGTGCACCGCACCGGCCGCACCGCCCGAGCGGGCGCCTCGGGCGTGGCCGCGAGCTTCGTCCTCCCCGACCAGCACGGCGACATGCGGAAAATTGCGACGGACCTCGGCCTGCATCGCGAATTCGACTCAGGCCCCGGATTCGAGCACGCCGCTCGCCAGCACTCCAGCAATGGAGGCGGGAGCGGCAAGAGCTTCAACCGCAACGGTCGCGGCGGTCGCAAGGGCCACAATCCGGCAAGCGCCACAACTCCGGCAACGGAGGCCCGCGGACCTACAGCGCGCGTCCGCCGCGCAACCGCCGCCGCAGCCGCTCGCGGGCCAAGGCCGCCTAGCGCAGGCGCACCGGGAGGCCGCCGCGGGTCAGACCCGCGCGGCCTGCCGGCCCTGTGTCCTCCTGCTGCTCCTACGCCCGCTCGCTCGGCTCCGCGGGACCCACCGCCCCCGCCGCGGGGGCGTAGATGCTCTCGTGCCCGTCATCCCAGCGAATGCGATAGCGAGGGGAAGGTGCCTCGCTTACCACCTCCTCTACGACGCCGGTCCGAGGCGACCGCTCGGTCGACTCCGCCTCAACCTTGATGTGATTCCCGACCTCCAGCTTCATGTCCTCACCTCCGATTCGCCCTCGTGGAGGTGATACCACCAATCGCAGGCCCTAACGCCCGCGGGAGCGCTTGATCGAGCGCAACACCAGCAGGGCGACCAAGGCGACGACCTGCCCGCCGAGGATCACCCGGTTGAGATCGAATGCGGGCTCCCAGTCCACCTGGTCGCCGCGGATCACGTAGGCACCGACCGGCCGTGCTCGCATCCCGAAGCCGCCGCCACCGCCGGTCGTGCCGTCGGGCTGGTCGCCGTCGCCTCCTCCGACCCCGCCCGGACAGACGCGGTGGGGATCACCGTCACCCCGTTGCGCTCGTAGGGCTCACCGAAGACGCGCCGCACCGTGAGCGAGTCGCGCGCCGCTTCGAATGTCTCCTTCACGTCCATATGTGTCTCCTGTTCACGAGTGTTCCCCGTCCAAGTGTGACGCGGAACTCGCGGCCCTCAGCCGACCCGCGCGGCCTGCCGGGCGGCCTTCACCCGGGCGGTGCGATCGAGCAGGTTCTTCCTCGGTCGCACCGACTCCGGCGTGATCTCGACGCGACTCGTCCGCGCGGATGAACTCGATCGCCTCCTCGAGCGAGAGGCGCTTGGCCGGCACCAGCCGGATCAGCTGGTCGGCCGCCGCCGCCCGGACGTTGGTCTGCTGCTTCTCCTTGATCGCGTTGACGTCGATGTCCTCGGCGCGCGAGTTCTCGCCGACGATCATCCCCTCGTAGACGTCCTCGCCCGGGCCGACGAAGAGCATGCCGCGCTCCTGCAGGCCGAAGAGCGCGAAGGCGGCGGTCTTCCCCTGGCGGTCGGCGACCAGCGAGCCGGTCGGCCGCATCCGCAGGTCGCCGGCCCAGGGCTCCCAGCGGTCGAAGACGTGGTGCATCAGGCCGGTGCCGCGGGTCTCGGTCAGGAACTCGGTCCGGAAGCCGATCAGCCCGCGCGCCGGCACCAGGAACTCGAGGCGAACCCAGCCGGTCGAGTGGTTGATCATCTGCTCCATCCGCCCCTTGCGCACCGCGAGCGCCTGGGTGACGACGCCGACGAAGTCCTCGGGCACGTCGATCGAGAGCAGCTCGACCGGCTCGTTCGTCTTCCCGTCGATCTCGCGGGTCAGCACCTGCGGCTGGCCGGCGGTCAGCTCGAACCCCTCGCGCCGCATCAGCTCCAGCAGCACCACCAGCTGCAGCTCGCCGCGCCCCTCGACCTCCCAGACGTCTGGCCGCTCGGTGTCGCGGACCCGGATCGAGACGTTCCCGACCAGCTCCTGGTCGAGGCGGTCGCGGATCTGCCGCGCCGTCAGGCGCGATCCCTCCCTGCCCGCCAGCGGCGAGGTGTTGATCCCGACCGTGATCGAGAGCGAGGGCTCGTCCACCGTGATCACCGGCAGCGGCCGCGGGTCCTCGGGATCGGCGAGCGTCTCCCCGATCGTCACCTCGGGCAGGCCGGCGACGGCGATGATCTCGCCCGGCCCGGCCTCGGTGGCCTCCACCCGGTCGAGCGCCTCGGTCACGTAGAGGTTGCTGACCGTCGCGTTCTCGATCTCGCCGTTCGCCCGGCACCAGGCGATCCGCTGCCCGAGCGAATCGTCCCGTTCCGCACGCGGCAGAGCGCGAGCCTCCCTACATAAGGGGACGCGTCCAGGTTGGTGACGTGCGCCTGCAGCGGCGCGCCCTCCTCGTACTCGGGCGCCGGGATCCGCTCCAGCACCAGGTCGAGGAGGGGGAAGAGGTCGGTGCCCTCGACGCCCTCCTCCAGCGACGCCCAGCCGGCCCGGGCGTTCGTGTAGACGATCGGAAAGTCGATCTGCGACTCGTCGGCATCGAGGTCGAGGAAGAGCTCATAGACCTCATCGACCACCTCGCCGATCCGGGCATCGGGCCGATCGACCTTGTTCACCACCAGGATCACGGGCAGCTTCGCCTCGAGCGCCTTGCGGAGCACGAAGCGTGTCTGGGGGAGGGGCCCCTCGGAGGCGTCGACGAGCAGCAGCACCCCGTCGACCATCGTCAGCCCCCGCTCGACCTCCCCACCGAAGTCCGCATGCCCGGGCGTGTCGATGATGTTGAGCTTGACCTCCCCGTACCGAACGGCCGTGTTCTTGGCGAGGATCGTGATCCCCTTCTCCCGCTCGAGATCCATCGAGTCCATGACCCGCTCGGCGACGTCCTGCCCGGACCGAAACGCCCCGGACTGCCAGAGCATGGCGTCGACGAGCGTCGTCTTGCCATGGTCGACGTGGGCGATGATCGCGACGTTGCGGAGGTCGGAGCGGCGGGGCATGGGGCGCGGGATGGTAGGGCGGTCTGGGGCGTGGGCGCGTGAGTTCACCGCACAGGCCACTGACTTTGCTGTGTCACAGCAGTCCCACGCCCCCCAAACCGCGGGCGGCGTTTCTGGTTCTGCCGCCGTAGGGGTGGCACCGATGATGCGCGCCCTACTCGCAGAACGTGCCCGCCCCTGATGAGGTGATGAAGATCAGTGAGGCCTTCAGCGCGGCGGTGACGCCAGAGCCCGTCAGCTGAAGTTGCTCAGCACTGAGCCCGCGACCCCGAGGACGATGCCGACAGCCAGCAGGCCCGCGCCCCAAGCGCGACCTGTGAGGCTGCCTGTGAGCACGTCGCGCAACCGGCGGCGCAACTCGTTATCGCCGTCCACCTGGGCCTTGTAAAGCGACTCCATGATCAAGTCGTCCTGCTCGTCCAGTGCCTTGCGCAGCCCGATGATCGCGTTGCCGACGGAGGCTTCGAGCTTGCTGATCCGTTGCTCTGGGCGTCCGCTCGAAGTCATGCTTTCCAAGGCACTGGGCCTTCTCGCCGTTTGTCTCCCGGGGTAGCTCCGCTCTGGCCGCTTGAAGTCGAAGGGCCTGTCGAAGAGCTCACGGGCGCGCTGCTGATCGGCGCGGATGCCGAGAACGACGAGTACGAGGCCCGCGAGTTCGCAAGAGCCGCCGAGTACTGAGCACGCGATGGACGCGGCCAACATGCATCTGAGTCTGGCGTCCGTTGCGGACCAAATCACTGTGGGCTCTGTTACATCTGCTCGTAGAATTGGGGTTGGAAATGACACCAACCCAAGGAGGTACATATGAATCGAGCAGCCTCCGAGGGCGTGGGGTAGAGGACCCCCCCACGCCTTGGCTGCCGACAGCCGCCCTGACCGCGAGGTCAGGGGCGCTGCTGCGGGCTCTGCGGAGTCCGCACGCGGTCAGAACGAGGTGCCCGGGCCGAGCCAACCCCTCGGTCAGCTATGGGCACGAGTCGAGCAAGTCGGACCGTACGCGGCGTGCGTTCTCGCCTACCTGGCGGCGCACTTCGATCCGGTCTCGATCCTCATCGCACTTCTCCTCCTGCGGGAGGTTCAGGCGCTGAGGCGTGAACCGAGAGGAGGCTAGGAGACCTCCACTCGCAGGAAAGGCCCCGGTTCGCTGGGGTCTTTCTATGCCTCCAACGCGTCTCGGGGGTGCCTCCAACTCGCGATTCTTGTGGGCTTGTCCGCAGCTAGCCGTGCCTCAGAACAGCTGACACAGCAACCGGCGTCGGTCCACCACTTCATACGCGCCAAGGGAACCTCACCCCCCGGCCCTGTAGATGGGGGGCTTTACTTCGGAGACATGGCTCAGTCAGTGCAAGGCACGGGGTTCGACCTGACTCGCCCGATCTGGACGTTGGAAGCCAGGGACTCGGTGATGCTCGAAGTCATCCAGTCCTATCTGGGCCTCTCCGACGACGCCATTCGAGCGGAGATCTACGACGGGCTTCGCATCGTTGTCGACACCTTGCAGAAGAAGGGCGTTGCCTATGACGACCTGCGGAGCGCGTTGGTCCCCCAGCGCAGACGACGCGAGGTAGCCCTCCTGTTTGACACGGCTCGGATTGAGTCAGGGATGTACGGCGTGGCGGCCGCGGAACATGTGGTGCCGCATCTCCCGCGCCAGCTGAACTGTGCCTTCAACATTGGCGACCTCATCCTGGAGAACGATTCAAAGCAACATCCCCTCCCAAAATTTCTCACCGGGTGGGACTACCAGACAATTCTGCGTCTCTCCCGGGAAGCGCAGGTCGACGTCGCAGAGATACGCACCGCGACCAGGCTAGACGGCGATGTTGAGCTACGACTTGGAGTCCTTTGGAGTGTCGCTGAGACGGGACTCCGGGGTCGGGCGGCGGACTTCACGCTGTCCGCTGGAGGCGAGCAGTCCATCGTCATAGATTGTGAGCTTCCGGGCAGAAATCTAGGCGGGACCCTTCTCTTGGAAACCCGGGTCTTTGTCGCGCGGTCGCCGGAGAATCCAGCACGCTACTCGGCGTCCCGGGCCGGGAGCGTCCTATGGTCAGACCGAACGCGGTGCCGGCTCCAAGGTGACGCGCCGCTGTTCCCAGTGGCCATTGTGGACTTCGCTGCGTTTGGCTTCGATACGCGAGCGCCCTGGTCGCTCCAAATACGCCCGGACCTTGACGCGCCAGCGATGGGCGCAATTCACCTCCTAGTCAACTCGAAGAATCAGGCGGTCGTCGACGCACTGGCGAAGGCGGGGGATCCGCTCCCAGAGCACGAGGCGATCCTCTCGACGCTGTACTACGACGCTGGGCGAACACTGGTCGAATTTGCGCTGAGTCGGGAAGAGATCGCGGACGAGACCTTTGATGAGGACAGCCTCGGCGTGGTGCTCCAGGGGCTTCTCATGTCTCTCTTTTCGCCCGCGGATGCAAAGTCCTTGCGTCAGCTCAAGGACACAGACCCGACCCGCTGGAGCGCGGACTTGGCTGCGGGGCTTGGGCTGATGGGCTGGAAGGCCAGGTGAAACCGGGTCGCCTGCATCCAAGGTTGCTCGAAGCCCAAGCCGAGCAACGATTTGAGGAGTTGCGTTCCCTCTCGCTCGATGAGATCAGGGCTCGGGCCCGCACTGAGGATCCCGTGGCCGTGTTTGCTGCCACCGGAGCGCCGCGCGTAACAACCGACGAGTTGACTGTCCTAATCGAGGGCGTGCGGGCGGTCGCGGACGAGTATGGCTACCCCGTCACACCCGGACGTGACGCAGCTCGCGGTTTCGATCGAACTCTCGCTGGCGTGTACTTAGAAGATGGCCGCCTCTTTCCCGCAGAGGCTTCCTCGCAGGAGGTCTGGTCTTTCCACGCTCTAGTCCTGTTCCCTGATGTCGCGTACTGGCGTTTCCGTAGTGAGTCGGGCGACACCAATAAGGAGCGCCTCGTTGGTTCAGATCTCACTCGACATGCATTCGGTCGACTGTGGTGGAGGGCTCTTGTCCTATGTACGACCCCAGACGGGGGTATCGATGAGGACGGGCTAAAGAGGCTCGACGTTTTCGGTGAGGCGGACATCGATCAAATCCAGTCCCGGCGAAAGGCATATGGGTTCAGCCCGGCGGTGTTCCAAGCCCTAACTGACCTTTGGGAGCAAGAGGCCGAGGTTCGCCTTGAGGCGAAATCGATTCCACGACGCGATGGTCTGAGGGACCTCCTGAAACGTCTCCTTAGGCTGGGGGCATACGTCAGCTTCGATCTGCTCGAACCGGAGCAATTGGAAGGTGGGCTCCGTCAAGCCCTCGATGAAACTGTTGACGGGCTCACAGCAAATGCTGGGCAAACGAACACCGTCGATTCGAAAAATTCCCTGGATGGCTCTGCGCCAACTGAGCCAGACGCGCTGCCGAATGATTTTGATGATGTGTCGCTGGCTCTCCTGCCCCGGTTGGTCACTGAGCTTGTGCGAACACGCACCTCGGTTCGTGGCCGCAACCTCGTAGCCGCATTCGAGGAAGAATATGAGATCAGCGTCCCTGCGAACCGGGAGAAAATCCTTAACCGCTTCGCCTGGGTTGCGGCAGGTCTGGGATACCTCACTCATGAAAAGCAGGGGGACGAATGGCATGTCGGAGAGACGCGGCCCGCTGATGACCGCAGGTGGGGTGACTGGTCGATCAACTCTCTCCGCGTCCGAGCGGGCGAACTTGGGCGCACCGGGGTCCCAAATGAGGTTGAAGTCTTGACGGGCGAGCTCTTCGAGGGCCCACGCCCATCGAAGCTCGCGCGGCACCTCGTTCACATAGTTCTTGAAGAAGTGGGTGATGCCAATCTGGTGGATCGCTCCTAAGAAACTGCAGCCTTCCTACGTATGCCTGGCAACCATCCCAATCACCTCGTCGCCGTGGCGCTTCAGGAATGTCGGGCCGACGCCGTGGATCTGCGGCGAGGCTGTCCACGTCCGCTGGTCGCGAGGCGGCGATTCCTCTCGAGAGTCCGGTTGTTGGCGACCGTGTAGGCGGGCTTGCCGCCCGCGGCCTTCAGCCGCCAGGCCCTGAGCGCCTCGAGCAGCGCCTCGTCCTCGGGTGAGAGGTCGGCTGGGGGAGAGGCGGACTTCGGGCTCCGGCGCCTTCGCCTTCACCTCGAGCTCCTCGGGCGCCGGCAGCCACGAGTCCGGATCGCAGACGTCGCAGCAGCGCCCCTCGGGCGCGCCCGGGGTCGAGTCCCCGAAGTGGTCGAGCAGCCTCCGCCGCCGGCAGCTCTCGCCGAAGCTGAACGACTCGACCGCGCGGTAGGCGCGCCAGGAGCGGTCCGTGGCCGCCTTGCAGGCGGCTCGGGCGCGCGGCCAGGTCGATTCGGTCGTTGAAGCGGAGCTCCAGGCGGCCTCCGGGGGCGGGCTCCACCTCGAAGGCGCCGGCTCGCTCGGCGATCGCCAGCTTGACCCGGTCCTCGTCCACGCGCGGGGCGTCGATCGTGAGGTCGCCCTCGCTGTCGGAGCCGGCCTTGAGGCGCTGGGCGTAGAGGGAGACGGACTCGGGCTCGACCTCTCGCATCTGGATGAAGCGGACCAGGCGGCCCAGGTCGGAGCGGCCGGCGAGGAGGACGGCTCGGGCGGGGAGGCCGTCGCGGCCCGCGCGGCCGGCCTCCTGGTAGTAGGCCTCGACGCTCGTCGGGATCGCCCAGTGCCAGACCGAGCGGACGTTGGCCTTGTCGACTCCCATGCCGAAGGCGTTGGTGGCGGTGATCACCTCGGCGTCGCCGGTCATGAAGCGGTGCTGGGCGGAGGCGCGCTCGTCGGGGTCCATGCCCGCGTGGTAGCCGGCGGCGCTCAGGCCGGCCTCGCGCAGGGACTGGGCGACCTCCTCGGTGTCCTTGCGGGTCCCGCAGTAGACGATCGCCGGGCGGTTGGCCTCGTCGCGCGAGGCCGTGGCGCAGCATCGCCAGCTTGCGCGCCTTCGACCCCTTGCCCTCGAACTGGACGATGTCGAAGGAGAGGTTGGGGCGGTCGAAGCCCGCGCGGATCATCAGCGGGTCGCGGAGGCCGAGGCGCTGCGGCGATCTCGGTCGAGACCTCCTCGGTCGCGGTCGCGGTGCAGGCCATCACCGTCGGGCGGCCGAGCCGCTCGAGCACCCGCGGCAGCCGCAGGTAGTCGGGGCGGAAGTCGTGGCCCCACTCGGAGATGCAGTGGGCCTCGTCGACGGCGAGCAGGTCGACCTCGCGCTGGCCGACCGCGTCCATGAAGCCGGGCGAGGCGAAGCGCTCCGGCGAGCAGTAGACGATCCGCGCCCGCCCGTCGCGGATCTGCGCCATCGCGTCGCGCGCCACCTCCTCCGGGCAGCCCCGAGGCGATCATCACCGCCGGGTGCCCGTCGGCCGCGAGCCGCCGCCACTGGTCGGCCATCAGCGCGATCAGCGGGCTGACCACGATCGTCAGCTCCTCCGAGGCGAGCCCGGGGAGCTGGTAGCAGAGGCTCTTGCCGCCGCCGGTGGGCATCACGACCAGCGAGTCGCGCCCGGCGAGCGCCGCCTCGACGGGCTCGCGCTGCCCGGGCCGGAAGCCGTCGTAGCCGAGGTGGGCGAGGAGGGCGTCGGGGTCGCGCGGGCCGTCGTAGGCGCGGACGGCCTGCGCGGGCTCGGACTCGATCCCCTCCAGCCCGTGCAGCGCCGCCTTCGCCTCCTCCATCTCAGGAAAAGACGCCTGCGCCAGATTCTCGCCCCGGCTGGTCACCCGCTCACCATGGCGCAGGGGGCGGTCGGATAGCTAGGTTGCTTGCGCTTCCACGCGCTTGTGAGAGCAAGCGGCGAGGCCGCGCTCGCCGGAAGTCGCCGGTGGGCGCCGATCGCGTGTCCATGATCGACCGGGTTCAGCCGCATCCGGCTGCTGAACCGCTGCGAGGTCTCCGGCGGCGTCGCAATCGACGGGCGATGCGTTGGCGACGGGGCGCGGGGGGCGTCTGGGGCTCGGCGGTGACCAGCCACTCTTCGAGCATCCGAGCCGATGCGTCCGCGCCGTCGGGCTCCCCGCGCATGCGGTGGCCGAGCGCCGCGGCGCGGGCGGCAGTGTGGGGATCGAGCACCGTGCGCAGTCCGGTTTCGAGCGTCGTGCGGTCGAGGTCGGCGAAGCGCAGGTGGTGTCCGACGCCGAGGCGCTCGAGGCGGCGGCCCCACCACGGTTGGTCGAAGCTGACCGAGACGACCAGCGCGGGAAGGCCCGCCCGCGCGACCGCCATCGTGGTCCCCGCGCCGCCGTGGTGTACGGCCGCGCGGCAGCGCGGGAGCAGCCGGTCGTGGTCCAGCGGCCCGTCGACGACGTACACGCGACCATCCCGGTCGGGTGCCGCGCCGCCGTGGGCGGCCCAGCCGGCGTGGATGATCGTGCGCGCACCGACGGCGGCGCTCGCCGCCCGGATGTCGTCGAGCAGCGGAGCAGGGTCGAAGACGGGCATGCTGCCCAGACCGAGGTAGAGGGGGGCCTCACCGTCCTCCAGCCACGACTCCAGTGCCGCGGGAATTCGCGCGCCCAGGTTGCTGCGAATGCGGTCGGGCGTGCGCCAGGAGCCGCTGATGCGCTCCTGGGGGCCCCAGTCGCGCGGGCGCGGGACGATGCTGGGACTGAAGGTGTTCAGGCAAAGCGCATTTGGATCCTGGTGACGGTAGAAGGCGGGGGTGCGAGAGCCCGGTAGGCTGAGGCGACGGCGCAGCGCCGCGGTCTGCCCGGCCGAGCCCATCGCCCAGACGCGGTGAAAGACGTGGTGGCTGGCGCGGCGCAGAGCCCGTGTCGGTAGCTCACGGCCTTCGAGGACGGGCGAGGTGAACTCGCTTGTGGGCGTGAGGACGAGCGGCCACACCATCGCCAGCGGGAGGCGGCGGTGCTCGGCGATCGCCTGCGCGCGCTCCATCGTGACGTGCATCGCCACAAGCGCCTCGGCGCCCTCGGAGACCTCGAGGAACGCGTCGTCGAAGGGGCGAGCGCGCGCAGCGTATTCGGCCTGCACGGCGCGCACCATCCGCACGCCGCCGACGGTCGTGAGATGGCGACCTTCCTCGCTGGCGAGGAACGCCTCGCCGTCGAAGGGAAGCGGGCCGTAGCGCAGGCCGGCGGCCCGGACCAATGAAGCGTAGTTGGGCGGGGCGGCGAGCGTGACGTCGTGGTCGCGCTCGCTCAGGTGGTGACTCAGCCCAATGAACGGCCAGACGTCGCCGCGGATGCCGTGGGTGAAGAGTGTTATCCGCATCGGGGCCACTCGACAGCGAGGAGCGTCCCTTTGGGGAGACGCTCTCACTGATCGCTGCGGCTGAGGCTACGCGTCGATCGCTGCCGAGTCCGGGAGCCCCAACGGCCGCGCCGCGAATGCCTGCTCGGCGTCGACCTCGTAGCAGGTGTTCTCGCTCGCGTCGCCGAGCGTGGAGTCGACGTACCCCTGGACGTCCTCCACCGAATCGGCCTCCCAGAGGCAGGTAGCCGCCGACCGTCGCGGGCCGGGTAGAACTGCAGACCCCGCACCCCGGCGGGGGCGCCCTCGTTCTTGATCAGCCTCTCGCCACGCGAGAACGCCGCCTGCGGGTCCTTGATCTGGTGCTGGACAACGACGTACATGGGCACCTCCTTCGAGATCCTTTCGACGATGGCGACGACGCTACGGCGGCAGACGTCGGCCGCGCATCGCCTGGATTCACCAACTTCGCAGGCGCGGCGTGGTGATTTCTGACCACGCGGTTCAGACGAGCTCGTGCTCGAATGCGAAGGCGCTCGCCGCGGTTCGCGAGGAGACCCCGAGCTTGGCGAAGATGTTCTGCAGGTGTCGGGCGACGGTGTGCTCGCTGATAACGAGCGTCGCGGCGATCGCGCGGTTGCTCTTTCCGGCAGCGACCAGGCGCAGGACCTCGAGCTCGCGTGCCGTCAGCCCGTGGGTATCGGCCGAGGCGGTGCCGCTGATGAGTGCGTCGAGGCGAGCGAGGTCCGGCGCCGCCCCCACTTGCTCGAAGACGCCTCGAGCCGCATCGAGCTCCAGCGCGGCGGTGTCCTCGTCCCCGAGCGCTGCGGCAGGCCTGGCCAGCCGCACGCGCGCACGCGCTGCCTCGTAGGGCGCCTCAGCTCAGCCAGCCCGCCAGTGCGTGGCGCAGCGCGGCCAGCGCCTCGGTCGCGTCGCCCTCGGCCAGCGCCACCGCCCCCCTGGAGCTGCGCGGACATCGCCTCCAATAGGTCGCTTCCCTGGGAAGCCGCGATCTCCTCGAGCTCGCGGCTGGCGGTGCGCGCTGCGTCGATGTCGCCGACGGCGAGCACGATCTCGACGTAGGCGGGAAGCAGCGGCGCGCGCTTCAGCGGCTGGCCGTCTCGCCCACCGCCCGGCGGATCGCAGCGGCCGCGGTGTCGCCGTCGCCTTGTACCAGCCGCAACAGGGCCAGACCCGGCTGCGGCTCGCAGCCACATCGGCTCGCCTCCCGGTAGGCCTCCTCCGCTGCGGCGAACTCACCCCGCAGGCGATGAACCTCGCCCTGCCGGTAAAGGGCCTTGCCGCAGGCGAGCTGGTTCAAGACTCCCTCGCGTGAAGCGCTCGGCGGCTCGCCGCGCCTCCTCCAGGGCGTCGCCCCAGGCGCCACCGAGCTGCATCAGCTCGGCGCGGTGGACCAGGCACAGGCCGTTGTGGGCCACCATCTCGGGCTGGCGCTCGCACCACTGCGTCAGGGCCTCGGTCCACTCCCAGGCGCGGCGCAACTGGAACACGCTCTGGCAGAACGCGATCGTGTTGCAGTAGACGATCCCGGTGACGATCGGCGAGAGCTCGCCAGCAGTGGCGGCAACCATGACCTCGTCGACCAGCCGCAGGCCATCGTCGATCCGCCCTTGCTTGAGCAGCGCGCAGGCCTGGTCGTCCCGGGCGAGCCAGACCAGATCTTGATCGCCGAACCGCTCTCCGATCTCGGCGGCCTTCGCCGCGGTGGCGTGCGCGATCTTGTAGTCACCCTTGCCCATCTGCTCCAACCAGGCCGGGATCAGGAGGTAGCCGCGCTCGACGCAGTCGCGCTCCGCGCTTTCGAGCAACCGCTGGCCGCGAGCGAACCACCCCCTCGCGCGGGCGGTCTCGCCTCGAAACAGCAGGTTGTGGCCGATCCAGAACGCACAGCGGACGGCGCGCGCAGCATCGCCGGAGTCCAAGTGGGCACGATGCGCACGCTGAAGGCCGCCCACGTAGTCGTCGTCGCGGCCCAGCATGTAGGCCGCCCTCGCCAAGAGCTCTAGGTCGTCCGCGTCCAGCGGCGTCGCCTGATCCGCGCTCGAGAGCGACTCAAAGGCGGTCAGCCACGCCTGCCCGGCGTAATACTCGCGACCGTGCTCGAGTTCAGCGCTGGTGTGCACGACCGGGTCATTATCGTCGCCCGAGGCGGGCCCTACCCGTACTGGTCGTGAGACGCCCACCAAAGCTGCACGCCACGCTGCTTCTGCATCCCGGGAACATTGGTGGGCGATTCTCTCGGCTTCGCTCACCCCGCATAGAATCGCCGGTCGATGACCGAGCGGATCGAGGTCGTCGTTGTCGGCGCGGGTCAGGCCGGACTCGCGGTCAGTCACGAGCTCACGGAGGCGGGCATCGCCCACGTCGTGCTCGAGAGGGGCCGGGTGGGGCAGACCTGGCTGGGGCGCTGGGACAGTTTCTGCCTGGTCACGCCTAACTGGTTCCTTCAGCTCCCCGGATACCCCTACGGGGGCGACGACCCCGATGCCTTCATGCTCCGCGATCAGGTCGTGGCGTACCTCGAACGCTACGCGGCAGGATTCGAAGCGCCGGTCCGGGAAGGTATCGAGGTCACCGCGCTCAGCTCGGGGCCCGGTGGGGGTTTCCTCTTGGAGACCTTGGCCGGAGAGATCATGGCCGGGACGGTGGTCCTCAGCACCGGCGCCTATCAGCGGCCGCACCGACCGTCGGGCGCGGCCACGCTCCCGGAGGACCTGTATCAGATCGACGTCGAGGACTACCGCAACCCGGCGGAGCTGCCATCGGGTCCGGTGCTGGTCGTCGGCAGCGGCCAGTCCGGCTGTCAGATCGCCGAGGAGCTCCACCGGGCCGGCCGTGAGGTCTTCCTGGCCTGCGGGCGGGCTTCGTGGTTCCCCCGCAGGCTCGGCGACCGGGACGTCGCTTGGTGGGCGCTCGAGACCGGCTTTCTCGATGCGCCTCTCAGCTCGTTGCCCAGCCCGGCTGCGCGGTTGGCCGCCAACGTGCAGTCGAGCGGGGTGGGCGGTGGCCACGACCTCCACTACCGGACGCTGCAGAAGATAGGCGTCACCCTGCTCGGCCACTTCCTGGGCGCGGAGGGCCGCCACGCCCGCTTCGCGCCGGACCTCGGAGAGAGCGTCGCCTGGGGCGATGAGCGACACGCGCAGCTCATGGATCTGGTGCGAAAGCTGATCGCCGAACGCGGACTGCCACCGCCGGAGATCCGCGAACCGGAACCGCTGAAGACGGACGCGCCCGAGGAGTTGAATCTGACCGGCTTTGCGGCCGTCGTCTTCGCGGCTGGCTTCCGGCCCGATTACGAGTCCTGGGTCCGCATTCCAGGCGCGTTCGATGAGCTCGGCTTCCCGGTCAACGAGGAAGGGGCCAGCACCGTTGCCGCCGGGCTCTACTTCGTCGGTGTCCACTTCCTCCGCAAGCGCAAGTCAGCGCTCCTAAACGGGGTGGGCGAAGACGCCGCCATCGTCGCCCGCCAGATAGCGGGAGCGTGAGCCGGCGGGTTCCGGCCCACACATCCCTTCAAAACGCGGCGGGAGGCCGCGTCCGTCTAGCGGAGTGCCTCGACCGCCGTGGCGGTGTCGCCGTAGAACTCCGCGTGCTCGATCTTGCCGTCATCGACTCTGTAGAGCCAGATCGAGTCGCCGCCGAGCTCGTTGCCGCTCTTCGTGGTGCCGATGCCCGAGACCGTGACGATCACGCGGCCGCCGTCGGCCTCGATGAACTCCTGCGGGGCCGGGCGGACCTCGTCGAAGTTGGACATGAACCTGCCGATCATTTCCTTGAAGCCGTCCGGGCCGGTGTAGGTGCCGCCCCAGGGCAGGCTCTCGGGGACGACGATCTCGGCCGAGTCGCTCGTGGTCGCTGTTGCCGCGTCCATGTCGCCCTTTGCGAAGGCGTCCCAACCGTCCTTGACTGTGTCTGCATTTGCACCCATCGTTGTCTCCTTGCGTTGTGTCCTCTTTTGGATCCGCGCGGAAACCAGAGGGCATGAGCGCCCGAGCGGTGGATCGAATAGAGGCGGGTCCACCGAGCCGGTGGGTCAACGCCTTGGAGAAACAGCACCGGCCCCGCAGTCAAATCAGTAGCCCCCACCTCGCGCCTCGTGGCGCAGAGCGCCGTCGGTGGCTTTCGGGTGGGGGGTGAGCACTCGGCCGCAGGGCCAGCCTCTAACGACACTACTCCTATTAGGCGGCGTAAACGAAAACCGCCCTGAGGACCATCAACGGCGCGCGGCCTTGACCCGCTCCACGATCGTCTGGGCTCGCCGCGAGAGGCCCGCCGGTGTGTAGCGGAACGGGCGGCTCTTGCCGTGGTGATACGGGAAGCTCGAGGTCTCGCGCGGGCCGAGCGTCAGGTCGACAACGCGGCCGGCGGGGTCGAGGAGCCACCAGTGGGACTTGCCGCGGTGCTTCAGCTGGATCGGCTGCAGCCCGGCGTCATAGCCGCCACCGAGGTGGAAGTACGCCTCAGCGGCGACGTAGGCGAAGCCGTCGAACTTGCCATGGCCGGTTCGGTACTGGCCCTGGGCGAGCTCGTCGGTGAGGACGGCCTGGATCTCCCGCTTGAGCTTGTCCGCGGGCGCCAGGCTCCGGTTCGACGACCTGGCGCCCGCGGAGGACCCCTTCTTCGTGCGGGAGGAACTCACTGCCGCTCCTAAGGGAGCAGCGGCCAAAACTCTCTGCCCCGGTGACGGCCGGGACCGTCTGGATACTCGAGCGGCAGTGGGTCATGCGATCCGAGTCACCCGAGCTGCCTGGGAAGACGCGAAGCGCGTGTTCCGCGGCGAGACGCCGACCCACACGCACCTCAGGGACCGGCTGATCGCGATCGCCACGGTCACCCTGGTGGTCGACCTGATCGCGTCTGTGGCCATCCTCATGCTCGAGCGGCACGCCGCTGGCACTGAGATCACGAACTTCGGCGACTCGATCTTCTGGGTCACGACTCAGCTGCTGACCGTCTCCTCACAGCTGCACAACCCGATCACCGCCGGGGCCCGCGTCATCGACGTCTTCCTGCAGGCCATCGCGATCTCGGTGGTGGCGACCCTCGCCGGTTCGTTCGCGGCCTTCTTCCACAAGCGCGGAGACGAGCGCACTGCCGCGGCTGCAAAAACCGCCCAGGGGGACGCCGGGTAGCGGCTCAGGCCTGCTGCGGTGCGACCGAGCCGACCGAGCCATTCCCATTCGGGAAGGCCGAGTGGCGCTCGACCAGGAGGCGGAGCTCGTCGGTCGCGCCCGGGCCCCAGAGGGCCGTGTGGCAGGGGGCGCAGAGGAGCTCGCCCGCGGGCGAGTGGCGGCCGTTGGCGAGGACCTCGGTGAGGCACTGGACGCAGTACTGCTGCATGGCGCGTATATCGGCAGCACGCAGGGATTTCCTGAGCACTTTCCGTCCGCATGGACAGCGGGGATACTGGCCGGGATGGATCCCACCGCTCGAGTCCTGGGATGAGATCCAGTGGCGCCCGCGAGACCCTTGCGCTGCCCGCGAGCCGCGCATAGGGTGGGTCCGAGGGGGTGGGGTAAAGCAACGAGAGGAGAAGCCATGTCGGAACAGGACGTGGAGACGCTTCGCGGCAGCTACGACGCCTTCAACAGCGGCAATCCGCAGGGCGTGCTCGATCGGCTCGACGCGGAGGTGGAGTGGATCGAGCCGGGCGGCGGCAACGCGCCGTCGGGCACCTTCCGTGGGCCGCAGAGCGTCGGCGAGGACGTCTTTAGCGCCGTGCCACAGCAGTTCGACGAGTTCACGGCCGAGGCTGAGAACTACGACGACCAGGGCGACACGATCGTCGTCACCGGCCGCTTCAAGGGCCGGTCGAAGAGCGGCGCCGAGCTCGACGCCCCCTTCGAGCACGTCTACGCGATGAAGGACGGCAAGGTCGCCCGCATGGAGAACAAGGTCGACCAGGACGCCTGGACGGCTGCCTGGAGCTGATCGGAGCGCACAGGGAGAGGCCCGGCGTACCTAGCCGCCGGGCCCGCTCCCTGCTTGTCCCTATGAGCAAGGACACGGCCTAGTCGTGGTGACGCATCCTTGCGTCCTCTCGAGGATCCATCCTGGATCCCAATGAGGTTCGTCCCCCATTATTGCCGGATAAGCAGGGATTCAATCCCGCTTGGACAAAACGGCCGCCTAGGGCGTGTAGCCGCAGGCCCGATTGCCGACGGAGCCACTTGGGTAGGGTGGCCCCCGTGGAGTTCCGCAGGCTCGGCGACTCGGACATCGAGGTCTCGGAGATCTCACTCGGCTCCTGGCTCACCTACTCGGGTGGGGTGGAGCGCGAGCAGACCGAGGCGTGCACCCGCGCCGCGTTCGAGGTCGGGATCAACCTCTTCGACACCTCCAACATCTACGGCGTCGGCGCGGCCGAAACGGCCTGGGGCGAGATCCTCAAGAACTTCAGACGCGAGGAGTTCGTCCTCGCCACCAAGCTCTTCTTCCCGATGGACGATGACAGCGGGGGCCTCTCCCGCGCGGAGGTCCACAAGCAGATCGACGCCTCGCTCGAGCGACTGCAGACCGACTATGTCGACCTCTACCAGTGCCACCGTCCCGACCCCGACACTCCGATCGAGGAGACGATGGAGGGGCTGACCGAGGTGGTGGAGGCGGGCAAGGCGCGCGAGATCGGCTTCTCGGAGTGGACGGTCGAGCAGATCGCTGCGTCGCTCGAGGTGCCGAACACGAGGAAGTTCGTCTCCTCCCAGCCGCAGTACAACATGATCTGGCGCGCTCCCGAGGCCGAGCTGATCCCCTTCTGCGAGCAGCACGGCATCTCACAGATCGTCTGGTCGCCGCTGGCGCAGGGGGTGCTCACGGGCAAGTACAGCCCGGGCGAGCCGCCGCCCGAGGACTCCCGCGCCGCCTCGGAGGAGATGGGGGCGATGATGGATCGCTACCGCGGCGACGACATCCTTGAGGCCGTCCAGCGCCTCGTCCCGATCGCCGAGGACGCCGGCGTCTCGATGGCGACCATGGCGCTCGCCTGGTGCCTGCGCCAGGACAATCTCGCCTCGGCGATCATCGGAGCCTCACGGCCCGAGCAGGTGCACCACAACGCTGAGGCGGCCAGCGTGAAGCTCGATCAGATCACCCTCGGCGCGATCGACGACGCCCTCGCCGACGTCGCCGTCACCGAGCCCCGGAGCGCGAACTTCGTGAAGGAAGGCGTCACCCACCGCTGAGCGGCGGCCCGGCCGTTGCCTCCGGCGCGGCTCAGCCCCGCAGGTTGAGGCGGCGTTCGTGCGCCAGCCGACGCAAGCCGGCGCGAATCCGCTCGTCGCGAGTGGGCTCCGTCCCGGGCAACCGTGTGGTCATGAAGGTGACTGGGTCGGCGCCGGGATAGCGGAAGATCTCCCGCTTTCGCGTGCGGACCGCGTCGTCCGTATCCGGTTCTGACTCGTCTTTGGACATCTTCGGTGATCCCTCCTGGACCAACGTTTGGTGTGACCTACACCTTCTATGCCCGGATATACGCGCGTTAAGCCCGACCGGTTGAGTGCCGCCTCCTCGCCTGCGAGGTCTGCGCCCGTCGCCGCACCCGCGTAACCTCCGGCAACGCCGGCTGGACGCTGATGAGAACCCTCTCGATCGCCGCAATGCAGACGGCGCCGATTGCGCGCGACCCCGACGCGACCCTGGAGCGCCTCGCAGAGCGCGCTCCCGCCGTCCGCGAGGCGGTTCCACACGCCCAGCTGCTGGTGCTGCCCGAGCTCCACCTCTCCGCCGTGCCGGGGCTGCTCGACGAGTCGGACGGCTACGCCGAGTCGGTCACGGTGTCTCTGCCAGGACGGCTCAGCGATCGCCTCGGCGAGATCGCGCGCTCCGCGGGGCTCTGGATCGTCGCCGGCTCGGTCTACGAGCGCTCGGAGCAGGACACGATCCACAACACGGCAATCGTCATCTCGCCTGAGGGCGAGCTCGCCGCGCGCTACCGCAAGGTCTTCCCCTGGCGGCCGACCGAGCACTCTGCGCCCGGCGACGCCTTCGTCACCTTCGACATCCCCGACGTCGGCCGGATCGGCCTCGCCATCTGTTACGACGGCTTCTTCCCCGAGGTCATCCGCCAGCTCGCCTGGCTCGGCGCCGAGGTCGTCATCCAGCCGACGCTGACCACGACCTCCGACCGCGAGGCCGAGCTGATCGCGGCCCGCGCCAACGCGATCTTCAACCAGCTCTATGTCGTCAACGTCAACGCCGCGCAGCCGGCCGCACTGGGGCGGAGCGTCATCGTCGACCCCGAGGGGATCGTCCGGGCTCGGGCAGGGGAGGGGGAGGAGCTCCTCACCGATGTGCTCGACCTCGAGGCGGTGGAGCGGGTACGGCGCTTCGGCCTCGGCGGCGTGTCACGGATGTGGGAGCAGCTCGACTCGCTCGACGGCGCCGGCCCGGAGCTGCCGATGTACGGGGGCCGGATCCGGCCGCGGCCCGGCGCGAAGCGCCCCTAGTCGCGGGCCAGTCGATCGAGGAGATCGCCCAGAGCCTCGGCGTCCTCGGCCATCGGGAAGTGCCCCCCGGTGATCTCTATCGGCTCGACGCCGAGCAGCTCGCGCGCCATGAACCGCTCCCACGCCGGCTGGAAGAACTCGTCCTCCGCGGCGTAGATGAGCACGCTCGGGTTGTCGGGGGGAGCGCGGAGCGGGTATTCGTCCTGCGGCATCGCCATCGGCTGCAGGCGCTGCGCCAGCGCCCGAGCCCTCTCCGGTGGCAGCCGCGGGTACATGCGCGCCGATCGCGGCCTCCGCGTCCCAGACGCTGGTGCCGTCCGGGCGGTTGGCGGGGAACGGAAATCCCTCCCGGAACTTGTCGGGAGCTCCGGGCGGTTCCTCGAACCCATTCAGCCGCGGGCAGAGGTACACGAGCAGCGACCCCGGGCGCGCGGCCGCGACCAGGCACGAATAGGCGGTCCCCTGCGAGTGGCCGACGATCACGAGTGGACCGTCGACGCCATCGAGTGCGTCGAGCGCGGGCCGGATCCGCTCGTCGAATCCCAACTCGGGATCGTGCAGCGGCAGGTCCGGCGTCAGCACGCCGATGGCCGCGCTCCTCCAGCACGCGGCACGAGCTGATCCCAGCACGAGCTCTCGTGCCACGCGCCATGGATCAGGCAGAAGGTGGCCACGTCAGGCCATGTCTATCACCGAACGCTCGCGCAATAAAGACGGCCCCTTCCGGGGCCGCCTTTGCAACTCAGAAGCTTTGAAGCTCCCTACGCGACCTGCTTCACGCCGGTCGCGGCCGGGCCCTTCGGGCCCTGCTCGGTCTCGTACTCGACCTTCGCGCCCTCTTCGAGCGAACGGTAGCCGTCGCCCTCGATCGAGCTGAAATGGACGAACACGTCGTTGGAGCCATCGTCGGGTGTGATGAACCCATAGCCCTTGTCGTTGCTGAACCACTTAACGGTTCCGGTAGGCATCTCGCCTCCTCTTACCTGTGCTGCGAACGCGAGGAAGCAAAATGCTGCTGTACAACGCGAGCGCTACGCACACCTTTGCCGGTATCACCGGCCTAACGCGCGGGACGGTAGCAGCCTCGCGGACGGAACCGGGATCGCGGCGCTCACCGGAGCTCGCGCGACCGGCGCGGATCTGCTACGTGGAGCCCAGCCGGCAGAGCACCTGGTAGACCGAGGTGAAGTCGATCTCGAAGCCGTTCCGCGCGGCGCGGAGGTAGAGCCGCCAGACGCGGAGGCGCTCCGGGCCGGCGATCTGCTCGGCGCGTTCGCGGTTCTCGTCGAGGTTCGCGATCCAGTGCCGGAGCGTCTCGGCGTAGTCGGCCCCGAACTCCTCGACGTGACGGACGAAGAATCCGGCCCGCTCCAGAGCCAGGATCACCCGCGAGACGTGGAGCGTCTCGCCGTCGGGGAAGACGTAGCGCTCGGAGAAGGGGCCGCCCTCGACGCTGCCGTGGCGAAGCCGCGAGATGCCGTGGTTGAGCAGCCGCCCGCCGGGCTTCAGCATCGAGGCGAGCTGCTCGGCGTAGGTGTCGATCTGCGCCTCGCCGACGTGTTCGACCATCCCGATCGAGGCGACCGCGTCGAAGCTCTCGCCGGCGAGCTCGCGGTAGTCCTGGACGCGGATCTCGATCCGGTCGGCGAGGCCCGCATCCGCAACCCGCTGCCGCGCCAGCACCGCCTGCGGGTCCGACAGCGTGATCCCGACCGCCTCGACCCCGTAGCGCGACGCCGCGTGCATCACGAAGCTGCCCCAGCCGCAGCCCACGTCCAGCACCCGCTCGCCCTCCTGGAGGGCGAGCTTGGTGCAGACCAGATCGAGCTTGGTCTCCTGCGCCTCCTCGAGCGTCTTGGCGCCGCGGGAGAAGATCGCGCAGGAGTAGGTCATCGACTCGTCGAGGAAGAGGGAGAAGAACTCGTTGCCGACGTCGTAGTGGTGGCGGACGGCCTCGCGGTCGCGCTCCGAGCTGTGCTTGCGCCCGCGCAGATGGATCTCGGCCTTAGGCGCCGGCGGCGGGCGACGCATCCCAGCGGCGCGCAGCGCTGCGGCGATCAGCCGGGCCTTCGTCGCCGCTCCCACGGGCGGCGGCTGCCAGTCGTTGAGCAGCCCGATGACGGCGTCCATGTCGTCGACCTCGATCGCGCCGGCGACGTAGGCGCGCCCCAGCCCGAGCTGCCCGGGCGCCGAGACCGCGTAGGCGATCGCGTCCTTGGAGCGGGCCCGGAACGTCGGCCCGCCGCCGTTCGTGTCGGTGGAGGGGACCTCCGCACCGTCCCAGAGCTCGATCGAGAAAGGCCTCTGGGGGAAGGCGCGCTCGATCTCCTTGACGAGTGGCTCGGTGGACATGTGCCGACCCTAGCGATGCTTCAGATTCAGGTCCTGTTAGGGAACCCGAATTCCTCACCACAGAGTTAGGAATTCCCGCTAGGGTCCCTCACCCCGGGACTCGAGACGAAACGGACAAGTCCGGAGCGGCTCGGTCAGGACCAATCAAAGGAGAACAGATGCCGGACGTTGCTGGAGCGACGGCCGCACCAACCGGTCCGTCGACCACCACGGCGCCCCCGAAGGCCTCGAAGCCTCGCAACCCCCTCGCGGACGCGATTCAGCCGGTCGAGCACGAGACCCGCGACCGGATCATCACCGGCGCGCTCACGGTCATCCCCTTCCTGTTGCTGGGCTTCGTCGCCTGGCAGCTGGCGGGCAGCTGGCTGCGCTGGAGCGATCTGGTGGTCTTCGCGCTTCTCTACATCCCGACCGGCCTGGGGATCACGGTCGGCTTCCATCGACTTTTCACCCACCGGGCCTTCAAGACCGGGCCGCGAACTCGTGCGGTCCTCGCCGTGCTCGGCTCAGCCGCGGTTGAGGGCCCGATCATCTCCTGGGTGGCAGACCACCGGAAGCACCACGCCTTCTCCGACGTTGAGGGCGATCCGCACAGCCCCCACGTCGGCCACGGCGAGGGGGTCCTCGCCCAGTTCAAGGGCTTCTTCCACGCCCACCTCGGCTGGCTCTTCATCCACACGCAGCGCGGCTCCAAGGAACGCTTTGCGCCGGACCTACTGAAGGACCCGGTCGTCAGCTACGTCGACCGGACCTTCCTGCTCTGGGCGGTGGCGGGGTTCATCGCCGCCTTCTTCATCGGCTGGGCGATCGGCGGCACGGTCATGGCCGGCGTCACCGGGTTGCTCTGGGGAGGTGCCGTGCGAATGATGGTCTTGCACCACGTGACCTACTCGATCAACTCCCTCTGCCACATGTTCGGCAAGCGGGACTTCGAGACCACCGACGAGTCGCGGAACCTCGCCTGGCTCGCCCTGCCGACGCTGGGCGAGGCCTGGCACAACTCGCACCACGCCTTCCCGACCTCGGCGGTCCACGGGATGAAGCGGACCCAGCTCGATCCCTCCGCCGCGGTGATCTGGACTCTCGAGAAGGTCGGTCTCGCCTGGGACGTCGTGCGGATCGCTCCGGAACGCCAGGCAGCGAAGGCAGCCGCCTGAGCAACTAGGGTGCGCGCCGTGTCTCGGCGCCTCGCACTCGCCTTGGGGGCCGCAGTGGCTGTTGTCGCCGCGCTCGCGATCTCGGCCTGTGGCGGCGGCAGCAAAATCAGCGCGATCCAGGCCGTCGGCGCCGACTGTGGCGATGTTGAGTACGCCGGCAGCAGCGAGGCCTCCAAGCTGATCGTCTCGGACCTGCCGCTGAAGGGCGACTCGGCCGAGCGCTCGAGACAGATGAACAACGCGATCGTCCAGCAGCTCGCACGCAAGGGCTGGCAGGCCGGGCAGAAGACCCAGGTCGCCTTCCAGGCCTGCGACGACTCGATCGGCACGACGGGCGAGTGGGATGAGGGCGTCTGCCGAGCGAACGCCCAAGCCTACGCGGCCAACCCCGATGTGATCGGCGTGATCGGCACCTACAACTCGGGCTGCGCCGCGATCGAGATGCCGATCCTGAACCAGGCGCCGGACGGCGGCCTGGCGATGGTCTCCCCGGGGAACACCTTCGTCTGCCTGACGCAGCCGAGCCCCACTCTCTGCAAGAAGGACGAGCCGGGCGTCTACTACCCGTCCGGCAACCGCAACTACATCCGGGTCGTCCCGAACGATGCCGTCCAGGGCGCCGGGCTCGCGAGCTTCGCCCACGACATCGGAGTGAAGCGGCCCTTCGTCCTCTACGCCGCTGACGATCCGACCAGCCTGGGACAGGCGATGACGTTCCAGTCGGCCGCTGCGGCGCTCGGCATGCTGCCCCGGGGAGCCGCGCAGTGGGATCCGAATGCGGACGACTATGCGGTCCAGATGAACAAGGTGCGGCATTCGGGCGCCGACGCGTTGGTGCTGGCGGGGATCCTCGAGCAGAACGGCGTGCAGCTGATCCGCGACAAGGTGGCGGCACTCGGACCCAACGACGGACCGATGAAGCTCTTCGCCTTCGATGGCTTCGCTCAGCAGGCCACGATCGACAACACCGGGCCGGACGCGAAGGGGATGTACGTGAGCCTTCCAGGCAAGGTGCCGGGTGCGCTCACCGGCGCGGGCGACGTCTTCGTCAAGGAGCTGAAGGCTCAGATCGGCGAACAGCCCGTCGAGGTCTTTGCTCCCTACGCGGGCCAGGCCGCGGGGGTCCTGCTCGAGGCGATCAGGCTGGGCAGCACCCGCGCCGGCACCATCTCCGAGCTCTTCAAGACGAAGATCGAGGACGGCATCACCGGCAGCTTCACGATCACCCCCACCGGCGATCCCGTCCCCGCGCCGATCAGCGTGCAGCGGGCGGCCGACACCTTCGTGCTCGCCGGGACGATCACACCGCCGCCACCGCTCGTCTCCGCCGCCCGCGGGGGCTGACCTCGGGCGAGCTAGCCGCGCGCGAGGATCGCGGCGAGCAGGCCGATCATCGCCGCGATGAGCGTGAGGTTCCACCGGAACGTCGCCTGTCGGAGCTCCGCGAACCCGGTTTGCATTTCCATCCTGAACTCGCGGATATCGACCCGCAGCTCCGCCAGCTCGTGGTCGATTCGGTCGAACCTGTCATCTAGGCGCGCGTCTGTCCAGGCGGATCGCTCCATCCGCAGAAAGGCTACTCCCGCCCGTTTCGCGAATCGAGCGCGAAAAGCGACGAAATTCAGTCCCCGGCCGAGAGCGGGAAGGCCTTGAATCCCGTGACTCGGCCGCTGTCGACGAACGCGGCCAAGACGACCTGATGGCCGCTGATGCCGATGGGCGAGCGCTTGCCGACCAGCTCCCACACTCCCCGCTTCAGATTGCGCTCGCGATAGAGCTTCTTCAGCCGCTTGAGGCGGTCGCCGACGCCTAGGTCTCGGTTCGTGCGCCAGCCCGGCGCACTCGCGACGATCATCTGCGCCCTGCCGGCCGAGGGGTCGCAGGCGGAGACCCCGGGATTGCCGAAGTCCGCGAAGGTGATCGTCACTCCCTCCGCCGAGTAGGAGACGTAACAGGTGTCCTCGGAGTCGACGAGCACCGTCCCCGGCCCGAACACCGTGGCCGCGGCGGACGTGTTGGGCGATGACCCTTGTGGGGCGAACCCGCCGAATGAGGCGATCTTTGCGGTGTTTGATCACGATCAGCCGATCGCTTGCTGCCGAGGTCGCTGTCGCCGAGAGCAGGGCCGACAGCGCCAGCAGGCTCGCGATGCGAAGTCTTCTCAGCACTGATGTATGGGTGCCGCGCTCCGCACCACTTCAAACGCCGAGCCGGGAATCGACTTGAGCTGGTCGAGGTTCTCGTCCGGCCAGCGGCGGTCGGAGGTGCCGGAGATGAACCAGTTCGAGCCGTTGTCCGCGACGATCAGCCCGTACTGCTTGAGGGCGACCGCGATCGCGCGCGCCGGCCCCGTGATCCCAGAGATGTCGTAGCCGCCGTTGAGACGGAGCCGCAGGCCCATCGGCGGCGCGTCGGCGCTGCTCGTCGAGCCGGCGCAGTGCGAGGCGGGGTGAATCCAGGCATCTCGGCTCGAGCTCACCGTCACCCGAAGGGCGTGGTCGATGTGCCCGGCCGCGGCCTCGTCGAAGCGGGCGAGGCCCGGGAAGATCGGCAACCCGGCGGCGTCGGCGGAGGTGAAGCCGTCGGGCCGGAGCGCCGCGGAGCGCAGGTCCCAGATCACGCCCCCGTCCGCGTTCCAATGCGGCTTGGGCCGTTTCTGGGCGAAGGCGCGGTAGAGCTCGAAGAGCTTGCAGCGCTTGCGGTCGACCGCGAGCACGTGGCGGTCGCCGTCGGAGGCCTGCCCCCCCTCGACCAGGGCCTTGAGCGGAACGCGGTAGCGCGCCGTGCGTCGACTCATCGCCATAGGCCGTGAAGTTGACCTTGGTCCGCTTCTGCTTCTTGCCCGACGACCGCGTAGGGGAAGCCGTACTCGCGCGGCGAGCCGAAGTCCGGGTGGACCAAGTCGCCGCCGTGGGCGTTGATGTAGGCGATGTAGCTGGCCGAGTTGGGGTCGAGCGGCGCCTGTGAGATGTCCTGGTTCCAGGCGGACTCGTCCGCCGCGGACGGCGCGTTGGGCGCGCTCCGAGCGCCTTCGGGAAGACCTGAGCAGGCGCCGAGGCTCGGATAGGGCCCGCGAGGGAGCTTGCCGTGGTGGTGCTTCTTCTTCGCCACCGCCAGACCGCTCGCGAGGAGCGCCAGGGCGAGGCCGATGACCGCAGCGCGCCGCACGGGCGCGATTCTCTCAGGCGTCCCCGGCGTAAGGGGCGCAGAGGCGATTTGCTAAACTGATTAGCAATGCGAACTACTTTGCAAGCCCGTGACAACACCGACGGAGATCCACGAGGAGCTCGCCCCCAGGCTTCGCTGGGCGGTCACCCGGATTGCCCGCCGCATGCGCCAGGAGGCCGGGACCGACCTGGGCCCCTCCCAGGTGGCGGCGCTCGCGACGATCGAGCGGCACGGTCCGCTCTCGCCGAGCGAGCTCGCCGAGCTCGAGCGCATCAAGCGCCCGACCGCGACCCGGATCCTCCGCCACCTCGAGGAGGCCGGCCTGGTCGAGCGGGTCAAGGACCCCGACGACGGCCGCGGCTCGATCCTGAGCATCACCTCAGCCGGCCGGACGCACCTGCGCCGCCTCCGCGCCCGCAAGACGGCCTACCTGGCGACGCGCCTCGACAAGCTCGACGCCGAGGACCGCCGCACCCTCGAGCGCGCCGCCGAGCTGCTGGAGGGGATGCTCGAGTGACCGAGGCGCTCGGACGCTCCTTCGCCAGCCTTCAGATCCCCAACTTCCGCCGCTACTTCACCGGCCAGCTGGTCTCGCTGTCCGGCAACTGGATGCAGATGATCGCCGAGATCTGGCTGATCCTCTCGCTCACCGGCAGCGGCCTGGCGGTCGGGACGACCACCGCGCTGCAGTTCCTGCCGATGCTGATCTTCGGCGCCTGGGGCGGGCTGATCGCCGACCGGGTCCCGAAGCGGCGGCTGCTCCTGCTCACCCAGGCGCCTCCACATGGTCGCGCCGCTGCTGATGCTCACCCTGGCGCTCGAGGGAGTGCTGGTGCCCTGGATGGTCTTCGCCCTCGTCTTCATGCGCGGCTGCGTCAACTCGGTCGACTACCCGACCCGCCAGGCCTTCGTGATGGAGATGGTCGGATCGGACAAGGTGGTGAACGCGGTCAGCCTGAACAGCGTCCTCGTCCACAGCGCCCGCGTGATCGGCCCGGCCTTCGCCGGCATCCTGATCGCGACGGTCGGCGTCGAGCCCTGCTTCGCGATCAACGCCGCGAGCTTCGCCTTCATGATCTGGGTGCTCGCCGGGATGGACACCGAGCGTCTGCAGCCCGCCGAGATGGCGACGCGGCAGCCCGGCGCCATTCGAGCCGGCTTCGCCTACGTCCGCCGGAGCCCGGAGCTCTGGATTCCGTTGGGACTGATGGCGATCGTGGGAACCCTCGGCTACAACTTCCAGGCGGTCCTGCCGCTGCTCGCCGAGCTTCACCTTCCACGGCGGGCCCTCGACCTACGCCGCGCTGGTCGCCGCGATGGGCCTCGGCGCGATCGTCGGCGCCCTGGTCAACGGCGCGCGGGACTCGGTGACGCCGACGCTCCTGGTCGGCGCCGCGATCGTCTTCGGGCTCCTCTCGCTGCTGGCCGCCGGCGCGCCGACCCTCGCGCTCGAGGTCGCCGCGCTGGCGCCGCTCGGCGCCGCGACCGTGACCCTGGCGGCGAGCGTCAACTCCTCGCTCCAGCTCGCGTCGGAGCCGACCATGCGCGGCCGCGTGATGGCGCTCTACTCGATCGTCTTCCTCGGCTCGACGCCGATCGGCGGGCCGCTCTCCGGCTGGCTCTCGCAGGCGGTCGACCCGCGCGCCGCGCTGGTGATGGCGGGCATCGCCGCGATCGTCGGCGGCCTGCTCGCCCGGGTCGCCTTCGACCGGGTCGCACAGATCCCGGCCGACGCCACCCTGGAGCCCGCCTAGCTCAGGGTCCGCCGAGGCCGGCGACGATCTCCATCGCCGCCCGCTCGCCGCTCTTCACGGCTCCCTCCATGTAGCCCTGGTAGGTGTAGGAGGTGTGCTCGCCGGCGAAGTGGCAGTTGCCGCTCGGCTTGCCCTCGACGCCGGCGAATGAGGTCATCTGGCCCACGCGGTAGTAGGCGTATGAGCCGCGCGTGAACGGACGGCCGGTCCAGTAGTCGAGCACGGCTCGGCCGTCGTACGTGGCCGGCACTCCCGGAAACACCGGATCGATCTGGCGGAGGAAGCGGCGGGCGCGCTCGTCGGCGCTCGCGCCGCCGAAGTCCCTGCCGATCGTGCCGCCGGTGAAGTTGACGAGGATCCCGGCGCGGCCGGGCTGCCCCCGGCTCGCCTCCCAGGTCGACTGGTAGCCGGTGTCGGCGTAGGTCCCGCCGTTCGCGTCCTCGGTGCGCCAGTCGCCGTTCGGAGAACTGCACGTTCAGCTTCGAGTTCGTCCCCATGCCCTGCTGCTCGATCGCCATCGTCTTGACGGGGTCGAACCCGGCGTCGGAGAAGTCGACCGACTCGCGCATGACGGCGAAGGGCAGTGCGAGCACGACCCGCGGGGCCTTGACGACGGTGCCGCCGCCGTCGCCATCGAAGGCCAGCCGGTAGGTCCCGTCGGACTGCCGCTTGATCTCGGTCAGCTCCGAGCCCATCCGGATCTGTCCCTCGAGCCCAGCCGCCAGGCGCTGCACCACGAGATCGTTGCCGCCCTGGACCACGAACTTCTCGTTCGAGGCCCCGAAGAGGCGGAGCCGGCCGCCGCCGGAGTAGCCGAGCAGGTAGAGGAGGTTGAGCGAGGTCTGGTCGGAGATGTCGGCGCCGAACTCGGTGTTGTAGGCGACGCCGAGCAGCTTGCCGAGATCGGACTGCAGGCCGCCCGGCACG
This sequence comes from uncultured Solirubrobacterales bacterium, assembly GCA_963848955.1. Lineage (GTDB taxonomy): Bacteria > Actinomycetota > Thermoleophilia > Solirubrobacterales > 70-9 > DASUPK01. The sequence goes on along the minus strand of CAWKFQ010000004.1, from coordinate 8,714 downwards.
TTCTCGCCGATCCAGTCGGCGATCGAGATGTGGTCCAGCTCGACGCCCTTGGGCTTGTGGCGGTTGTGGAGGGTCGGATAGCCGGTCTCGCGGAGCTGGCGCTTCAGCGTCGGGTAGACCGCGCCGAAGTCCTCGACGGCCCGCCTCACCGGGTAGCGGGCGCCGTTGAAGTGGAAGACGTCGCCGGTCCCCGCTTCTCGCCGGCGATCACGTTGTCGAGCTGCAGGCCGAGCTCGGTGATCAGCCTGCGCAGCGAGACCTGGCCGCTGTCGATCAGCTCGCCGCCGTGCTCGGCGATCTGGCCGTCGGCGAAGACGCCGCGGATCGTCCAGACCCGGCCGCCCAGCCGATCGCTGGCCTCGTGGACGACGGCTCGGTGGCCGGCCTGCTTCAGCCGGTGGGCGCAGACCAGGCCGGCGAGGCCGCCGCCGACGATCGCGATCTCCTCGTTGTGCTCGGGCGGCGGCGAGCTCCCGCAGCCGAGCGCGGACCAGGCCGTGCCGGCCGCCACCGCGGCGGCCGCGCCCTGCAGGACCTCGCGGCGGCTTCGCGGCCGCTCGAACCAGCCCGGGCTCGCCTCGTCGGGCTCTGCTGAGCGCTCGGCCTCCGCCAGCGCTCGTTGCAGGGTTGCCATCAGCAGCGTGCGGGCCACGTCTCTCCTCCCCACGGAGAATTACGGATGTTGAGCGCCACTGCGGGGCAATAGAGTCCGCCGCCGTGGCTGACTTCTCCGACCTATCCATCCGCGGCCGGATCGCGACCTCGAGCGACTCCGACTGGGATGAGGCCCGCCAGGCCTGGAACCTGGCCGCCGACCAGCGGCCCGAGGCGGTCGCCCTGGTGGAGAGCGCGGACGACGTCTCCAAGGTGATCGGCTTCGCCAGGGAGAACGGCCTCAAGGTGACGGGACAGGGGACCGGCCACGGGGCCATGGCGCTCGGGCCGCTCGACGGCGTGATCCTCGTCAAGACCGAGCGCATGCGCGACGTAGCGATCGAAGGGGAGAAGGCGCGCGTCGAGGCGGGCGGGCTCGCCGAGGACGTCGCCGAGGCAGCGAGCGGGCAGGGGATGTCCTCGATGCCCGGGACCTCCCCGAATGTCGGAGTGACTGGCTACACGCTCGGCGGCGGGCTGAGCTGGTTCGGCCGGAAGCACGGCTGGGCGTGCAACCGGGTGAGCGCCATCGAGCTGGTCACCGCCGACGGCGAGCCCCGCACGGTGGACGCAGCGAGCGACCCCGACCTCTTCTGGGCCCTGCGGGGCGGCGGCGGGGGCTACGCGATCGTCACGGCGATGCATCTCGAGCTTCTGCCGATCTCGGAGGCCTATGCCGGCGCCCTACTCCTCCCGGCCGAGCTGACGCACGACGCCCTCCACGTCTACTACGAGTGGGCCAGGCGCCTACCGGAGGAGGTGTCGAGCATGGTTCGCATGATGAACCTGCCGCCCATCCCGGACGTGCCCGAGGTGATCCGCGGCAAGAAGTTCCTCCAGATCGCGGCCGCCTGCATCGGCACCAAGGAGGAGGGCGAGGCGGCGATCGGGCCGCTGCGCAAGATCGGCGAGCCGCTGATGGACACCTTCGACCAGATCCCGGCCACCGGCCTCACCCGGATCGCGATGGACCCCGAGCCGCCGGTGCCGGGACTCGGGCACCACGGCGTGCTCAGCGAGCTCACCGACGAGGCGATCGACGCCTTCTACGAGGCCGCGGGGCCGGAGTCGGACTCGCCCCTGCTGCTCGCGGAGCTGCGCCACCTCGGCGGCGCCCTCGCCCGGCCGGCCGAGAACGGCGGCGCCCTCGACAAGTTCGACGGCGAGTTCGCAATGCTCGGGATCGGGATGCTGATGGACCCGGCGATGAAGGACCCGATCGACGGACAGCTCGACAAGCTCGTTGACGCGATCAAGCCCTGGGCCGCGGCGGGCGGCTACTTCAACTACGCCGAGCGGCCCTCTGGCGTCGAGGCGATCCTGCCGGCGGAGACCTGCCAGCGCCTCGCCCAGGTGAAGCGCAGCTGGGACCCGGAGGACCTCATTCGGGCGAACCACTCGGTGGCGCTGGCGACGGCGTAGTCCCCTCTGGCTCGGAGGGCGCGAACCTCTGGCGGCGCGGCGAGCGCGCGCCGACGATCTGTCCCCACTCGGAGTCCTCGATCAGGCCCGGCTCGGTCGAGTCGAGCCAGTCGAGCAGCGCGTCCGCGAGGCCCTGCGGATCCTCGATGTTCGGGAAGTGCGCTGCCTTCGGAAGGGTCACGAAGCGGCTGTTGGGGATCAGCTCGTGGGCGGCCAGGCCGTGCTCCATCGGGATCGTGTTGTCCCGCCCGCCCCAGACGATCAGGGTGGGCAGCTCGCCGAGCAGGTAGAGCCGGTCGATTGCGCTGACGTGCTGGCCGCGCACGTCGATCACCGCGCGCAGTGTCTGCACGAACGCCCGCCGGGCCGCTGCGTCCTGGAGCGGCCGCATCGCGCGCGCGACCGCCTGCAGGTAGACGCCCTTCCGGCTGCCGCGCGCCCGCATTCGCTCGCCTGCGCGTTCGAGGGCCGCGCGCACCCGCCGATTGGCCACCAGCCAGATCCCGGTGGCCGCGCCGGGCAGGGCGGCGCCGCGGAGCATCGGGCTCACCTCGTGGCCGAGGCCGCCGCTCGAGATCAGGGCAAGCCGCTCGACCCGCTGGGGGAACTGGTAGAAGAACTGCATCGCGATCCCGCCGCCGAGCGAGTGGCCGACGACGGTGGCCCGTTCGATCCCGATCGTCGTCAGCAGGTCGCGAATGCTGCAGGCGTGGGCGCCCAGCGAGTAGTCGCCGCGGACCGCGGCCGAGTCGCCGTGGCCGAGCAGGTCCGGGGCGACGACCGTGTAGCGGTCGGCGAGTCGCAGCGCCACCTCCTCCCAGTGCTTCGAGGAGTTGACCATCCCGTGGATCAGGACCACCGGCGGCCCGTCGCCGGCGATCCGGTAGATCACCCGGTGGCCGTGGAGCTCGATCTCCCACTCGTCGAAGAGCACGTGCCGGACACTACGGCCTCGCCATCAGCTCGGGGCTCCGAACGGCCCCTAAACGAAGACCGACCGCCTTCCTGGCGGCCGGTCTCGCAAACAGGCCCCGTCAGGACGGGCAGGGGTACGTCTCAGGGGCCTTACTTGGGGGGTATGTAGTGGAACCAGGCGACGGGAGGCGCCTTGCGGCAAACGCCCGATTCCTATGAGCCGAGAGTCGGTATTGGGCGTCCGGCCCAGCACCAAATCTCCCGACCCCGGGAGTATCGATCCCCCATCGTTTTTAGGCAATACCAAAAATTCGGGTGATTGCACCCATTACTACGTAGCGGCCAAGCGGGGGCTCAGACAGGTGCCGTTGCGGCCGAGAGCGCCGAGCCGTGGAGGATGTCGAGCTCTGAGACCTCGATCTCCTTGATCTTGAACGCCCGCATCACCTGAACCAGGATCACGGTGCCGGCGACGATCGTGGGGGCGCGCCCAGGATGCAGACCTGGCACCCGGAGCCGCTCGGCGAGCGGCAGCGAGGAGAGCCGACTCAGCATTCGCTGGATCCGCTTCATGCCCAGGTGGTAGCCGTGCACCCGGCCGGGGTCGTAGGGCTCGAGTCCCTGGTCGATCGCGGCCAGCGAGGTGGGCGTCCCGGCGACCGCGATCGCCCGGCTCGCCTTCGCCAGGGGATTCGCGGCGATCGCCCGGTCGATCAGGTTGCGGATCTCGTCGGCGAGGTCCTCGAGCTCGTGGGGGTTGGGCGGGTCCGTGGTCAGGTGGCGCTCCGACTGGCGGATCGTGCCGGCCTGGAGCGACGTGTGGAACCCGACCTTGGTCCCCGAGCCGACGATCAGCTCGGTCGAGCCGCCGCCGATGTCGAAGACCAGTGTCGCCCCCTCGTCGGGGCGGTGGGCGGTGGCGCCGAGATAGGTGAGGTTGGCCTCCTCCTCGCCGGTGAGCAGCTGCGCGTCGAGGCCGAAGCGCTCACGGAGCTCGGCGATGAAGGCCTCGCCGTTGACGGCGTCGCGGACTGCGCTGGTCGCGATCGTCATAACGCGCTCGGCGCCCATCTCCTCGTAGCGCGACTTGTAGTCGCCGACCACCGTGCAGACATCGTCGACCGCGTCCGAGCAGATCGATCCGCTGTGGTCGACGCCCCGGCCCATGTTGGTGACCGTGGTGCGTCGTTCGATCTCGGTGACGCTGGTTCCCGAGACGTCCCCGATCAAAAGCCTCGTGGAGTTGGTGCCGATATCGACTACGGCGACCCGCACTGCGGCATCCAATCCCTCCGATCCCCGGTCACGGCGAGCCATCCTAGCCCTGAGAGAGGCGTCGCGCATCTTCTCTCCCCTTGCAGATTGCTTCGACGGCGAGCTAAAATCGTCAGACCGACGCGGGGTGGAGCAGTCTGGTAGCTCGTCGGGCTCATAACCCGAAGGTCGCGGGTTCGAATCCCGCCCCCGCTACTAACCAAGGGCCCTCGAAAGAGGGCCCTTGGTGTTTCCGGGGCCACCCGGGAGCTCTCGTTCCCGCCCAGCGAGCGCGCATCAACGATGTCCCCTAGGCGGTCTCGCGGCGATCAAGCTCCGCGAGGTCGAACAGCAGCCCGCTCGAACACTCCCCCGACCTCTGCGCCGCCGCCTAAGCGCCCGGGTGAGTGGCTTAAACTCGCTCGGCCGAGGGCCGTGGTCCATTGGACGAAGGGAGACGCATGGCAGGCGCTGACAAGCCGAACATCCTCGTCATCTGGGGCGACGACATCGGCATCACCAACCTGAGCTGCTACAGCGACGGGCTGATGGGCTACCGGACGCCCGAACATCGACCGCATCGCCGACGAGGGGATGCGCTTCACCGACTCCTACGGCGAGCAGAGCTGCACCGCCGGCCGCTCGTCGTTCATCACCGGCCAGAGCGTCTTCCGCACGGGCCTGAGCAAGGTCGGCATCCCCGGCGCCGACGTCGGCCTGCAGCGCCGAGGACCCGACGATCGCCGAGCTGCTCAAGCCGCTCGGCTACGCCACCGGGCAGTTCGGCAAGAACCACCTCGGCGACCTGAACGAGTACCTGCCGACGGTGCACGGCTTCGACGAGTTCTTCGGCAACCTCTACCACCTCAACGCCGAGGAGGAGCCGGAGCTGCCGAACTACCCGCCGGCCGACGACTTCCCGCAGCTTCCACGAGCGCTTCGGGCCGCGCGGCGTGCTCCACTCGCTGGGCGACCGACGAGGACGACGCGACCGAGGACGGCCGCGCTGGGGCCGGGTCGGCAAGCAGCGGATCGAGGACACCGGCCCGCTGACCAAGAAGCGGATGGAGACGATCGACGACGAGGTCCTCGACGCACGCGCTCGACTTCATCGACCGCCAGCACGACGCCGGCACGCCGTTCTTCGTGCTGGTTCAACACGACGCACATGCACTTCCGGACCCACCCCAAGCCGGAGAGCGTCGGCCAGGCCGGGCGCTGGCAGTCGCCCTACCACGACACGATGATCGACCACGACAAGCTCGTCGGCGCGCTGCTCGACCAGCTCGACGAGCTCGGCATCGCCGACGACACGATCGTCATCTACTCGCACCGACAACGGGCCGCACATGAACACGCTGGCCCGACGGCGGCATGACCCCGTTCCGCAGCGAGAAGAACACGAACTGGGAGGGCGCCTTCCGCGTGCCGGAGATGATCCGCTGGCCCGGCCAGATCCCGGCCGGCGTCGTCTCCAACGAGATCGTCCAGCACCACGACTGGCTGCCGACGTTCCTCGCCGCCGCGGGCGAGCCCGACATCGTCGAGAAGCTGAAGGCGGGCCACACGTCGGCGACAAGACCTACAAGGTCCACATCGACGGCTACAACCTGCTGCCGTACCTGACCGGCGAGGCCGACGAAGAGCCCGCGCCAGGGCTTCGTCTACTTCTCCGACGACGGCGACGTGCTCGCGCTGCGCTTCGACAACTGGAAGGTCGTCTTCATGGAGCAGCGGGTCGCAGGGCACGCTGCAGATCTGGGCCGAGCCGTTCGTCCCGCTGCGCGTGCCGAAGCTGTTCAACCTGCGCACCGACCCGTTCGAGCGGGCCGACGTCACGTCGAACACCTACTACGACTGGTTCCTCGACAACGCCTACATCGTCCTGGCCGGCGACGGCGGTCGTGACGCAGTTCCTGGCGACGTTCAAGGAGTTCCCGCCGCGCCAGAAGGCGGCGAGCTTCACGATCGACCAGGCCGTGGAGAAGCTCGAGGCGGCGCTCTCGTCGGGACACTGAACATGGGCTATCAAGTAGCCGTGGGCCCGGGTCCGTCGTCGGGCCGCCCGGTTCTTCATCACCGCACCCGCGATGGCGAGGACGATCACAACGCCGATGATCGCGCCGATGATCCCTCCGAAGTCGAAGACGTCCGTGTCACCGATACCAAGCCCGACGGTGAAGATCAGGTAGCCGAGCGCGGCCCCGGCGAGGCCAATGAGCAGCGAGACGCCCCAGGACTTCGGGCCGCTCATGTGCCGGAACGGATCACCCGGCCAGAGCATGCGGCCGATCGCTCCGGCCAGGAATCCCACGATTGCAGCACCGATCATCGCCTTCTCCTTGCTCGCGCTACGCCGTCGACCTGGACTCTACGCCGCCGGCGAGTACGACGCACACAACGGGCGGGGAGTCAGGAACGATGCTCGAGGAAGGCTTGGTCGGGGTGCGTGATCTCGCCCGCCTCTAGCTTCCGGCTCCGCTCGAGCTCGGCGTTGAGCTCAGCTCCGAGCAGGATGAAGACGTTCGAGATCCAGAGCCAGAGGAGGAACACGATCGGGCCGGCGAGGGCCCCGTAGGTCTTGTTGTAGGACGCCGAAGTTCGAGACGTAGAAGGCAAACGCCACCGACGCGATCACCCAGCCGAGCACGGCGAGCAGTCCCCCGGGGGAAAACAGGCGGAACGGCAGCTTCACGTTGGGGGCGCCCCAGTAGAGCACTGCGAGCAGGATGCTCACGAGGAACAGGAGCACAGGCCACTTGGCGATCCCCCAGACGTCCACGGCCGTGTCGCCCGCGCCCACCACGTTGCCGACTTCCTTGGCCAGTCCGCCTGTGAGCGTCACCGAGAATGCGATGACGCCGGCGAGCACCATCAGCACGAGTGTCAGGCCGACGCGCACCGGCAGCGTCTTCGTGAGCGAGCCTGCGTCGTCGACCTCGTGGATCGAGTTGGACGCGCTCCATGAAGCCGTTGACGTAGCCCGACGACGCCCAGATCGCACCGCCAGACCGATCACGAAGGCAACACCCGAGGCCCCTTGCGCCCCCTGGAGGTTCCGGATCGCGTTCGTGAATATCTCCTGGGCCGGCCCCGGAGCGACGTCCTCCAGGTTCGTTAGGAGCGGGTCCGTGACCGAGTCTCCGATCAGGCCCAGGACCGACACGACCACCAGCAGCGCGGGGAAGATGGCGAGCACGCCGTAGTAGGTCAGCGCTGGCCCAGATGGTGAGCTTGTCCGCCTTGAACGCCTTGACCGTGCGTTTGAGCGCGTCCTTCCAGGACGCCCAGACAGGTCGGTGAGCCCCTCGGGAGCGTCACCGCTCGCCGTTCTTCCGTTCAAGGTGGCCATCCGTGCACTCCTCTTCAGGTCCGGCAGACCGCCTGCTGATGCCAAGGCTACTACTGCGCTCTGGAGGGCCACGTTTTCGGCCTCACAGCTCAAGGCGGCACCGTTCAGAACACGATTCGCTGCCTGACCGCGAACCCGACCTACCCCTCGGGGAGGTGCGAAACAGCCCCTTCCGCAACCGGCAGCCCACGAGCCGATCGTCGACCGCATGCTCTGGCGCCGGGCTCAAGCGTAAGCCGGCGTCTACCGGGTCGCAATCAGCGTATGACGCTCGCGCGGATCGTGCGCGTCCAAACCGGCACTGGCCGCTACGTCGACCGCTGCAGTGGTCGCTTCTCGAGCGGCAAGCGACCACGACCCGTGTCGGTTCACAGGCGCCACTCGGACCAAAGACCTGAGCGAGCTCGCTTCAATCCCTCCCCCCGGCCGGCGACGGAGAGGCGCGCGCCTTGTCCTGGGAATGGGCTAACGCGACGTTGCCCCGCAAGACGACGCGCGCGTGCCCTGGCCTGGGCGGTTCAGGCCGGGTGCGCATCGCGCTCACCTTTCGGAAGTGCTGCTTCTCGTCCAAAGCAGCGCGGAAAGGCGACTTGTGGCTCGTATTGAGGTCGACAAGGCGGCGGGTTGCTGCTTTCCTTGCAAAGCGGCGGTCGCTCAGGTCGGCAGCGCGGTGCGTTCCCGAATACGCATAGGGTCATGCGAGAAACGGATCGGGCCACCTATCCGACCTTTCGGAGACGCACGGATACAGGGTGCTGCTTTTCGTCCAAAGCGGCTATTTCAGAGGCCGCCGTCGTGGCAGCTCAGGATTCCCGCTTTCACACGGGAGGAGGCGTCAGCGCATGAGCGGCGTCGTCAATCGAGCGTGCTGATGACCTTGCCGTTGGCGCGGCCCTGCTCACGTACGCCAGCGCCTTGAGGGTCTGGTCGAACGAGAACGTCTTGTCGATGAGCGGTCGGAGGTGGCCGGCGTCGTATAGGGAGGCCAGCTCATGCAGCTGCCCGCCGTTGGCCTGCATGAATAGAAACGAAAGTAGCTCACGCCTAGCTTCCGTGCCTGCCTGCGGACCTTGCGGCTCACCAACCCCATTGCGACGCCCATGAACTTCGGCGCCCC
>CAWKFQ010000003.1:0-38541 GCA_963848955.1 uncultured Solirubrobacterales bacterium | reverse complement strand
ACCGCAGCTCGCGTACCGGCTCACAGCCGGCGACCGCGCCGCGGTGGCCTAGGACCTAGGCCGGCTCGGGCTCGCCGGCTCGGCCGCCTCGGCCTCGACGTGCCGTCGCCGCGGGTCCGCCTCCGGCGGCAGCTCGCCGCCGCGCTCGGTGCCGGCGATCAGCTCGTCGGGCGCCTTCTCCTCCGGGACGAAGCCGGACTTCATGCCGAAGTAGACGGCCTGCGGGTGGTGGGCGACGATCGCCACCGTCGACTGCTCGGGCTCGACCGCGTAGCCGCCCGAGAGCGTCATCCCGATCTCCTCGAGGCCGAGCAGGCGCCAGACCTTCTCGTGCTCGGACTGGTCCGGGCAGGCCGGGTAGCCCCAGGAGTAGCGGCGGCCCTGGTCGAGGCTCGATCCCGAGCTCGCGCCGCACCTCGGCGTGCAGCCACTCGGCCAGGCCCTCGGCCGCCTGCACGCCGAGCCCGTGGACGAAGAGCTGCTCGGCGAACTCGCCGTCGCGCTCGAGCTGCGTCGATCCGCTCGGTGACCTCGGGGCCGACGGTCACCCCCTGGAGCGCGACCACGTCGCGCTCGCCGACTCAGTCGAGCGGGCCGGTAGAAGTCGGCGAGGCAGATCCGGTCGTGCTTGGGCTGGCGCGGGAAGACGAGCCGCTCGATCTCGCGCTCGGGGTCGTCGGGGTCGAAGATCACCAGCTCGTTGCCGTCGGCGTTGCAGGGGAAGTAGCCGAGCCGCGCCCGCGGGCTGCAGGTAGTCCTGCTCGCGCCACATCCGCTCGAGCTTCGGCGCGAAGCCCTCGTCGCCGTCGTGGCCCTCGACGATCCGCCGCCACTCCTCGCCCTTCTTGCCGCGCCCGCCCCAGTGCAGCTTGAACAGCACGTGGCGGTCGAGGTAGGGGTAGACGTCGTCGAGGTCGACCTCGACCTCGCGCACGCCCCAGAACGGCGGCTCGGGAATCGGGGTGTCGGTGCGCGCCGCCGAGCGCACCGAGTCGTCGGTGGTCGGCGGCGCCGTCGTCGACCACCTACCGGCTTCTCGCGCAGCTCGCGCGCCTCGTCGCGGATCTTCGCTCGACCAGCGCCGTCGCGCGCCTCGTCGTCGACCAGCGCGTCCATCGTGTCGAGCCCGGCGAAGGCGTCCTTGCAGTAGAAGACGCCGGGCTCGTAGACCTCGTCGGACTCCTTGCCGTGCGGGTAGAGCGATCCGGCGGCCGAAGTCGCGGTTGATCGCGGCGCCGCCGATCAGCACCGGGAACTCGAGCCCGCGCTCGTGCAGCTCCTGGATGCAGGCGGGCATCTGCTTCGAGGTCGAGACGAGCAGCGCCGAGAGGCCGATCGCGTCGGCCTCGTGCTCGACCGCGGCGTCGATGATCGTGTCGATCGGGACCTGCTTGCCGAGGTCGACGACCGTGTAGCCGTTGTTGGTCAGGATCGTGTTGACCAGCGACTTGCCGATGTCGTGGACGTCGCCGAACACGGTCGCGATCACGACCTTGCCCTTGGTGTGGCCCTCGATCCGGTCGAGGTAGTTCTCGAGCTGGGCGACGGCGCGCTTCATCACCTCGGCCGACTGCAGCACGAACGGCAGGATCAGCTCGCCGGCGCCGAACTTGTCGCCGACCTCCTTCATCGCCGGCAGCAGCACCTGGTTCAGCGTCGGGACGGCGCCGATCTTCTCGACCGAGCGGTCGATCCAGTCCTCGACGCCGTCCTTCTTGCGGCGCAGGATGTGCCAGTGCAGGGCCTCCTCGGGCTCCATGCCCTCGGTCGGGTCGTCGGCCTCGTCCTCGGCCTCCTCGCCCTTCGACTCGAAGTGGTCGATGAAGCGCTCGAGCGCGTCCTCGCGGCGGTTGAAGACGAGGTCGTCGGCGAGCTCGCGCTCGTCCTCGGGGATCTCCGGAGTAGGGGGTGATGTGGTTCGGGTTGACCATCGCCAGGTCGAGCCCGGCCTCGACGCAGTGGTGCAGGAAGACCGAGTTGAGCACCGCGCGCGCCGGCGGCGAGACGCCGAAGGAGACGTTCGAGACGCCGAGCGAGGTCTTCACGCCCGGGGAGCTCGGCCTTGATCCGCCGGATCCCCTCGATCGTCTCGACCGCCGACGGCTTCCACTCCTCGTCGCCGGTGGTCAGCGTGAAGGTGAGCGCGTCGAAGATCAGCAGCTCGGGGTCGAGCCCGTGCTCGTCGCAGGCGATGCTCGTTGATCCGCTTCGCGATCTCGAGCTTGCGCTCGGCCGTCTTCGCCATCCCGACCTCGTCGATCGTCAGCGCGATCAGCGCGGCGCCGTGGGCCTTGGCGAGCGGGACGACGCGGTCGAGCTTGTCGCGGCCGGCCTCGAGGTTGATCGAGTTGACGATCGCCCGGCCGGGGATCTGCTCGAGCGCGGCCTCGATCACCTCGGGCTCGGTCGAGTCGATCTGGATCGGCGCCGGCTGGGTCAGCGAGATCCGCTTGACGACCTCGCGCATCTGCTCGTCCTCGTCCTGGCGCTCGGTGAGCGCGACGCAGACGTCGAGCACGTGGGCGCCGCCGGTCGACCTGGTCCTCGGCGACCTGGACGAGGCCGTCGTAGTCGTCGGCGAGCAGCAGCTCCTTCGCCTTGCGCGAGCCCTGCGAGTTGACCCGCTCGCCGACCAGCGTCGGGCGCGGCTCCTGGACCAGCGGCGGTCGCGGTCATCATGCTCGAGACCTCGATCGGCCCGGGCTCGGGGCGCTCGCCCGGGGTACGCGGCCGCCGACCCGCTCGGCGATCGCGCGGATGTGATCGGGCGTGGTGCCGCAGCAGCCGCCGACGATGCCGACGCCGTAGCGCTCGACGAACTCGCCGAGCGTGGCGGCGAGCTGCTCCGGGCTCTCGGGGAAGATCGTCTCGCCGTCGGGCCCCTGGAGCGGCAGCCCGGCGTTGGGGATGCAGTGGACCGGCAGCGGCGAGTTCTCGCCGAGGTAGCGGATCGCGTCGCGCATGTCCTCGGGGCCGGTCGAGCAGTTGAGGCCGATCACCTGGACGTCGAGCGCCGTCAGCGTCGTCAGCACCGCCTGGATGTCGGTGCCGAGCAGCATCTTGCCGCCCTGCGGCAGCAGCGAGACCGAGGTCTGGATCGGCAGCGTCCGGCCCGTCGGCTTGAACGCCTCGCGCGCGCCGAAGATCGCCGCCTTCACCTCGAGGATGTCCTGCGCGGTCTCGATGATGATCAGGTCGGCGCCGCCCTCGACCAGGCCCTGCGCCTGCTCGGTGAAGACCTCGACCAGCTCGCGGAAGGTGATGTCGCCCAGCGTCGGGTCGTCGCTCGCCGGCAGGAAGCCGGTCGGGCCGATCGAGCCGGCGACGAAGCGGTCGGGGCCGGCCGCCTCGCGGGCGATCTCGGCGGCCCTGCGGTTGATCTCGAGGCGTGTGCTCGCCGAGCCCCCACTCGTCGAGCTTCAGCCGGCTGCCCTGGAAGGTGTCGGTCTCGACCACCTCGGCGCCCGCCTCGAGCATCGAGGTGTGGACGCCCTCGATCACGTCGGGGCGGTTCAGCACCAGCGCCTCGTGGCACTTGCCCTCCAGGCCGCCGTAGTCCTCCTGGGTCAGGTCGAACTGCTCGAGGGTCGCGCCCATGCCGCCGTCGAAGACGACGACCCGCTCCCGCACGGCCCCCAGGAAATCGCGCTCAGGCATGGCGAGGAAGGGTAGACACCCTCGGTAGGGTTGAGATATGGCCCTCTCCAACGTCTCGGGCTTCCCGCGCATCGGCCGCAATCGCGAGCTCAAGTTCGCGACCGAGGGCTTCTGGCACGGCGAGACCTCGGCTGATCAATTGGCCGCAACCGCGAAGGCGATTCGGGTCGAGAACTGGAAGCTGATGCAGGAGGCCGGGATCGACCTGATCCCCTCGAACGACTTCTCCTACTACGACCAGGTGCTCGACACGATCGCCCTGGTCGGCGCCGTCCCGGAGCGCTACGGGTGGGACGGGGGCCAGGTCGACCTCGACACCTACTTCGCCATGGCTCGCGGCCGCCAGACCGACGGCGCAGGACGTCACCGCGATGGAGATGACGAAGTGGTTCGACACGAACTACCACTACATCGTCCCCGAGCTCGGTCCCGAGACCCGTTTCTCGCTGTCGAGCTCGAAGCCGTTCGACGAGCACGCCGAGGCGATGGAGGAGGTCGGGATCGACACCGTCCCGGTGCTGATCGGCCCGGTCAGCTTCCTGCTGCTCTCCAAGCCGGCGGACGGCGTGAATGAGCGACTTCGATGCCGTCGACCTGATCGAGCGACCTCATCGAGGTCTACGGCGAGGTGATCGAGCGTCTCGCCGAGCAGGGCGCGACCTGGGTCCAGTTCGATGAGCCCTGCTTCGTCGAGGACCGCACGGAGAAGGAGCTCGACGCGCTCCGCCTCGCCTACGAGGAGCTCTGCAAGGTGCACGAGCGCCCGCGGATCCTGGTCAAGACCTATTTCGACCACGTCGGCGACGCCTACGGCGTGCTCCGCGACCTGCCGATCGAGGGCGTCGGTCTCGACTTCACCGGTTTCATCCATGAGGAGGGGATTGGTTTCGGCGACGCGCCGTTTCACGAGCACGGCGGCCGCCACAACGCCGAGTTCATCGCCAACCAGGGCGGGCTCGACGATCAGTGGCTCTTCGCCGGGATCGTCGACGGGCGCAACGTCTGGATCGATCATCTCGAGCATTCGCTCGACGCTCTCGACGGTCTCAAGACTCGGACCCAGCAGGTCGTCGTCTCGACCAGTTGCTCGTTGCTCCACGTCCCGATCGATCTGGACGCCGAGCCCGCTGGGGTGGATGCGGACCTCGATGACGAGATGCGCTCCTGGATGGCGTTCGCGGTGCAGAAGGTCGGCGAGGTCGCGACCCTGGCTAAGGGAGTGGCCGAGGGGCGTGACGCGATCGCCGACGAGCTGGAGGCCAACGATCGTGCACGAGACTTCCGGCGCGAGTCCGCCCGGACCAGCAACGTCGAGGTGCGAGCGAGGATCGACTCACTCGGAGAGGAGCACGATCAGCGCTCGAGCCCCTTCGAGGAGCGCAGACAGGCGCAGCGGGCCCGCATCGACATCCCCGAGCTCTTCCCCGCGACGACGATCGGCTCTTTCCCCCAGACCGATGAGATCCGGCAGACCCGCGCGAAGGAGAAGCGCGGCGAAATCGACTGGCAGACCTACAAGGAGGCGATGCAGGGCGAGATCGAGAGGGTGATCCGCTTCCAGGAGGACGTCGGCCTCGACGTGCTCGTGCACGGCGAGCCGGAGCGCAACGACATGGTCCAGTACTTCGGCGAGCAGATGGAGGGCTACGTCTTCACGGAGAACGCCTGGGTCCAGTCCTACGGCTCACGGTACGTGCGGCCGCCGATCATCTTCGGCGACGTGCTCAGACCGTCGCAGATGACCGTCGACTGGATCAGCTACGCCCAGTCATTGACCGACAAGCCGGTCAAGGGCATGCTCACCGGGCCCGTGACGATGCTCGAGTGGTCGTTCGTCCGCGACGATCAGCCGCTCGCAGATACGTGCAAGCAGCTGGCGCTGGCGATCCGTGACGAGGTCGAAGACCTCGAGAAGGCGGGTGTCCAGATCATCCAGGTCGACGAGCCGGCGATTCGGGAGGGCCTGCCGTTGCGGAAGGACCGCTGGGACGAGTACCTGACCTGGGCGGTCCACTGCTTCCGCCTGGCCACCTCGGTGGTGAAGGACGAGACCCAGATCCAGACCCACATGTGTTACTCGGACTTCGGCGACATCCTCGAGCACATCCAGGCGATGGACGGGGACGTGCTGCTGATCGAAGCGGCCCGCTCCCGGATGGAGCTACTCCATCACTGGGAGAAGACGGGCTACCGAAACGACATCGGCCCGGGCGTCTACGACATCCACTCGCCGCGCATTCCGAGCGTCGAGGAGATGGTCGAGCTGCTTCACGAGGCGGCACGCGTGCTGCGCCCCGAGCAGCTCTGGGTCAATCCGGACTGCGGTCTCAAGACAAGGACCTGGGACGAGGTCGATCCCAGCCTGCGCAACATGGTCGACGCGGCCAAGCAGCTCCGCGAGGAGCTCGTTCCCGCTTCGTAGCACGGTTCTGCCGAACCGTGGCAGTTGTCGCCTTGGTCCGGGATATCCGGACTAACGCGACAATCGCGCTAGGGCTCGGCGGACGACCCGGCTAGCGCGCCAGGCCGTAGCGGAGGTGTTTCGCATGGAAAGGAGCGGTTCCCGCGAGATACTGGGCGGGAAATGTCGGAGGAGAACGTCGAGAACCTGCGCACGGTCTACGCGGAGTGGAGCAAAGGCAACTTCCGGCGGGTCACCGACGTCTACGGCCCCGACATGGAGTGGGGATGGTCGGAGGAGTTCCCCGACATCGGAGGGGTCGTCCGCGAGTCCGGGGCGAGGAGCGAGCGGATGGTGCGCTGGCTGGGCAGCTGGGAGGAGTGGCGAGTGGAGCCCGAGGACTTCCTCGCAAGCGGGGATCACGTCGTCGTGCTCTGCCGCTACACCGGACGTGGAAGGGGCAGCGGCGTCGACGTCGATACCCACGGTGCCCACCTGTGGACGTTCCAGGAGGGAAAGGCGATTCGGCTCGAGGTCTTCTCCAGTCGCGAGCGAGCCCTCGAAGCCGCCGGGCTACGGGAGTAGCTGCTTTGGACGAGAAGCGGCACCTTCCTGGCATCCCCCGGACGGCACCTGCCACTAGCCGCCTTCGTTTTGCCCATTCCTAACCATCGCCTGGGCGTCGCCTAACCGGGATTTGGGGATCCTTGCGGGGCAATGACAACGCCAGGAGGAACGGAATGAGGAAGAGAACTTTGATCACGGCGGCGCTTGCCGCATTTGCGATCGCCGCCATCGCCGCGCCGGCCGCTCAGGCTCGCCAGTTCGAAGGCGAGATCGTGGCCCACAACGCCAAGGCGAAGACCTTCAAGATCCGCGAGGACGAGGGCGGCGGCACCTTCAAGGTGAAGGTCACCAAGAACACCTTCGACCAGGGCATTTCCGGCTTCAAGGCGATCCGCGTCGGCCGCACCGACCTCGAGGTCGTGGCGCACAAGGCCAACGGAATCTGGATCGCTACCAAGGTCGAGAACCGAGGCGGATCAGGCGGGGGCGGGAACGACGATTGATGAGGATCTCCGGGTGGGCCTCGGCCCACCCGGTTTCACTCTCCGCGGCGCTTGCCGAGGCGCCGGCGCCAGTCGCGCGCCGTGAAGAAACGGGTCAGCTTGATCAGCTTCTGGCGCCGCTCGTCCGTGTACGGGAAGTAGAGCGGCTCGCGCTTCCCACCGAACCGGGAGATCACCAGCGACTCGGGGCGGACGAATTTCTTGATCCCGTACTCGCCGTGGCGGAAGCCGATCCCGGAGTCCTTCCAGCCGCCCATCGGGACGTCGGAGGCGAGGAAGCCCGAGAGCACGTCGTTGACGTTGGCGGTCCCGACCTCGAGTCGCCGGGCGACTGCCTCCGCCTGGCGCTTGCTGCCGAACACCGATGCATTCAGTCCATAGCGGCTGTCGTTGGCGAGCCGGACGGCCTCGTCTGCGTCGCGAACCTTCATCACGCCGACCACGGGGCCGAAGCTCTCGTCGCGCATGACGGTCATCGAGTGGTCCACATTGGCGAGAACCGTTGGCTCGAACCAGTCGCCGGGCCCGTCGCCGCGATTTCCGCCGGTCACGACGGACGCACCGTTCTCCCGCGCGTCATTCACATGTGACTCGACGATGTCAGTCTGCTTCGGGAAGGTCATCGCGCCGACGTCCTTGCCGTGCTCCGGCCCGTCCATTCCCTGGTTGAGCTTCTGCACCTCGTCCGTGAAGCGGGTGAGGAACTCGTCGTAGATCGGCTCCTCGACGTAGATCCGCTCGACCGAGATGCAGACCTGCCCGGAATTCGCGAACGATCCCCAGGTGGCGGCGTTGACAGCCCTCTCCAGGTTGGCCGTGCGCAGCACGATCATCGGGTCCTTGCCGCCGAGCTCGGCGCTCACGGGGGTGAGCGTCTCGGCCGCCCGCGCGAGGACCTTCTTCGCGGTCCGGTCGGAGCCGGTGAACTGCACGAAGTCGACCTCGTCGACGAGCGCGGAACCGGTTTCACCCATGCCGTTGACGACGTCGAAGACGTCGGGGCCGCCGATCTCGCTCTTCCAGGCCTCGACGATCTCGCCCAGACCCAGGGGAGTGACCTCAGATGGCTTGACGACGACGGCGCAGCCGGCGACCAGAGCCGGGATCGCGTCGCCGAGCGAGAGGATCAGCGGGAAGTTCCAGGGAGAGATCACGCCCACGACCGGGTACGGCCGGTATTGGACCTTCAGCTTCTTCACCTTCATCAGCGGGCGAGTGGGCCGCCACCTTCTCGTCGCCGATGTACTTGTGAGCCTTCTTGCCGTAGAAGTTGATGAGGTCGAGGACGTACGGGGTCTCTCCCATCGCCTCGGCCCGGACCTTGCCGGTCTCCCGCTGCATAGTCTCGGCGACCTCGTCCTGGTGGTCGAGCAGCCAGTCGCGGAGCTTGTAGAGCCATTCGGCGCGGCCCTTGATCCCGAGTTCCTCCCAGGCGGGCTGGTTGGCACGGACACGCGCCACGGTGGCGGCGACCTCGGCCGGGCCATCGATCGGCACGTCGGCGATCACTGAGTCGTCCGCCGGATTGATCACCTCGAAGGTGTCGCGAGCGTCCAGCTTCGCGCTTGATTCGGCGGCGGTGTTTGGGGCCGCCGTTTGTCGAGTGTCGATGGCCATGATTCCTCTCCTCTCGCGGCTCGCTCCGATCGGACTCTACAGCGGCCTGGCTGCCCAGCCAGTCGGCGCCTGCGCTTGTGCCGAAGCGCACTCTCGACCGCTTGGAGTAAGGGTCGAGCGCGATTTTCGACAGAGGGCCAAAGACCCCGCGCCGGGTCGCGCATACGGTGCGCTCGGATGACCATGCGCGAGCTCAGCACCCGCATGATCGAGGCCGTCCTCGACGGCGAGGGCCTGCAGGGAGTCGCGGAGCTGGCCGCGGCCGAAGCGGGTGGCCCGGTGGCGATCGTCCTGCCGCCCCGCGGACTGGCTGCACGAGCCCCGGACGGCGGAGAGCTCAATGGTCTGGCCGAGTACGCGAAGGCACGGGTCGCGGAGACGGCGGCGAGTGCCCCGGATCCGATCGTGCTCGAGCGCTCCATCGAAGCCGGGGGCCAGATCGTGGGAGTGGTGCTCCTGCTCGATGATGGCATCGGGGGACGGTGACGAGCCGGTCCTGATCGATCGCGACGAGGTGCTCCGCGCGGCGGCGCTGGCCGCGCTGGCGGCCGTCGCTGTCACCGACGCCCGCGAGGAGGCCGAGCGGAAGATGCGGGGCGGACTGATCGAGGAGCTCCGCTCGCACGAGGTGAACACGGCGGAGGCGACCAGCAAGGCGGCTCGGCTCGGCTGCGATCTGGCCCGCGGCGCGATCGCCCTGGTGGCGCAGATCGAGTCCGCCTCCCCGAGCCACGCGACTGCCCTGATCGAGGGCGAGTACGACGGCTCGCTGGCCGAGCTGGCGGACGGCCGCCTCTACGCGATCCTGCCGGCGCGCGGGGGCGATGACGCTCCGGAGACGACACTGCGGGCGGCGGGACGAATCGCAAATCGGCTGCGGAAGCACGGCATGGCCGCGGTCTCGTCGTTCTATCCGGACCCGGGCGAGCTCCATCGCGCGATCAAGGAGGCGGAGCTGGTCCTCGACGTGATCACCCGCGAGCCGGAGATCGCCGAGGCGCTCGAGGAGGGGATCGCGGCGAGCGGGGTCTACCGGCTGCTCTTCCGCGCACTGATCTCGGACCCGGGTGAGGTGCGGAGTTTCTACCGGGATACCGTCGAGCCGCTGGTTCGCTACGACGACCAGTACCGCTCCGACCTGCTCGGGACGCTCGAGGAGTATCTGGCGAGCGACTGCAACATGAACGCGACCGCGAGGGCGATCTTCGCCCACCGCCACACGGTCGCCTACCGGCTGGAGCGGGTGAAGGAGCTGACGGGGCTCGACCCGCAGATCTCCGAGGACCGCGAGCGGCTCGGCCTCGGCATCAAGGCGTACCGGATCCTTGCGCCGGCCCTGCCTCGGTAGCGGCATCCACTAGATCTCCTTGCGGAAGGGGACGAGCCGATAGACCGAGCCCTTGCTGCCCTGCTTCAAGCCCCGCTCGGTGAGCACGTAGATGTGCCCGGCGTTGTCCTGGCCGAGAGAGGAGAGGTAGCGGATGTTGAAGCGGAAGCTCCGCTGCTTGCCCGCGCGTCGCCCGAGGCGCGGACGAAAGCCGTAGAGCTTCCCGGTGCAGAAGTCGGCGAACATGTAGTCGCCGACGATCTCCCGGCCACGGATCCGGGCGAGCCGTGGGTCGCGAACCACGTATCCGCCCGTAATGGCGCACCCGGGGTGGTGGGGATAGGCCAGCGCGGGCAGGACCGTGGCGCTCCGCGGGATGCCGCCCCTGAAGGCGGCGAACCCCTCGTACGCCGGCCAGCCGAAGTTCGCGCCGCGCGACCTGGCGATGGGCAGGTAGTCGATCTCCTCGTAGCGGTCGTTGCCGACGTCGCCTATCGCGATCGTCTTGGTGCGGCGGTCGAAGGAGAAGCGGCGCGGATTGCGCAGGCCGTACGCCCAGATCTCATCCCGCCCCGGCCGGCCGACGAAGGGATTGTCCGGCGGGATCGTGTACGGCTTCTGTCCGGCGGCGGTGTTTGTGGCCGCCGTTGACGTCGGTGTGGGATCGATGCGCAGCAGCTTGCCGAGGAGGAGGTCGAGGTTCTGCGCATTGTCTGCGGAGTCTCCGGCCGGACCTCCGTCGCCGGTTCCCATGTAGAGGTACCCGTCCGGGCCGAAGAGGATCAGCCCGCCGTGATGCGCCGGGGTGGGCTCCGGGATGGTCAGGATTGGGCGGCGAGAGCTCGGGTCGGCCACCAGCGAGTCGCCGGCGCTGCGCCGGAACTCGTCCACCTGGAGGGCGTCGCCGCGATCGTTGTAGGAGACGTAGAAGAGGCCGGTTCGGGCGTAGTCGGGCGGGAAGGCGATCGACGGCCATCCCCGGATCGCCCCCAGGGCCGTTGTGCTTGACGAGGCGGTGGATGTCGAGGAAGGGTCGCGGGAGGAGGTGGTCGTCGTCGATGATCCTGACCGCGCCTCGCTTCTGGACCACGTAGAGCCGCGAGTTCTGCCCCGAGGGCTGGGTCAGGTAGACGGGTTCGCGCAGCTGTGCGATTCGCTGCAACGTGACGAACTTGGGCCCCAGGGTGCGGCCCTCCTGGACGGTGATGCCGACGATCGCCGCACCGATCGCGACGAGGGCAGCGACGAAGGTCTCGATCCGGCGACGGCTCAGGGTGGTCCGCATGGGAGGGGTCCTGCGCGAGGCGAGGCCCAGGTTATTAGCCGCTCATGCGGCCGCTTTCGTCAGCGCTTGCGGACGAACCGGTAGACCGGGCCATTGAGCGACGTGGCGTAGAGCGAGCCGTTGGCCGTCTCGCCGAATGAGCTCAGGCCGGCCACCCGCAACCCCGTGCCGCGATTCTTTCGCGCGCCGCCCAGGGCGGGGATCAGGGAGCGAACCTTGCCGCTGCAGAAGTCGCCGTAGACATAACGGTGGAAGAGCGGCCGCAGCCGCGAGTCGCGGACCACGTAACCGCCGATGAGCGCGCAGCCGGCGCCGGAGATGCTGCGGACCTTGATCGGTTTCACCGTTTGGCTCGGGGTGGGGGGATGCGCGCCCGAGAACGGGGCGAACCCCTCGAAGTCGTTCCAGCCGAAGTTCGCTCCGTTGGCCGCCGCGAACGGCAGATAGTCGATCTCATCGAAGCGGTCCTGGCCGACGTCTCCGATCGCGATCCGCGGCTGACCGGGGTCTGTGACCAGGTCGAAGGAGAATCGGTACGGGTTGCGCAGGCCGATCGAGTAGATGCCGACCGCCCCGGAGGACGGATTGATCCGGAGCAGCTTGCCGAGACGCGAATTCGGGTTCTGGGCGTTGTCGGGTTGATCGCCCGCTCCGCCGCCGTCTCCCGTGCCCGCGTAGAGCATGCCGTCGGGCCCGAACTGGAGTTGACCGCCGTTGTGATTCGACTGGTTGGGGTGGGGGACCGTGACGAGGGGTCGCAGGGTCGAAGGGTCGGCGTGCCGTCCATTCGCGTCGGCGTGCAGTTCCGCGATTACGAGGTCTCCGGCACCGTTCGTGAAGTAGACGTAGAGCAGCCTCGAGCTCGCGTAGTCGGGCGCGAAGGCAGCCGAGAGCAGGCCTCGTTCCCCGCCGGTCGAGACATTTCCGGCGATGCTGGTGAAGTTGCGGCGCTTGCCTCCCTGGACGAGCCGGATCCGCCCGCCCCGCTCGACCACGATCACACCGCGCACGCCCGGCGCCGAGGTCACGTAGGTGGGGCTCTGGAAGCGGCCGATCCGCTTCAGCTTCACCTTGGGCTTGGCCTCCGTGACGGCGGTGCCGAGGACGAGCGCACCGAGCGCCGCGAGTGCGAGTGCGATGGTGAGGCGTCTCATTGCGCGAGACGGTAGACGGGGCCGTCGAGCGACACGACGTAGATGTGGCCCTGGTTGTCCTGGCCGAACGAGGAGAGGCTCGGCACACTCAGGCCCACCGGGCGATCATCGCGTGCACGCGGCGTAGCCGGCTCGAAGCTGCGCAGCTCACCGACACAGAAGTCGCCATAGACATAGCGCCCGAAGAGCGCGGGCAGTGAGCGATCGCGGACGACGTAGCCGCCGGTGACCGAGCAGCCGCCCTCGTCGTGGCTGTAGGTGAGGATCGGGAAGACCGCGTTCGGCGCGGTCTGATCCTGATTGAGGCGGTTGGTGCCCTCGAACGCTGACCAGCCGAAGTTGTTGCCGCAGACGCGCTCCGCCGGGACGTAGTCGATCTCCTCCTGGGTGTTCTGCCCGACGTCGCCGATCAGCAGGGAGCCCGTGGCGCGATCGAAGCTGAAGCGCCAAGGGTTCCGCAGGCCGTAGTCGCAGATCTCGGGAAGCGCTCCGGCTCCAAGCGGACCCGGCGAGGGAGCCGTGTAGGGGCGGCCATTGCTCGGCCGTGGGTCGATTCGGAGGATCTTGCCGAGCAGCGAGTCGACGTTCTGGCCGTTGCGCTTCGGATCGTCGGCGATCCCGCCGTCTCCCGTGCCGATGTAGAGCTGCCGGTCTGGGCCGAAGAGGAGCAGGCCGCCGTTGTGATTGGAGGCGAAGTCGTCCATGTGCAGGAGCTCGCGCTCGCTCGATCGGTCGAATGAGCCGTCGTCGCCGACCGTGTAGCCGACCACGTGCTGGTCCTGGTCGTTCCCGGTGAAGTACGCATAGACGAGCCGGGAGGTTTGGAAGTCCGGCGGGAAGGCGATGGAGAGCAGGCCCTGCTCCTCGCCGTCGGAGTCGACCTGATCGGTGATGTCGAGCGCGGGAGTCGAGACCACCTGACCGTCCCGCACGATTCGCACGGCTCCCTGCCGCTCCACCACGTAGAGGTCGGCACTGCCGGGCGGCTCGGTGATGTAGTCGGGCTGGTCGAAGTCGCCGACCTTCTCCAGCTGCACCTGGCCGTTCCCCGCAGGCGTCTGCTGCGCGGCGGTGCTCCCCGTGCCGGACGAGTCGGAGCCGCCGCCGCACCCTGCGATCAGGGCGGCCAGCACGACCGGAGCGACGAGGACGGAGAGGCGACGAGGCGAACTCATGCCGCAGATGAAACACGCGGACGGGGCGCTCGGTGCGCCCCGTCCGCAGGATCAGCCCTATGACGCTTTCGGTGCCCTAGCCCTCCAGCATCGCCAGCATCGGATGCGTGAGACCGTGCTCGGCACAGAGCTCCGGAACGGTCTCGGGCTTGAAGTAGTGCCCATAGCCGGCACCGAGCTCCGCCAGCTTCTCCGGATCGAACTCGCCGGCCATCAGAGTCGCCATCTCGTCGAAGAAGTGCTCGAAGCCGCCCGGAGCGATGATCTCGAGGATCCGGCATGGAGTCTCGTCAGGGTTCCAGAACGTATGCCACTGGTTGCGCGGCTTGAAGGCCAGGTCGCCCACCTCGGCGTAGACGACGTCGTCGCCCAATTTGGCGCCCATGCGGCCCTCGAGGACGAAGCTGTACTCGTCCTCGCGCTCGTGGATGTGCACCGGCGCGACCAGCGTCTTCGGCGGAATCGGATGCTCGACCAGCGAGAACCCGCCGCCGGTCTCCTCCGCCCAGGCCATGAAGCGAACACCGACGGATCCCAGGTCCACCGCCTTTCCCTCATCGGGCCCAACGATGCGCGGGCCCTGGCTCGCGTCGAAGCGGACCCTCTTTTCCTGTGCAGCAGTCTCCATCTCCCTCTCCTTTTTTCGCTAAACGGTGTGCCAATCGAAGCGCGAGCACTGTAACATTCCAATTGACGGCATGTCAACCGAAAAGACGAACAACCGGAAATACGAGCTGAAGGCACGCGCCGAGAGCCAGGAGCGAACCCGCCAGCGGATCGCCAAGGCCGCTGCCGGGCTCCATGAGGAGGTCGGCCCGGCCGCGACGACCGTGGCGGAGATCGCTCGCCGGGCCGGTGTCAGCCGCCTAACCGTCTACAAGCACTTCCCGGACAACGCCTCCCTCTACCCGGCCTGCTCGGCCCACCACCTCTCCGAGCATCCGCTGCCCGACTTTCAGGCGGCGCTGGCGCCTGCTGACCCCACCGAGCGGCTCGGCTCATTGCTGCGAACGGTCTACGGGAGCTGGTACCGGCAGCAGGGACGGATGATGGGGAACCTGCAGCGGGACCGGCGCTCCGACCCGGCGCTGGACGAGTTCATGAAGGCCAACTCCGACGTGGCACTCGGCGGTCTTGCAGATGCCGTGACGGCGGGCTTCGAGCTCGGCTCGGATCGGGCGGCTCGCGTACGCTCCCTAACCCGAGTCGCGCTCGACTTCTGGACCTGGGAGCGCCTCACCGGCGAGGGCATGGACGACGGGGCGGCCGCCGAGCTGATGACCGACGCCGTCGCGGCTGTTGCCGGTGTTCCGGCTACTGCCCGCTGAGCTCTGACTTCTGCTGCTGGTTGCCGGCTTGGCCGATGACGTCGCTGGGCTTGATCGGCACGACCTGACCGGCGTCGTTAACCCGCGTCTGCGGAGGCGCGCTCGAGATCCGGACGACGAACTCTCCCTCCGGGATTGAGCCGTCGCCGGTCACGGCCTTCGCCTTGCCCTGTAGGCCCGCGGCGACGCGGTAGTGGACCGTGTAGGTGCCCGCCTGCACCGGGGTCACGTTCCAGACCATCTCGCGGGTGTCGTTGGCAGCCAGGGAGCCGAAGGCGAAGGTGTCGGTCTGCGCCGCCTCGGCTCCGGCCGATGCGGTCTGGCCGGCGAGCTTCGGAAAGCCCGACTCGAGGATCCAGACCGGCCGGAAGGGGATGGCGAGGCCCTGCTGCTCGGAGCGGACCGAGAACGAACCCTGAGCCTCGGGCAGGTTCTGGCTCGCGGCGCTGGTGCCGGTGCTCGTGGTCCCGGTGCTCGAGGAGCTCGACTCGCTGGTGCTGGCGTTCGAGCTCGTGAAGATCGTGATGGCGAGGTCGGGGATCGCCTTGTCGCCGGTGTTCGCGACCGAGAGGGTCAGGTTCGTGTTCTGCGCCAGCTGCTGCTTGCTGGGGAAGTTCGCGCTCACGATCTGAACCGGGAAGTCGCCCTCCGGCTCGCCCGCATCCTGGCGCTCGCCCCCACCGCATGAGGCGACCCCCGCCGCCATCAGGGCTACCGCAAAACCGATCCCGGCACGCTTGCGGGCCCTCACCGCAAGGGCTGTCGAGGCGCTCTCCTCCAAAGGCGCGGCCAACATAGCACGCACCCTACTCGCGCCATTCCGACTGCGAATCGTGAGTTCCGGGGGTTTTGGCCCCCAAACGGGTTGTGGGTGGCGCATGGCTCTCCCATCCCATAATCTTCGGTTTGAGGAGGGAGATGGTCAGATCAGTAGCCGATAGGGCGTTCCTCCCGGCCAAGTCTCTATTCGAGCAGGTCGGGGACATGATGATCCTGACCGCCAAGACGATCGTCTCGGCGATCCGTCCTCCCGTATCCCTACGGCGGTGAGTTCATCGGGCAGTTCCTCTTCGCCCTCCAGCTCTGCTGGTTCCCGATGATGATCTCGACCCTGGCCTTCGGTTTCGGGGCCCCGGGTCTCCAGGCCGCGAACTTCCTGTCCCTGTTCGGTGCTCTCGACCGCCTCGGCGGGTTCTTCGTCCTCGCCTCGATCCGCGAGTTCGCGCCGTTCGTGACGGCCGTGGTCGTCGCAGGTGTCGCCGGCACCGCGATCACCGCCGACCTCGGCGCCCGGAAGATCCGCGAGGAGCTGGACGCGCTCCAGGTGCTCGGGGTCGACCCGATCAAGAACCTGGTCGTGCCGCGCTTCCTCGCCCTGATGCTGATCACGGGCCTGATGGACATCTACGCGCTGATCTTCGGCATCGTCGGCGGGATCGGCGCGGAGCTGCTCTACAACGAGCCGCTCGGAGGGTTCTTCGCGACCCTCTTCAACAACGCCTCGGTCACGGACCTCTGGGGGTCGGTCCTGAAAACCACCTTATTCGGGGCGATCATCGCGATCGTCTGCTCCTACAAAGGGATGACTGCGTCCGGAGGCGCCGAAGGGGTGGGCCGCGCCGTCAATGAGGCGGTGGTGATCGCCTTCATGGGCGTGTTCGCGTTCAACTACGTGTTCACCCAAACCCTGCTCGCGACGCACCCCGAGCTCCAGGTGATCAAGTAATGGGCGCAGGCTGGTTGGCGGTACCGCGGGGCTGGCTCAACTCGATCGGGGAGATCTTCGGCTTCTGCACGAGGGTGGCCGGCCTGGTGTTCACCGGGCGCGTCTTCCAGTTCTTCGGCGAGGCCCTCCGTCAGACCGGCATCCTGATCCTCGGCTCCACGATCGTGATCTGGGGCCTGGTCTTCATCCTCGGACTCCAGTGCGGCATCGAGGGGGCCTATTTCAACCGCTCGGTCGGCGCACCCGCCTACGCGGGCGTCTTCGCCGCTTGGTGCGACCTCCGCGAGGTGATCCCCTACGCCTTCGGCTACATGCTGGCCGCCAAGGTGGGCACCGGAATCGTCGCCGAGCTAGGCGCGATGCGGATCTCCGACGAGATCGACGCTCTCGAGGTGATGGGCGTCCCGCCGGTGACCTTCCTGGCTGCGACCCGCCTGCTGGCCGCCTGGATCGCCTTCCCCTTCATGTACCTGGCCGCCGTCGGGATCGGCTTCTTTGCCAGCTGGCTGGCGGTCGTCGAGCAGATCGGGGACGTCTCCTCTGGCGGCTACTTCCTGATCTTCTGGATGTTCCAGAACCCGCCCGACCTCTTATTCAGCTTGATCAAGGGCATGACGATGGCGACGGCCATCGTGCTCGTCGGCTGCTACTACGGCTACACCGCCTCCGGCGGCCCGGTCGGAGTGGGCACGGCGACCGCGAAGTCGATGGTCCTCAACATCGTGCTCGTCCACATCATCGGGATGATGGGAACGCTGGTCTTCTGGGGCGCGAACCCGCGGGCTCCGATCGGAGGCTGACGTGGCGAGCTGCGTGAATTGCGATTGCCCCTGCCTACACTCAGTGGCGGAAAACCCTACGCAGCAAGGAGGAGCGAGAGTTGTCTGAACGTGACGAGAAGGAGCGCGCCTTCGAGGACGAGGCAGCTGAGAACGAGGCCGCCGACGAGGTGCAGGCGGCCGGAGAGGTGGAGGAAGACCTTCGGGGAGATCCGCTTGAAGCACAGGGATACGGCGAGGAGGACTTCGCAGGCCGCAACTACATCATTCCGGGCGTCGATGGCGATGATCCCGATCCCTACAAGTGGCACACCGGATACAAGCGTGACCACGGCGGCAAGGACGCGATCGAGATCATCGACCTGGTCAAGCAGTTCGGCCGCACGCGGATCCTGAACGGCTGCAACCTCGGGATCCCAGACAACATGATCTCGATGGTGCTCGGACCGTCGGGCACCGGCAAGTCGGTGCTGATCAAGCACATCGTCGGACTGCTCTATCCGGACTCGGGCGACGTGCTCGTCCACGGCGAGTCGATCCCGAACATGACCGACGACGAGCTCTTCGAGGTTCGCAAGAAGTTCGGCCTGCTCTTCCAGGACGGCGCGCTGTTCGGCTCGATGAACGTCTACGACAACACCTGCTTCCCGCTGCGTCAGCACACGGACAAGTCGGAGGACGAGATCGAGGAGATCGTCACCCGTCGCCTCCGCGAGGTCGGGTTGGCCGAGGCGATGTACAAGATGCCGAACGAGCTCTCGGGCGGGATGCGCAAGCGCGCCGGCTTCGCCCGGGCGCTGGTGCTCGACCCGGCGATCGTCATGTTCGATGAGCCCGACTCCGGGCTCGATCCCGTTCGCACGGCGCTGCTCTGCGAGCTGATCCGCGAGATCCACGAGGAGAACGGCGGCTGCTACCTCGTCATCAGCCACGACCTCGGCACCGCTCGCCGGATCGCCGACTTCATCGCGGTCCTCTGGAAGGGCCGGATCGTCGAGTCGGGTCCCTCGGACGAGCTCTTCAATTCGCGGAACGAGTTCGTCAGCCAGTTCCTGAACGCGGACGTCAAGGGCCCACTCGCGATGGATTAGGCGCGGCCGGTGGCCGCGCCCAAGCCCGTCGAGCGCGAGATCAGCGCGAACGGCGTCGAGTTCACGGTCCTCGAGGCAGGCTCCGGGCCACTCGCCCTCTGCCTGCACGGCTTTCCGGACTCCGCTCACACCTGGCGGCACCAGCTGCCGGCCCTCGCCGAGGCGGGGTTTCATGCCGTGGCGCCTTTCATGCGCGGCTACGCGCCGACCGCGGTCCCGGAGGACGGCTGCTTCAGCCTCGGGGCCCTGATCGCTGACGCCAACGGGCTCCACGAGGCCCTCGGGGCCGATGGCCAGGCGGTCCTGATCGGCACTGACTGGGGCGCGGAGGCGGCCTACGGAGCGGCGGCCTTCGCGCCAGAGCGCTGGCGGCGGCTGGTCACGCTGTCAATCCCGCCGCTCATGTTGGACGCGAAACTGTTCACCGACTTCGACCAGCTGAGGCGGTTCTTCTACATGTTCCTCTTCACCCAGCCCCTGGCGGAGGAGGTGGTGGCCGCCGACGGGATGGCATTCCTCGATCGGCTTTGGGAGGAGTGGTCGCCGGGCTATGACGCTGCAGAGGACCTCGCCCGGGTGAAGGACAGCCTGCGCGAACGAGCCAACCTATCGGCGGCGATCGCCTACTATCGCGCCGCACTCGGTGCTCCGGCGGAGTCCTGTGCGAGCTTCGAGGCGGAAGAGCAGGCGCTGGCGGAGACGCCACCGCAGCCGACCCTGTATCTGCATGGTGCCCGCGATGGCTGCATCGACGTCGATCTCGTCCGGGACGCCGACACGCAGCTCTCGCCCAGCTCGCGCTTCTTGGTGGTCGAGGACGCAGGGCACTTTCTCCACCTCGAGAGGCCGGAGCCCGTCACCGAGGAGATCCTGGGCTGGGTCTACCGTGATCGGTGATGGCGCTGAAGCGGATCACGGACGAGGACGTGCTCAGCTCGATCGTCGAGCTCGCCGGCGACGGCTACTGCACGGTCAGCGAGCTGCTCCCCCTACTGCCGAGGCGCACCCACGCCGACCGGTGGCGTGCGGTGCACCGCTCGGTCAACCGAGGCCTGGTGATCCAGCGCCGCGGTCCCGACGGCCGTGAGCACGTCGCGGTGGCCAGCGAGGGCTGGCGGCTGCTGCGCTCGCGGGCGGCCTAGAGCGGCACCCGGCAGGTAGCGCGACGTTCATATTTGCTCCGTAACCTCCGCCTCGTGGACGCGGGGAGACTCTTCGAGCGGGTCGCGGGAGTGACCGTGCGCTGGCCCTGGCTCGTGATCGTCCCGATCGTGGCGCTCACCGGCGCGGGGGTCTTCGCCGCGACCCGGCTGGATACGAGCGCTGGGACCGACACCCTGGTCAGCAAGGGGTCCTCCGAGTTCCAGGCGACTCAGGACTTCCACGAGAAGTTCGGGGATGAGCCGGTGATCGTCCTCGTCAGGGAGGACCTGCGGAAACTCGTGCTGACCAAGGACCTCGAGCCGCTGTTCGAGCTCGAGGAGTGCTTCGCGGGCGGCACCCAGCTGGCGCAGGTACTTCCCCACAAGACGAAGCAGCCTCTCCCTCCGGTCTGTGACCGGATCGCGAAGCTCCGACCGAGCCACTCGGTCTTTGGGCCGGCGACCTTCCTCTATCTGAGCGTCGCCGGCATCCAGCAGGCCCTCCAGGGCCAGATCGGGGGAGCGGCCCAGCAGGCGCGCGCCGCCGCCGACCAGGCTCAGAAGGCCGCGGCGAAGCGCGGCGCCTCGGCCGCGGAGCAGGCGCAGGCCGCCAACGCCGCGGCCCAGCAGGTGATGAGCCAGTTCCAGGGCAGCCTCGCGCAGGTCGCGATCCAGTACGGGCTCACCTCGATCCCACGGCTCGACGACCCGAACTTCGTGAGCCGCGTCGTCTTCGACGAATCCAAGCCGGCGGGTACCCCGAAGGAGCGCTTCGGCTACCTCTTCCCGAACCGGGACGCGGCCCAGATCATCGTCCGCCTCCGCCCCGACCTGACCGACGCCGAGAGGCACGAGGCGATCGGCCTCTTCAAGCAGGCTGTCGAGGACCCGCGCTTCAAGCTCACCGACGGCAGCTATGTCGTCACCGGCGCCCCGGTCGTGGTCGACGCCGGCGCGCGGGAGCTCCGCAACCAGACGCTGCTGCTGCTCGGGGTCGCGGGCCTGGTGATGGCCCTGACGCTGCTTCTCATCCTGCCTCGCCCGCTGCGGTTGCTGCCCCTCGGCGTGGCGGTCTCCGCAGGCGCGCTCACCCTCGGGCTCGTCTCCGTCTTCGGTGGATCGCTCACGGTCGGCGCGATCGCAATGCTGCCTGTGCTGGTCGGGCTCGCCGTGGACTATGCGATCCAGTTCCAGGCCCGCTTCAACGAGGCCAGGGCTGAGGGGGCTCCGCCGGGACGCGCCGTGGCGGCTGCCGCTGGCGGTGGCGGCCCGGTGATCGGAGCGGCCTGCCTGGCGACGATCGCCGGTTTCGCGGTCTTCGCTCTCTCGCCGAGTCCGCTGGTGCGGTCGTTCGGACTCCTCCTCGTCATGGGGGTCGCGCTGGCCTTCGCGGTCGCGCTGACCGGCGGGTTGGCTGCGCTCGGCCTGTCGGCCTGGCGAGGCTCGACCCCGGCCACCGCGAGCGCACCGGCGAATCGACACGCCTTGGGAGCCACCGCCCGTCTCCAGAAGACCGGCGTCGCCGCGATCGCCATGGCGCTCGCCACCCCCCGACGGGTCCTGGCGGCCGGGCTGCTGCTCGCCGTCTGCGGCTGGGTGGCGAGCACCGGTACTGCCGTCGAGACCGATATCCGCGACCTCGCGCCGCCGAACCTGAAGGCCCTCGACGATCTGAACGAACTCGAGAAGGAGACCGGCATCTCAGGCGACGTCAACGTGACGATCAGGGCGAAGGACCCGACGGATCCGGCGGTGATCTCCTGGGCGGAGGACTTCCAGCAGCGGGTGCTGGCGCGCCATGGGTTCTCCGGCGCCAATCCGAGCTGCGCCGACGCCGATATCTGTCCGGCGCTCTCGCTCACCGACTTCTTCGGCGGCGCCTCGTCCTCGAGCTCGACCGCAACGAGCCCTCAGCAGAGCGTGGGGGACGTCCACGCGCTGGTCCAGGCCCTGCCCTGCTTCATCTCGCAGATCGTGATCAGCCACCAGGGCGAGTGCAGCTCCTCCGGCGGGACGCCGATCGGCGACACCGCCGACGTCGCCTTCGGCATCCGCGCGCAACCTCTCTCGGACCAGCAGGACCTGATCGACGACATTCGCGCCCAGATCGACCCGCCCGGTGGGCCGGCGCCGCCGGAGGGCACGACCGTCCGGCTGGCCGGGCTGCCGGTCCTTGCGGCCGAGGCGAACTCTGACCTCTCCCACAGCCGCTGGTGGCTGCCGCTGGCCGGCCTGATCGCGGTCGGCCTCGTGCTGACCGCGATCTACCGCTCGGCGCGGCGCGCGATCGTCCCTCTGATCCCGGTGCTGATGGCGACCGGCTGGTCGGGCCTGGTGGTGGCCGCGTTGGGCGTCGCGCTCAACCCGATGTCGGCGACGCTCGGTGCGCTCGTGATCGCGATCGCCACCGAGTTCAGCGTGATCCTCTCAGCGCGTTACGCCGATGAGCGCGGCGCCGGTCTCTCCGTGGGCGAGGCCCTGAGGCGGACCTACCTGCGCACCGGTGCGGCCGTCCTCGCGTCGGGGGTCACCGCGATCGCGGGCTTCGCGGTCCTGGCGATCGCGGGGCTGCCGCTGCTCGGCGACATCGGACTGATCTCGGTCGCGCCGGTCCTCCGCGACTTCGGCCTGGTCACGGTCGTCGACCTGCTCGTGGCGCTGGCGGGCGTGATGCTCGTGCTGCCGGCCGCGGTGGTCTGGTCCGAGGAGGGCTTCCGGCTTCCCTGGCGGGCGCGCCCGGCGCCGCTTGCGGCCGGCGAATCCGCTCCGTGAGCGACCATTAGCCCGTGGAGAACGGCGCTGGAGGAGAGGGCGGGGGCGGGGGAGACCGGGGAGCGGGTCCCCGGCGGACCACGATCTACTCCCTGATCGTCGGGATGGTCTTCGTAGCCCTGATCGCGGTCGCGGGGGTCAACCTGATCTCGACCAAGAACAAGGGAGTGCTCGGCGCTCACAATGAGGGCGATTTGCCGCTCGCCCAGTTCGCTGTGCCCGACGCGCGAACCGGTGCCGGGGGGGACGCCAACATCGCGCAGGACGACTGCGACGCGGCCCGGATTCCCTGTCCGTCGGGGAACACCAGGGCCCCGGCCTGCCGCGTGGACGTCCCGGGGGCGATCCGGGTCTGCGACCTCTTCGACAAGCCGCTCGTCCTGTCGTTCTGGTTCACCCGGGGTGGGAACTGTGAGGACCAGGAGGACGTCTTCGAGCGGGCCTACCGACGCTACTCACCCCGGGTGAACTTCCTCGCGGTCGACGTCCGCGACTCCGAGTCCGAGGTCCGCAAGCTGATCGCGGAGCGCCACTGGACCCATCCGATCGGACTCGACCGGGACGGGGCTCTCTCCAACCTCTACCGCGTCGGCGGTTGTCCCACCTTCGTCTACGCCTATCCTGGCGGGATCCTCCAGCACACCTCGATCGGTCAGCTCGACGACCAGCGCTTCTTCTCCAACGTCGACGCCCTGATCGCGGCCACCAGGCAGCGCGACGCGACCCTGCGCTGATCGTGGAGGTTCCGGACCAGTGGGAGGTGGCGCCGGAGCCCGGCTGGGTGGACCCGACGCTGGCGGAGGAGTTTCCTGGGCTCTCGATCGTCACGACGGTGCTCGAGACGACTGCCGGCCGGAGCCCCGAGGCGCTCCGGGAGCGCCTGCGGTCGCTGAGCGACCGGATCGGCGGGTCACAGGCCATTCAACTCCGCCAACAGCCCATTCCCTGGGCCTATCGCGTCTTCTTCCGCCACATCGGCCTCGATCCGGACACGACACGTACCCCCGTGGAGCAGCTGATCTTCGAGCGGATCCACGACGGCGCCTTCAAGAGCCGCAATCGCGTGGAAGATGCGCTGACGATCGGGATGGTCGAGGTCGGCGTGGCGCTGCGAGCCTTCGACGCCGATCGGGTTGACGGCCGGATCGGCCTGCGCCTCTCGGCCGAGGGCGAGGGGTTCGAGGGTCGCGTCACGCCGCTGCCGGACGGCACGATCGTGGTGGCGGACGAGCGGCGACCGCTCGGCATCCTCTTCGACCGCACCGCGGAGGATCGCGGGGTTCACCGGGGGACGCGGCGCGTGCTGATGGCGGCGATCGGGGTGCGCGGCGTGCCTGACATCGCCCTCGAGGAGGCGTTATGGGTGGCGGGCAGCGCTCTACGGGCATAGAATCCAGTTGTGCGAGGACGCGCGTAAAGCGCGACCGTGAGTCCAAGTGGAGGCTCAGATGCCCGAGGAGCTGCTCGAACGCCCCGTACCGCCCGAGGTGCCTCTCGCACCCGAAGAGAGCTGGGTTCCCCCCGAGCCTCCCGAGGGCCTGGACACCGCGCTCTACGAGCACGACGAGCGCGTCGCCAGGGCGGACCTGCGCCGTCAGATCGCGGCGATGGAGCTCGCGCTGGCCAGGCTCTTCGGTTCTGCGTTCCCCCGTAAGGGCATCGACTTCGCCGTCCAGGGGATGGGTGGCCCCCGCCTGCTCTCGGTGAATGAGCTCGAGCGGGTCCGGGACGGTCTCGCCCGGAGAATCCAGGAGGTCAAGTCGGACCTGCACGACCACGCAGCGGTCGAGGAGGGCAACCGCGCGCTGATCGAGCGGATGACGCGCGACCCGGCCTCCTACAAGTGGGTCCGGGTCTGCAACGAGGACATCGGCGAGCCCGGCTGCAAGAACTGGCACGTCAAGCCCACCTGGGGCCCCGTCGGCCTCCTCATGGGCTGGTGGCGGGTCAAGATCTCCTCCGGTTGTCCGTTAGCCGAGGGGCCACGGCCCCCTGAGTAACTGATGGCGACGAAGAAACAGCGCCGCAAGCGGCGGCGGCGTCCGTCTGGTCCGCAGCCGGCGCCGGCGCAGCCGTCGTCCGTGGTGCTGGACGACGCCCAGCGGGCGAGAGCGGCGCGCCGACGGGCAGGAGACGACCGTCCGCCGGCGCTATGGGGTGACTTCCCCCTCTCGGAGATCGTCATCTTCGTCGGCCTCCTGCTCCTGATCGCGGGCTTCTTCGTCTCGCCCCCGCAGGGCTTCGTGATGATCGCCGTGGGCCTTGTCCTCGGCTCGCTCGCCGGGCTCGAGCTCTCGGTCCGAGAGCACTTCGCCGGCTACCGCTCCCACACACTGGTGCTCTCTGCCGCAGTCGGCGTCCCTCTCTTCGGCGTCCTCTTCGCCGCCACGAAGGTTCCCGTCCCGATCTGTCTCGCGGCGGGCGTCGTGGCGTTCGGGGGCTCCGCCTGGCTCTTCACCCAGGCCTTCCGGCGCCGGTCCGGCGGAGCCCCCTTTCGCCTCCGGGGCTAGTTCAACTGGCGAACTTCGCCTCGAGCGCGGCGACGAGAACCCGTCGCTGACGCTCGGTCAGGCTGCCGACCCGCTTGCCTTCGCTGAGAGCGGTCGACGAGAGCAGCTTCCGGGAGCGGGCACGCCCCCAGCGGCGCTGGGAGCAGAGGAGCTCGCTGAGGCTCATGCTCTCGGCCTCCCACGGGGAGTCCGTGATCACTTCTGTGATGTTGCGACGGCCGCCGGAGATCTCGCGCTTCAGGGCGGCGCGGGCGAGGCGGACCTCGTTGGCGCGAGCGAGGGCCTCCATGCACTGAGAGGTTCCCCTCTTCTTCGTCTTCTCTCTCTGGTCCTTCTGGTGGTCGACGATCGTCGGCTCGATGCTCCGACGCGGCATGGAAAGCGGGCGGACAGGGGCAATCGTCGAGGCAGCAGACATACGTTCTCCCTCCTGCTAGGTCAGGAATTGTTGGCGGGTCGTTACGGCCGACGTGCCCCCAACTGCTCTTTCGAGCCCGGGGGAAGTGGACGGGTCCTCTCCTTCGCATCCTGTCCGCTCCCTGCCCCGGAAGCGCGCGGCGAGGTCGAAACTTATACGCCTCGCGCGCCGACGGTCAACACCCGAAAATTCTTCCCGTCCGCTAAGAGCAGATGTTTTGTCCGAGAGGGGATCGCCCGTCCATCCGGACCGTCCAACGACTCTCGCGATTCGTTCGGCGGTGAAGCCGGACGAAACTCTCCGCTTACCCCGTCGGCAGGTCCGGGAAACCCTTGATCACGTCGGCGAAGATCCCGAGCGCTCTGTCGAGGTGGGTCCGCTCGTGGGTTGCCATCAGGCTGGTCCGCAGAAGCGCGCCACCGGGCGGCACCGCGGGGTGGAGCGCGACGTTGGTGTAGACGCCGGCTTCGAAGAGCGCCTTCCAGAGCAGCACCGCCTGCCAGTCCTCGCCCACGATCACCGGCACCACCGGGGTGGTGGCCTCCGTGCCGTCCGGCAGGGTCCCCGGCTCCACGACCTTCAGCCCCAGATCGCGGAAGCCCTGCCGCAGATAGGCGGCGTTCTCGAGCAGGCGGGACATCAGCTCGGGCCCCTCGGAGCGGATGATCCGCAGTGCCCCGAGCGCGGCGCCGACGGCGGCCGGAACGGCGGACGCGCTGAAGATGAAGGAGCGGGAGGCGATCCGCAGGTACTCGATCACCTCCTCGGAGCCGGCGATGAACCCGCCACAGGAGGCGAGGCTCTTCGAGAAGGTCCCCATGCGCAGATCGACCTCGTCCTCCAGGCCGAAGAGCTCGCTGGCACCAGCTCCGCGCCTGCCCAGGACCCCGACACCGTGCGCCTCGTCCACCATCAGCCGCGCGCCGTAGCGACGACAGAGCTCGACGATCGGCGGCAGGTCACACACGTCCCCCTCCATGGAGAAGACGCCGTCGACCACCACGAGGGTGCCGCTGCCGTCGGCGACGGCCCTTTCCAGCATCGTCTCCAGCTTGTCCATCCGGTTGTGGCGGAAGGGCCTAAGGCGGGCGCCGGAGAGCTTGCACCCGTCGAGGATCGAGGCGTGATCGCCGGCATCGCAGATGACGGTGTCGCCAGGCTCGAGGATCGCACTGATGGCGCCGAGGTTCGACTGGTAGCCGGTCGTGTAGACGATCACGTCCTCCGTGCCCATCCAGTCGGCCAGCTCGCGCTCGAGCTCCACGTGGAGCGGGGTGGTGCCGTTCAGCAGCCGCGACCCGGTGACGCCGGTCCCGTACCGCTCGAGCGCATCCCGCGCCGCCTGCTTGACCCGCTCGTCGGTCGTCAGCCCCAGGTAGTTGTTGGAGCCGAGCATGATCGTCTCTCGCCCCTCCATCTCGACCACGGGGCCGGCCTGCGACTCGAGGATCCGGAAATAGGGGAGGAGATCTGCCTGCTTGGCGGCTTCGAGCTGCTCGGCCCGGTCGTGTGTGCGGGCCTTCTCGAAGACGTCCGACACTAAACGGGTCGCGCTTTCGCGCGCCCTCGCATCCAGGGTGGAGTCGGACATGCTCCGGGAGTCTCGCACCTTGTACGGTCCCCAGCCGTGCCAGGCTCAGTCGAGGTACGGCCCGTGCAGGGCCGCCGCGAGCTCAACCGGTTCATCAAGCTCCCGTTCCGCCTCCACGAGGGGACGCCCTGGGTACCGCCGCTGATCTTCGAGCGCAAGCAGTTCCTCAACAGGGAGAAAAACCCTTACTTCGACCATGCCGAGGCGGAGTACTTCCTCGCCTGGCGGGACGGTCAGCCCGTGGGACGGATCACGGCGCAGGTGGACCGCCGCTGGGACGAGTTCCAGGGCGGCAGGGACGGGCAATTCGGCTTCATCGAGGCCGAGGACGATCCGGAGGTCTTCGAGGCGCTGCTGGGAACGGCCGAGGACTGGGTCCGTCAGCGTGGACGCGAGCGGCTGATCGGCCCGATGGACTTCACGACCAACGACGAGTGTGGGCTGCTGGTCGAGGGTTACGAGGTCGATCCGATGATCCTCGAGCCCTGGCATCCGCCCTACTACGCGGAGAGGCTCGAGGCGCTCGGCTACGGCAAGACGATGGACCTCCTGATGTGGTGGCTCTCCCTCGGGGAGCTGAAGCAGGGCGACCGCTTCCACGACGCAATCCACGCCGTTGCCGACAAGGTCGAGTCCGAGCACGGGATCACGGTCCGCAACATGAACAAGCGCGACCTCGAGGCGGAGATCGGACGCTTCATGGAGGTCTACAACTCGGCCTGGGAGAAGAACTGGGGGTTCGTCCCGGTCACCGAGGAGGAGGTCCGCTTCCAGGCCCAGAACCTGAAGCAGATCCTGGACGAGCGCTGGACGTTCGTGGCCGAGCGGGACGGAGAGACCCTCGGCGCAGCCCTGACCCTTCCCGACATCAACCAGGTGACCAGGAAGATGAATGGGCGGCTGCTCCCCTTCGGCTGGCTGCGCTTCCTCCTCGGCAAGGGCAAGGTGGACCGGGTGCGAGTCTTCGCGCTTGGAGTCAAGCCCGAGTACCAGCACACAGGCATCGCCGCGCGCTTCTACGTCCTCCACGTCGAGACTGCCAAGGCGACCCCTCAGAAGGCCGGTGACCAGGGCTGGATCCTGGAGACGAACGAGCCGATGAACCGCGCCATGGAGGGGATGGGTGGCGAGATCGTCAAGCGCTACCGGCTCTATGAGAAGTCGGTCTAGGTTCGCTCGTAGGTCCCGACCAGCTCGGCGCCGCCCAGCACGTGTCCCTCCATCGCATCTTCGACCTGGTCGCGGCTCGACTCAGGCTCCAGGTCGAGCACCGTGTCGAGCGCGAAGAGCTCGTGCTGGTAGCGGTGGGCTCCGTCTCCCGGCGGGGGGCACGGCCCGCCGTAGCCGTTCTCGCCGAAGCCGCTGGTGCCCTCCGCCGGCGGATGGGCACCCTCCTCGAGGCCGCCATCCAGGGGGTCGATGTTCCAGGCGACCCAGTGAGTGAAGTCTCCGATCGGAGCGTCGGGATCGTGGACGATCAGCGCGAGAGATCGCGTTCCCTCGGGCGGCGCGCTCCAATCCAGCGGCGGCGAGACGTTATCGCCCTCACAGGAGTGCCTCCGGGGGATCGACTGCCCGTCGTTGAACGCGATACTTGTCAGCTGGAAGTCTGCCATTGGCGTCACAGATCTTCCCGGACTGAGCGTGGAGGAAACGGAAAGGGTCTTGACGTGGTCTTAGGATGCCAGCGATGACTGATCCCGAGAGGACCGAGGAGCCGGAGCTGATCGAGGCGGAGCCGGTGCGGCCGCTGCCGGTCCGCGCCGAGACTCGCACGATCGAGCTCTGGGGGCATGAGGTCCCCGTTGCGGTGGCCGCGGCCGGCGGTGCCGCCGCGGGTGTCGCGGTCGTCGCGATCGCCCGGGCCGCGTCCCGGGCGCCGAGGCGGCCGCCCAGGCGAGGCCTCTTCCGGCGACGCGAGAAGGTCGTCGCCAGCCGCAGCTTCCTGGTCGACGTTCACGTCCTCGGTCGCTAGCCCGCCCCCCGTGTCGCCGGTCATCGAGGAGCGGGTGCAACCCCGCTGGCCCTACCGCATGCGGCTCTCTCGCGGCCGCGACGGCGTGCTGCGCTCTCACGGCGGGGTCCTCGAGCGCCTCATCCACGTCAGGGGGCGCCCCGTCCGCACCCGCAGCTGGCAGACCCGGGCAGGCTATGTCCACATCCGCGCGGAGTCGGTCGAGCCGGCGGAAGTGGAATATCAGGTCGTCGTGGAGGAGCAGGCGGCGGGCGCCGGCGAGGAGGAGCTCGGGATCGCGGTCGAGCGGACCCGGTTCTCGCTCGCGGTTCTGGAGGAGATGGGGGAGTTCTATGACGCGTTCAAGCGCGACCCCCTGCTCGGGCCGGCGATCCATCACAAGCCGTGGGTGAGGCCCCGCCGCCGGCCCTGGCCGTGGGAGGCGCTCTGCTGGGCGATCACCGAGCAACTGATCGAGGGCTCCCGCGCTGGTGAGATCCAGCGGCGGATCGTGCGCCGCTGGGCGCCG
Organism: uncultured Solirubrobacterales bacterium; assembly: GCA_963848955.1. Lineage (GTDB taxonomy): Bacteria > Actinomycetota > Thermoleophilia > Solirubrobacterales > 70-9 > DASUPK01. The sequence continues at coordinate 9,015 of CAWKFQ010000003.1, read as the reverse complement.
TCGCATCTGCCGCCCGATGGCCCGTCGCCGAAGCGCGGGTGGCCGCCGATGCTCCTGCGAGACCTTCCCTCCGCTGCGGTCATCGCCGGCCGCGCGCCGGTCGAGCTCGCCTCGATGGACCTGAGCCAGGGCCGTTCGCAGGCGATGGTGCGCTGTGCGCGGGAGGTCGCGACGGGACGGGCGGACCTCTTCGATCCCGATGGCGACCGCCGCCTGCTCGCGATCCCCGAGATCGGTCCCTGGACCGTCCAGTGCCTCGGCTTCCACGGGCGCGGCGACCCCGACTCGCTGCCCGCGGGGGACCTCGCCTACGTGAAGCTGGTCGGCTACCTGGAGGGCCTTGGCCGCCGCGCCACCGTCGAGGAGGTCGATGAGTACTTCGCGCCGTACGCGCCCTTCCGGGGGCTGGCCGGAACCTTCGCCCTGGCGGGCTGGCACAAGGCGATGAGAGCGGGACCGGCTGCGAGGTTGGCCGCCTAGGCGCGTTAGCGCGGCAGCGACCCCTCTTCCGCCAGCATTCCGACGAGGCGGTCGACGTCCTTGCGCTCCCAGGCCTCGGCGTGGCGCTCCACGAGCTCCCGCAGCCGGCCGTCCTCGAGCGAGCGCGCGGTCTCCTCGCTCAGGTGGTCGTCCGACCCTTTGATCCTCGCGCGAGCGCGTTGCAGCGAGCTGTTCGCCGCCGCCACGCTGGTGCCCAGCTTGGCAGCGGTCTCCCGCGCCGAGAACCCGAGTGCCTCGCGGAGGATGAGCACCGCCCGCTGCCTCGGAGGAAGCAGGCGCATGGCGACGACAAGGGCTCGCTCGAAGTCCTCGCGAGTGAGGTAGTGGCCCTCGGCTGCCGGGCCATGAGCCTCGGTGTGCCAGTGCGTCGCTGACGACGGGTCGTCCAGGTCGATCGGCACGACCCGCTTCGGGCGGCGGTGGATCTCATCCAGCGAAGCGTTGGTGACGATCCGGTAGAGCCAGCTTCGCAGGGAGCTTCGGCCCTCGAACCCGGGTAGCGCTCTCCAGGCCTTCACCAGCGCTTCCTGGAGGGCGTCCTCTGCGTCCTCTGGCGAGCGCAGGATGCGGCGCGAATGGGCGTGAAGCTCGTCCCTGTGGCCCTCGACCAATTGCGCGTATTCGCGCGCGATCCGTCGCCGCCGTGCGTGCCTGTCTTTCCTCTGCTGCTGCCTTGACAACAGACGGCCACCGTAGCAGAGCGTCACCGGTGTATGCAGTTTGCTGGTAACGCACGCTAGACTCCCGCGGGACGTTGTGACCAAGACCGCTCCCTCCTCGACACCGCGCCCCATCGAGCGCCAGCCTGGCGAGAGGGCTCCGGCGCCGGGAGACCTCGGCCTCGTTCAGGCGTTCGTCAACACCCGCTGGGACCTGGACCACGAGCTTGAAGAGCAACTCCGCAGTCCTTCGGAGGTCGTCGCGTGGCTCGCCGAACGCCGGCTGCTCGAACCTGGCACGGAGCTCACAGCGGGTGATCTGAAACGCGCGCTGGATGTCCGCGAGGGGCTGCGTGCCCTGCTTTTCGTCAACAACGGCGCGATCCAGGACGATGAGGCGATCGAGCGGCTCAACCACGTTCTCGGCCGCGCCGCACTGGCTGTCCGCTTCGGCACTGATGCCACCCCCGAGCTCACCTCGAGAGGACGCGGCTTCGAGGCGGCCATGGGCTCGCTAGCGAGCATGGTCGCGGTGGCTCAGATCGATGGAAGCTGGTTGCGCCTCAAGGCGTGCCGGGGGCTTCATTGCGGCTGGGCGTTCTACGATCACAGTCGCAACCAGAGCGGTAGCTGGTGCTCGATGTCGACGTGCGGCTCCCGCTCTAAGGCGCGCGAGTACCGGCGGCGGAAGAGGAGCTGATCGAGCTGGTCCGCGCTTAGGGCAGCAGCTCGTTCGTGAGGACCGCTGATGGCGCCGGTGCGCTCGAGATCAGGTCGTGCCCAGCCATCCACTGGGCGTAGGCCGCCCACGCGCCGGGGTCCATATACCCGTAGGGGCGGCCCTGCCGCGGTGCCAGCAACGGCAGGGTGGCCGCGACCTCGGCCCTGGTCTGCATCGGATCGAGGCCCATGCCGGCGGACAGGACCGCGTTGGCCGCCTGCTGCGGGTGTGCCCGTGCGTAGTCGGTGCCCCGCGCGAGGGCTGCGATGAAGGCGCGGATGGCCTCCGGATGGTCGTCGACGGTCGACTTGCGGGCGACCAGGACGAGCTCGTCATAGGTCGGGACGCCGAGCTGGTCGACCGGCACGATGCGGGGGTCGAGGCCGCGCAACCGCAGGTCGACGCCCTCGATGTTCCGGAACCCGCCGAGGATCGCGTCGACCCGGCCACCGATCAACCCGGGCAGCAGGTTGAGGCCGACGTTGACCTCCTTCGCCGACGAGGGAGGGAGGCCGGCCGTCTGCATGATCGTCTCGAGATAGTCGCTCTGGTAGGGGATCCCCGCCGTTCCGACGGTCTTTCCGTTCAGGTCAGCGGCGGAGGCGATCCCGCCCTCCGGAAGCGAGATCAGAGAGGTGAGTGGCGAATCGACCACGGCCCCGACCGCCTCGACGTCCAGTCCCTTGTCGGCCGCGAGCAGCACCTCGGGCTCGTATGAGATCGCCAGGTCCACGCGGCCGGCGGCGACCTCCTTGATCGGCGCCGAGGGGTCCGACGGCGTCTGCGGGTCGAGGTCCAGGCCGGCCTGCCTGAAGAAGCCCCGCTCGAGCGCGGTGTAGATCCCAGCGTGATCGGGGTTCACGTACCAGTCGAGCTCGAGGCTGAAGGGCTGCGGGTTGGACGCCGACCCGGTCGACGGATCGTCACCGCTCCCACAGGCGGCCAGGCCCAACGCGAGCGTCGCCGCAGCCGCGAGGGCCGCCGCCAGGCCCGTGAGTCGCGACCGACTCCTCATGACCGCGTCACTCCCCGGCTATCCCAGGTGATGACCTTGCGCTCGATCAGTGAGACCAGTGCGAACAGGAGGATCGCCATCGCAGAGAGGACAACGACAGCCGCGAATGAGCGCGCGGTCAGCAGCTGCGCCTGGGCCTGGTTGATCAGGTGCCCGAGCCCCTCGCTCGAGCCGACGTACTCCGCGAACACGGCGCCGATCACGGAGACCGTGATCGCCACCCTGGCTCCGCTGAACGCGTAGGGAAGGGCGGTCGGAATCTCCGCGCGCCAGAGGCGCTGCAGGCGTCCGGCCCCGAGCGAACGGAGCATCTTGGTCAGATCCGGGTCAACCGAGCGGAGCCCGTCGAGCATGTTGACCGTGATCGGGAAGAAGCAGATCAGGGCGACGATCACGAGCTTCGGGGTGATGCCGAAGCCGAACCAGACGACCAGGATGGGCGCGAGGATGATGATCGGAATCGTCTGGGACGCGATCAGCAGGGGATAGACGGCTCGGCGTGCCGTCTCGGAGAGATGGATCAGGAGCGCGAAGCCGATTCCCGCCACCGCCGCGATCGCAAAGCCGAACACCACCTCCTTGAGCGTCACCCACGCGTTCGAGCCGAGCAGGGAGCGGTCCTCCCAGAGGGACCTGGCGATGTCGCTCGGGGCCGGGACGAGGAAGTCCTCGATGTTGAGCGCGTTCGAGATCCAATCCCAGCGGGCGGCGAGCTCCCAGGCGCCCAACAGCACCAGGATCACCGCGACGGGGGCCAGATACCTGCGCGCGGTGCTCACCTCGCTGCCTCCGCGAGGCTGCGCAGCGCCCGCTCCTTCAGGGCGGTGAACTCGGCCGAGGTCACCGCGGCGGCGCGATCCGGCGTTCGCGGGCTCGTGATCTCGATCCGATCGGCGATTCTCGCGGGACGCGAGCTCAAGACCAGCACGCGATCGGAGAGATAGAGCGCCTCCTCGACGTCGTGGGTGACCAGCAGCACCGTGTGCTTGTCGGGCCCCAGCACTCCGGCGAGCCAGGACTGCATCTCGGCCCGGGTGATCGCATCGAGCGAGGCGAAGGGCTCGTCAAGGAGCAGGACGGGGCGGCCGGCCATCAGCGTCCGCAGGAAGGCCACGCGCTGGCGCATGCCGCCGGAGAGCTCCCCTGGCCGAGCACCTTCGAACCCCGCCAGCCCGAGGCGCTCGAAGTGGGTCCCGGCCTGCGCCCGGGCTCCGCCGCGAGGGACTCCGGCGATCCGCAGGGCCAGCGCCGCGTTGTCGAGGGCCGACAGCCAGGGCAGCAGCAGGTCGCGCTGCGGCATGTATGCACAGCGGTCCAGGCGCTCCTCGGCCGCGGTCCGCCCGCCGACCGAGATCGTCCCCGAGTCCGCCGATCTCAGGCCGGCGACGAGCTCGAGCAGGGTGGTCTTCCCGCAACCCGATGGACCGACGATGCCGACCACCTCGCCAGGTTCGGCCTCGAGACCGATCCGCTCGATCGCCCGCAGCTCGCCGAAGGAGTGGGCGAGGCCCTCGATCCGGACCGGTGCGCCCGCGTCGTCCGGGGTGCCAGGCTTGGCACGGCCTTCGCGGGCCGCGTCCGAAGTGCCTTCGCGAAGTCTGGTCAGCATGCTCCCTCCGCGCGCATTACCGCACAGGTTCAAAGGGTCGGCGGGAGGTTTTGGGTAGCCCGCTATCTCAGCCCGCTTACCTGCGAGCCCCCCTGTTGGATGGGCTTCCAGTCTACGGTGTCCGTTGTGGAGATCGAGCGCAAATTCCTGGTCCCCGAGACGCCCGATCTGAGCGGGACCGATTCGGATGAGATCGAGCAGGGCTACCTGGCGATCGGCTCCGACAGCGAGGTGCGGCTCCGCCGCAGGGGTGAGAGGCTCCTGATGACAGCGAAGCGCGGCTCGGGCATCTCACGCGACGAGGCCGAGGTCGAGCTGGAGCGCGAGCCCTTCGAGCGGCTCTGGCCCCTGACCGAAGGGCGCCGTCTCCACAAGCGCAGACACGTGATTCCCCACGGTGACCTCAGGATCGAGGTCGATGTCTATGAGGGCGAGCTCGAGGGGCTCGTCGTGGCGGAGATCGAGTTCTCCTCGGAGGATGAGGCCCGGGCCTTCCAGCCGCCCGACTGGATCGGGGAGGAGGTCACCGGGGATGAGCGCTACCTGAATGAGACCCTGGCGACCCGAGGCGCACCGTAATCGGGTTGGTCCTCGCTCCGCTGCCGAGCGCCTGCTTATCCGCGTTTTTACACCGCGTCCCGTTAGATGCGCACCCATTTGTGGGAGAAATAAGGCATGAACCCGTCACGCGATGACCTCGAGAAGGCAGCCCGTAGGGCGCTCTCGGAGGTAAAGGATCCGCGCAAGGCCGCCGGGCTGGTGGCCGCGGGGACCGCCGCGGCCGCAGGAATCGGGTTCCGCCGGTTTCGCGGAACAGACGGAGCCGACTTCGACTCGGATGCCTACAGGCTGCTCCCGCGTGAACCCGTCGACGCAGGAATGAAGCGAGTCCTCGCGGCTCAGGTGGACGACGCGATCGCCCAGCTGCGAGGCGAGGCGGGCACCGAGCCCGCGGAGGCGGTCCACGAGGCGCGCAAGGACGTCAAGAAGATCCGGTCGGCCCTGCGGCTCGTTCGGCATGAAATCGGCGAAGACGTCTGGCGTCGCGAGAACGACCACTACCGGGAGGTGGCGAGGGGTCTGAGCGGCTTCCGGGACGCTGAGATCCTGGTGGAAGCGCTCGATGGCGTAGCGGAGCGGTTCGGGGCGTCGGCGGAGGGCCATTTCGATGCCCTCCGAGAGCAGCTCGAGCAGGAGAACCGGGCGGCCCACGACGACGGCTCGGTCGAGCGGGCGATGTCCGAAGCTGCCGCCGGCCTCGCGGCGGGACGCAGCAGGATCGACGCGCTGCCGCTGAAGGGCGATGGGTGGGAGCTGATCGGGCCGGGGCTTCACCGGACCTATCGGCGTGGGCGAAAGCGCCTGCGCACCGCCGAGGAGGAGGCGAGCGTCACCAACCTCCACGAGCTGCGCAAGAGGGTCAAGGACCTCTGGTACCAGGTGCGGCTGATCGGCGACGCCGACAAGCAGATGCTCGGGCCACTCGCTGATCATGCTCACGACCTCTCCGATCACCTCGGCGATGATCACGACCTCGCGCTGCTCCGCGAGACCGTCCAGCGCCGCACCGCCGCCTTCGCCGACCCGGCCCACAAGCGCCACCTGCTCGAGCAGATCGATCAGCGCCGAGGCGAGTTGGAGTTTGCGGCGATCTCGCTCGGCGAGCGCATCTACGCCGACAAGCCCAAGCGCTTCACGAAGCGCCTCGAGAACCGCTGGGACGCCTGGCGCAAGCGCAAGCCGGTGGATGCGAGGGTGCTCCGAGGCTGAAAGCCGAGGAGCAACCCGTTTGATCCGGGCTGTCACAGAGGAGCGAGGCACTTCGTCTGTGACTCCAGAATGGAAAGGAGTCAGACATGAAGGTCTTCGTAGCCGGAGCGACCGGGGCTCTTGGAAGGCAGCTCCTGCCGATGCTGGTTGAGCAAGGGCACGAGGTCACCGGCATGACCCGGACGCCGGCGAAGCAGGAGTTGATCGGTGAGCTGGGCGGCCGCCCCGCTGTGGCTGACGCCCTCGATCCGGAGGGCGTTGCCCAGGCGGTCGGCGAGGCCCAGCCCGAAGTCGTGATCGACGAGCTCACCGCCATCGACGCGTCTTCCTTCGGCCGCAGCATTGACAAGATGTTCGCCCCGACCAACCGCCTGCGAACGGAGGGAACCGATCACCTGCTCGCGGCGGCGAAGGCCGCCGGCGCGCGTCGGTTCATCGCACAGAGCTTCGCCGGTTGGCCCTTCGAGCGCACAGGCGGGCCCGTCAAATCGGAGGACGACCCCCTTCAGGAGCACCCGCCGAAGACGGTCACCGAAACGCTCGGCGCGATCAAGTACCTCGAGCGCGTCGTCACCGAGGCCAAGGGGATCGAGGGACTCGCCCTCCGCTACGGCGGGTTCTACGGCCCAGGGACCTCGATCGCCTTGAACCCCGACGGAGAACAGGTCGCGATGGTCCGGAAGCGCCGGTTCCCGGTGGTCGGCAACGGCGCCGGAATCTGGTCCTTCGTGCACATCCATGACGCCGCCTCGGCGACAGCGGCGGCGCTCGACCGGGGCGGGCCCGGCGTATACAACGTCGTCGATGATGAACCCGCGCCCGTGTCCGTCATGCTCCCGGAACTGGCGAAGGCCATCGGAGCCAAGCCGCCGCGCCATCTCCCCCGCTGGGTGGGCCGGCTCTTGGCCGGCGAGGGAATGACCGTCATGATGACCGAGGTGCGCGGCGCGTCGAACGAGAAGGCGAAGCGCGAGCTCGGTTGGGAGTTGCGCTACCCCAGCTGGAGGCTGGGCTTCCGGGACGGTCTGTCATGAGGGGTATGCGAGGGCGCTCCGATCATGCGAGGGCGCGCGTCAGCGCGACCCGTGCAATCGGGGAGGAGCGACCTGTTTCGACAAGCGAGCTTCTCGACGACCTGCGACCGAGGATCTTCGCGATCGCCTATCGCATGCTGGGTTCCGTCAGCGAGGCCGAGGACGTGGTGCAGGAGACGTTGCTGCGGGTGCACTCGGCGATCGAGGGCGGGGAGGAGATCTCATCGCCGCGAGCCTACGCCGCCACCGTGGCGACGCGAATTGCGATCGACGAGCTGCGCTCCGCCAGGGCGCGCCGCGAGACCTACGTGGGCGAATGGCTCCCTGAGCCGATCACCGAGCGACCCGAGGACGACCCGGCCCGGCAGGCCGAGGTCGCCGATTCGCTCTCGCTCGCGTTCCTCGTCCTGCTCGAGTCGCTGAGCCCCGAGCAGCGCGCCGCGTTCCTGCTCCACGACGTCTTCGACTACGACTACGACAGGGTCGCGGAGATCGTCGGGACCAGCGAGCAGAACGCGAGACAGCTCACCTCACGGGCGCGGCGCCATGTACAGGACGGTCGCACCCGGTTCGACGCGTCGGCCGAGCGGCGCGACGAGCTGGCCGCGAGCTTCCTCGCGGCCGCCGAGGAGGGCGATCTCGAGGGACTCGAGGCGATGCTCGCCGAGGACGTGGAGCTCCATGGGGACGGCGGCGGACTCGCGCCGGCGATCAGGCATCCGGTCTACGGGCGCGAGAGGGTCGCCCGGATGCTCGGGAACTGGTGGTCGCTCGCCGCCCGGCTCGGCGCCATCACGGTTCGCCGCATCGACGTCAACGGGCAGCCCGGTGCCGAGTACCTCGACGCCGACGGAAGGCTGATCGGCGTGATGTCGCTGGACATCGCCGAGGGAAAGATTCAGGCGATCCGCTCGATCGTCAATCCGGAGAAGCTCGGCCACCTCGGGCGGGTCGCGGACGCAAACGAGCTGTTCGCGCGGATCCGCAACTCGAGCTAGGCCGGATTCCCTCTCCCTCGAATGGAGGTGTGATTCCCGAAATCGCCGCTTCTCGTCCAAAGCGCCTATCCGGCTTGAAAGGTGGAGACGCTCCTCTTCAGACGGAGCCAGCGGCGGTCTCGCGGTTGGCAGCTTCCACCCTGAGCTCGGGAAGGGGGGCTTGCAGCCCTCCGGATAGCCGGAAACGCTGGAAGTAGTCCTGTTCCTCGGCCGCGTCCTCCCAGAAGCGGCCGGCCTCGCTGACCTCGGTCACGACCTTGCCGGGCCAGTGGCCCGAGGCGTCGACGTCGCGGATCGTCTCCTCGGCCACCCTGGCTGCTCCTCGCTCGTATAGAAGATCTCCGAGCGGTAGCTGGAGCCGACGATATCTTCGCCAAGGTCGGCTCGGTGGACCTGGAAGAAGTACTCGAGTAGGTCCCGATAGGAGAGCCGCTCCGGATCGAAGGCGACCTCGACCGCCTCGGCATGACCCTGAGGGTTCTCCTCGGTCGGGTTGTCGCCCTCGCCGCCGATCCATCCCACACGCGTGGAGATGACCCCGTCGCGGTCGCGCAGCAGCTGCTGCATGATCCAGTAGCAACCTCCCGCGAGGATCGCGATCTCGGTGTCGTCGCCGATGGCCTCGTCCTTCCTTCGATGTCCCGTTGAGAATAGGAATTCCGGAAGGCCCCGTCGATCAAACTGTAGATTGCCGCCCGATGCCCTGAC
>CAWKFQ010000002.1:0-14563 GCA_963848955.1 uncultured Solirubrobacterales bacterium | reverse complement strand
TGTGCCGCCCAAGCATTGCCCGTTGGTGGTTAGCCACTCCCCAGGCAATGGTTAGGACTCGGCAAACCAACGCGACAAATGGCGCGTTCGCTCCGGCGGCGAAGCAAAGGCGACAGACGCGCGGTTTCGCCCGGCGTCGCTCTAGGAAGCGGGAACCAGCTCCTCGCGGAGCTGCTTGGCCGCCTCGACCATGTTGCGCAGGCTCGGCTCGACCTCATCCCAGGTGCGGGTCTTGAGGCCGCAGTCGGGGTTGACCCAGAGCTGCTCGGGGCGCAGTACCCGAGCCGCCTCGTGGAGCAGCTCGGCCATCTCCTCGGCCGTCGGCACCCGCGGCGAGTGGATGTCGTAGACGCCCGGGCCGATGTCATTTGTGATAGCCGGTCCGCTCCCAGTCGTGGAGCAGCTCCATGCGCGAGCGGGCCGCCTCGATCAGCGTGACGTCGGCGTCCATCGCCTGGATGTGCTCCAGGATGTCGCCGAAGTCCGAGTAGCACATGTGGGTCTGGATCTGGGTCTCGTCGCTGACCACCGCGGTGGCGACCCGGAAGGAGTAGACCGCCCAGCTCAGGTACTCGTCCCAGCGGTCGCGGCGCAGCGGCAGGCCCTCGCGGATCGCCGGCTCGTCGACCTGGATGATCGGGATCCCGGCCTTCTCCAGGTCGGCGACCTCGTCGCGGATCGCGAGCGCGAGCTGCTCGCAGGTCTCCGAGCGGGGCTGGTCGTCGCGGACGAACGACCACTCGAGCATCGTGACCGGGCCGGTGAGCATGCCCTTCGACCGGCTTCTCGGTCTTCGACTGCGCGTAGGTGATCCACTCGACCGTCATCGGAGCGGCCCGGCGACGTCGCCGAAGATGATCGGCGGGCGCACGTAGCGCGAGCCGTAGGACTGCACCCAGGCGTTCTGGGTGAAGGCGTAGCCGAGCATCTGCTCGCCGAAGTACTGGACCATGTCGTTGCGCTCCGGCTCGCCGTGGACCAGGACGTCGAGTCCGATCTCCTCCTGGAAGGCGATCACCCGGTCGATCTCGGCCCGCATCCGCGCCTCGTACTCGGCGAGCTCGATCTCGCCGGCCTTCAGCTGCCGGCGGGCGGCGCGGATCTCGTCGGTCTGCGGGAAGGAGCCGATCGTCGTGGCCGGGAAAGTGGGCAGCCCGAGCCTCTCCTGCTGGATCCGCTTGCGCTCCTCGAAGGGCGTGTCGCGGCGGGCGTCGGCCTCGGTGAGGGCCTCGACACGGGCGCGGACCTCTGGGTTGCGGGTGCGGTGGGAATCGCGGCGCGAGTCGAGCGCGCGATCGTTGGCGTCGAGCTCGTCGGCGATCGCCTCGCGCCCCTCGTCCAGGCCCTTCGCGAGGGTCGTGACCTCCCCCACCTTCTGGACGGCGAAAGCCATCCACGAGCGCAGCTCGCCGTCGAGGTCAGCGTCACCACCGGAGGGCTCGGCCTCGAGGTCGACCGGTACGTGCAGCAGCGAGCAGCTGGTGGAGACGACGAGCTGGGCGGTATGGGTGCGGAGACCCTCGCAGTGCATCGAGCGAGTGCTCCAGATGATCGATCCAGACGTTGCGGCCGTCGACGATCCCAGCGAACAGCCACTGGTCATCGAGCCCCCCCTGATCGGCGATGAACTCGGCGTTGTGGCGGCCGCCGTGCTCGTGGACCGACAGGTCGAGCTCGTCGCCGTGGACGACGCCGGTGAAGTCGAGGCCGACGCCTTCGATCGGCAGGTCGCGGAGCACGCCGTACGCGTCGCCGACGTGGTCGAAGTAGGTCTTGACCAGGATCCGCGGGCGCTCGCGGACCTTGCAGAGCTCCTCGTAGGCGAGCCGGAGGGCATCGAGCTCCTTCTCCGAGCGATCCTCGACGAAGCAGGGCTCGTCGAACTGCACCCAGGTCGCGCCCTGCTCGGCAAGCCTCTCGATCACCTCGCCGTAGACCTCGACCAGGTCCTCGATCAGGTCGAGCGCGACGAAGTCGTCCGAGACGCCGTCGGCCGGCTTGGAGAGCAGCAGGAAGCTGACCGGCCCGACCAGCACGGGCACGGTGTCGATCCCAACCTCCTCCATCGCCTCGCGTGCTCGTCGAAGGGCTTGGTCGACGAGAGCGAGAACTCGGTGTCGGGCCCGAGCTCGGGGACGATGTAGTGGTAGTTGGTGTTGAACCACTTCGTCATCTCCATCGCGGTGACGTCGACGCCGTCGGACTGGCGGCCCGCGGGCCATCGCGAAGTAGGTGTCGAGGTCCACCTGCCCCCCGCCCCACCCGTAGCGCTCGGGGACCGCGCCGACGAGGGCGATCGTGTCGAGCACCTGGTCGTAGAGCGAGAAGTCGTTGGAGGGGATCAGGTCGATCCCGGCTGGTCCTGCATCAGCTTCCAGTTCTCGACCCGGATCGCCTTGGCGGTCGCGGCGAGCTCCTCGGCCGATTTCTCGCCGTGCCAGTAGCCCTCGGTCGCGAACTTGAGCTCGCGGTTGCGGCCGATGCGGGGGAAGCCCGAGACGTTGGAGAGCGCCATGGGTCAAGGCTATCGAGAGGATCAAAGCCGCTGGAATCGCGACCCCGGCGTGCCCGTCCGTCTACCCTTCCCGGCCATGCCTGAGCGCGATTTCCTGGGGGCCGTGCTGGAGAGGGTCGTCGTCTTCGACGGCGGCATGGGCGCGACCCTGGAGCAGTTCGACCTCACCCAGGAGGACTACGGCGGCCTGGAGGGCAAGTGCCACGAGGCACTCGTCCTGAACCGACCCGACGTGATCGAGGGCGTCCACGCCTCCATGCTCGAAGCGGGCGCCGAGGCCGTCGAGACGGACACTTTCCAGGGCAGCCGGCTGAAGCTCGACGAGTGGGGGCTCGGAGAGCACACCCACGAGATCAACCGGAAGGCCGCCGAGATCGCCAGAAAGGCGGCGGGCCCGAACCGCTTCGTCGCCGGCTCGATCGGGCCGACCGGCTTCCTGCCCGCCAGCGACGACCCGACCCTCGGCGACATCTCGTTCGCGCAAGCTGGTCGAAGTCTTCGCCGAGCAGGCGCAGGGCCTCGTCGAGGGCGGCGCCGACCTGATCATCATCGAGACCGCCCAGGACATCCTCGAGGTGAAGGCGGCGATCTTCGGAGCTCGCGAGGCGTTCAAGCTGACCGGCCGGACCCTGCCGATCCAGACCTCGGTCTCGCTGCTGCCGCAGGGCGGCAAGATGCTGCTCGGGACGGACATCCAGGCGGTCCTCACCACGCTGTCGGCGCTCGACGTCCAGGTGATCGGGCTCAACTGCTCGACCGGGCCTGAGGACATGCGGGACGCGATCCGCTACCTCGGCGAGACCTCGTCACTTCCGGTCCACTGCATCCCGAACGCCGGCCTGCCCCTGCAGGGCCCCGACGGCGAGACGATCTTCCCGGAGCGGCCCGAGCCAGCTGGCGGCGACGCTGGGCGAGTTCGTCGAGCGCTACGACGTCGGCATCGTCGGCGGTTGCTGCGGCACCACCCCCGATCACATCAGTGCGATCCGCGAGCGCGTCGGCGGCCGCGCCCCCAGCGAGCGCCCCGAGCGCGGCCCGGCGATGGTCGCGAGCATGATGACCGCCACGCCGCTGGTGCAGGAGCCGCGCCCGACGCTGGTCGGCGAGCGGGTCAACTCGCAGGGCTCGCGGGCCGCCAAGGAGCTGCTGCTCGCGGATGACTACGACGGCCTCGTGCAGGTGGCCGAGGACCAGGTCACCGGCGGCGCCCACGTGCTCGACGTCTGCGTTGCCCTCACCGAGCGCCAGGACGAGGACGTCCAGATGGGCACGGTCGTGGAGCGGATCTCGCTGACCCAGCCCGTCGCCGATCCAGGTCGACTCGACCGAGCCCGAGGTGATCCAGGCGGCCCTGGAGAGGATCCCAGGCCGGGCGATCGTCAACTCGGTCAACCTCGAGGCCGGCCGCGACAAGCTCGACCGCGTCGTCCCGCTCGCCAAGGCGCATGGCGCCGCGCTGATCGCTTTGACCATCGACGAGGAGGGCATGGCCAAGACGGCTGATCGAAAGGTCGAGATCGCCAAGCGGATCCGCGACATCTGCGTGGACGACCACGGCATGGACCCCGAGTCCCTGATCTTCGACGCGCTCACCTTCACGCTGACGACCGGAGACGAGGAATGGCGCCCCTCCGCGATCGAGACGATCGAGGGGATCAAGCGGATAAAGGCCGAGATCCCGGGCGTCAAGACCTCACTGGGCGTCTCCAACGTCAGCTTCGGCGTCTCGCCGAAGGCCCGCGCTGTCCTGAACTCGGTCTTCCTCCACCACTGTGTCGAGGCGGGACTAGACCTGGCGATGGTCAACCCGAACCACATCACCCCCTACTTCGAGATCGACGAGAACGAGCGGGAGCTCACCGACGCACTGGTCTTCAACCGCAAGGAGGACGCGCTGGAAAAGTTCATCGCGCACTTCGAGTCGCAAGGCGAGGACGCCGAGGAGGCGGCCGGCGACCCGACCGAAGGCATGGAGCCCGAGGAGGCCCTCCACTGGCAGATCCTCCACCGCAAGAAGGAGGGCGTCGAGGATTGGATCGACCGCTCCGTCGAGAAGATCGGCGCCGTCCCGACCCTGAACACCGTGCTGCTGCCGGCGATGAAGGAGGTCGGCGACAAGTTCGGCGCCGGCGAGCTGATCCTGCCCTTCGTCCTCCAGTCCGCGGAGGTGATGAAGCGAGCGGTCGCCCAGCTCGAGAACTACCTCGAGCGGATCGAGGGGCACAGCAAGGGCAAGGTCGTGATCGCCACCGTCTTCGGCGATGTCCACGACATCGGCAAGTCGCTGGTCAACACGATCCTGACCAACAACGGCTACACGGTCGTCGACCTCGGCAAGCAGGTGCCGGTCGACACCATCATCCACTCGGCGATCGAGGAGAAGGCCGACGCCATCGGGCTCTCGGCACTGCTCGTCTCCACCTCGAAGCAGATGCCGGCGTGCGTCCAGGAGCTGCATTCGAAGAACCTGGAGTTCCCGGTGCTGATCGGCGGCGCCGCGATCAACCGCGACTTCGGCCGCCGCATCCTCTACCCCGGCGGCAAGGACTCGGACGAGATCTACGAGCCTGGCGTCTTCTACTGCAAGGACGCCTTCGTCGGCCTCGACACGATGGACGAACTGATCGACGGCGAGCGGCGGGCGGCGCTCGTCGAGCGGATCCGCGATGAGGCCGAGGCACTGAGGGCGAAGGCGGAGGTGCCCGACGACTCGCCGCCGACCACGGACGACAGCGTCCGCTCGGGCGCCCGCACCGACGCCGCGATACCCGAGCCTCCGTTCTGGGGCGCCCGCGAGATCGGGGTCGACCTCGACGACGTCTTCCCCTACCTCGACCGTCACGTCCTCTTCAAGCTCCACTGGGGCGGACGCGGCAAGAAGGGCGAGGAGTGGCGGCGGATCGTCGAGGGCCACGACGGCGAGGAAGGCTTCGCCCCCAAGCTGGAGCGGATGTGGCGCGAGCAGGACTACCTTCACCCGCGGGCCCGCCTCGGCTACTTCCCGGCCGCCGCGGACGGCAACGAGCTCGTGATCTTCGACCCGGAGGACCACGACCGGGAGATCGAGCGCCTCGTTTTCCCGCGCCAGCCCAAACACGACCGGATCTGCCTGGCCGACTTCTTCCGGCCGCTCGACTCGAGCGAACGCGACGTCGTGGCGCTGCAGGGCGTCACCGTCGGCCCCGAGGTCACGAAGCGGATCGAGCAGCTCGAGCGGGACGGGGAGTTCGCCGAGCAGCTCTTCACCCACGGCCTCGGCGTGCAGGCCGCTGAGGGGCTGGCCGAGTGGCTGCACTCGGACGTGCGCCGCGAGCTCGCGATCGATCCCGACCAGGGGCGGCGCTACTCCTGGGGCTATCCGGCGTGCCCCGACCAGTCCGAGCACGAGAAGGTCTGGAGGCTGCTCGGCCTGGATCAGATCGGAATGACGCTCTCCGAGCGGCTTCGCGGTGATGCCGGAGCAGTCGACGGTGGCGATCATCGCCCATCACCCGCAGGCCGTCTACTTCGGGATGAAGTCGGGGTTCATCCCCGCCGAGAGGGCACCGGATGAGCTGATCGCGGGCACGGAGCGCGGCGGCGAGCTGCCGCCCGAGCGGGAGCCCGGCGACGGCGTCGTCGCGGCTGAGGCGGCCGATCCCGCCTCCGAGCCGATCAGCGGCTGACGCTTCACGTATGACAATATGACTTTTTGAGGCGGCGGCCCGCGGGATGCTCGCCCGCCGCGCAGATCGAGTCGAGGAGAGTGGAGATGGCGGTCGCGGTTGAGCAGCAGCAGAAGCTTCTGATCGGCGGGGAATGGGTCGATGCCAAGTCCGGTCGTGAGGTCGAGCAGACCAACCCGTACACCGAGGACGTCGTCGGCCGAGCGGCCGCCGCGGCGCCCGAGGACGTCGATGCCGCGGTCGAGGCGGCGCAGGGCGCCTTCGAGGCCTGGGGATTCGGTCCCCCGGCAGCGCGCCGCGAGGTGCTGACCAAGGCCGCCGACCTGCTCCAAGAGCGCGCCGAGGAGATCTCAGCGATCGTCACCGAGGAGACCGGCGGCACCTTCGGGTGGGGGATGTTCAACTGCCAGCTCGCGAGCGGCATGCTGCGCGAGGCTGGAGCGCAGGCCTACGGGGCCGTCGGCCAGGTGATCCCCTCGGACATTCCGGGCGCGACGGCTATCGCGCGCCGCCTGCCGGCCGGAGTGGTCGTCGGGATCGCACCCTGGAACGCCCCGGTGATCCTCGGCACGCGCGCCATCGCGACGCCGCTCGCCTACGGCAACACCGTGATCCTCAAGGGCTCCGAGCTCTGCCCCCGGACGCACGCCCAGATCGTCCGTTGCGTGCAGGATGCGGGCGCGCCCGAGGGCGTCGTCAACTACCTGACCAATGACCCCGGCGACGCGGCCGAGGTGGTCGAGGCGCTGATCGCGCATCCAGGCACCCGGCGGATCAATTTCACGGGCTCGACCAGGGTCGGGAGGATCATCGCCGAGAAGTGCGGCGCCCACCTGACCAGGTGCCTGCTCGAGCTCGGCGGCAAGGCGCCGATGATCGTTATGGCCGATGCCGATCTGGGCGAAGCGGTCAACGCCGCCAACTTCGGGGCCTTCATGCACTCCGGTCAGATCTGCATGGCGACCGAGCGGATCATCGTCGACAGCAAGGTTGCGGAGGAGTTCACCGACGGGCTGGTGAAGAAGGCGAGCGCGATGACGGTGGGCGACCCGAGCAATCCGGAGACGATGATCGGCCCGCTGATCAACAAGGCGTCGGTCGAGCACGTCACCGAGCTGGTCGAGGACGCGAAGGCAAAGGGCGCCGAGGTGAAGACCGGCGGTGAGGCCGAGGGCCCCTGCTTCCATCCGACTGTACTGACCAAGGTGACACCCGAGATGCGCGTGTACTCGGAAGAGTCGTTCGGACCGATCGTCCCGATCCTCACGTACGACGACGTCGAGGACGCGATCCGCACTGCGAACGACACCAACTACGGGCTCTCGGGAGCGGTCTTCAGCTCCGACATACCGACCGCGCTCGACGTCGCCCGGCGGATCGAGAGCGGGATCTGCCACGTCAACCTGGCGACCGTCCACGACGAGGCCCAGATGCCCTTCGGCGGCGTCAAGGAGAGCGGCTGGGGTCGGTTCGGAGGCAGCGCGGCGCTCGAGGAGTTCACCGACCTGCACTGGACGATGGTCATGAGCCAGCCGGGCCACTACCCCATCTAGTCGTGAAGGCCGCGCGCCGACTGATCGAACTGGCCCAGAGCGAGGGCGTCGATCGCGTCTTCGGCAACCCGGGCACCACTGAGCTGCCGTTCATGGACGAGCTCGCCAAGGTGCCGGAGTTCCCCTACTACCTCGGGCTGCACGAGGGAACCGCGGTCTCGATGGCCGACGGCTACGCGCGGGCGACCCGGCGACCTTCGTTCGTCAGCCTCCACATCGCGGCCGGGCTCGCACACGGGCTCGCGAACATGCTCAATGCCCGGCGAGCCCGCACTCCGATGGTGGTCACCGTCGGCCAGCAGGACCGCCGCCACCTGATTCACGACCCGATGCTTGGCGGCGATCTGCTCGCGCTCGCCCAGGGCGCGTTCAAGGACGCGGTCGAGGTGAACCAGGTCGACGACCTGCCGACGCTGATCCGGCGCGCTTTTCTGCTGTCCCAGACGACCCCGACGGGCCCGGTGATGGTCTCGATCCCGGTCGACGTCCTCGAGGAGGAGCTGGATGGGCTGCTACCGCTTCGCACCGAGGTCCGCGGCTTGGGGGTCGCGGAGGGTGTCGAGGATCTGGCCGAGGAGCTGCTCGGAGCCGGTGCCCCAGCGATCGTCGCGGGTGACGGCGTCGGGCGAGCGGACGCAGTCGAGGAACTGGTCTCGCTGGCCGAGGCGCTCGGCGCCACGGTCTTCCATGAGCCGATGTACGACTGCGTCGACTTCCCGGCCACCCATCCCCTCTCGGCCGGAATGCTCCCTCCGGTCGATGCGCTGATCCAGGAGAAGCTCTCGGGGCACGACGTCGTCTTCCTGGTCGGAAGCCACGCCTTCTCGGCCCACTACTACACCGATGCGACCCCGATCCCGGAGCGAACCCAGGTCCTCCAACTCGACGAGGACCGAGCGGAGCTCGGCCGGAACTACCCGGCACAGGTCGCGCTCCACGGCGGCATCAAGCCGACCGTCCGCGCGATCACCAGCATCGTCGGCGGTCGCTGCCCGGAGGCCGAGCCTCGCATCGAGGCGGCGAAGAAGGAGAAAGCCGAGGTAGCCCCAGCCAGTGCCCCCGCACCGAGCGGCGAGCGCATGGATCCGGCCGCTGCTGCCGACGCGCTGGTCGCCGGGCTCCCCGATGGCGCGGTCATGCTCGAGGAGGCGATCACCACCGGCCTCGAGGTGCGGCGCGCCTTCGCCGCGAGCCGCCCCGGGAGCTACCACCACTCCGTCGGCGGGGCGCTCGGGTGGGCGCTCGGCGCCGGCATCGGCGTGAAGATGGCGCGCCCAGATGACCCGGTCGTCGCCGTGGTCGGCGACGGCACCGCGATGTACACGATCCAGGGTCTCTGGTCCGCCGCCCGTTACGACGTCCCACTCGTCCTCGTGGTGATGAACAACCGCGAATACGCCGCCTGCAAGCGCGGGATCGATCGAGTGGTCGAGGGCGGCGGCGACAGCTACGTCGGCATGGACCTGACCGACCCGGAGATCGACTTCATCGGGCTCGCACGATCACTGGGTGTCGAGGCACGCTCCGCGGCAAACACCGACGAGCTCTCGGGGACCGTCTCAGAGGCGCTCGCCTCAGGCGCACCGATGTTGATCGACGCGGCGGTCGCGGGGACAGGTGACTCGGCCGAAGGAAGGCCGGCGGCGCACTACGCAGCGGACCGCTAACGAAGCGCTCGATCAGGGGAGCGGCCACGGGTTCGGCATGGCGCGGCGGGGCTCTCGTCGCCAATCTGCATAGGCCTTCGCGGGCTCATCGGTCGCCTCGGTCACCGACGCGTCGTACTTCGCCGCGACGTCGTTGACCGGATAGTGCGCGGCATCCTCGCGCCGCGAGCCGATCATCAGGACCGCACATGGCCCGTCGCCGGCGCCCACGAACACGTGCTCAGTCCCCGCGGGGCAGTGGACGAAGTCCCACTGTCGCAGCGGCCGCTCCTTGCCATCGAGGATGACCAGGCACTCGCCGTACAAGACGAGGAAGTCCTCCTGCACCGGCTCCGAGTGGTAGCGGCAGTTGGGCTCGCCGGGCTGCATGATCTGGATGTTCACTCCCGTGTCCGGCCAGGTCGCCCCATCGGGCTCGAAATCGACGAGGGTGGCTCGACGAGGGTGGTCGAGCGCCGGCGCGTCGGCGACGTTGAGGATGAGCGGCTCGTCCACGGGTCAACCCTACCCGTGGGTACACCTAGCGCAGCGACGTCCAGACGCTCTTCTTCTCGGTGTAGAGCTCGATCGCGTCCTTGCCCATCTCGCGGCCCCAGCCGCTCGACTTGAAGCCCGCCCCAGGGGGCGACGGCGTCGACCGGGTTCGGCATGTTGATCCAGATCGTGCCGGCCCTGATACGCCGCCGCGAGCCTGTGGGCTCGGGCCACGTCCCGCGTCCAGACCGAGGCGCCGAGGCCGTATTCAGTGTTGTTCGCCCGCGCGATCAGCTCATCCTCGGATTCGTAGGGCAGGATCGAGATCACCGGGCCGAAGATCTCCTCGCGGGCGATCTGCATCTCGTCGGAGACGCCGTTGAAGATCGTCGGCTTGTAGAAGAAGCCGGAGGCCAGGTCGCCGTCGGCGCGCTCACCGCCGGTGATCAGATGAGCGCCCTCCTCCTTGCCGGCCTTGACGTAGCCGTCGACTCGATTCAGGTGCTCCTCGCTGATCACCGGACCGAGTTCGGTGGACTCGTCGATGCCGGGGCCGATCTTCATCCCCTCCGAGGCGCGCGGCCGCCTTCTCGGCAAACTCGTCGGCGCGCTTCGCGTCGACGAAGAAGCGGGCGTAGGCGACGCAGACCTGGCCGGCGTTGAGGAACGCACCTTGGAGGTTGCCGCCGACGGCCGCGTCGATGTCGGCATCGTCGAGGATCACGGTCGGCGCCTTGCCGCCCAGCTCCAGGCTCACCCGCTTCAGGTTGCCGGCCGAGGCACGGACGATCTCGCGCCCGACCTCGGTCGAGCCGGTGAAGGAGATCTTGTCGACGTCATCGTGGCCCGACAGCGCCTGCCCGACGGCGGGGCCGCCGGTGACGACGTTGAGCACTCCGTCCGGGATCCCCGCCTCCTGGATCAGTTCGGCCAGCCGGATCGTGGTCAGGGAGGCCTGCTCGGCGGGCTTCACTACGGCGGTGTTGCCGCAGGCGAGCGCGGGGGCGATCTTCCAGCTCGCGATGTTCGTCGGGAAGTTCCACGGGATGATCAGCGCGCAGACGCCGATCGGCTCGCGCAGCGTGTAGTGGAAGACGCCCGGGGATCGAGATCGGCGGGGTCTCGCCCTCGATCTTCGTCACCCAGCCGGCGTAGTAGCGGAAGTGCTCGGCCACGCCGGGGATAGAGACCTTCGAGACGCTGATCGGCTTGCCCTGATCTCGGGTCTCGAGCTCAACCAGCTCGGCCATGTTCTCGTCGATCAGCTCGCCGACTCGCCAGAGCATCTTGGCCCGGGCCGCTGCCGGCAGCGCCCTCCACTCCTCCGCCTCGAAGGCGGCGCGGGCGGCGTCGACCGCAGCGTCGACGTCCTTGGCCGTCGCCTCGGGGACGGTGGCGTGGGCCTCCCCGTCGCCGGATCGAGGCTCTCGAAGGTCTTGCCGTCCGAGGATCCCATCCATGAGCCCCCGATCAACATTTGCGTGTCGTCCATTTCAGTGACTCCTTCCGAGGGGTCGAAATCCGTTCTCGCTAGGCCAGCTTCGCCGCCATGCCGCGTGCGATCTTGTGGGCCGCGGCCTCGATCGTGATCATCGGGTTCACCCCGAGCGCCGTGGGGAGCACGGCGCCGTCGACGACGAACAGGTTCCTCGCGTCCCAGGCCTCGCCGGTCGGATCGCAGACCGTGTGCGCCGGGTCGCTGCCCATGTGCGCGGTCCCCATCAGGTGGAACGAGCCGAGCGTCACCTGGGCCGGCCCCCAGCCATAGTCGTCGGCCGCCTTCAACATCTGCTCCCGGCCGCCGTTGCCCGGGTCGTAGGAGACCCAGCCCGCATGCGACGTGTACATCCGCCGGGCCCCGCCCGCCTCGAGGATCTGCGCCATCCCGTCGAGGCCCTTGCGCATCACGTCGCGGTCGAAGTCGGAGAGGTGCCAGATCGGGGCAGGGAGGCCGTCGGGGCCGACCACGACCTCGCCGGCGTCGCGGGCCCGCTGCAGGATCCCGAAGCCGCCGGTGTAGCGCAGGCTGTGCATGAGCTCGGCGTGGTCGCTCGCCGAGCGCCAGGGAGCGAAGACGGCGAGGTCCGAGGGGTGCGCGGAGGCGTGCATGTACTTGACGCCGTAGCCCTCGCCCATGTCGAGGAACTCGTCGCAGAAGGTGGAGCCGAAGACGCCGGTCCAGGGCAGGATCTCCTCCTCGAACATCGCCCACACCAGGAGCACCGGGTGGATCATCAGGTTCTTGCCCACGTTCGGGTTGTCGAGCCCCGAGCGGACCAGCAGCGCCGGGGTGTTGATCGCCCCGGCCGCCGCGGCGACCGCCCTGGCCCGCACGGTGAGCTTGTGTCCGTCGGCGGTGGTCGCCTCGATGCCCTTGGCCTCGCCGCCCTCGATCAGCACCCTCTCGACCGGGGCGTTGACCACGATCCGGGCCCCGGCGTCGAAGGCGTCCTGGAGCCAGGTCTTGTAGGTGGACTGCTTGGCGCCGATCTGGCAGCCGTAGTGGCAGTGCCCGCAGATCTCCTCGCTGCAGCCCTGAACGTTTCGCTGCATCACCTGGGAGTCCCAGCCGAGCTTCGCAAGGCCCTCCCGGAATCGCTCGTCGCGGAGCGAGGGCATGCTGTTCTCGGAGTTGACATGGATGCGGTCCCAGACCGCGTCGAGGCTGTCGTCGAAGTCCCGACCGGCCCAGTCTTCAAGGCCGAAGCGGTCCTGCCAGTCATCGAGGACGTGGTCGGGCGGCCGGAAGCACCAGGTGTAGTTGACGGTGGTGCCGCCGCCCAGGCAGAAGCCCGCGAGCAGGCCGATGCTCTGATCGGGGGTCGGCACCCCGCCCCCGCCGAGGTAGAGCCTCACGTAGCCGTCGAGCTCGGCGCCGTCGAAGTCCTCCTCTGAGAAGTAGCCGCCGGCCTCGACGACGACGACGTCGAGCCCGGCCTTCGCCAGGACGCCGGCGGCCGTTCCCCCCCGGCGCCCGAGCCGACGATCACGACGTCGCAATCGAGCTCGGTGTCCTCCGTGATCTCCAGCGGCTTGATCGTCTTCGGCGGCGGGTTCTTGGGGGGGCCGAGCGGGCCGGGGTACCCGATCGCCTCGTCGACCGGATTCTTCCCCTCGCCTTGCCAGGGCAGCGTGTAGTAGGAGACCATCGTCAGCTTGCGCAGCGCCTGGAAAGCGGCGCGACGTGTGACGTCGTCGGAGTCGCACCAGGCCAGCAGCGCCTTCTCGCGTTCGCCCGGGGGTAGGGAGGCGAACGCGGGGTCCCAGCCCTCGATCAGGCCGGCGAAGCCGTCGCGGACGTTCGCGCTCGGGTTGGCGCCCATCGCACCGAGGATCGCGTCCGGCACGTGGATGTCCGTGGCGGACGGCAGTCCGTTCTCCCCCGGGACGAAGGTGTCGCAGATCGCGTCGAGGCTGGCGCGCCCGGCCTCGCTGAGCGTGATCACTATTAACTCAAATTATCAGGCTCATTCGCCTTCGACCTGCTCCCGGAGCCCGTACATGTCGTAGGAGAGCTCGCCGGCCTTGAACCTGGCTCGCTTGGCGTCCTCGTTCTCTGCCCGCTCGCGCGACGCTTGCGCCACCTCGTCGAGCCGGCCGCTGGCGACGACGACTGCACCGTCGGCGTCGAGGACGACCGCGTCTCCGGGGGAGATGGCGGCGCTACCGACCTCAACCGGGACGTCGATCTCTCCCACCTCGGCGCGATCGGCACCCTGTACCCGGATCCAGCGGGCCCAGACCGGGATGCCGAGCTCGCGCAGCTCCTCGGTATCCCGGACCGCGGCATCGATCAGCACGGCCGCGGCTCCGCGGCCCTTCGCCTGGGTGGCCAGCAGCTCGCCGAGCAGGGCGACGGGCCGTGGCTCCGGCATCGTCAGCACCAGGACGTCCCCGGGCTCCACTCGATCCATCGCCGCGTGGACCATCAGGATGTCGTCCTGGGCGCAGCGGACCGTCCGCGCCGGGCCGGCGGCCCGGGAGCCGGGGATCACCTGGTGAAGGTCGAGGTCGATCAGGCCCACGCGGCCGGACGCCTCGAAGACTGTCGCCGATCCGAGCCTGGCGAGCTCGTCGTAGGGCTCGCTCACAGCTCCCGCACCGCGTCCGGGACGACGCGCATGAACGCCTCGG
Source organism: uncultured Solirubrobacterales bacterium (assembly GCA_963848955.1). Lineage (GTDB taxonomy): Bacteria > Actinomycetota > Thermoleophilia > Solirubrobacterales > 70-9 > DASUPK01. The sequence continues at coordinate 555 of CAWKFQ010000002.1, read as the reverse complement.
CCTGGCGAATCTCGCTGATCGCCCGAGACCCGGCGGGCGTGGTTGCCCCGCTGCTCCGCGCGCTGGGCGTAGTAGGTCTGCAGGTACTTCTGGGCCTTCATCTCCGCCATCGCGGCCTGCTTTTTCTCGAAGACGGAGGTGATGTCGAGGAAGACGCTCGGGGTGAAGTTGCAGAGCTCCGGCTGGTGGGGTTCGAAGAGCAGGAACTTGGGTGGCCTGATCGTCGGGAACGCACTCGCCACGCCGGCGCCGGCCGCCAGCGCTCGCGCCCGCTCGACCGCGTGGAAGGCGACCGGGTGGTCGGGATTGAACGGGTCGCGGTCGGTGTGGGTGATCAGGACGTCGGGCCCGAACTCGCGGATCGCGTCGACCAGACGCGTGAGCGCGTCGCCCTCGACCTCGAGCGGGTAGTCGCCCAGGTCGAAGCAGGGTGAAGTCGGCGCCGAGGGCCTTCGCCGCCGCCTCGGCCTCCCCGTGGCGGACCTTCTTCACGTTCTCGATCGTCTGGCCCTCCTCCTTCCAGAGCTCGCCCGACTCGCCCTTAGCAATCTGGTC
>CAWKFQ010000001.1:0-81161 GCA_963848955.1 uncultured Solirubrobacterales bacterium | reverse complement strand
CGCCTTTCCCGTCCTTCCCGCCTTCAGCTCGATGACCCCGGCCTCCTCGCGCGGCTGGCGGTAGACGTACCGCTCGCCCCGGAAGTTCCGCAGCACCACCTCGTCCTCGTTCATGCTCTCCACGTACTCGGGCAGGATCGGGATCTTGCCGCCGCCGCCCGGGCGCGTCGATCACGAAGTAGGGGATGGCCAGGCCGCTGGTCCAGCCCCGCAGCGCCTGCATGATCTCGAGGCCGGTCTGCACCGTGGTGCGGAAGTGCTCGGCGCCGGCCACCTGGTCGGCCATGTAGATGTAGTAGGGCCGGACCCGGGCCATCAGCAGCCGCTGCATCAGCTCCATCATGACCGCCGGGGTGTCGTTGACGCCCTTGAGCAGCACGGTCTGGCAGCCCAGCGGGATGCCGGCGTCGGCCAGCATGCCGAGCGCCGCCACGGCGGCGGGCGTCAGCTCGTCGGGGTGGTTGAAGTGGGTGTTGATGAAGAGCGGGTGGAACCGCTTGAGCATGCGCGCACAGCTCGGGCGTGATCCGCTCGGGCAGGTGGCAGGGTATCCGGCTGCCGATCCGGATGATCTCGAGGTGCGGGATGGCCCGCAGCCGGGTGAGGATGGCCTCGAGCCGGCGGTCGTTGAGCAGCAGCGGGTCGCCGCCCGACATGATCACGTCCCGGATCTCGGTGTGCTCCTCGAGATACTCGGAAGGCCTCTCGAACTGGGACATCGGGATCTTCTCGGGATCGCCCACCTTGCGCCGCCGGGTGCAGAACCGGCAGTAGGTGGCGCAGACCGGCGAGACCAGGAAGAGCGCCCGGTCGGGATAGCGGTGGGTGATGTTGGGCACCGGGCTGTCGGCGTCCTCGTTGAGCGAGTCCACGATGCCGTCGACCACGTCGAGCTCCTCGCACCGTCGGGACGTACTGCCGCCAGATCGGATCGTCGGGCGACTTGATGAGGTCCACCATGGCGGGCGAGATGCGGAACTCGAAGTTGTCGGCCGCCTGCCGGAGCCGGTCGAGCTCGGGAAAGTTCTCCGGCCCGAACTTCGCCGGCCAGCGCCTCGAGCGAGGCGATCGAGTTCTTTCTCAGGACTTCTTGCCAGGTCTCCATGGTGCCTCCTTAAGGTGAGAGGTCGACGAGGTGAGAGGTCAGAGGGGCAGCTGCTCACTCCGACCTCCTACCTCTCACTGCTTACCTCTCACTATCTCACGCTCTTCACGAACACCACCTGATCGTCCCCGGGCGCATAGAAGTCGGGGATCGTGGCCGCGGCGCGGTACCCTCGGGCCTCATAGAACGCGCGGGTGGCGGCGTAGTCGGGCCGGCCGGCGGTCTCCACCACGATCAGCCGGGCCGCGCCCGGCCAGCCGGCGCTCCATCTCGGCCACCAGGGCGGTGCCGATGCCGGCGCCCTGGAGCGCGGGATCCACCGCCATCCAGTAGAGATCGTAGGTGCCGAGGGTGCAGGGCGTGGGGCCCCAGCAGATCCAGCCGGCCAGCCGGCCGTCGACCTCGGCGCCCAGCGCCGCGTAGGGGTCGCCGTCGGCCGACCCGCACGGCCTCGTCGAACACCTCCAGCGCCACCGGGATCTCGTCCTCGCGGAAGAGCCCGACGCGCACGGGTGATCTCCTCGATGCGGCCCCGGTCGGCTGGCGCTGAGGTGGCGGAGCTGCGGCGAGACGAGGGTGCCGCTCAAGCGGCGGACACCCCGCTGACGAGGGCGGCGGCGGCACGATGGCTCTGCGAGCGGGTGAGCGCCTCGTCCACGATCTGCATGACGAGATCGTCGTAGCTCCAGCCGAAGGCCCGGCCCATCCGCGCCAGTCCGGCGTTGCTCGAGAGATCGGGAGACGGGATTCACCTCGAGGACGTACGGCTGGCCGTCCTCGGTGACCCGCAGGTCCACCCGGCCGTACCCCTCGCCTTCGGAGAGGTGCTCCCACGCCGTGCGGGCGATCTGCGCGATGCGCGCGGGCGAGCTCGGGCTCGAGCTCGGCCGGGCAGACCGGCATGGTGCCCTCGTCCTCCGGGCTGCCCGGGAATCCACTTGGCCGCGTAGCTCACGATGGGCCAGGTGCCGTCGGGCAGGGTGTCGAACCGGATCTCGGCGATCGGGAGCATCCGCTTGCCGACGAAGCCGACGTTGAACTCCCGGCCGGCGACGTACTCCTGGACCAGCACCTCCTCGAACTGCTCCAGCATCTGGGCCACCCGCTTCTTGAGGGCCCGCTTGCTGGTGCAGACGGCGCCGTTGTCGATGCCGACGCTGGCGTCCTCCGCGGCCGGCTTCACGATGGCCGGGAGCGGGAACTCGGCCGGGGTCTTGTTGGCCTGGGCCAGCATGAAGGCGGGCACCGGAAGGCCGGCGGACGAGAGCAGGGTGTTGGCCACGTGCTTCCGGTGGCAGACGCTGGTGGGCCAGGTGCGGCAGCCGGTGAACGGCACGCCGGTGAGCTCGAGGGTGCCGACGACGAAGTCCTCGAAGCGGGCGTGGCCGTTGATCCCCTCGCAGAGATTGAAGACGAGGTCGGCCCGGCGGACCCGGGAGAGCCAGCGGAAGTCACCCAGCCGGACGGGCAGGAGCTCGACCTCGTGGCCGCGGCGCCGGAGCGACGTCGCGCACCTCGTGGACGTTGGCCACGACGGCCGCGACGTCCTGGGGACTCCACTCGTCGCTGCCCGCATCGAACAGGATCGCAACTTTCATCAGGCAACCTCCGCCAGGAGTGAACGGCCGCTGATCCGGCGCCAGGCGATGTCGGCGACGGTGCGGATCAGATCGTCGTAGCTCATGCCGGCCGCCGCGGCGGCCTTCGGAAAGCAGGAGTGGTCCCGCGGGTCGGGCAAAACGCCCGGCAGCGGGTTGAGCTCGACGACCAGCGGGCGGCCAGCGGCGTCACAGCGAATATCGACGCGGCACCAGTCGCGGCATTCCAAGGCGTGGTAGGCCGCCAGTGCGGCGGCGCGAACTTCCTCGGCCAGAGTCTCGGGGATGCTCGCCGGACAATCATAGATCTCGAGCGGTTTGCTCGGAGTGTCCCAGATCCACTTGGCTTCGTAGCCATAGATGGGCGGGGCACCGCGCGGCAGCATATCAAATCGCATGCCGATAATCGGCAGGCAGCGGGCCTCGTCGCCGTTGCCGAGGATGGCGACCGTGAACTCCTGGCCCGGGCAGGTAGGTCTCGATGAGCACCGGCTCGGCGTAGGTGGCGAGCAGATGAGAGACCTGGCGGACCAGCTGCGAGCGGTTCCGGCAGAGGCTCTTCACCGTGACGCCCTTGCCCGATCCCTCGAAGGCCGGCTTCACGAAGAGAGGAAACGGGAGCGTCACATGCCGCGCATCGTCCGGCGAGCGGGCCAGCACGAACGGCGCGGTGGGCACGCCCCGATGCGCGAGGATCTCCTTGGCCTCTGGCCTTGTGCAGGGCGAGGCTCAGCGTCAGCGGATCCGAGGCGTGGCAGGGCACGCCGAGGAACTCGCAGATTGCCGGAACGTGCGACTCGCGGTTCGGACCGTACAGCCCTTCGGCGATGTTGAAGACGAAGTCGGGGCGGAGCAGCGCGAGCCTGGCGGGGAAGCTGGCGTTGGCCTCGAGGCGATAGACCTGGCCCACCGTGCTCAGCGCCCGCTCCACCGCATCGATGGTGGCGGGCTCATCCCACTCGGCGTACAGGTCTGGTTGCTGGAGGTCGGGTCGGAGAGCCCCGACTGGGAGGCTCGTCGGACGAGGGGGATTCGGATTTCGCCCCGGCTGGATTAGCCGGCGCCGCTGGTTTGAGATTGAAGGCGAGTCCGATCCGAACTGCCAAAGGCTTCCTCTACAAAAAAGGCCGTCCGCGAGAGACGAGCCGAGACGAGTGCGACGATTGACGTAACTAAGGTAAGAAAAAGTGATTTGGTCACACAATAGTTTTTTGGGGAAAAGTGGAGATGAGTTTTGAGGAGTCGTCGAGTCACGAGTCGTCAGTCGAGGTCTCACTGGGCTCTCGCTGAGGTGAGCGACCGTTCGCGTCGCTCGGATGAAGTGCTTCGACTCGTGACTCGACGACTCGTGACTGCGACTAGACCTTATGAAACCCCACCCGCCCCGCCTCGCTCCCCTCGGCTGTCGCATAGATCTCGAAGTCGGCGAAGAGCGCCGGCGCCTCCTGCTGGAGGACCCGGAGGCAGGCGACCGCCATGCGGCGGATCTCCAGCTCCGCCCCCTCGCCGAGCCGAAGCTCCAGCATCGTGCGCCAGGCTCGAACGTTCGCGCTGACCACGATCTTCACCTCGGTGGCGTTGGGCAGGACGCTGCGGGCCGCCTCGCGAGCCATCTTCCGGCGGTGGACCTTGTCCTCCACCCACTCGTAGCGGGTCATCAGCCGCTCGACCGAGGCGACGTAGGCGGCCTGCGCCGCCTGCACCTGATCGGTCCACTGCCGCCTCCAGCTCGGCGTCGCCCATGATGGCCGGGCGGCATCACGAAGGCGGCGTGGGACTCGTCCACGTAGCGCTGGGAGAGCTGGGAGTAGCCCCAGCCGGCCCGGTGACGCACCAGCTCGTGGCTGCAGGAGCGGGAGATGCCCTCGATGAGCATGACGTAGGTGGAATGCTCGAAGACCGAGCCATGACCCTGCTTCAGGATGTTGCGGAGGTACTCGGCGGTGGTGCGCCCCGCCGGGTTGTGCTGGCTCATGTAGCAGAGCCGCCCGGCAAACTCGGCGATCCGCTCTCCATCGCTCGACTCGCCCTTCCACTGGACCGGGAGATGGGCCGGCTCGAGGAACTGGGGCCGGGCGATCAGGGTGACGCGGGGCTCGCGAAGGATTTCCATGGTGAGTCAGTGCGAGTCAGCGAGTCGGGAGTCAGGAGTCGTGAGAGTCTAAGCTAGGTATCCATGGCTACTGAGGGACATTCGCTGCACTTAGCCGACCTCAGACTCGCGACTCGTGACTCGTGACTCTCCTCACCTGCCAATTCCAACCGATCACCGCGCATACCCACCCGTCAGCTCGATCTCCCGCAGCCCCTGCTGAATATCAGCCGGGAATCGTCGCGGCGTCCGGCACCGACCTTGAGCCGGCTGATCGGCGGCTCGCCGGACGGAAGGATAATTCCGGGATTGAATATTCCGAGGGGATCGAATGCCCGCTTGACCTCACGGAACAGCTCCATGATCTCGGGTCCATACAGCTGCTCGGAGCGTCCGCGCCCGAAGCCGGCCGTCGCCATGCTCGCCCGAAGGCGTGCCGCCGAGCTCGATCACCAGCCGTGTCACCTCCTCGAGCAGAGCCGGCCACCTCGGTCCTGCCACCCGGCAGCGGGCGAGCTCGGGCAGGAGATTCACGTGGATATGGCCGTCACCGGCGTGGCCGAACATCACCACCGGAAGCCCTCGCTCCGCGGCCATGCCGGCGCACGGCCTGATGTACTCGCCCATGCGCTCCACGGGAACGCAGGCATCCTCGATGACCTGGAGCGAGCGCCGATCCTCCGGAAGCGCCGGCCAGAATGGGACTCGCGGCATGCCGGATAGCCCACAGCCGCTCCGCTTCGGGCGGCGAGTAGGCGGTTTCGATCGAGATCGGCCCACGGCTCGATCGGCTGCCGATACCGCGCGCTAACACCTGCCGCAGCGCTTCAGGATCACTCCGCTCCAGCTCGACCAGCAGGATGGCTTCGGGCACGAAGCCCTGGCTGACTCCTCCCGGCGTGCCCGGCCAATCAGGTCGAGGAATGTCCGGTCCAGCAGCTCCAGGGCGGAAGGCTCCCACGGATTCAACGCACTGACCACATCGCTGAGGCGGTCCAGCGATGCCAGATGCACCCGGAGGCCCGCACGAAACGGCGGAACGGGGTCCAGCCGCCACTCGATCTCGGTGACGATGCCGAGCGTGCCCTCGGCCCCGATGATCAGGTCGAGGACGTCCCCCGAGGCGAGATAGGCGTCGAGGGCGTAGCCCGAGGAATTCTTCCGGGTCTGCGGAAAGCGGGTGGCGATGAGGGTGGCGGCGGCCTGGATCCGAGGGAGCGACGTCCCGGCTCGAAGCGGGCAATGGCCGGCGCCGTCCGAGCCAGGCGCAGCGCTGTCCCCTGCGGAGCACCAGCTGCCTCGCCGTCGGCCGTGACAAGTCGTAAGCGCCTGGACCCATCGCCGTACGCTGCCGTAGCGGACCGATCTGGCGCCCGCGGCGTTGGTGGAAACCATCCCTCCGAGCGTGGCCCACCTACCGCTGGAAGGGTCGGGTGGCAGCCGCAGGCCATGACCCGCGGCCGCAGTGTTCAGCTGCGCCAGGGTCACCGCGGCTCCGGTAGTGGCGCGGCGGGTGGCAGCATCTATTTGGAGCGGAGGGCCGAAACGGGTGAGGTCGACGACGACCCCGTCGCCCACGTTCCCCCCGGCCATGGCGCTGCCTGCCCCTCGGGGAATCAGGCCGATGCGCCGCTCTGCCGCCCAGGAGACCAGCTCGCTTGAGGTCCTCGACGTCCTCGGGCCGGGCCACGGCCTCGGGAATGATCCGGTAGATCCCGGCGCCCTCGGAATACGCGGCGCGCGCCCTGGCGTCGGTGCGGAAAGACGCCTCGGAGCGCCGGATGGAGGCAGCATCGGCCAAAGCTAATTATGTTCTCCTTCTATGGCTGACGGTCCCCGCGCACAACTCATACATATAGATGTTGATCGCCGCCTGGGACACGAGTGGGACGAGTGGGATGGCCGGCCGCTGCCCAACGAAGGCAACTACGACTCCTCTCCAGCGCTCTTCTTCGCCTGGTCGGCGCTCACTCTCGGGGTGGCCCTGGGTGGGGTGAGTCTTGTGCTCTTCCTGCTGGCGCCGCGTCTGGCCGATGTCCATTCCGCCATCCCCACCACGCTCTGGAGTGGTCTGCTGGTCATCGGCTCGCTGCTGTGGGCCTGGTGGGGCGTGCTCTTCCTCTCCTACGAGCTCGGGCGTCCGCTGCTGCCGGAGCGGCTGGCGGAGCGCGGACCCTTCCTTCGCTGATGCGGCTGACCTCTCGGGTCGCCGGGCGCTTCGGCCGGCGGGACTGGGTCGAAAATGCGGCAGTGAAGGTCTACAACGGCCTCGCGCTGAGGCGGGGCCGGAAGGTAGGCCAGGGCGAGCTGCTGGTGCTCATCCCCCGCTGCCTCTCGAAGGAGACCCTCGATGGCGTGCTCGGGATAGCCGGGCAGTACGGAGTGCCGGTCTTCGTCGCCACCAGAGGTCAGTTGGCCCGCCGGGTGATCCGCGAGCGCCGGCCCCGGGCGGTGGTAGCGGTGGCCTGCGAGCGCGACATGGTCAGCGGATTACACGATGTGGCGGGAAAGATCCCGGTGCTGGGGCTCACGATGACGCTGCCCTCGGGTCCCTGCAAGGACGCAGCGATCAACCTGGGACAGCTGGAGGAGTGGGTCCGGGCCTACGTGGTGTAAGTGAGAGGTGAGAAGTAAGAAGTGAGACGGTATTCCTACCACGCTAATAGGATTGTTCCGGCGCCGGTGCCGGTGCCGCTGCTGGAGGCGGCGGAGTTCCGTATCGCTCCCCCAGACGAACCAGCACAGCCTGGACCTTTCTGGCCACGCGGATGATCCGCCGAGACCTGGCGCTCCAGCTCCCGCGGCGGTAGCGAAGGATCCGCCACCGGACGATACAGGGTCTCCACCGTCAGCTGACTGCTGCCGGGACGAGCCGGATCCACCCAGGCTCGCACCCGCACCACTCCCGGTCCCATCGACCTTCGCTGGCTCGCCGGTCGCCCGTCTGGGCATTGAACCACTGGGTCTCCATATATCCATCCCTCAGCCGGACCGTTTGGGCCGGTATCGAATCCGCTTTCAGAGCTTCGGCGAGGCGGCGGGTTGCCTCCGGCACCGAAGGCGGATCTCGCTGCCCAGCGCCTCGGGCATCGGGGTAAAGGAAGGCCGGGTCGTATTGGGCTGGCAGCCAGCCGCTACGAAGACAAAGAGCGCGCGAGACCGGTTACCCACGATCAGTGCCCGTGAGCCGGGGTGTCGGGAGGGTGCGAATGGGGCGGTGTCCCGGGAGGATCCACGTGGGCAGGCGCCGGCTCGGCGCCATCGAGGAGTCTGCCGCGGGAGCGTGATCGTCTGCACCGGCTGCATGATGATGGTCCCTGCCTCGCTCCTTGAGCTCGCTTCCAGCACGGTGGTGGGAATCCCGCGGCGTGCTCGAACACCAGCCGGCCGCCGTACAATCCCGTGGCGAACAGGACCCCGACGCCGGCCAGTGAGAGGAGCAACTCGCGGCCGCTCGCCGTTACCCATCCGCCGCTCTCGCACGATGCGCCACAGCGCCAGCACTCCGAAGATGCCCGAGGGTGATGAGCCCCAGCTTCTCGTGAGTCTCCATGACCCGGTGAACCGCGTCGCCGTGGGCGATGTGCTCCTCCGCCTGGAGGCCGGACAGCACCGCGGCCACGCCGCCGACCGCGCCCAGCAGCAGGGTCCAGAAGCTCACCAGCCGGAAGGACTCCCGTCGCAGTGGCCAGCGCCAGCAGGTCGAACAGGACGGCCGTCGAGAAGCAGGGCGATCGGGAAGGTCGTTCAGGACGTGCGTGAAGGCGGGGCCAGTCGTAGCCGAGCATGTCGATCTCCAGACAGCGTGAGCGGTGAGCGGTGAACAGTGAACGGGAGCAGGAGGGTGGGGCCCGTTCACCGCTCACCGCTCACTGCTCACCTGCTGCGGTTCGACCGGACTGGTGGATCAACCGAGTAATCATAAAACCCCTTGCCGCTTTTCCGGCCGTGGTGTCCCGCGCTCGACCATGCGCCGCAGCAGAGCCGGGGCCTGTACGCGGTCCTCGCCATACGCATCGAACATGATGTCGGCGATCCGCACCACGGTGTCCAGCCCGATGAAGTCCATCAGTGAAAGCGGACCCATCGGGTGGCCGCAGCCGAGCTGCATGGCGCGATCGAGGTCGGCGGTGGAGGCGGTACCGCGCTCCAGGGCCCGGACCGCGTCGAGCAGGAAGGGCACCAGCAGCAGGTTGACGATGAAGCCGGGGCTGTCGCGTCGCCGCGACCGGCTCCTTGCCCAGGGCCCGCGCGAAGGCATAGGCCCGATCGAAAGTCTCCGCGCTGGTGGTGGCAGTCGCGCACCACCTCGACCAGCGGCATCATCGGGAACCGGGTTGAAGAAGTGCAGTCCCACGAAGCGGTCGGCCGGGTGGTGGCCGCTGCCATCGACGCGATGGTGAGGCTCGACGTGTTGGAGGCGAAGATCGTCCGGGGCGGGCAGATCCGGTCCAGCTCCCGCCAGAGCCCGTTCTTGAGGTCCAGGTCTTCGGTGACCGCCTCGATCGACGATGTCGCAATCGCCCAGCTGCCGGAGCTCGGTGACGAAGCGAAGCCGTGCCGAGGGCCGCGTCGCGAGCCTCGCGCGGTGATCTTTCCTCGTCCACCATGCGGCCGAGCGACTTGAGGATCCCGGCGCGGCCCTCTCGAGCAATGGCTCGGAGACGTCGCGCACGATGGTGGCGAAGCCCGCCATGGCGGCGGTCTGGGCGATGCCGCTGCCCATGAGCCCGCAGCCGAGCACGCCGACCACATATCGTCACTCAGATTTCAGCGCCTTCGCACTTCGTCCGCCAGCAAGCCGAGTATGCCGGCGGAGCGGTCGGGCAGCTGGTGCCGTGGGCGCTTGCGGTCGCCCTGTTCCAGGAAGTCGAGCGCCCGCTCCAGGCCCAGCTGGATCGCGCGAGACGGCCGGGCCATAGCGCCGTAAGACGCCGTACCCCACGCCGAGCGCCACCGGCAGCGGGAAGCAGCGCCAACGGCAGGAGAGCGCCCAGGGCAACCAGCACGGCCGTGCCCGCCATGCCCGGCCCCGGCAAGCGCGGCTCCGGCACGCCAGGTATTCGCCCCGCACTTTCCGGGTATCGGCCGTCAGCGTGACGTGGGCGTATCCGGGCTCCAGTGGCACCACCGTGGCCGACACTGTGGCCGCGCGCGAGAGCATGAATGGCCGCTTGCCCGCCTCCGAGCGCGGCGGTGGATCGGCGGATGGCCGCCTGGATTCCACCGATCGGCTCCCATGTGATCCGGCCCGGTCTGCTGCCGCTGGACGCAGAACAGCTCGTTCCGCTCCATCCAGTGCAGCAGACTCTGCCTCGACCGCGTCCGGGTCGCCTGCGCACCACACGCTGAGCCGTGATCTGCCCGGGCCCGGTAACCCGCTCGAAGAGGCCCGCGGCGCCCACGGTGACCAGCCGGGTCCGCTCCTCCAGCAAGGCCTGCTGGAGATAACGGCCGGGAATGCCGACCTCCCGGCCCAGCGCGATCAGCTCGTCGGAGGTGAGGCTGTCGCCCGATCTCGCGTTCGGCGGTCTGCAGCTCGGCCGCACGCTGGATGATCCGCTCGAGCGCGGCGCGATCGATCCGAGCGAGTCACCCTCGGCCATGCTATTCCTGCTGCGGGGTCCGAGCGCGCCTGTAGGCGGAGCTGGGACATCAGGGAGGAGATGTCGGCCGCGGGCAGGGCGGTGCCCGGCGGCTCGGCCGAGCCTTCGGTGCGGGGGCGCCGGCGCCGCCCTGGCTCAGGAAGGGACGAAAGAGCTCCATCGGAATCGGGAAGATGGTGGTGGAGTTGTTCTCCGCGGCGATCTCGGTGACCGTCTGGAGATAGCGGAGCTGGAGCGCGGTGGGCTCGGTCGCGAGTTGTCGCGCGGCCTGCGCCAGGGTCTCGGACGCCTGGAGCTCGCCCTGGGCGTTGATCACCTTGGCCCGGCGCTCGCGCTCGGCCTCGGCCTGCCGCGCCATGGCCCGCTTCATCTGATCGGGAAGGTCGACGTCCTTCACTTCGACGGCGGAGACCTCGATTCCCCAGGCCTCGGTTCGCTCATCGATGATCTTCTTGAGCACGGCGTTGATCTTCTCCCGGTCGGACAGCAGCTCGTCGAGCTCCACCTCGCCCAGCACGGAGCGCAGCGTCGTCTGGGCGAGCTGGCTGGTGGCATACATATAGTCTTCGATCTCGATTACCGCCTTGGCCGGCTCGCTCACCCGCATGTAGAGCACCGCGTTGACCTTTACCGATACGTTGTCGCGGGTGATCACGTCCTGGGGCGGAATATCGACGGCCGCGATCCGGAGCGAGACCCGCTTCTGGCTGGCAAAGCCCGCCGGCAGGAAGATCAGCCCGGGCCCCTTGGTGCCCCAGTAGCGTCCCAGGAAGAACGCGACGCCCCGCTCGTACTGCCGCAGGACCCGCAGGCTGAGGAACGAGTAGACCACCGCGACCGCGAGTGCTCCGACGCAGGATATCCATAGTCACTCACGCCGGAAAAGGCTTCGACGACCACCGCTGCACCCTGGCCACCACCGATGCAGGCGCTGCCCAGCCCGTAGCGGCCACCCCGGCGCCGGAGCGCGTGCAGCAGGTGCAGGGTTATCCGGGCCCCGCTGGCGCCCAGGGGGTGGCCCATGGCAATGGCGCCGCCGTCTACGTTGGTTCGCTCCCGATCGAGTCCGAGCTCCTGCTCCACGGCCAGGTACTGGGCGGCAAAGAACAAGTACCGTAACTGAACGGGTGCCATGCAAAACCGATGTATTGCTTGTTGCAGGTCGTCGGGTCCTTCTGGCACTCGCTGTCGGGCGCCAGGCTGAGGTCCTTCACCTTGCCTACCGAGACACCGCCGATCCGGACGTCGGCCTCCTTCTGGAGCGTGATCGCCTCGGGGAAGTCAGCGGTGAACCGATAGCTCTCCGGCTTGAACGGGATCGGGCCGCCGAAGGTCACCCAGAGGAAGAGGAGCAGGGCGAAGCAGGACAGCGTGAAGCCGACCGCCACCAGAATGCGCCCTATCGAGGGTGCCTGCTTCTGCATTACGCCGTGTCTCCGTTCATCGGGCTCATGGCGGGCACACCGTCCCGAGCAGCTGTCCGAATCCGGTGATCGCGGGAGCGAGCGGGCTGGTGGCGAGGATCGACTTGACCGTGTTGCAGGTCGCCACCACGTAGACGTGGCGGTAAACCCCGTGGCGTCCTGCGCCTGGAAGGTGCTGTTGCCGACGTGGCCGAGCCAGCCGAGCCAGTACAGGTAGCCCTCGTCGCGGCCGGCGGTCCCTGGCGCCTCCGCCCCGTTCGGGTTGTAGGCGGCCATGTTGAAGAGCTTGTTGAGCTTCTCGCCGAGGGTGGTCAGGCGCGGGGTCGCCGCGACCAGGTTCTTCGCGGCCGGCCTCAGGTTGCGTACCGGCTGGCGCGCGTTGCGCACGAACGGCCGGATGTCGTCCTTGACCGGGTCGTAGGTGGTCTTCGCGAGGTTCGCCAGGGAGTCGTTGATCGGCTTCAGCTTGCGCGCGAACGGCCGCAGGCTGTTGACCGCCGGCCCGAGCTCTGTTGCAAGCGATCCGTCTTCTCCAGAGCGACCGCGGGTGGTCCGCAGGGTCGGTCCGAGCAGGGAGACCGACCGCTGGACGTCGGGTGCCTGACTCGCGATCGCGCCGAGCGCCTGATCCGAGGCCGAGACGAGCTGCTGGATGCCCTGGCCATCCTCGCCCGACGGTGCCGAACAGGAGGTTCATGTTGTGGATCAGCCGGGCGAGGTTCTCCTTGCGCTTGGCGACCTCGGTGTTGATTCGAGCGAGGCCGCGGTTGATCGGGCCGAGGCTGCCGAGGAGCTTGCCGAGGTCCTTGCCGCGGCCGTTCAGGCCCTCGCCGCCCTGCGTGAGCAGCAACCGGAGGTACGCCCTGGTGTCGCCATCGAGCGCCGACGAGGACCTGGTCGACGTTCGTGTCCGGCGCCGTGTTGGCGACCGAGATCGTGTCGCCGTTCTGGAACTGGTCGTCGTCCGAGTTGGGGTCGTAGTTCGTGCCCGGATCGAGCTCCAGGAACATGTCCTTGAGGCCGGTCTTCGGGCGCAGCAGGATGGTCGCGTCCTTGTAGACCGGCAGGAACTTCCGGTCGATCGCCATCGTCACGACCGCGTGCCCGTCCTCGTAGTCGACGGAGGAGATGTCGCCCACCCGGACACCCGCGACGCGGACCGTCTGCCCCTGGCCCGGCGTGACCGCCTGGGCGGTGGACATATCCGCCTTCAGCTCGAACGGCTTCTCCTCGAGCAGCGGGATTCGCAGCCGCTGGTTCTGGACGATGATGTAGGTCGCGACGATCCCCACGATCAGCAGGCCGAGGATGGCGAGGAAGTCGCGCAGGTGGTCTCGGATCACCTTGCTCATCAGCGCCCGGCCCCCTTCAGTCCGCCCTGCAGTGCAGGAACCGGATTCGGCACGTCGAGCCCGCTGTCGTTCTGGAAGGCGGCCCAGTCCTTGGCCCAGGCCGTGAACTGCTGCAGGGTGTTCGCGACCAGCTGCTTCGCCTGGTCGAGCGCGCCGCTCGACTTCAGCTGCCTGGCGCTGGGTGAACTGGCTCATCAGATGGGAGTAGCGATCGATCAGAGCCTCTGGCGCGGGGTCGCGACGGTGGCGCTCTTGCCGCTGGCGTTCGTGGCCGGCGCCGGCCCGATTTCGCTGTTCAGGTCGGGCGGGTCCTGGGTCTCACAGGGGACGTCCGGCCTGAACGGCGTCTTCGCTGACGACTGCTTGGCCGGCTGCGAGCCGAGGAAGTCGAACGGAGCGATGCCGGTCAGCGGCGCGGCCAGGTCGGGCGTGTTGAACGGAGCGATCGTGTTCTGGCCTCCGCCGCCCAGGACGCGGAACATCTGGCCGTTCGCGTCACCCGAGCGGCTCTCGCCGGCCACGCCGCTGAATCCCTACGCGGTCTCCTGGTAGACCTTCCCCGCCGGCGGGTCGCTGTCTGAGTTGGGAATATCCGTGTTGCTCCACGGAATGACGACGTTGTTGAAGCAGGACGACAGCGTCCGCGACCTGCTCGAGGAACGGCAGGGAGCCACTGCTGAGCGCCGCGAGATCGGGGATCGTGGGCCGCAGGTCGTTGACGAGGCCGCGCAGCTCGGGCTCCGATATCAGCTGGCGGAGCTGCCCGATCCAGGGATTGGCGTAGTCGAGCGCCTTGTTCGCTGACCTGACGCCGGGAAGCGCCTCGCGCGCGAAGGCGCGAAGGGGCGGGAAGTCCCGGTTGAGCTTGAAGAGCGCCGGCCGGCCGACCGCCAGTGTCTGCGGCAACTCGATGATCGCCTCGCGGAGCGACGCCTGGTTGGCCGCGAACGCGCCGCTGACCGTGTTCAGGTTGGTGATCAGGCCCTGGAGGTGGGCGCTGTTCGCGTTCAGCTCCCGAGCGACGACGTCCAGGTTCGAGACGAACCCGGCCAGGTCGCCCGGCTGGGTCCCGAGCAGGGCCTGGTTCACCTGCGAGGTGTACTCGTAGGCCGCCGGGGAGGTCCGGAGGGACTCCCGGAAGCCCTTGGCGCCGCCGTACTTGTCGAGGGCGCCGCCGAACTCCTTCAGGAAGATCTGGAGGTCCTGGCGCACGGGCGCCTGCAGGCTGGTCAGCACCTGGTCGAACTGCACCGAGGCCGAGGTCTGGTTCTCGGGGACGACCGAACCGCTCGCCGAGCTCCGGCGCGCTCGGACTCCCCGGGTGCAGATCCACGAAGAGGTTCCCCTCGAGGAAGAGCCGCGGCCTCAGCTGCATCGTGGCGTCCTGGCGGATGGGCAGGGCGCTGTCCTTGATGTCCATGGTGACCATGCGCGGCGTCCTCACCGTTTCCGTTGGCGTCGGTGACGTGCTGGACGTCGCTCACCTCGCCGACGTCCACCCCGGAGATTCGGACGGGGCTCTTGGCGCGGATGTTCTGGGCGTCGGCGAAGACGGCCTTGAGCTGATAGCCGTGACCCGCGAACGGGATCGACTTGGTGAACGCCAGGTAGAACCCGATGAAGGTGAGCACGATCGCGATCAGGCCGATCTGGAAGTTGGAGAGCCGGCGGCTGTCATTCGGGTTCATCTCAGCCACCTGCCCCAGGTCCGAACACGCGGGTCCCGTCCTGCTCAGGAAGAGGTTGGTCTTGCCGAGCGGGGGCACGCCCGCGGCCTTGGCCACGTTCTGGACGCCGAAGGTCGGGTTGTCCCTCGACTGGCCGGGGATCAGTCCCTCGCCGAGGACGTAGCCGGTCTGGCCGGCCTGGCAGTTGGGCTGGCCGTCGGTAAGAGCGGGCCCGTAGGGGTTGCCGTGGAGAACCGGGATGCCGTTGTTCTGGTAGCCGGGGAGCGTGCCGCCGTTCGGCGGGCCGTTGAGCGGCGAGAACTTGCCCGCATTGGAGCCGGCGAGGAAGTTGCTGGAGAAGCGGCCGTCGCCCTGGCCGCCCGAGTAGTTGTCGAGCGGGTTCCGCGGCAGTGTGGTCGGGGAGGTGGTGCCGGCGATCGACGGCGGGATGACGCGCTCCGCGAAGCCGAACGGCGTGGGCAGCTCGAAGTGGGAGGTCAGGTAGGTGACCCAGTAGTTCCAGTAGTTGCAGACCTCCTGGTACGGGCCGATCTTCGCCCCGGCGTCCTGGGCGAGATTGAAGGTGTCCCCGAGGCGGTTCAGGCTCGTGAGAGTCGAGGGGTCGGCGACCAGGTTGTTGAGCTCCTCCATGACGCCCTGGAGGTCGTGGTTCATCGTCACGGTCCGCGGCAGCACCTTCTTGCCCAGGGAGACCGCCTGGTTCAGGATCGGCAGCGCCGCGCGCAGGTCGCGGACGCCCGGCCGGAGGAGCCGCGAGAACTCGGCGAAGTCGGCGAGGAACGGGCGCTGCACGGGCAGCGAGCGGAGTCCCGATTCGAGCACCGGCGGCCCGCCCGAGATCGTGTCGCGCAGCGCCTGGGGGTCGGAGGAGATCGCGCCGAAGGCGATCGCGCCGTTGGTGAACTGCTCGGCGTTGTCGACCGCGACCGGGGCGACGATCCGTGCCGCGTCGCCGAGCTCGGGGAAGAAGCGGACCAGCTGCGTGGCCGGATCCGCGAGCGCCTCGGAGACCGGCTTCAGGTTGGCGAACAGCGGGTTGAGGGCGCTGATCGCCTCGTTCAGCGAAGCGCCGCGGGCGGCGAACGCATCGCCGAAGCCCTGCAGGACCCGCCGGCTGTTCTCGCGTGTCGCGGTGTCGAAGGTGTTGTAGACGTCATCGAACTCGACCTGCTCCTGAGACTGCGAGAGCGGCAGCGTCCCCGCGGCGGGCAGGCCGGGCTGCGCTGGTGCCTCGGCTGATCTCCAGGTACTTGAGGCCGAACGCGGAGCGGTACCGAACCCGGATCGTCGAGTCGGCGGGCAGCGGGTCGGCGCTCTTGTCGAGCTTCAGGTTGAGCTTGGCCACGTCGAGGAGCTCGAACCGTCCGCCGCCTGGCAGCCGCTGTTCGGCGGCGCCGGCACGGTATCGATCGACTCGACCACGCCGACTCGATTCCCACCGATCCGCACCTCGTTGTTGGGGCCGAGGCGAGCGCCGTCGCAGAGCTCGGCCGAGACGCTGTAGGTGGGAACGAAGGGCAGGCCGTTGTTCGCGTTGTATGCGAGGAAGACCGCGACGAGGATGATCAGCGTCGTGATCGCGCCCGACCATCGTGGGTGACGCCGCCAGCGAGCCGACTCTTCCGCGTCCGTTCATTGCCCGAGCAGGAAGTTGAGGAGGTTGTCGGTGGGCGCGCCGCTGGTCCCGGTGGAGTTCGGGTTGAGCAGCTGGGGCACCGGGGGCAGCTGTGGGAGCTGGGGCAGCTGCGGGAGCAGGTCCTGGAGCTGCTGCTGGACCTTGTCGGGAAGCTTGTTCGGATTGACCCCCGGCGGCAGGATCTTGTCGAGCCCCTTCTGCGGCCGTTGCGGCGTCTGCGCTGCTGCTGTTGTTGTTGCTGCTGCTGCTGAGGTGCCGGCGCCGTCGTGGCGGTCCGCAGAGAGGCGCTGGTGTGCGGCGGATCGGCCGGGTTGCAGATCGAGGGCGCCAGCGATCCCTGAGGGCAGACGCTCGGGTCGTAGCGGCAGAGATTGCCGAACAGGCCCGAGGGGTTCGTCCCGAAGTTGATCCCGGGCTGGCTATCGCCCAGGATCCCGGCGCACTCGGCGAAGTTCTTTGGGTCGCTGGTCGAGGCCGGTGTTGCCACCAGCTCCCTGGATGTCAGGCACCTGGGGCCCGGTCTGATAGCCGCAGGCGTTGTTGGTCCCCGGCGCGCTCACCAGCGTGATCCCGAGCGCGTGGCCGAGCTGGTCGAAGAGGTTCAGCGAGTTCGTCTGGACGTAGGCGTAGTTGAGGAGGCCCTCCATCCCGGTGTAACCGGGGTTGCCGCCGCTGGAATTCGGGCCCGGCTGCTGCCCGTTCGCCCACTTGCACTGGGCCGTCTGATCACCGTGCAGCGTGACCCCCATCTTCTGGTCGAGCGCCTGGACGCGCCTGTCGGCCTCACCGGGCTGCTCGCGGAGGTCGAAGCGGGCGCAGGAGTCCTCCTCGACCGCGTTGCTCGGGTTGTCGATGCTCTCCAGGAACTTCGCGACCTCGTTCGCGGCGGGATAGGCCTTGGTGCTCGACTGGTCGAGGGCGGCGATCTCGTCCTGGCCGTTGGCCAACGCGACCTTGCCGACGCGGGCAGCGCCGCCCAGCGAGGTAAGCGACTGCTGGGCGCCGTTGTTGAACGGCGGCAGGTTCTTCGCCAGCTTGTTGAGACCGGGCGCGGCGGCGTGCAGGTCGGCCAGCAGCGGCGTCTGGTTCTCGGCGAGCTTGCCGAGCTGGAACATCGTCGGCTTCAGCTCGACGAGGAAGTCGTCGAGCAGGTGGAAGTTCTGCGCCAGGTCGTTCGAGCGCTCGGCCGAGATCGCCGCGGTACGGCCGGCGTTGTCGATGAAGTGGACGACGTCCTCCCGGCGGTTCGCGAGCTGGGCGAAGATCGCATCCGCATTCGAGTTCAGCTCGGCGATCGTCTGTGTTCTGGTTGCCGAGGATGTTGAGGACCTGCTTGAGCTGCTGGAGCGCGGGCGCGCCGGCGCGGATCGCAGCGTTCAGGTTCTCGGCGTTGCCGTCGAGCGCGGTGCCGAACTCGTTGATCAGCAGCTGGAGGCGGTCGCTTGAACGGCGCACGGAGGGTGTTCTGGGCGAGGTCGGGCTGGACCGTGGTCTTGTTGCTGGCCGCCGGGATCGGGCCCGCTGAGCGGCTGGGTCGAGCTGCCGGGCTGGCAGTTCAGGAAGTACTCCGCGATCAGCGACTGCGGCTCCGAGGAGCAGCTCGCGTCCGCCTTGAACTCGGGGAAGCTTCGAGTCCTCCTCCACGGTGACGAGCGCGGTCTTCTGCGGGGTTATGTCGAGGTCGCGTGATCGTGCCCGCCTTGACGCCGGCGACGCGCAGCTCGGACCCGTTGACGAGCCCGAAGGCGTTGAAGAGCTCGACCTTGTACTGCGGGAGTCGGACGCGCCGCGCAACGGCCACGCAGGCTGGCGGCTGCGCGCGGCGAGCAGGCCAGATGCACGATCAGCCGCTTCATGGGCCCGACGGGGTCTGGTTCGGGTTGCAGTCGACGGTGCCGCTCTGAGGTGAGCTGCTCCTCGGAGAGACCGCGCTCGTTCGAGCCCGGACAGCGCTGCAGGTTCTTGATGCCGAGGGCTTCCGCCAGGATGCTGGCGTTGACCGCCTGGCAGACCGGGCCGTGCAGGATGCCGAGCGGGTCCTGGCAGGGCTGCAGGGGCCGGGCGGGGGCGCTCGGCGGTGAACGCGTTGAGGGTCGTCGAGATGCGGCCGATGCCGCCGATTGGCGTCGGGGAAGCCGGAGTGGCCGAAGTCGTCGAACCAGCCGGTGAGCTCGGGTGATGTAGGCCCGCAGGAAGGCGAGCTGGTCGAGGCGAGTTCGTCAGCGCGTCGGCGGACGCGGGCAGGGCGCCGGGGCGCGAGGCGCCGTTGCGGTTCACCGGGCCGACGGCGATCTCGGCGAGGGGCACCTGCAGGCTGGGTGAGCTCGATCAGGTCGTTGTCGGCGCCCGGGCGCGCTGATGATCCCGTTCAGGCCCTTGACGTCGGCACCGCGTCTCGGGCGAAGCCGCGCAGTCGCTTGGCGAAGGGCTGGAGCTTTTGGGCGACCGGCCGGGAGGCGTTGACGAGCGGCTCGACGTCGTCGAGGGCGGCGCGGAGGTTGACCGCGGTGGTGTTGAACTGGCGCATGAAGTCGGGCAGCTGGCCCACGGCGGAGGCGAGGGCGGTGCTCTGGCGCGCCGATCGCCCCCATCATCACGTTCAGGTTCGCGACCAGCGCGGAGATGTCGGGGGCGCGCTGATCCAGCGCCGAGGTCAGCGAGGCGGAGTCGACGATCAGGCTCTCGAGCGCGCGCCTGGTCGGAGTTGAGCTCGCCGAAGACCCGCCGCGAGGTCGAGAGGAACGGGTTCAGGTAGTGGAAGCCGCGGTTGGCCTTCGCCCCGACGCCGTCATAGGAGTGCGCGAATCCCTGAATCACCTGCTTCAGGTGGTCGACGGTCGGCTTGTTGAGCGTGTTGAAGAGCTGGTCCAGGTCGACCTCGGAGGTGGTGTCGGCCTGGGCGATCGCGCCGCCGGAGGAGATCCTCTTCCCGTCGGGCTGAGCGGGAAGGTCGAGGTCGATGTAGCGGTTGGCGATCCCCGAGAGCGACTGGGAGCGGATCGTGGCGTGCGTGCCCTCGGGTAGCGGCGTGTACGCGCCGTCCTTGATCTCCATCTCGACCAGGGCCTGGCCGTCGTCCGAGAGGGAGATCTCCTTGATCGAGCCGACCGGGGCGCCGGCGACGTTCACGTTGTTGCCCGTCACCAGCTGGGAGGCGTTCACGAACTGGGCGGTGACGGTGTACGAGGAGCCCCCGCCGAGCACGAGCAGCAGGACCACGACGATCGCACCGAGCAGCGCGAGGACCGCGGCGACGCGTCCGACGACGCTGGATGTTGGCACTCGTTCCTCTACCTACCCGTTGCCCAAGTTGCGGCCGCGCCGGGGTACCCCACCCAGGCACGGTCATCCAGCGATTCTTCCATCGGCGCTTCGCGGGTGTCAAAGGGGAACCGTCGCCTCGCAGGCGCCGAAATTCCGCATGGGAAAGCCGTTTGCACCCCAGCGCCCGTTGAGTTGAGGTTAAGGAGGGTCCCTCAACTAGGCTGGGTCCAGTGAACCCCGCGGGAGCTCGCCTCGACTACGACTGGCTCGTGATCGGCTCCGGCTTCGGCGGATCGGTCGCCGCGCTGCGCCTCGCCGAGAAGGGCTACCGGGTCGCGGTGCTCGAGTGCGGTCGCCGCTACCGCGACGAGGACTTCGCCGAGTCCACCTGGAATCTCCGCCGCTACTACTGGATGCCGAAGATCGGGCTCCGCGGCATCTTCCGGATGACCGTCTTCAAGGACGTCTTCATCGTCTCCGGCTCCGGCGTCGGCGGGGGCAGCCTCGGCTACGCAAACACGCTCTACCGGGCGCGGCCCGCGTTCTTCCGCGACCCGCAATGGGACGCGCTGGGCGACTGGGAGTCGGCGCTCGACCCGCACTACGAGACCGCCGAGCGGATGCTCGGCGTGACCGACTATCCGCTGGAGGGACCGGCCGACCTGCTGCTGAAGGAGTACGGCGAGGAGATCGGGCGTCGGCGACACCTTCAAGCACACCCGGGTCGGCGTCTTCTTCGGCGAACCCGGGAAGGAGGTGCCGGACCCGTACTTCGGCGGCGACGGGCCGGCGAGATCGGGATGCATCGGTTGCGGGAGCTGCATGGTCGGCTGCCGCTACAACGCCAAGAACACCCTGGTCAAGAACTACCTCTGGTTCGCCGAGCAGCTCGGGGTCGAGATCCTCCCCGAGCGGCAGGTCACGGACGTGAGATCGATCTCGGGCGGCGCAGCAGACGGCTCCGACGGCTACGAGGTGACGAGCGAGCGCTCCGGCTCGCTGGGTGCGGAAGCGCCGCTCGACGCTGACCGCGCGCGGTGTCGTGATCGCCGCCGGTGCGCTCGGGACAAACAAGCTGCTCGCCGAGCTGCAGTGACCGCGGCTCGCTGCCGCGAATCTCCTCCCGGCTCGGGGAGCTCGTGCGCACCAACAGCGAGTCGATCAACGCGGTCACCGCCCCGAGCGACGAGCGGGACTTCGCGAAGTCGGTGGCGATCAGCTCGAGCATCTATCCGGACCCCGACACGCACATCGAGGTCGTGACCTACGGGCGCCGCGCCGACTCCATGAGCTACCTGTTCACGCTCCTGACCGGGCGGGGGACGAAGCTGCAGCCGGCCACTGCTCTGGCTGGGCCAGATCGTCCGCCATCCGCTTCGTTTCCTGCGCCTGCTCCGGCCGGGCCAGTGGTCGCGGCGCACGGTGATCCTCCTGGTGATGCAGACGCTCGACAACGCGATCCGCCTGCGACCCAAACGACGACTGCTGGGGCGCGGGGTGAAGCTGCAGACCGAACAGGATCCCGAAAAGCCCACTCCCACCTTCATCCCGGCCGCCGACGCGGCGGCGCGGTGGATGGCGGAGCGCACAGGCGGGGTCGCGCAGAGCGGGATCAACGAGGCGATCTTCAACATCCCGACGACCGCCCACATCCTGGGCGGCGCCGCGATCGGCGCGGACCCCGAACACGGCGTGGTCGACGCGCGCAACCGGGTCTTCGGTTACGAGAACCTGATGGTCTGCGACGGGGCGGCCATCCCCGCCAACCCCGGGCGTCAACCCCAGCCTGACGATCACCGCGCTGGCCGAGCACGCGATGGCACAGGTTCCGGCGAAGGACCACACGAACGGCCCGCCTCAACTGCCCGAGGCGGCCCGTCCGGCCGGGATGAAAGCAGCTGCCTAGCTGGAGGCGGAGGCGAAGTGCTCGCCGGCCTTCGCCCAATTGACGACGTTCCACCAGGCGTCGATGTAATCCGGGCGCTTGTTCTGGTACTTCAGGTAGTAGGCGTGCTCCCAGACGTCGACACCGAGGATCGGCGTGTTGCCGTCGGAGACCGGGCTGTTCTGGTTGGGGCTCGAGACGACCGCCAACCCGGAGCCGTCATGGATGAGCCAGGCCCAGCCTGAGCCGAACTGGTTCACGCCGGCGTTCTTGAACTCCTCCTGGAAATCGGCAAACGAGCCGAACTTCTCGCTGATCGCGTCGGCCAGGTCGCCCTCGGGCTCCCCACCGCCGTCCGGGCTCATGATCTCCCAGAAGAAGCTGTGGTTGGAGTGGCCGCCCGCGTTGTTCCGGACCGCGGTTTCCTTGTCACCAAGCTTGTCGAGGTTCTGAAGCACCTCGTTGACGTCCTTGTCCGCCCACTCGGTGCCTTCCAGGGCGGCGTTCGCCTTGTCGACGTAAGCCTGGTGGTGCTTGTCGTGGTGGACGCGCATCGTCTGCTCGTCGATGTGTGGCTCGAGCGCGTTGTACTCGTAGGGAAGATCTGGGACCACGAAGGCCATCTGCCCTCCTTAGGGTCTTGGTGACGGGTGCTTCTAATCTAACGGTCGTGCGCAGCGGCCCGCCTGGCGGAGGAACCTGGACCGGCGTCGCCGTGACACTGACCGGCATTCTGATCGGGGTGGCGGTGGCGGTGGCGGTACCGTCGCTGCGCGACGCCGTCAGCGACGCGTTCCACGGCAACACCGAGCAGGTTCGTCACGACCTCGGCGACAGCGCCTCCGGCCCCCTACTGGTCCTCTGGCTCTCGCTCGTGCACGTGATCGTCTGGTATCCGGCCGAGATACTCGACGCGGCGGCTGGCTACGTCTTTGGGTTCGGGGTCGGTTTCCCGCTGGTGATGGGCTGCTGGATCGTGTCTGCTCTCGCCTCCTACGCCGTGGGCAGGCACTTCGCCAGGCCGCTGCTCTACCGCGTGGCCGGCGAGGAGCGCTTTCGGCGCGCAGAGGATTTGATCAATCGCGGTGGCGTGATCGTGCTGATCGGCATCCGGCTGATCCCCATTCTGCCGTTCAGCCTGATGGGCTACGTCTGCGGTGCAGCCCGGGTCCCGATCGTGCGGTTTACCTGGACCACCGCGGTGGGCTACGCGCCGATCACCGCGTACTTCACCTACCTGGGGAGCAGGCTGGAGGGCTTCTCCGCAGAGGACCCGATCCTGTGGATCGGCGGCATCGGCCTGCTGCTCTGCATCCTGGGCATCCGCTACCTGATCCCCAAAGCCGCGGGTGAACATCCGGCGCCCAAGCCCGAAGCCCGCCCGGAGCCCGAGAAGAGCTAGGCCGCCTGGGCGGGCAGGGGCGTACCCCGGACGAGCCGGCGCACCAGCTCGCGCAGACGGTCGTCCTCTTCCGCGAGCAGCCGGTCGGCCGCGTCGTTCAGCTGGCTCAGGGCCTGTGGCCGGGCGTCGTCGAGCGGCGTGCTCACGCTCAGCTTCGTCTGGAAGCGGAAGTAGCGGGGCCCAGCACCCTGTGAGACCGGGTCTAGGGCCGCCTTCCCGGGCTCGTGGTTGAGCAGGATCTCGACCCAATGATCGGCCGCATCCGACTGGCCATCGAGGAACGCGGCGATCAGGGCGGGATCCTGGCGCCGGGGGAGGATCCAGCCGATCCGGCCCCAGCGCCGGACCTGGGACTGTGCGTGGCCGGTTTCGTGCTGACCCGTCCCGAGCGAGACCAGCAGCAGCTCGCCGGCACCCAGGTCGCGGGGCTCCTCATCGCGGCGCTTCAGCGCCTCGACCACGGCGGCGACCGATGGATTGGCGGCGAACAGGCCGCCGTCTACGAGAGCCCGGCCGCCGAGGCCGTGCGAGGGGAAGTAGGTCGGCGCGGCTGACGTGGCGAGCCCGACGTCGACCATCGCCACGTCACGGTCGTTCGACTCACGGGCACGCCACCGCTTGAAGAAGTGGGGACCGGGCTCGTTCATGTCGTAGGAGGTGACGATCAGCTCTCGGAGGGCGTCCCTGAGCCTGACGTCGCCGAACCTCTCGCGCAGCGCCCGCTCGAGCCGCGCCTCCGAGTGCTTCGGAGCGATCCAGCCCCCGAGGCTGATCAGCTTGTGCAGCGTGTCGCCGAAGATCCGCGGCCCTTCGCTCATGTAGAGCTCCACGAGGTCCGCGCCGCTCAACCGCGGCCGGGTGGGGTCGTCTGGATCGGGCACCGTCAGCCCAAGTGCGAGCAGGCCGCCGGTCGAGGTCCCGGCGAACATGTGGAAGCAGTCGGCGAGGCGCCGCTCCTCCCCGGCCTCGGCGCTGATCAGCTCCTCGAGGCGAGCGATCACCCGCGCCGCGATCAGGCCGCGAATGCCGCCGCCATCTATCGACAGCACTCGGAAACGGTCCGGCTGGCTCGTCAGGTCCCCGGCGGCGGCCACCGGCCGCTCAACGCTCCTCGCGGAACTCGGCGAGGTCGCCCCGGGCGCGCCTGCGGACCAACAGGTTCATCGGCGGAAGCCCGAGTATCACCCCTGGTGGACCGAGTGCCTGGCGAGCCCACCCCCAGAACGAGAACGAGTCCTCGTGATCGACGATCAGCCCGTCTCGAAAGCGAAACCGGGCATGGATGTCGTTGACCACCGGCCGGCCGGTGCTGAAGGTGTAGGTGGCGATCCAGTGGGCGGTACCCGCATCGCCGTCGGCCGAGTGCTCGGGGAGCTCGACCTTCAGGTCCTCGGCGCGGCCCGTGAGCATGCGCCACATGTCACCCGCCTCCGTTCCGCTCAGCTCGCCGAAGGCGGGGTCCTTGAAGCGGGCGTCCGGCGCGTACTGCCGGGCCATCGTTTCCCCGTCGTGGCGGTCGAGCGCCTCGTACAGCTCCCGGATCACGCTGGCGTTGTCGGCCACGATCCAACGCTATCCGGTGGACGACCCCCTGGCGCACGCGCCTCTATCCTTGGCGCTCTCGGGGCGTGGCGCAGCCTGGTAGCGCGCACCGTTCGGGTCGGTGAGGTCCCCGGTTCAAATCCGGGCGCCCCGATTTCCTCAGGCCGGCGGAAGGATCCGGAACTTCCTGACAGCAGGTGTGGGGTCGGTTCCGCCGGCCCCAACGGCCCTCACCTGCAGCCTGTGCTTGCCCGGACGGAGCTTGGGCGTCTTGAAGGGCGACGCGCAGGGCGCGAACTTGCGCTTGTCGAGCTTGCACTGGAAGGTGGCGCTCGGGTCGCTGGAGGTGAACTTGAATTTCGGACGGATCTTCTGCGTCTTCTTCGGCCCCTTGGTGATCGTCGTCTCCGGCAGCGTCGGAGCCGGTGGGGGGTTGGGTACCTGGACCGAGAACGAGCGCGTCGCGATCGAGGAGTTGGCGGCGCCGTCGCTCGCCTGGACCCTGAAGGTGTAGGAGCCGTCGGCGAGCGGGGCCGCCGGAGTGTCGCTGTCGCCCGGGCCTGAACAGGCACGGAAGGTCGGGGTGCCCGTATCGATCGAGCACCTGAAGGTGACCGGACCGATCGTGTCGCTGCCACTGAAGGTGAAGGTCGGCGTCTGATCGGTGATCGTCCCGGTCGGGCCGGAGTCCACGGTCACCTGGGGCGGCGTGGAGTCCTCGACGTAGGTCACCGCGGTCGGGGAGCAGGCGGAGGGGACGTTGGCCACGCTGGTCGCCTGCGCGTAGAAATCGGTGGAGGAATCGTCTGCGACGCTCACCGGGATCCCCGGAGAGGCGAAGGCGGTCGCCGACCCGCTCATCACGGGGGTCGTCATGCAGGTCGGGTCATCGGCGTAGATGCTGACGTCGGAGCCGCAGTCGGCGCCTGATCCGAAGACCGTCGGGGTGTTGTTGTTGGCGGGGGATGGAGGGCTCGTTCCCTGCGGATTCGGCGTCGCGGCGGGCGTCGCATCGCTCCCGATGATCAGCGCATGCGAGCAACCGGTGGATTGCCCGTCGGGGTTCGTGATCGTGACCGAGGCGACCCCGGGCGTGGCCGCGGACGTGTCGAGGTCGAGCGTGAGGTGAGTCGGATCGGTGACGGTGACGTCGTTGACGATGACGTCGTTGCTGACCGTCGCGGAGATGTGCTCGTAGTCCGGAAACGGCGGGCCGGGATCGGTGGGGTCGAAGAAGCCCGCGCCACCGGTCAGGATGCCCGTGATCTGGACCGGATGGGGATCGGTGTCGATCGGTACCGTGTCGGGCGAAGCGTCCGCCGGAACGGCTGGAGGCGGCGCCTTCAGCTGGATGACCCGCACCCCCCAGACGTTCTGGGCCGAGGTGTACTCCTGGAACGTCCAGAAGGTCTGGTTGTCGGTTGGATCGACGACTGTCTGCGAGTAGTCCCCCCACCTACGGGGAGCCGACGCTCCGAGGTTGTAGCCGTTGTTGCTCGGCTGGATCAGGTCGAATGCCTGGGTCGTGCCGAGTGGATCGCTGGCCAGCCGGCCGGAGCCCGCCACCTCCGCCCGGCGCCCGTTGCCGGCGGTGCTCGCGTTCAGCGACGCATGCCCCTGGCCGTTCATCGCGATCGAGGGCATCCAGAAGAAGCGTGGATTGGAGGCGGCCGTGTCGAAGAGGGTCCCCGGACTGGACCAGGCTCGGTGGATCGGAGCTCAGGTCCCCGAGCTGGTACCAGCGGGCCGCGTCCCGGTCGCCGCCGCTATTGCCCACTCCGGTCGCGTTGACGAGGATGTTGTGGGCAGTCCAGAGCGAATCCGAGCCATCGGGTTCCCTGGCGATCATCGCCCCGAAGAAGCGATCGTCCAGGGCGTCGAGGCCGCCCGTCGTGCCGAGGGCGGGGACTGGCAAAGGCTGGGCGGTGCCCGGGACGGGGACTACGAGGTTCGCCGAGATCGCGGGCGTGCCGCCCGGGTCGGTTATCCGCCGCACATCGATCCGGTTCGCGATCTGATTGTCGGGTCCCACGACGTAGCCGGCGGCGATGCTGGGGTCCGCGGTCACGGCGGGCTGCGGGCTGTCCGGTCCCTGAGCGGAAGCGCCGTCAACGGTCCGGAACCCGGTCGCGACGATCGACGGCATCGGGCCCATCACGCTCGACTTGCGGATCACGTAGAGGTTCGTGCCCCGTGAACGAGCCGCTGCTCGAGGTGAACTCGTTCACTCCGATGTAGATCGCGTTGTTGTCGACCGCGAGCTGCGGGTAGTCCGCAAACCGGGCGGGAGCCGGCTGCGGGAGCGGATCGGACTCGTCGAACGCGAAGAAATCGAAGCTGGTCTCGTCGGTGATCGTCGGTCCGTCGCTGACAGCAAGCATCACCTGGTTGTCGGTGTTCTGGGTGTCGATCCCGGAGACGATCCAGCGCTCGGACAGGCGGTCGTACTCGACCCCCGGGTCGGTCGGCTCCACCCCGTTGGGGAGAACCGAATCCCAGAACGCCGAGTCGGTCACGTCCAGGTTGGGGTCGGGGTTCCCCTGCTTGTCGAAGAGCCTGATGCGACCGTTGACGAACACGAGGATCTGGCTGGGGCCGACGGCGCCCATCGAGTCGGGGGGAATGAAGCCGGAGTCGATGCTGTCCGCGCCCAAGAACGAAGTGCCCTCCGAGAACGACGACCTCGGCCCAATCGCGGCCTTGCCGATGCGTGCCTGAGGGGCAGGCGGCCCCGGCTGCCTCGAGGGGCCGGTCTCCTCTCCCGGCTCCGGCTTCTCGCGAATGTCGGTTTCCAGCGGCGCGTCCCCGGGCGCGGCGGCCAGCGGCCGCTCGCCGCCCGCCTCCTCCTCGCCCTGCTCGGCCTCACCCTCCTCGCCCTGCTCGGCCTCCCCCTCCTCGCCCTGCTCGGCCTCACCCTCCTCGCCCTGCTCGGCCTCACCGGCCTGCTCGCGGGCCGCCTCCTCGGCGGCCGCCTCACGCTCGGCCCGGCGCTCGATCTCCGGATGGCGATCCAGATATCGCTGGCTGGCGGCGATCGAGGCGACGCTGCGCGTCACGGATGAGCTGCCGGTGAACGGCTTCCCCTGGGTGATCTCGGTCTCCTGCCCATCACCCCCGGAGCTGGCCAGCACCACCACCAGGACGATGAGCCCAACCGCCAGGAGCCCCGCAAGAATCGCGCGACGGTTCATGCGGGCGCCAGTCTATTGCGGAGTGGGACGGCCCAACACGGGCGGCCGAGCTCGTCGCTTCTTCAATTTCACCGTGAAGAGCCTGCTGGCCGAGTCCCCGCCGCTCGGGAAGAAGGTCAACGTCGGGCTCAGCCCCACGCTCCCGGTCTTGTCGAGCTTCCGTCTCTTGGCTCCGGCCGAGGCGATCTGAAACTGGACCGTCCCGGCGACGGCGACGTTCTTCGAGATGTGCCCCTTCTTCACCCCCTTGCCCGACATCGTCACGACACCGGGGTTGGAGACGTTGACGATCACGGTCGCCGACCCCCGCTTGCGGTCAGGCGTGATGGCGGCGATGCTGAAGTCGTTGGAGGGAACGAGCGAGGCCGAGAGGTTGAGCCGGACGTTGTTCTGCGGGGCGAACGTGCCCGAGGCGCCGTCAGAGAGGCTGCCCCCGCGGGTGAGCACCCCGTCGCCGGGCTGCGAGAACGTGCACGAGTTCGCACCCCCGCTCTCGTTGATCCCGATCATGTCTCCGGAGCGAACCGCGATGCTGACGGGCACCGTATTGATCCCCGAGGTGAGGATGCGCGACGGCCCCTGGGCGGTCACCTGGAAGACATCGGGATCGCTCGTCCTGCGGAAGATCTTGAAGACGTAGGTCGCGCCGCCGCCGGAGGACCGGGTCGACCAGGACGTGATCGTGCCGGCCTGCCGTGCGATGTAGAGGTTGCCGCCGGTGATGCTGGGCTGCAGATAGTCGACGCCGGGTGGAGACGTCGCCGAGCAGTCGGGTGACGGCGGGGTGGGTGCGAGCTGGCCGAGCGTCACCGCCGCCCCGGCCGGGACCGCAGTCACCATCGCGGTGATCACGGCGAGGGAGACCGCGGCGGCGAACGGCCACCGGGCGCGGCATCGATTGGCTCTGCTCACGGGCCAGCCCGTCAAATAGCCCTCCACTGAGTCGGACCCTCCCCGGTCCCGCGAGAGACTAGAGGGTCGACTGGCCGCTAGCCGAGGGCGCCGACGTGAACCCTCGGATCGACCTTGGGCGAGATCCGCCGGGTTCGGATCACCGTCTCGGCGGATCCCTCTCTTCGCACGTCGCTCGGCGCGGAGATCTCGAAGAGGACGCCGGAGGGCTCGCGGAAGTAGATCGAGCGAGAATCGCCGCGGTCGATCACCGGCGTCGCCACGCATCCCATTCCGATCACCCGCTGGCGCCATGCCGGTAGGAACCCATCCGTCGCCCAAGCGATGTGGTGGATCGTCCCGGCGCCCACCCGGCCTCGTTCGAGCGGCGGCGCGTCGAAGGCGAAGTCTGAGCTCCGCTCTTCGCTACCGATGGCGTAGCTGTCCGGGCCGGTGACGCGGAAGCCGAGTCTCCCGGCCAGGATGTCGGCGCTGGGCACCGTGGCCCGGCCATACGACCTGACGCCGGCGAGCCGCGCGATCGCGTGCTCATGCGGGATCGTGCTCGAGCCGGGCGGGAAGCCGGCGTCCTGCTCCGCTTCGTCGACCGCGAGCTCGTGAGCGAGGCCCTCGGGATCCGTGAACCTGAGACGGCGCTCATCGCCTGCCCCGAGTGAGTGGATCTCGATGCCTGCCTCCGAGAGCCGTTCCGTCCAGTAGTCCAACGCTGCAGGGAGGCGAACGCCCCAGCGAATGAGGTGGGCCATCCCGTTGCCCGGGCGGCCCCGGCCGACGCCGGGGGCCTCGATGAAGGTGAGGGCCCCGCCCGGACGGCCGGGCTGATGGCCGAGGCGGATCAGATGCGAACCTGGCGCCTCGAAGTCCTCGTCGCGCCCCAGGAAGGCGAGTCCGAGGATTCCGGCGTAGAAATCCAGGCAGCGCTGCCCGTCGGCGGTCATGCCCGTGATGTGATCTATGCCATTCAGCTTCATCTCTGCCCCTACTTGAGTTTCTAGACCAGTAAGGTACACAAATGGCCGATTCGGCCCCTCCCAACATCCTCTACATCCACTCCCACGACACCGGCCGTTACGTGCAGCCGTACGGCTACCAGGTGCCGACTCCGAACATCCAGCTGCTCGCGGACCAGGGCGTGATCTTCCGGAAGGCGTTCTGCGCGGCCCCGACCTGCTCCGGCAGCCGGGCCTCGCTCCTCACCGGGCAGTACTGCCACAACAACGGCATGCTCGGTCTCGCCCACCGCGGCTGGTCGCTGAACGACTACGGCGAGCACCTCGTCCATCCGCTGCGCTCGGTCGGCTACCGCTCGGTGCTGATCGGCGAGCAGCACATCTCCGAGGACCCGGCGGTGATCGGCTACGACGAGGTGATCGAGGTGGACAGCCACCACGCGCAGGATGTGGTGCCGATCTCGGTCGAGGCCCTGCAGACGGCCTCGGAGCCGTTCTTCTTCTCGGTCGGTTTCTTCGAGACCCACCGTCAGTTCCGCGCCCCCACCTCGGTCCGGGACTCCCTCTACTCGCTCCCGCCGGCGAACCTCCCCGACACACCCGCCACCCGGAGGGACATGGCGGCCTTCAAGGCGAGCGCCCGCTCACTCGACCAGGGCATCGGGGCGGTGCTCAACGCGCTCCACGACTTCGGCCTCACGGAGCGCACGCTGATCGTCTGCACGACCGACCATGGCCTGGCCTTCCCCGGCGCGAAGGCGACGCTCTATGACCGGGGCACGGGCGTCATGTTGCTCATGCGCGGTCCAGGCGGGTTCACCGGCGGCAAGGTCTACGACTCGATGGTGAGCCACCTCGACATCTACCCCACCCTCTGCGAGATCGCCGGCGCCGATCAGCCAGGCTTCCTGCAGGGCTCCTCGCTTTTGCCGCTGGTCCACGACGAGGTCTCTCGGATCAACGAAGAGATCTTCACGGAGGTCACCTTCCACGCCGCCTACGAGCCGACCCGGGCTGTTCGGACCGAGCGCTGGAAGTACATCCGCCGCTTCGACGACAACCAGCATCCCGTTCTCGCCAATTGCGATGACAGCGCCAGCAAGGAGATCCTCGTGGCGGCGGGCTGGGCCGACCAGATCGTCCCCACCGAGCAGCTCTATGACCTGACCCTCGACCCGAACGAGATGAGCAACCTGGCCGCGGAGCCCGCCCACGGCAAGGTCCTCGAGGAGCTTCGCGGTCGACTCAGGGAATGGATGGAGGAGACGGACGACCCGCTGCTCGAGGGCCCGGTCCCGGTGCCGCCGGGCGCGGTGGTCAACGATCCTTCGCAGACGTCGCCCAACGATCCGCTCCACAGCGGCAGCACGCTCTAGCCGGCTTGCGCTTCAGTTCCCGTTGGGTAGGCTGGATCCCGGTCTCATGGGAGTGATCAGACGCCTCCGTCTTTCGTTCTGGGTCGGCGTGATCGGCACGGTGGTGCTCTACCTGTTCTTCGTCGTGCTGGCGACGATCCCGCCGGGCCAGGTCGCAGCCCTGAGCGCGGTCGTCGGCGCCCTGGCCGCGATCTTCACCTTCAGGAACTTGCGCGTGGCTGCTCAGCTTGCCGATCGTGGCGGCGATCCCCAGCTGCGACGCTCGCTGAACCGGATCCGCGAGCGGCGCGGCTTCTAGCGCGGGCGGCGATCGTCGCCCGGATCGCGAGCTCGTCCGCGCGGTGGCCGTTGCCGTTGCCATTGCCGTTCGGCGGCGACGCTGGGGATGAGCCGAGCTCCAGCAGCCGGTCGAGCAGGGCGAAGGCGTCATTGCTTTCGCCCCGCGCGAAGGCATTGTGCGCCGCGTAGGCGCCGGCTCCCTCCTTCAGCCAGATGGAGGGAAAGATGCCCACCGCCCAGGCGATCCGACCCCGCATCCGCAGCCGAACGACGGCGCGCCGGAGCGGCCCGCGGTCGAGGTCCGCCCCGGCGTAGCTCAGGCAGAGGTCGCGGCGTATCTTGCTGATCCGCCGGTATCCACCCGTACCGACGACCCGGGAGGCGTACTGATGAAGCCGCTGGCGATCGGCGTATCCGGCCCGGTCGTTCCAGCTGCGGAGGAATGAGCCGATGACCGGGCAGACGCAATTGGGGCGGTCGGTGAACTTCTCACCACCGATCATCGAGGCCAGCTCCACCACACAGACGCCGTCCTTCGGCGAGCGATGACGACCCGGCTCGAGACGCACCGGAGAGGACGAGCCAAGCCACCTCTGATCGTGCCCCACAACCATTCGATAACCCGCGGCAAGGATACTCCGCCCGGGAGGCCCCGCCTCAGGGGAACACTCAGGCGGATCGAGTCCGAAACCGAAGCAGGAGGCCGACCAGGAGGTAGACGATCGTCACCGCGAGCAGCCCGAACTTGAGCGAAGCACAAACCTGCGCCAGCCTCGGGGCGAAGTCCCCGCCGTGTCGGTCGACCGCGAGCAGCAGTCCAACGTCCTCGACCGCGTCGAAGACAGCGGCGGCGGCGGCGGCGATCATGACGGGTGTGCCGAACGCGGCCATCCGCCGCCAGCCGCGGGCCTCGGCGAGGTCGCGGGTCGCCCACGCGGCGAGGATCAGGAAGGCGCCGTAGGCGAGGATGTAGGCGTAGTCGATCCAGAGCGAGGCCCTGGCGGCATCGATCCCGTCGTTCCCCCAATCGGCCAGGATCTCGGCGGCCCGGTCCTGGCTGCCGGCCAATTCGAAGCCGACGATGCCTGGCCCCCCGGCGTCCATCATCCGGATGTCCAGGACGACCAGTACGGCACCGATCGTCAGGGTGGCGGCAGCAGACGCGATCAGCGCGCGCTTGCGCGTCATCCCGTGCCGATCGCTCAGCCGACCTCGGCGATCGCGGCCTGGACGTCCGCCAGCGAGGGAGACTGGATCAACTGCTCGGTCCCGTTCGCCCCCCCGACCACCACCGCGGGCTCGGCCGGCAGCCGGCGCTCGGCCGTGATCTTCTCGTCGGCATCGAGAGTCGCCTGGATGTCGTCGTCTTCCATGTCGCGCTGCCACTGCTCGACGTTGAAGTTCACGACCCCGACGCCCCGCGCGATGGCGTCGAGGAAGTCCTGATCGGCACCCAGCTTCTTCGCCTCGTCCTGGTTGGCGAAGAAGAGCTGCATGAACTGCCACTCGTAGTCCTGCTTCGCCGCGGCGACAGCGGCATACGCTCCGAGGAAGAAACCGGACTGACTCATCGGGAAGTTGTGGTAGACGAGCTGGACGTCGCCGCTCCTGACCGGGCCCTGGATCAGCGGGACGACGACGTCCCGGTTCCAGTCGGAGCACGGATCGCAGGAGAGGTCGTTGAACAGCTGGACGGTCACGGGTGCATCGATGGAGCCCAGCCTGGGCCCGTCCTGCGGAATCCCGCCGACCAGGCTCTGCACCTCCTCGGCGCCGGTGATCGTGACATCGTTCTCCTCGCCGCCGCTGCCGACCGAGAGGCTGACGATCGCGAAACCCAGCAGGCCGACGCAGAGCGCCAGCACGAGCAGCCCGATGAGCCGCGGGCGCCTGCGTGATTGATCCTCGTTCACGGGGCTCGCCATGGTAGATGTGTGACGCGAGGGTGCTCCGTTGTTGCGAGGGGGCGCCGCTAGGCGCCACCCGTTTCACTCTGGAGGAGCAACCCGTTTTATGGCGAAGCGAGATGAGATCACCGGCTACTGCGACGACCTCCTGGATTCCGGGTCGTTCGATGACTACGGCCCCAACGGCCTGCAGGTCCCGGGCCGCGCCGAGGTGAGCAGGGTGGCGACGGGCGTGTCGGCGAACCTGGAGACGCTCGAGCGTGCCGTCGCAGCCGGGGCCGAGCTCGTGATCACCCACCACGGCCTGCTCTGGGGCGACCAGCTCTCAGCCCTGTCGGTGCCGATGGCCGCCCGCCTGCGGGCCCTGCTCTGCGCGGACGTCTCACTTGCCGCCTACCACCTGCCCCTCGACGCCCACCCCGAGATCGGCAACAACGCGCTGCTGCGAGACGAACTCGATCTCGAGGCGGATGAGCGCCCCTTCGGCCAGGCCAAGGGGTCGGCCATCGGGCTGATCGGGCGAACGAGCGAGCCGATCGACCTGGACGAGCTGAGGCGCCGGTTGACGGAGGCCGTCGGGCACGAGCCGCTGGTCTTCGACGCCGGGCCCGAGCGGATCTCCACGGTCGGCATCGTCACCGGCTCAGGCGGCTTCGCCCTGCACGAGGCGGGGCCACTCGGACTGGACGCCCTGATCACCGGCGAGCCCAGCGAACCGGTGATGGGCGAGGCGCGCGAGTACGGCGTCCACTTCCTTGCCGGCGGCCACTACGCGACCGAGACGTTCGGGATCCGCCGGCTCGGAGAGCTGGTCGGCCAGCGCTTCTCGATCGAGCACCAGTTCATCGACGTCCCCAACCCGATCTAGCGGCCGCCCGTGGCCGCGATCTGAAGGCGAAGCCGGTCGAAACCCCCGCAACTTCCGGGAAAAGGATTGACACGTCGCCGTGAAGCGATATACATGCCTCTCCGGCGTTTACGAGGAAAGGAGTGGCCCTACATGTCCGTTCACCTGACGCCCACCGAGCTCGCCGAGGAGATGCACATGAAGCGTCGCGATGTGCTCACCAAGTGCATCGAGATGAACGTGCCGGTCCTCAAGGGTCGAATCGACAAGACCCTCTTCGAGTCATCGCTGCGGGCGTTCCAGACTCAGACCAGGAAGGCAACCGCTTGATGGGAGGGTGCGCGCCGGCGCAACCCGTTTCATGAGATCTCCCTGGCTGCCCAGCCAGTCCTAATAGACTCAGGTCCTGATGGAGACCGCAACGGCTGCGGCCCCGGGGCTGCCCGCCGAGTCAACGACCCACAGCAAGACAGTCGCGGACCTCGCGCCGCTCGCGGCTGAGCGCCACGCCGACCTGCGGGCGGTTACCTACAAGGACGCCCACCGGACAATGGGTTTCGAAGACCTACCGCGAGGTCGGCGACATCGTCCGCCGTCTGGCGCTCGGCCTGCTCGAGCTCGGCATAGAGAAGGGCGACAAGGTCTCGATCCTGGCCAACACGCGGCCCGAGTGGACCTACTTCGATTTCGCGGCACTCAGCGTGGGCGCCGTCGTCGTTCCGATCTACCAGACGAACTCGCCCGACGAGTGCCAGTACGTGCTCGAGAATTCCGACGCGAAGGCCGTCGTCGTCGAGGACGACGAGCAGCTCGCGAAGATCGATCAGGTCCGCGACCGCGCGCCGAAGCTCGAGCACGTGATCCGCATGGAGGGCTCCGGCGGCAACGCGATCTCGATGGACGAGCTGATCGAGGCGGGCAGCGGCCGGTCCGACTCGGAGTGGGAGCAGCGCTGGCAGTCGGTCACCCCCGACGACATCTGCACCTTCATCTACACCTCGGGCACCACCGGCCCGCCCAAGGGCTGCGTGATCTCGCACGGCAACTATCGCTCGATGGTCTCCATGGCCCTCGAAGAGAGCGTCCTGGACCGCGACTCGACGACCTACCTCTTCCTCCCCCTCGCGCACTCCTTCGCACTGCTGATCCAGTTCCTCAGCTTCGACCTCGGTGGCAACATCGCCTACTGGGAGCGGGACCCGCTGAAGATCGTGCCCAACCTGGTCGAGGTGAAGCCCGACTACTTCCCGTCCGTCCCCCGCATCTTCGAGAAGATCTACACCGCCGCGACCAGCGAGGTCGAAAAGTCCGGCGGACTCAAGAAGCTCGTCTTCAATTGGGCAATCGGCGTCGGCAAGAAGGTCCGGGAGCGCGAGCGATCAGGCAAGCCGATCGGCTGGCTGTTGAGCAAGCAGTACGAGATTGCGGACAAGCAGGTGCTCTCCAAGATCAGGGCCCTATTCGGTGGCCGGATCAAGAACTGCGTGACCGGCGCCGCCCCGATCAACCCGGAGATCCTGCGATTCTTCGACGCGGCCGGCGTACTCGTCCTCGAGGGCTGGGGGATGACCGAGACGTCGACCGCCGCGACGGTCGCCAGGCCGGACGCGTTCAAGATCGGCAAAGTCGGAAAGGCGTTCAAAGGATGCGAGATCAGGATCGCCGACGACGGCGAGATCCTCGTTCGGGGCCCGAACGTGTTCCAGGGCTACTACAAGAACGAGGAGGCCACGCGCGAGACGCTCGAGGACGGCTGGCTGCACACCGGCGACATCGGCGAGCTCGACGAGGACGGCTACCTCTCGATCACCGGCCGCAAGAAGGACATCATCATCACCGCGGGTGGCAAGAACATCACGCCCGCGAACCTCGAGGCGGAGATCAAGCAGAGCCCATACGTCTCCCAGTGCGTCGTCATCGGCGACCGGCGTCCTTACCTGGTCGCGCTGATCACCCTCGACATGGAGGAATGCGCGAAGCTCGCTGAGGAGAAGGGCTGGCCCGCCGATCCCTCCCAGCTCGCGCAGCAGGAGGGAATGCGGCAGCTGATCCAGGAGCACCTCGACAAGGTCAACGAGAAGTTCGCGCGCGTCGAGCAGGTGAAGAAGTTCGAGATCCTCCCTCATGACCTCTCGCAGGAGACCGGCGAGCTGACGCCGACCCTGAAGGTGAAGCGCAACGTCGTCGCCCAGAAGCACGAGAAGGAAGTCGACGCCCTCTACGCCTAGGTTCCTCGCAGCGCCGGATTCCTTCAAGGGAACCCTGGGCGCCCGGCAGGTCGCCGAGGCGATCGGCCGTGGAGTGGAGACCGCCGGTGCGATCCCCGATCTCTGCCCTGCCGCGGACGGGGGCGAGGGCACGGCCGAGATCCTCCTCGACGCCCTGGGAGGCGAGCGCCGGCAGGCCGAGGCTCACGATCCGCTGGGTCGCCCGATCGAGGCGAGCTATGCGGTGGTTCGGGACGGCACGGAGGCGGTCGTCGAGGTCGCCGCCGCGTCGGGGCTCAACCTCCTGGATCCGGAGGAGCGTGACCCCGAGCGGGCTTCGAGTGCCGGAACCGGCGAGCTGATCGCGGCGGCAGCCGGGCAGGGGGCTCGCCGGATCCTGGTCGCCGCCGGCGGCAGCGCGACGACCGACGGGGGTCGCGGCGCGATCGATGCGATCGAGCAGGCCGGTGGCCTGCGCGACGCCCGGCTCGAGGTCCTCTGCGACACCTCGGTCCCCTTCGAGCGGGCGGCGGAGGTGTTTGCGCCCCAGAAGGGTGCCTCGCCCGAGCAGGTCGAGAGGCTGAGTGCGCGCCTGATCGCCGAGGCCGGCGCGTTGCCCCGCGACCCTCGCGGCCGTGCGATGACGGGTGCAGCCGGTGGCGTCTCCGGAGCGCTCTGGGCGGTCTTCGGCGCTCATCTGGTCCTGGGGGCGGCGCTCGTGCTCGGGGTGGTCGGCTTCGACCGGCGCCTGGAGCAGGCGGACGCGGTGATCACCGGCGAGGGCCGGCTCGACGGCCAGAGCCGCGAGGGAAAGCTGACCGGGCAGATCGCACGCCGGTGTCGCGCCTCGCGGGTGCCATGCCACGTGATCGCCGGAGAGATCGCCCTCGATCCAGAGGACGAGGCCTGGTTCGGTTTCGCGACTCTCGCGGCGGCTGGGAGCCTCGAGTCGATCAGCGGGGCGGCTGAGCGGATCGCCGCGAGCGCCTCACGCTGAACCGCAAGGGCTCTGTAGCGTGACTGCGATGAGCGAGAAGCGGGTTGCCCTGGTGACGGGGGCGAGCAGCGGAATCGGGGCGGCGACTGTTCGCGCGCTCGCGGCGGCCGGATTCGAGGTGGTAGGCGCCGCCAGACGCCTCGAGCGGCTCGAGGAGATCGCAGGCGACGTTGGCGGCAGCGCGATTCGCCTCGACGTGACCGACCCGGACTCCGTCGCCGAGCTGGCTGAGGCACTGCCCGAGCTTTCGGTCCTGGTCAACAACGCCGGCGGTGCGCTCGGGCTCGAGCCGGTCGCGGAGGCCGACGAGCAGAACTGGCACGGCATGTATGAGACCAACGTCATGGGCGTGATGCGGGTGACCAAGGCGCTGATGCCGGCGCTGGAGCGAAGCGGGGACGCCCACATCGTCGTGATGGGCTCAGTCGCCGGGGTCGAGGTGTACCCGAGCGGCGGCGGCTACACCGCCGCGAAACACGCGGCTCACGCCCTCGCCCAGACCCTTCGGCTGGAGCTTCTCGGAAAACCGATCCGCGTCACGGAGATCGCTCCGGGTCTGGTGGAGACAGAGTTCTCCCTGGTCCGCTTCGGCGGGGACCGTCAGAAGGCCGATGCCGTCTACCAGGGGGTCACGCCCCTGACAGGCGAGGACGTGGCAGACGCGATCGCCTATGTCGTGACCAGGCCCTCGCACGTCGACATCGACTACCTGGCGATCAAGCCGCGGGATCAGGCGACGGCCCGCGACGTCCACCGTCGCTGAATCGCGCCTGCGCGCTACTTGCCCGACTCCGCCGCCTCGCGCTCACCTGACTGGCGCAGCAGCGCGCCCGTCGTCTGCTCGAGGACCCGGCGCCAGGCCGACATCCCCTTTTCTTCCTCCTCGACGGTGTCCAGCACCCGCCGCACGCGGCGAGCCGAGATCTCGATCCCATGGCGCGCGGCGATCTCCTTGTAGCGCTGGTAATCGCGCGCCAGGGCCACTGTCACGGACTCGAAACCGTGCTTCGCGATCTGCAGGCGGTTCGAGTAGTCGAGGATCGAGGTCCCGAACATCAGCTCGTCGTCGAACTCGGGCTCGATGAGGATTATGTCGACGTCGGGGAAGCGCTCTTTCCATGACTGCACGGCCATGTGCAGCCGGGCGTGGGCGAGCAGGCGGAACGCCTGGTTGCCGATCGCGGGCATCCCCATGTCCGAGACGCGCCGGACCCGGGAGCCGAAGACGGTAGGGATGCGGTCCTCGAAGTCGTTCACGTAGGGGACCAGCGGGTTGACCACGACGATGAACTTGGCGCCCGCCTCGACGGCGACGTCGACATTGGTGGTGGAGATGATCCCGCCGTCGATCAACTGCCTGCCCCGCATCTCGTAGGGCTCGTAGACGATCGGCAGCGCCCCAGAGGCCGCCACGGCGCGGGAGACCGGGACGTTGTCCCACTCCCCATCGCCGAAGACGATCCGCTCGCAGGTGTCCAGATCGGTGGCGACGATCCGCAGATCGCTGTCGAGCTCACGGAAGTCGTTGGTCCGGTCGGGATCCGAGAGCACGTTGCGCACGTACTGCTCGATGCCGCGGTTGTGGTAGACGCCGGTCGGGAGGCCCTCGGCAAGCCCCATGACGACATCGACCATGGAGATCTCGCCGATGTTCCCGGCGAGGCGGCGGGCCATCGCAGCGACGCGGAGCGGGAGGACCGCGAGCCGGGTCGCAAAGCCCCTGTAGTTCGGACGCAGCAGGGTCCGCAGCGAGGCGTTCTCGATCGGCGACGGCAGGGCCTTGTCGAGCACCCGGAACATCTCCTCAGGCGTGATGCCGTTGGCCACCATGCTCGCCACGAAGGCGCCGGCGCTGGTGCCGACGTAGATGTCGAAGTCGTTGACCGTGCGGTTGACGGCGAGCAGGTCGAACGCACGCAGCGCGCCCATCTCGTAGACGCCGCCGGTGAACCCACCGCCCCCGAGGACGAGCGCAGTCTTGTCGCCCCGGCCGCGCCTTCTTCTCCCTCTGCTGCCGCGCGGCTTGCCGTCGGGGCCGTCGAGCTGGACGACTTTCCCCATTCGGCCCGCGATTATGACAAGACGGGCTGGTCAGCCAGCCGAGCAACCGCAACCTCGGCGGTTGGCGCCTGTTTCACCCACAACGCATGGGGATCGCGATGCGCAGAGGGGCCTTCACGATCGCGCTGCTGAGCGCGGCGCTCGTCGCCGTGCCGGCGAGCGCGCAGGCGGGCACGGGCGGCCCCGACAAGTCGTTCAGGACGCCGATCGCCCACGGCGCGGCCACCGCGCGGGCCTCTGTCTCGCCCTCGAAGCTCTCCGCCGGGCTCTCGAAGCTGTTTCGCCGGGTGGGGCGAAGCGGCGCGTTCGTGGTCGATGCGAGCAACAACCAGGTGCTCTTCTCCCGAAAGGCCCGGCGCGCACGGATTCTCGCGTCGAACTCGAAGCTCTTCACCACCGCCGCCGCCCTCGGGCGCTTCGAGCCGCAGGACCGGCTCGAGACCACCGCCTGGTCGACCGACGACGTCTCCGACGGAGTGAGCCAGGGCCTCTACCTCCGCGGAGGCGGCGATCCCACTTTGAGCGGCAGCGGGCTCGCCAAGCTCGCGGACCGCGTGCGGGCGGCGGGGGTGAAGACCGTGCAGGGGCCGCTCGTCTACGACGCCTCCTTCCTCGATCAGGTGACCGGCATCCCCCAGCACGGGATCAGCGCCGAGCGCATTGGAACCCTCTCCGCGCTCACCATCGACAGCGGCTCGCCGGGCGATCCCGCGAAGAGCGCCGCCCAGCGCTTCCAGGACGCCCTGCGCAAGGACGGTATATCGATCGGCAAGAGCGTCACGGCGGGGGTCGTCCCGCCGGCTGCGGTGCAGGTGGGCGACTTCGGATCCCCGACCATGGCCGACCTGATCCAGGACACGAACGTCCCGTCGAACAACTTCTTTGCCGAGATGCTGCTCAAGGACCTCGGGGGGGCGTTTGGCGACTCGGGCTCCACGGCAGCGGGCATCGCGGTCGTCAAGAGCTTCGCCGCGGACCAGGGCGCGACCTTCAACGGCGAGAACGGGTCCGGGCTGACCCGACGCAACAAGGCCTCGCCCGTCTCGGTTGTGAGGCTGCTCGATTCGATGATCGAGGTCGACGAGACCACGACGCCCGCGTCACAGGTGGACCAGCGCCGTCACCGTGATGCGTGGATCGACTCCCTCGCCGTCGCCGGACGGACTGGGACGCTCGCCCGCCGAATGCGCGGCACCGCAGCCAGGAACCGCTGCCACGCGAAGACCGGCACCCTCAACGGCGTCAGCGCGCTCTCGGGCTATTGCTTCCAGGGCGCCGATGACGCCGACCATGCGGTGGTCTTCTCCCTCCTCATGAACCGCGTGGACGTCAACCGCGCCCACGTGGTGCAGGACCGGATGGCTGCGTTGATCGCCAGATACAGGCGGTAGATCCTTCGTCATGAACGGCCGCCACAAACACCGCGGCCGAATCTAGACACGCCCGCGCGGAGGGGCGCTGCGTTTCTTCGGCGCCCCGTCGGAACCCACCAGCTTCTGCAGCCCCTTCTCGTCGATGACCTCGGTGCCGAACTCTTCGGCCTTCGCGAGCTTCGAGCCGGGGCTGTCCCCGGCGATCACGTAGTCCGTCTTCTTCGAGACGGAGTTGACGACCTTGCCGCCGGCCAGCCGGATCAGCTTGGTGGCCTGCTCGCGGCTCACGTTCGGCAGGGTGCCGGTGAGCACCAGCGTCTTGCCATCGAGCGGGCCGCCCTCCTGGCGGCGCTCAGAGGGATCGAGCTCCATGCGCAGCCCGGCCTTGCGCAGGCGCTCGATCAGCCTCCGGGTGCGGTCCTCGGATAGCTCCTCATAGATCTGCTCAGCGAGGATCGGGCCGATCCCCTCGGCCTTGACGATGTCCTCCGGCTGGGCCTCCAGTAGAGCGTCCATCGTGCCGAAGTGCTCGGCCAGCGACTCGGCGTTGACGAAGCCGATTCCCGGGATGCCCAGCGCATAGAGGACCCGCGAGAAGGGCATCTTCTTCGCCTCCTCGATCTCCTCCATCAGGTTCTCGGCCGAGATCTCCCCGAAGCCCTCGAGCTCGGCGATCCGATCGGCGGTCAGCTCGAAGATGTCGGCGGCGTCCGAGATCAGGCCCTCTTGCAGGAAGCGGTAGGCGTTCTTCTCGCCCAGTCCCTCGATCTCCAGGGCGCCGCGGAAGTGCTTGATGTGCTGGAACTGCTGACCGGGGCAGCCGGTCCGGTTGGGGCAGATCGTGAAGACGCTTCCCTCCGGCTTCACGGTCGGCGTCCCGCAGAGCGGGCACTTCTTCGGCGGCCGCGACCGGCGGGCACCCTTCTTGCGCCGCTGAATGATCGGCGAGACCACCTGCGGGATGACGTCGCCTGCCCGCATCACCACGACCTCGTCTCCCTCGCGTACGTCCTTGCGCTCCAGGTCCTCCTCGTTGTGCAGGGTCGCCGTGCTGACCGTGACTCCGCTGACGTGCACCGGCTCGAGCATCGCGAACGGCAGCAGGTGCCCGGTGCGCCCGACGTTCCAGACGATCTTGTTGAGCCTCGTGGTCGCGGTCGTCGGGGCGAACTTCCAGGCGACTGCCCAGCGCGGCTCGCGCCCGGCCACTCCGAGCTCCCGCTGCAGCCCACGGTCATCGACCTTGACGACGACGCCGTCGATCTCGAAGTCGAGAGCCTCGCGGCGGCCCTCCCACCAGCGGCAGCGCTCGGCGACCTCGTCGATCCCGTGCAGGATCGAGATGTCGTCGTTCACCTTGAAGCCCCTCTCGCGCAGCCACTCGAGCGACTCGGAGTGGCTCTCCGGCTCCCATCCCCTCAGCGCCGCCACGCCGTAGCACCAGATCGACAGAGGTCGGGTGGCGGTGATCGAGGAGTCGAGCTGGCGCAGCGAGCCCGCGGCCGCGTTGCGCGGGTTGGCAAACGTCGACAGCCCGTCCTGCGCGCGCTGCTCATTCACCTTCGTGAAGCCCGCGATCGGCAGGTAGACCTCCCCGCGGACCTCGACCAGCTCGGGCGCATCCTCGATCGAGAGCGGGATCGCCTTGATCGTCTTCAGGTTCTGGGTGACGTCCTCGCCGACCCGCCCGTCGCCGCGGGTCGCGCCGCGGCTGAAGACGCCGTTCTCGTAGGTGAGGGAGATCGCGAGGCCGTCGACCTTCGGCTCGGTGACGTAGCGGATCTCCCGCCCCGAGATGTCGAGGCGCTCGAGCTGGCGCTCCACCCGCTTCGCCCAGGCACGGAGCTCGTCCTCGTCGCGGGCATTGGCGAGGGAGAGCATCGGCTCGTGATGGGTGACCTGCTTGAACTTGTCGAGCGGGGCGCCGCCCACCCGCTGCGTGGGTGAGTCGGCGGTGAGCAGCTCGGGGTGCTCCTCCTCGATACCCCGCAGCTCGCGGAGCAGGTC
Organism: uncultured Solirubrobacterales bacterium; assembly: GCA_963848955.1. Classification (GTDB taxonomy): domain Bacteria; phylum Actinomycetota; class Thermoleophilia; order Solirubrobacterales; family 70-9; genus DASUPK01. The sequence continues at coordinate 38,460 of CAWKFQ010000001.1, read as the reverse complement.
GTCGTAATCCGGATCCGAGATCTCCGGGTCGTCGAGGACGTAGTAGCGGCGGTCGTGATGGGCGATCTGCCGCCGGAGCTCCTCGGCTCTCTTCTTGACCGACTTGGTGGCGCTCACCGCTTCTGGGAGGCCTCCGCAGCCGCGACGTTCTCCTCGGCACGCCCGAGCATGCCCGCGAAGTCCCACTTCTTCAGCCGATCGAGGCTCGGCCGGTCGGTGAGGTCGAAGTGGACCGGGGTGACCGAGATCCGCTCCCGCGCGATCGCCGAGAGGTCCGAGCCCTCCTCGTCCTCGAAGGAGGGCTCGAAGCCGTAGATCTGGTACCTGACCCGCCCGGTGTCCGGGTCCTCGTCGACGAGCTTCATCTCGTCGTCGTAGAGGCGCTTCCCGAGGTGGGTGACCTCGATCCCGTTCGGCGTCCCCGCAGGGCAGTTGACGTTGAGCAGGGTGTCGGCCGGAAGCGGGTCCTCGGCGACGCGCCGGACCACCTCCCCCGCGAAGGCAGCGGCAACCGAGAAGTCGAACTCGCGCCCCAAGCGGAAGTCCATCTCCCGCGCGGCGGACTGCTGGGAGATGGCGATCGCCGGGATGCCGAGCACGATCCCCTCGAGCGCCGCGGCGACCGTGCCGGAGTAGGTGATGTCATCGCCCAGGTTGGAGCCGTGGTTGATTCCCGAGACGATCAGCTCGGGGCGCTCGCCGACGAGTCCCAGCTCGGCGAACCTCACGCAGTCGACGGGCGTGCCGTCGGTGGCGAAGCCGCTCGATCCGTCCTCGAAGGGGATCTCCTCGACCCAGAGCGGCGAGCGGGTGGTGATGCTGCGGGCGGTCGCGCTGCGGTTGGAGTCGGGTGCGATGACGTGGACCTCGAGGCCATCGATCCCGATGAGCTCCTTCCGCAGGGCGTTCAGGCCGGTGGCCTGGATCCCGTCGTCGTTGGTGATCAGAACTCGCATCCGACCACCGATTTTACGGTGGGACCTATCCGCCAACGGTATGGCGCGGAGACCACGGTCAGTAGCGCACCGAGGCGAGGTGCAGGCCGTGGGCCGCCGCGGTCTCACCCGCCCGCTCCCGGGGAGCGCCCTCGAGCAGGTACCTGAAGTCCTCGAGGGCGCGCCGGCCGCCTCCCACCTCGAGCATCGTGCCCACCAGCACCCGCACCATGTTGCGCATGAAGGCGTCGGCCTCGATCCATAGCTCGAGAACCCGCCCCGAGCCGAGCACAGCCGCCTTCTCCGAGCCACTCCGCCCGCAGGATGTCCCGCTCGAAGCGGACGTGCTCCGTCTGGGTCGGCGTGAACGCCGTGAAGTCATGCGTGCCGGCAAGGGCCTCCCCGCATGCTGCGAGGGCTGCCTCGTCGATCCGATGCGGCCAGTGGAGCGCGACCCCGGCCTCGAAGGGATTGGGCGTGCGCTCCGCCAGCACGCGGTAGCAGTAGGTTCGCGAGCGCGCATCGCGCCGCGCGTCGAAATCACCGGCCGGGAGAGCGGACAGCACGACGACGTCTCGTCCGGTGAGTGAGTTGAGGGCCCGTGCAAGCTCGGCCCGCGGCTCTTCCTCCATCGCGAAGCTCGCCACCTGGGCCCAGGCGTGAACCCCCGCATCCGTCCGGCCCGCGACCGTGAGGGACGTGGGAGATCCGAGGATGCGCTCCAGCCCCGCCTCGAGCTCGGCCTGCACCGTTCGCACCCCTGGCTGCGCCGCCCAGCCCGCGAAGCCGGCGCCGTTGTAGGCGATCTCGAGTCGCACGGAGGACACGGTTGCGCGACACTAACCAGGGATGGCTCTGCCCGGCTCTGACGAACCGGCCTCGATCCAGGAGGAGGAGGCCAAGCAGGAGCTCTTCGGCCGCGGACCCAGCAGGATCGGCTTGGAGGTCTACGAAGTGCTCGCGATCGTTCTCGCCATCGTGGGAGCGGCGGTCGGCTTCGACCAGATCTCGAACGGGTCCGAATGGATTCTCCTGGGCGCGATCGTCCTCGTGCTATTCGGCCTGATCATCGCGCTCAACCCGAACCGCCGAGAGTGAGACACTGGATGTGCTGAAACTCACGGATCAGCGGAGACCGAGCGCCTAACGTTCGGCCGACGTCACTGGAGGAGGAGGAATGGCAAATACCGACATCACACAGCGCTCTCAATACGAGCGCAGCGACCTGCTCGCCGGCGGGGAGGGACTCCGCAGGGGCTCGGAGAAGGGCGCCGCGGTCTACAGCGTGATTGCGCTGGTCGTCGGCATCGTGCTCTGCGTCGCGGCAGTGGCGACGATCGACAACTGGGCGCAGTGGGTTGTGCTCGGCGTGATCGTGGTCTTCACCATCGCGCTGATGGTCGCGATCGGCCCGAACCGCAAGGGGTCGGGCTCCAGCTTCAAGGTCGGACGTTGATCCGGCGGCGGTCTTTGTGGCCGCCGCTCATGTCAGTTCCGCACTCCGCCATCACGTCGGCCAGCCTGCCGGCCAGTTCGCGATGGAGCGCCGCGGCGGCCGCGTCCCGCGGCACGCCGGTGCGGACGTCCAGGAGATTGTCGACCTCCAGCGGATCGCGCTCGAGGTCGTAGAGCTCGTACTCCGTCCGCTGGCGTCCCTCCGGGTCGAAGTAGAAGGCGTACTTGGCGGTCGGGGTGCGGATGGCTCGGATCCGGTTCGGCTGACCCGGCGCCTCCGTGAGCGCCGTGGCCGCCTGGTGGTCGTCGTAGGTGAAGTGCACGGTGTCGCGAACGCTGTGAGCCGGGCTCGGGTGGTCGGTGACCGGCGAGAGGTCGACCGCCGAGCGGGCGAGGGGATCGCGGCCGGGGGTGGCCGCCTGCGCGAGCACGGGCGTGAGATCGCGGCCCCGGAGTCGTTCCGGCACCTCGCGTTCCACCGAGCCGGAGCACCGTCGGCAGGACGTCCACCAGCGATGCCAGGGCATCCGTCTCCGCGCCGCGGGGGAACAGCACGGGGTTCGAGACGACGAGCGGCACGTTGATCGTCTCCTCATAGGTGTTGAAGGCCTTCTGGCGAAGGCCGCCATGCGACAACCCCATCTCCCCGTGGTCGGCGCAGCGCACGACGACCGTGCGTGAGCGGAGCGAGCCGGGATCGGCGGTGTCCCCAAGCGCCGACAGCACCCGCCCGATCTTCGCGTCGACGATCCGGTGCAGGTAGGCGTAGAAGTTGACGTAGTCGAGCTGGTCGCGGCGGTTGCGAAGAGGCCCCATGTACGCGGTCATCCCCATCTGCATCAGGGCGTGGACCGCGGGCTTCCCGGCCAGGTTCTCGTCGACGGTCGGTGGCAGCTCGACGCCGAGGTCCCGGAACTCGTCCGCCGTGTACCCGCCGCGCTCGTAGGCGGCCGGGTAGCCGAGGACGTCGTGAGGGTTCACCAGCGAGACGACCAGGCAGAACGGCTCGGGCAGGTCCTGGCGCGAGAGCCACCGCTCGACCTGGCCGGTGTAGACCTCATCCCAGCCCTCGCCCTCGCCGGCGTTGCCACCGCCGAAATGCTCCGCCTTCGCGTTCTCGCCCGCATCGGGCGCCTCCCAGTCGGCGAACCCGTACTCGCTCGCGATTCGCCGCTCGTCGGCCTCACCCCAACCGCCGAGCAGGCCGTCCTTCCCCCCGGACGGGTGGGTCAGGTGCCACTTGCCCTTGTACGCGACGTGGTATCCGGCCGCGCGCAGCAGGCTGGCCATGTTTGGCAGCCCGGCGGGGAGCTCCGGCTCGTGGCCTCGGCTCTCGCCGATCCGGAATAGGCCGCGCCCGAACCCCGTCAGCACGCGGCGCGCGGGTGCCTGACGACGGCGGATGATGTCGACCATCGTGGCCGCCACCGCCGGAGCGAAGCGTGGATTCGGCCGCAGGTCCGCGGCCGTCAGCGTCAGCTCGACCCCGTGCTCTGCCGGATAGAGCCCGGTGAACAGCGTCGATCGGCTCGGCGAGCACATCGCCGTGTTGCAGAAGCCGTTCCGGAAGCTGAGCCCGGTGCTCCCCAGCTCCGCGTCGTTCGGCATCAGCTCGCGCAGCCAGCCCGGATCATCGGGCCAGTGCCGGGGAGCGCGCTGCTGGTCCGTGATCAGGACCAGGAAGTTCGGCGGCTTCACTAGGGCTTCACGTCGCAGGAGCGGCCGCGACAGGTCTGCAGTCGCTGCATCAGCCCGATCAGGTGAGCCTTGGTCCCGGCGTAGGCGGGGTTCTGAGCGAGGTTCTGGAGCTGGAAGGGATCCGTGCGGCGGTCGTAGAGCTCCTCCTCGGAGGTCTCCGTCCAGAAAACGTACGTGTACCGCTGAGTCCGCACCCCGACGTACGGCCGATCCCAGGCGTTGTTGGGGATGGCGCCCGTGAACAGCGGCCGCGGCGCCTCGACCTCGAGCGCGCGCTTGGGGATCTGCTTGTGCCGCCTCAGGGCCGGGACGAGCGAGATCCCATCCATCCTCCGGCGCGGTTTCGCCCCGGCAAGCGCGGCCAGGGTGGGAGCCAGATCGATATTGGCGACCTGCCGCTTGATCTTCTTCCCCCTCGCGAAGCCGGGCCCTCGCATGATCAGCGGCACCCTGAGCGACTCCTCGTAGGGGAGGAACTTGTCGCCCGGGATGCGGTGCTGGCCGTTCAACCAGCCGTTGTCCGAGGTGAAGAGGATGACCGTGTTGCGAAGCTGATGCGTGCGACGGAGGGTCTTCACGAGTCGCCCGACCCAGTCGTCGACTGCGCGCATCGATCCACCACGGCCCTCGTAGTCGAGCTGAAGCTGGGCGATCTGCTCGTCGGTCAGCGGAGGTGTCTTGCTGGTGACCACCGACGGCTTGTCACTGACGTCCGACTCGTTGAAGCTCGGCGGCCGCGGCATCTGGAAGCTCTGGCTCAGCTGCTGGTAGCGCACGGGCGGTCGGGGATCGGGGCCGGGCCGGCCCATCAGAGTCGTGGCGACGTCCTCGCGGTGTGGGGCCGCGGGTGCCCACCAGATGAAGAACGGCCGCCTCGCCTTCTTCTGCCGCTGGACCAGGCGCTGGGTGAATTGGCCCGTCACGTCAGGTGAGTACTGATCGGGGTTGCTGGCTCCCCAGTAGGTGTAGGGAGGGGGACCCATCACCTCGTGCAGCTTGGCGAGGACGTCGCTGGCGTTCTTCGTATCGGGTGGAGTCACCTCGATGTTCGCGAACTCGACCAGCTTGCGGGCGAAGTCGGGGTCCCCCCAGGTGAACAGCCGGCCGTTGCTGTTCATCTCGAAGTTGTAGTAGTCGTAGGCCGAGACGTCGAGCAGGGCGTGCCAGTCGTCGAAGCCCGGCGGAATTTCGCCGTGGGCGTCGAGCGCCCCGTACCCATTCAGCCACTTACCGATCAGCCCGGTCCGGTAGCCGGCGCGATCCAGCCAGGTGGCCAGCGTGTTGTTGCGCCCCTCCAACCCGTACCAGCCCTCGGGGTAGAAGTTCCCGGTCACCCCGTGGTTGTGGGCGTACTGGCCGGTGAGGAAGGTGGACCGCGAGGGACAGCAGAGCGGGAACGAGGTGATCGAGTTCGTGAAGCTCGTCCCCTGCTTGGCGATCAGCTTCCTCGTCTTCGGCATGAAGGGGAGGTCGCCCTGCGTCATGTCGTCGGCCATCACGACGAGGATGTTGGGGCGGCCGTCCTTCCCTGTGCCGGCGGGTCGCGCCTCCCCCTGGTCTGCGCCCGCGCCCATGACCAGCGTCACGAGGCCGGCCAGCAGCGCAAGCTTCACCTCTCCTCGCATCCCGGCCCGGATGCTACGGTCTGTGTCACACACTGTCAATCGATTCTCGTGCCCGCGAAATCCCCGACCAAAGCCCCGCGTCCCCGCCTCAGTCGCGACGAGGTGCGCGAGCGGCTGGTGGGCGCCGCCACCGAGCTGGTTCGCGACCGCTCCTTCTACGACCTCAGCGTCAGCGACGTCACCCAGCGCGCCGGGATCGAGCGCACGATCTTCTATCGCCACTTCGACGATCTCGCGCGACCTGCTCCTGCGGGCCGCGACGGAGGCGATCGAGAGTCTGTATGAGGCCCAGGTCGAATTGGACGCCGGGCGGCAGGAGGGCGACCTGGAGGCGGTTCGAGCGGCCGTCGAGCCGGCTGTCCGGGTGTATCAGCGCCATGGGCCGCTGTTGCGAGCGGTAACCGAGGCCGGTGCCTCGAACGCAGGGATCGCTGCGCGCGGTGCCGAGCTGCGCCGGCGCTTCAACGAGCTCGCCACGGACTCGCTCGGGAAGCTGCCGGGCCTACGGGAGAACCCGCCCGCCGACGTCGCCGAGAGCGCGAGGGCGCTCAATCTGTTGAACGAGGCCTATCTCCGTGATGCCTTCGGCCACGAGCCGCGACTCTCGGCCGAGGCCGCGATCCAGACCCTGACCGAGATCTGGGCGGCCTTCCTCGATCGCCGCCCGGCTCCCCCCAAAGAGACCTGATGCCCGTCGAGCCCACGCCGGAGCAGATCGTCGAGATGCAGGCGATTGCCGGCGGTCCCGACGACGGGCCCCTGGTGATGCTCAACCTCAACCGCTACCGCGACCCCGCGGCATATGCACGCTATGGGGAGGTCGCTCAGCGCGTCCTGGACCGGGTCGGCGGCCGTGTCCTCTGGCATGCCCCGGTGAATGGGACCGTGATCGGGGAAGGCGAGGAGCGCTTCGACGACGTGATCGCTGTCTGGTACCCGAGCGCGGCAGCCTTCCTCCAGCTCGTAGCCGACCCCGAGCTCCTCGCGGCTCGCGAGCACAGGCTCGAGGGGCTCGAGCGCGCGGCTCTGCTCCGCTGCGAGGGCGCCGCCAGCGGCCGGCTTGTGGCCGCGATCTGATGGCGAAGCCGGCTAAACCAGCTCGAGGAAGACCATCTCGGCGGAATCGGACCGCCGAGGGCCGAGCTTGACGATCCGGGTGTAGCCGCCCGGGCGCTGCGCGTAGCGCGGCGCGATCTCCTCGAACAGCTTGTGGACCGCGAACTTGTCGTTGTGGAGCTCCGAGAGCGCCTGGCGCCGGGCGTGCAGATCCCCGCGCTTGGCGAGGGTGATCAGCTTCTCGAACTCCGGCCGCAGCGCCTTCGCCTTCGGCTGAGTGGTGCGGATGCGCTCGTGCTCGATCAGCTGCTTCGACATCGTGCGAAGCATCGAGGTGCGATGAGCCGCGTCCCGGCTCAGCTTGGCTCTCTTGCGCTGGTGCCTCATCGCGGTCGCTCCGGCCGGGACTCTAGTGCCCCTAGTCCTGGCGCAGCGAGAGGCCGCGTGCGCGCAGGGTCTCCTGGACCTCCTCGATCGACTTGCGACCGAAGTTCGGAATCGCGTTGAGCTCCGACTCCGACTTCCGCACCAGCTCGCCGACGGTCTGGATGCCGGCGCGCTTCAGACAGTTGTAGGAGCGGACGCCCAGCTCGAGCTCCTCGATCAGGATCTCGTCGAGCCCGTCGGCACCCGGGACTGCGGCGGCCTCGCCGCCGCCGGCGCCGTCGGTCGCCGCGATCGCGCCCTCGCCGCGAAGCTCGTCGACGCGGTCGGCGGTCGTGAAGATCGCCAGGCTCTTGATCAGGATCTCCGCGGCCTCACGGAGTGCGGCACCCGGCTCGATCGAGCCGTCGGTCTCGACCTCGAGCGTGAGCTTGTCGAAGTCGGTCCGCTGCCCGACTCGGGCGGAGTCCACCGAATAGGAGGCGCGGCGGATCGGCGAGAAGATCGAGTCGATCGGGACCACGCCGATGGGCTTGTCGTCGGACTTGTTCTCGTCCGCCGGCGAGTAGCCGCGGCCTCGGCCGATCGTCAGGTACATCTCGAGCTTGGTCTTCTTCTCGAGCGTCGCGATCGGCGCCTCGGGGTTGAGGATCTCGACGCCCGCGGGCAGGTCGATGTCCTTCGCCTTGACCTCGCCCGGGCCGGTGGCCACGAGCGGCGTCTCGACCTCGTCGGCGTCGGTGTGCATCCGCACCACGACGTCCTTCAGGTTGAGGATCAGGTCAGTGACGTCCTCCTTCAGCCCCGGGATGGTGGAGAACTCGTGGGCGACGCCCTCGATGCGGACGCTGGTGATCGCGGCGCCACCGAGTGACGAGAGCAGCACGCGGCGAAGGCTGTTGCCGAACGTGTAGCCGAACCCCTTGTCGAGGGGCTCAATCGTGAAGGTGCCCTTGTTCTCCTGGGCATCCTCGCCCGCGATCTTCGGGACTTGGAAATCTGGCAGGGTGGTCATTGCTTCCATCAGGTATCTACTTCCTTCTCTGGGGGGTTACTTCGAGTACAGCTCGACGATGAGCTGTTCCTCGACGGGGGCCGAGATCTCGCTCCTCTCAGGGAGCCTCAGCACCTTGGCATTGAGTGAGTCGTGGTCGGCCTGCAGCCAGGCCGGCACTCCCGAGGTGAGCTCGGTCGCATCGCGGACCACATCCGTGGCCGCGCTGCTCGACTTGATCGTGATCACGTCGTCTGGCTTCACCTGATAGCTGGGGATATCGACGCGGCGGCCGTTCACCGTCCAGTGCCCGTGGCTGACGAGCTGCCTGGCCTGGCGGCGTGAGGCCGCAAAGCCGAGGCGCACCAGCACGTTGTCCAGACGGCACTCCAGCAGGCGCAGCAGGTTCTCGCCGGTGACGCCCTGCTGGCGGCTCGCCTTGTCGTAGTAGCTGGCGAACTGCTTCTCGAGCACCTGGTAGTAGCGCTTGGCCTTCTGCTTCTCGCGCAGCTGGGCCCGGTACTCGGACTGGCGCATGCGGCCACGGCCGTGCTCGCCCGGCGGGTAGGAGCGGCGCTCCACGCCGCACTTGTCCGTGAAGCAGCGGGCGCCCTTGAGGAACAGCTTCTGCCCCTCGCGGCGGCACTGCTTGCACTGGGCGGAGGTGTCGCGGGCCATCAGACCCTCCTCCGCTTCCGGGGACGGCAGCCGTTGTGAGCCTGCGGCGTCACGTCCTTCACCGTCGTCACGTCGAGCCCGGCCGCCTGCAGCGAGCGGATCGCGGTCTCGCGGCCGGAGCCGGCGCCCTTCGCGAACACCTCGACGCGCTCCAGGCCGTGCTCCATGCCCTTCTTGGCCGCCGAGTCAGCGGTCACCTGCGCCGCGAATGGCGTGGACTTCCGCGAGCCCTTGAAGCCCGCCGAGCCGGCGGACTCCCAGGCGATCACGTTGCCCTCGGGGTCGGTGAGAGTGACGATGGTGTTGTTGAACGAAGTCTTGATGTGGGCCTGGCCGTAGGTGACGTTCTTGCGGACCCTGCGGCGGGAGCGACCCTTCTTCGGTGCTGGTGGCATCTAGCGAATTCCTCCGTGACTCACTTGGGCTGCGGAGCCTTCTTGCGGCCCGCGATGCTCATCCGGCGGGGGCCCTTGCGGCCGCGCGCGTTGGTCTTGGTGCGCTGGCCCCGGACAGGCAGCCCGCGGCGGTGCCGCAGCCCCCGGTAGGAGCCGATCTCCTGCAGGCGCTTGACGTTCTGCGAGCGCTCGCGGCGGAGATCACCCTCCACCTCGCGGCTCTCGACGGCCTCGCGCAGCTTGACGACCTCGTCCTCGGTGAGGTCCTTGATCGCCGTGTTGGGATCGACGCCCGTCTCCTTGAGGATCTCGTTGGCGGTCGAGCGGCCGATCCCGAAGACGTAGGTCAGGCCGATCTCGGCCCGCTTGTTGAGTGGGATGTTGACTCCCGCGATCCGCGCCATCAGCCCTGCCTCTGCTTGTGGCGAGGGTTGGAACAGATCACGAGAACGGCTCCGCCACGGCGGATGACCTTGCACTTCTCACAGATCGGCTTGACGGAGGCTCGGACCTTCATTCCCCTTCTTTCATGGGGTCGTATCGGACTGGGAGTAGGCCCCTCGGCCCCAGGAGTCGGGCCGATAGGCACAAGAAACGCCGACCCACGACAAGCGTGAACCGGACGAGTGGAATGGTAGCAGCGTGCCTGCGTAAGTCACGCCTGGAGAGCCGAAGTGCGCCTGATCCGAAGGACGGGCCGAGATGGAGCGGAACGGCTGTTCCGGAGGTGGCGCTACGATGGCGGAACGATGGTTCCGCCTCCGGTGACGCAGAACGCTCCCACAGGCGCCCCGTGGGCCGAGCTCGAGCCGGACGAGAAGCGCGAGCGCGTCCTCGACCTGGCGACCGAGGTCTTCACAGAGCAGGGCCTGGACGTGCCGATGCCCCGCATCGCGGCCGCTACGGGCGTCGGAATCGGCAGCCTTTACCGGAGCTATCGCTCGAAGGAGGACCTGGTGGCCGCTCTGCTCGTCCGGCAGCTCGGGCTCCTGCAAGAGGAGGTCTTGGAGGCGGGTGAGCGCGCCGACGCCTGGACCGCGATCGAGGACAGCGTGCGCAGGATCGCGGAGCGACAGGCGACGAACAAACTGCTCAGCGGCGCCCTCGGCCTGACCTCCGAGCGGCGCGAGGTCGTCGTCGCCGTCGCCGAGGTGAGCCTCGCGTGGCAGGAACTGATCGACCGCGCACGCGAGGACGGCACCGTGCGCAGCGATGCCACCGTCAAGGATCTCCGTTTCCTCTTCGCCTCGGCCCGGGCGGCCGATGAGGTCGCGCCGGGCGGAAGTGACCGAGTCGTCGACCTGCTCCTGGAGGCCCTCAGGAAGTGAGACGGCGCCCGATCTCACTGGTCGAGGCGACCGACTGCCGCAGGCCCTTGCTGGCTTACGACGGATCGCCTTCGGCGGACCGGGCACTCGAGACCTCGATCGAGCTCGCGTCTGCCTCCCATGGCCGCCTGACGATCCTCTCGGCCGTCGTGCAGATCCCGTACATCGCGTACACCGGCGCCGCCTCCGAGGCGGTCGCCGAGCTCCGCAACAGCTTTCTCAGGGATGCCGAGCGGGTTATCTGCCGGGCCGTCGAGCTGGTCCCCCGGGGAATCCCGGTGACCAAGCTCGTCAGCCCTCGGCCGATCGAGCAGGCGCTCCTTCGTGAGGCCCGCGAGGGAGACCACGACCTGGTCATCCTCGGCTCGCGGGGCCGCGGTCCGATCCGCTCGGCCCTCTTCGGCAGCGTCGGCCGGACGATGCTGCGCCACGGTCCCCTGCCCGTCCTGATCGTGCCGGCCAGACCCGAGGAGGCCTCCGTGCCCGATGAGACCGGCGCGCAGATCGCACCGATGACGCCGAGGCGGGCCTGATGGAGGAAGGGCGCCAGCGTCCCGTGGTCACCCTGGCGGTGCTCTCCATCGCGGGGCTGTCGTTCGCGCTGCTTCAGTCGCTGGTGGCTCCGGCCCTGCCGGACATCCAGCACACGCTGAATACCAGCGAGGGGACCGTGGCGTGGATCCTCACCGCCTACCTGCTCAGCGCCTCCGTCGCCACGCCCATCATCGGGCGGCTCGGCGACGTCCACGGCAAGGAGAAGAGCCTGCTCGTCGTCCTGGCGATCCTCGCCGTCGGCACCCTGATCTCCGCCCTCGCGACGTCGATCGGCACGATGATCCTCGGCCGGATCATCCAGGGCGCGGGCGGCGGGATCTTCCCGCTCGCCTTCGGGATCATCAGAGATGAGTTCCCGGCCGAGCGGGTCGCCGGGAGCATCGGGCTGATGTCGGCGATCCTGGGCGTCGGTGGCGGCCTCGGCATCGTGCTGGCCGGCCCAATCGTCGACAGCCTCTCCTACCACTGGCTCTTCTGGCTGCCGCTGGCGACGGTCATGCTCTCGGCCGTCCTCACCTACTTCTTCGTGCCGGAATCGCCGATCAAGGCGCCGGGGCGGGTCAACTGGGGCGCCGCCGCGCTGCTCTCCATGGGCCTCGCTGCGCTGCTGCTCGCGATCAGCGAGGCGACCGACTGGGGTTGGGCTTCGGGCAAGACGATCAGCCTGATCACGGTCGGGCTCGTCATCCTGGTCGCCTGGGTCGGGGTCGAACTGCGCGCGCGGTATCCCCTCGTCGACATGACGGTCATGCGCTCCAGGCCGGTCTGGACCACCGATCTGGCGGCGTTCCTGCTCGGCGCCGGCATGTACTCCTCGTTCATCGTCCTTCCCCAGTTCGTCGAGACCCCGACGAGCTCCGGGTTCGGCTTCGGCGCTTCGGTCACCGGGGCCGGGCTCTTCATGGTGCCGTCGACCGTGGCGATGCTGCTCGTCGGCCCGCTCGCGGGGACACTGCAGGCGCGGTTCGGCTCCCGCCTGCCGCTGATCTTCGGTTGTGGCTTCGCCGCGGTGGCCTTCTCGATGCTCGCCCTCGCCCACACCCGGCCCATCGAGGTCTACGTCGCGGCGGGGCTGCTCGGCATCGGCATCGGGCTCGCGTTCGCGGCGATGGCGAACCTGATCGTGGAGGCCGTGCCGGCCGACCAGACGGGCGTCGCGACCGGCGTCAACACGATCACGCGAACGATCGGCGGCGCCTTCGGCGGTCAGCTCGTGGCGACGATCATCTCCGGCGGCGGCTCACCGACCGAGGGCTCGTTCGCCCTCGCCTTCGCGGTGATCGCCGGGTCGCTGGTGCTCTCCATCCTTGCCGGCCTGGCGATCCCCCGCACGCCCCCGCGCGAGAGGCGCGGGTGTGCCGTCCGGGGCGGTGGCCGAGTCGGCCTAGACGGCCACCAGGCCCGCCTGGTGGCCGTAGATCCGGCGGCGGTGTTTGTGGCCGCCGTTTGTGGCGAAGCCGTGTGCCGCTACTCCAGGTGCCAGGGGGTGAGGATGCGGGGGCCGTCCTGCGTGACGGCCACCGTGAACTCGAAGTGGGCGGCCAGCGAGTCGTCCGCGGAGTAGACGGCCCAGCCGTCCGATCCCATCCGGACGTCGGGCCCGCCGGCGTTCACCATCGGCTCGATCGCCAGGACCATGCCCTGCTCCAGGGTCGGGCCCTTGCCCGGATCCCCGAAGTTCGGGATCTGTGGGTCCTCGTGCATGTCGCGCCCGACTCCATGGCCGACGAGGCTGCGGATGATCGAGAGCCCGTCCCGCTCGACCCGGGTCTGGATCGCGTGCGAGATGTCGCTCAGGTGGTTGCCCGGCTTCGCCTCCGCGATGCCCTCGAAGAGCGCGTCACGAGTGGTGTCAAGAAGCGGCTCGGCCTGGTCAGGCGTCTCGCCGATCGGCACCGTGATCGCGGCGTCGGCCACCCAGCCCTCGTGGGTGACACCGACGTCGATGGAGAGGACGTCGCCGCGGCGCAGCTCGTAGGGGCCGGGAATCCCGTGGACCACCATCGAGTTCGGTGACGTGCAGATCGAGCCCGGGAACCCGCGGTAGCCCTTGAAGGACGGCACCGCCCCCTGGGAGCGAATGAACTTCTCGGCGGCCTCGTCGAGCTCCTTGGTGGTCACGCCGGGACGGGCCTTGGAGCGGAGCATCCGCAGGCAGCGAGCCTGGATCTTGCCGGCCTCCGCCATCGCATCGATCTGGGCAGACGTCTTGCGAATGATCATGCCGCGGTACATCTCACATTCCCTCCTCTTCCTCGCGGCGCAGGGTCGCGATTATCCCGTGGATTCGCTCCTCGACCTCATCCGGCGACTGCCTGCCGTCCACCCGGTTGAGGATGCCACGTTCGTCGTAGTAGTCGATCAGGGGCTCGGTCTTCTCGCGGTACTGCGCGAGGCGGTTCTTGATCACCTCGGGCTTGTCGTCATCGCGGACGATCAGCTTTGCCCCGTCGATGTCGCAGACCCCCTCCTCCTTCGGCGGGTCGAACTCGACGTGGTAGATGTGGCCCGGGTTCTTCTCGCAGGTGCGGCGACCCCCGAGGCGGCGCAGGATCTCCTCCTCCGGGACGTCGATCAGGAGCACCGCGGTGATCTCCCTCCGCAGCTCCTTCATCTTCCCGTGGAGCGCCTCGGCCTGGGGCACCGTGCGGGGGAAGCCGTCGAGGATGAAGCCGTCGGAGGCCTCCTCGTCCTGGAGGCGCTCGGCGATCACCCCGATGATCACCTGGTCCGGAACCAGGTCCCCGCGATCCATGTACTCCTTGGCCTGCTTTCCCACCTCGGTCCCCTCCTTGACCGCGGCGCGCAGGATGTCGCCGGTCGCGTAGTAGGGCAGGCGGAAGTCCTCCTGTAGGCGCTCCCCCTGGGTCCCCTTGCCGCTCCCGGGCGGTCCGAGCAGGATGAGGTTCAGCTCGGGCAATCCCGGAACCCCGCGGCGCGCGTCACTTCAGGAAGCCCTCGTAGTTGCGCATCATCAGCTGGGCCTCGAGCTGCTTGACGGTGTCGAGAGCCACGCCGACGACGATCAGGATCGAGGTCCCGCCGAAGAAGAAGTTGGCCGACGTCTGGCTGATCAGGATCGTCGGCAACGCCGCGACTGCGCCCAGGTAGAGGGCGCCGGGGAAGGTGAGCCTGGACAGGATCCTGTCCAGGTATTCGGCGGTAGGTCGTCCCGGTCGCACGCCGGGGATGAACCCGCCGTACTTCTTCAGGTTGTCGGCCTGGTCCACCGGGTTGAAGGTGACCGCCGTGTAGAAGTAGGTGAAGATGATGATGAAGAAGACCTCGCCGACCACGTAGTGCCAGCTGTTCGGGCTGAAGAAGTTCGCGAAGTCGTTCCAGAAGTTGTCTCCGGTGCCGCCCAGCAGCTGGCCGATCGTCGGTGGGAAGGCCATGATCGAGGCGGCGAAGATCACCGGGATGACGCCGGCCATGTTGACGCGTAGCGGTAGGTAGGTCGAACCGCCGGCCGTCATCCGGCGCCCCACCACGCGTTTCGCGTACTGCACCGGGATCCGCCGCTGGCCCTCCTGGACGAAGACGATCGCCACGACAACGGACAGGGCGATGAAGGGCATCAACACGACGAAGACCTGATCGGGGTTGGTCCACCACTTCTGGATCCCGGTGGGGATGCTGGAGACGATCGAGGCGAAGATCAGCAGGGAGATCCCGTTGCCGATCCCGCGCTGGGTGATCAGCTCTCCCATCCACATCAGCACCGTGCAGCCTGCGGTCAGCGTCATCACGATCAGGAAGACCTTCGGGAAGGTTCGCTCGCCGATCGCGCTCGCACCCCCGAAACTCTGCGAGCTGAACAGGAACACGTAGCCGACCGACTGCGCGAAGGCGAGTACGACGGTCAGGTAGCGCGTGTACTGGGTGATCTTCTGCTGGCCGACCTCGCCTTCCTTCTGGAGGCGCTCCAGCGAGGGCACGACCACCGTCAGGAGCTGCAGGATGATCGAGGCCGTGATGTAGGGCATGATCCCCAGCGCGAACAGGGAGAGCCTCGAGAGGCTTCCGCCCGAGAAGAGGTTGAGGAAACCGAGGATGTTCGACCCGCCGACGTTTTCCAGGCCGTCCTGGATCGCGCTCGCGTCGACTCCGGGCGAGGGGATGTAGGCACCGAGCCGGTAGAGGGCCAGGATCGCAGCCGTGAACATCAGCTTCCTCCGGATCTCCGGGACCGAAAACGAGTTGAGGATCGTCTGCAGCATCAGATGATTTCGGTGGTGCCTCCGGCCGCCTCGATCTTCTCCTTCGCCTGGGCACTGAACGCATGCGCCCTCACGGTCAGCTTCTTCGAGATCTCGCCGCGGGCGAGGATCTTCACCGGGTCGCGCCGCTTGGCGAGGCCCGCCTCTCGGAGCGACTCAGGGGTCACCTCGTCGTTCGCCTTGAAGCGGGCGTCGAGGTCGGAGAGGTTGACCGGCTGCGTCCGGGTCCGGAACTTCTCGAAGGGCATCGACATCTTCTTGTTCGGCCCACGCAGCTTGCGC
Source organism: uncultured Solirubrobacterales bacterium (assembly GCA_963848955.1). Classification (GTDB taxonomy): domain Bacteria; phylum Actinomycetota; class Thermoleophilia; order Solirubrobacterales; family 70-9; genus DASUPK01. The sequence goes on along the minus strand of CAWKFQ010000001.1, from coordinate 22,855 downwards.
ATCCGCATGTGAACCGGGTTCTGACCGCCCTCGTAGCCCGGCTTGCGCTTGCTGCCGGAGCGGGCGCCCGCGCCCTTGTGGCCGCGGCCTGAGGTCTTGCCGTGGCCCGTGCCGACGCCTCGACCGAGCCGCTTGCGCGGCCGGCGGGAGCCCGGGGGCGGCTTCAGCGTGTGGAGACCGACCTTCTCGGACTGCTCAGCCATCTTCGACCTCGACCAGGTGGCTGACCGTGCGGATCATGCCCTGCAGCTGCGGGGAGTCGGGATGCTTCGCCTGGCGGCCGATGCGGCCGAGCTTCAGGGAGCGAAGGGTGGCGCGCTGCACCTCCGAGGCGCCGTTCGCGGATCGGACCTGCTTGAGCTCGACGTCGGCCATCAGGAGCCCTCCCCTGCCGGTTGGGCGGGCGGAGTCTCGGCGGCGGCAGGAGTCTCGGCGGCAGCAGGAGTCTCGGCGGCGGCAGGAGTCTCGGCGGCGGCAGGAGTCTCGTCGCTGCCGCTGGTGGCCTCAGCCTCCGTCGCGGCGCCATTGCCGACGCCGAGCACCTCGCGGATGGAGATGCCGCGGAGCTTCGCAACGTCCTCCGGCCTGCGCAGGCTCTCGAGGCCCGACATGGTCGCCTTGACCAGGTTGATCGGGTTCTGGGTGCCGATGCTCTTGGTGAGCACGTCGCGGACGCCGCCCAGCTCGAGCACGGCCCGCACCCCACCACCGGCGATCACGCCGGTACCGGGGCTCGCAGGGCGCAGCACGACGTGACCCGCGCCGAAGCGGCCGATCACCCGGTGGGTGATCGTCTGGCCGTACTTGGGCACGCGGATCAGGTTCTTGCGGGCGTTCTCGACGGCCTTCTGGATCGCGAGCGGTACCTCACGCGCCTTGCCGTAGCCGATCCCGACCACGGAATCCTCGTCGCCGACAGCGACCAGAGCCGTGAACGAGAAGCGCCGGCCGCCCTTGACCACCTTGGCGACGCGGTTGATCTCGATCACGCGCTCCTGCAGATCGAGGCCCTTGGGACTTACGGTCTCTACAGCCATAGAACGGGTGAGGGTAGAGGACGTACGGGCTCGGTCATCAGAACTTCAGGCCCCCCTCGCGGGCGCCCTCGGCGATCGCTGCGACGCGGCCGTGGAACCGGTAGCCGCCACGGTCGAAGACGCATGACTCGACGCCCGCGGCCTTGGCGCGCTCGGCGAGCAGCTGCCCGGCGCGCTTCGCCTGCTCCATCGAGTCGAGCTTGCGCAGCTCGTCCTCGGTCCAGGAGGCTGCGGCCAGCGTGCGTCCCGAGTCGTCGTCGATCAGCTGGGCGAAGACTCCGCGGTTGGAGCGATAGACGGACAGGCGCGGGCGCTCTGCGTTGCCGCGGATCCGGGCGCGGACGCGCCGACGCCTGCGAAGTCTCTTCTGGGGCTTCGTGAGAACGGCCATCAGGCCCTCTTCCCGACCTTCCGTGCGACTTGCTCGCCCTGGTAGCGAACGCCCTTGCCCTTGTACGGCTCCGGCGGGCGGGACTTGCGGATCCGGGCGGCGGTCTCGCCGACCAGTTGTTTGTCGATACCGCGGACCACGACCTCGGTCGGCTGTGGGACCTCGAACTCGATGCCATTCGGCGCCTCGATCGCGACCGGGTGCGAGTAGCCCAGCGACATCTCCAGGTCCTTGCCCCGCAGGCTGGCGCGATAGCCGACTCCCTGGATCTCGAGACGCCGCTCGAAGCCGTCGGTGACGCCCTCGACCATGTTGGCGATCAGGCTGCGGGTAAGGCCGTGCAGGGCGCGGTGTTCGCCGCGATCGGTGGGGCGCTCCACGGTCAGGGTGCCGTCGTCGATCCCGACCTTCATGTCGCGGTCGACGCTCTGGTTGAGCTCGCCCTTCGGGCCCTTGACGGTGACAGCGCCGGGCCTGACGTCGATCTCGACGCCGTCGGGGATCTCGATTGGCTTTCTTCCGATTCGACTCATGGATGCTTGCTCACCAGACGTGCGCGACGACCTCTCCACCGACCCCGCGCTGGCGCGCCTCGTGGCCGGTCATCACGCCGCGCGAGGTGGACATGATGGTCGTGCCCATTCCGCCGAAAACGCGGGGGACATCCTCCTTGGCAACGTAGCGGCGACGGCCGGGCCGCGAGACTCGCTCCATCCCGGTGATCACCGGGTCACGTTTCTCTGTGTAGCGCAGCTTGACCTTGATCACGTCGCCGACCCGCCCGGGCTCGACGTTGAAGTCCGTGATGTAGCCCTGTTCCTTGAGGATGCGGCTCATCTCGCGCTTCAGCCGGGAGGCGGGAATCTCGACGTCCTCGTGCTCGGCCAGGAGCGCGTTGCGGATCCGGTTCAGGTAGTCGGTGATTGGATCAGTGAGCATCTCGTTACCAGCTGGACTTGGTCATTCCGGGCACATAACCGTTGTGCGCGGCCTCCCGCAGGCAGATCCGGCAGAGGCCGAACTTGCGGAAGTACGCGCGCGGCCGGCCGCAGCGGCGGCAGCGGTTGTACCCGCGGGTCTTGAACTTCGGGGTGCGGCGTTGCCGCACCCTCTGCGATGTCTTGGCCATCAGCCCTCTTCCTTGTTGTTCGAAGTCTCTTCTGCGCTGCCGCCCTCGCGCTCGGCGGCCGGGGCGCCTTCCGCACCCTCCTCACCCTCCTCGCCCTCCTCGGGTCTGACGGGCTTCTCGTAGGCCTCCGGGTTCTCCTCCTTGAGCTGCTCGAGCGCGGCCGCCTCGGCCTCGGCCCGCTCGCGGGCCTCCTCCTTGCGGCGCTCCTCCTCGGCCTCCTCCTCGGCGTCCTCCTGGCCCGGGCGTCCCTCCTGCGAGAACGGCATTCCGAGTCCGTCGAGCAGGGCGAAGGCCTCCTCGTCGGTTGCAGCCGTGGTGGTGATCGTCACGTCGAGGCCCCGGACCTCGTCGATCGAGTCGTAGTCGATCTCGGGAAAGATGATCTGCTCGCGGACGCCCATGGAGTAGTTGCCGCGGCCGTCGAAGGAGCGGGCACTGAGGCCGCGGAAGTCTCGGATCCGGGGCACCGCGATCGACGTGAGGCGGTCGAGGAACTCCCACATGCGGGCGCGCCGCAGGGTCACGGCGACACCGACGGGCATGCCCTCGCGCACCTTGAAGTAGGCGACCGACTTCTTCGCGCGGCGGACGCTCGGACGCTGGCCGGCGATGGTCGCGAGTTGCTCCTGCGCGGCCTCGAGCATCTGGGTGTTCTGCTTCGCCTCCCCGATGCCCATGTTCAGAGTGATCTTCTCGAGGGTCGGCACCGCCATCGGCGTCGAGTAGCCGAACCGCTGGACCAGCGCAGGCTTGACCTCGCTCTCGTAGAGCTCGCGCAGCCGCGGCGGCGGGGCGGCCTGCGTCTGCTGTTCGGTTGCGGCTTCCACTAGTCCAGATCCCTTCCGGTGCGGGCGGCTACGCGCTTCCGCTTTCCATCAGCACGCTCGACCTTCACCCGGGTGGGCTTGTTGTCCTCGGGGTCGAGCAGCATCACGTTAGAGACATGAATCGGCCCCTCCCTCTCGATGATGCCGCCGACCTCACCGCCCTTCGACGCGTCCTTGACCGAACGCGGGCGCTGGTGGCGCTTGATCATGTTGAGGTGCTCGATGAAGACGTAGCCCTTCTTGGGGTCGGTGCGGATGACGCGCCCTCGCTTGCCGCGTTCCTTGCCGCCGATCACGATCACGTCGTCGTCCTTGCGGACTCGCATCGTCTTGCCCATCGCTATAGCACCTCCGGGGCGAGGGAGACGATTCGCATGAAGTTCCTCTCGCGCAGCTCGCGGGCGACCGGGCCGAAGATGCGGGTGCCCCGCGGAGCGCCTGTGGTGTCGATCAGCACCGCTGCGTTCTCATCGAAGGCGATGTAGGTGCCATCGCCGCGGCCGAGCTGCTTGCGGGTGCGGACGACGACCGCCTCCACCACCTCGCCCTTGCGAACCCCGCCGTGCGGGGTGGCCTGCTTGACCGTCGCGGTGATCACGTCGCCCACCCGCGCGTAGCGACGGTCGGACCCGCCCTTGACGCGGATGCAGAGGATCTCGCGCGCGCCGGAGTTGTCGGCGACCCTGAGCTTGGACTCCTGCTGGATCATCCGAACGCCCTACTGCGCCTTTTCGAGGATCTCGACCAGGCGCCAGCGCTTGGTCCGTGACAGGGGGCGGGTCTCGATGACGCGTACGAGGTCGCCCTCCCCCGCCTCGTTGCGGGCGTCATGGGCATGCAGCGTCCGGGAGCGGCGCACGATCTTCTCGTACTGCGGGATGGCGCCGGGCGACCTCGATCGCCACCGTGATCGTCTTGTCCGGCTTGCTGGAGACGACGCGGCCCTGCCTCGTCTTGCGGCCGGCGGACCGACGCTCGGCCGGCGGCGTTCCGGTGCCGGCCTCGCTCTTGGTGCGGCGCTTCGTCCGGTAGCCCGAGCGCCCGCGGGCCGCCTGCTTGCGCGCCTCGCCGCGAGCGCCGGCGCGCTCCTCGGGGCTCTGCTGCGGGCGAGCCTCGGAAGGGCGGCGGGAGCGCTCCAGCCGGCGGCGGGTCTTCCAGTCGAGGCCTTCCATTTCGTCTGGCTCGGGCTGGGGAGCCTCGGCGCCCTCGGCAGCCGGCTCTTCTGCAGGAGCCTCCTCAGCGGGAGCATCTTCGGCGGCAGCATCCTCCTCAGCCGGGGCCTCTTCGGCAGGGGCCTCCTCGGCCTGAGTCTCCTCGGCCTGCGAGTCGGCCGCGGGGGTCTCCTCCGGGGTCTCCTCAGGCGCCTGTTCCGGGGCCTGCTCTTCGTTCTGCTGCTCGTTCTTTTCGTCTTCGGCCATCAGGTCCTCAGCTCTTGTTCGAGATCGATGCCGCGCTCCTTGGCGACGGTGAGCAGCCGCGCCACGTCGCGGCGGACCGCATTGATCCGCGCGGTGTTCTCCAGCTCGCCGGTGGAGTGCTGAAGGCGCAGCGCGAACTGCTCCTCACGGGTCTGGTTGATCCGCTCGAGCAGCTCGTCGTCCTTGAGGTTGTGGGCCTCGGAAGCCTTCATCACGACTGCTCCGCTCCCTCGCGTACGACGAACTTGGTCTTGATCGGAAGCTTGTTGCCGGCGAGGCGCATCGCGTCCTTCGCCAGGTCCTCGGGGACACCGGCGAGCTCGAACATCACCTTCCCCGGCTTGACGACGGCGACCCAGCCCTCGGGGTTGCCCTTGCCCGAGCCCATGCGGGTCTCGGCCGGCTTCTTGGTGATCGGCTTGTCCGGAAAGACGTTGATCCAGACCTTGCCGCCGCGCTTGATCTTGCGCGTCATCGCGACGCGGGCGGCCTCGATCTGGCGGTTCGTGATCCAGCCGCGGTCCAGCGCCTTCAGCCCGTACTCGCCGAAGGCGACCGTGGTCCCTCCCTTGGAATAGCCGCGGCGACGGCCACGCATCTGCTTGCGGTAGCGAACCCGCTTCGGCATCAGCATCTAGGAGCGACCTCCCCGCGAGCCGCCCGACGGAGGGCCGCCGTCCTCATCCGTGAGCTCGGAGCGGAAGCCCTCGGGCATGACCTCGCCCTTGTTGATCCAGCACTTGACGCCGATCCGGCCGGTCGTCGTCTTGGCCTCTATGAAGCCGTAGTCGATGTCGGCACGCAGCGTGTGGAGCGGTACCCGCCCGTCGGAGTAGCCCTCGGTGCGCGCCATCTCGGCGCCGCCGAGGCGCCCGGAGACCTGGACCTTCACGCCCTTGGCGCCGGAGCGCATGGCGGAGGTCAGCGCGCGCTTCATCGCGCGGCGGAACGCCACGCGGTTTTGCAGCTGCTCGGCGATCGACTGGGCGACCAGCTTGGCGTCCAGCTCGGGACGCTTGATCTCCTTGATGTTCACCCTGACCGGCTTGCCGGTGAGCTTGTGGAGCTCGCGGCGCAGGGCGTCGACCTCCGTCCCGGACTTGCCGATCACGATCCCCGGGCGCGCGGTCGAGATGTCCACCTCGACCTCGCCGGAGCCCTTCTTGATCGTGATCTTGGAAAGGCCCGCGTGCGAGAGCTTGTTCTCGATGTGCGAGCGGATCGCCAAGTCCTCATTGAGGTAGTCGGCGAAGTCGCGCTCGTTGTACCAATTCGACTTCCAGTCGTGGATGTAGCCGACCCGGAAGCCCTCTGGGTGGATCTTGTGTCCCATCGTCAGTCCTCCGGTGTCAGCGCCACGGCGATGTGGCTGGTTCGCTTGTTGATCCGCGTCGCGCGGCCGAGGGCGCGGGGACGGTAGCGGCGCAGCGTCGGGCCCTCGTCGACGTGGATGTCCTTGATCAGCAGGTCGTCGGCGACCAGGTCGTGATTGTTCTCCGCGTTGGCCGCGGCCGACTCGATCAGCTTGCGGATGTCCTGAGCGGCGCTGCGGGTGGAGAAGCGGAGCAGCGGTAGCGCGTCCTCGACCGGGAGGCCGCGGATCTGGTCGGCGACCATGCGCGCCTTGCGGGGCGCAACCCGCACGAACCGGGCGCGGGCGTTGACCACCGGGCGCTCCGGTGCCTCCTTCTCAGCCTTGGCCCGCGGCTTCGCCTCGGCCTTCGGCTTGGTCGCAGCCTTCTTCTCAGCCGGCTTCTTCGCGGCGGGCTTCTTCGCCGGCGCCTTCGAAGTGGCTGCCTCGGACGCCTTGCTGTCGGCCGTCTTCGAGCTCGCCTCCGCGGCGCCCTTGCCGCGCGTCGCAGTCTCCTTCTTCGGCTTCGCGGCGGCCTTCGGCTTCGCTGAGGGCTTCCTCGCAGCCCGCTTCGTCGCCGGCTTCTTGGCTGCCGGCTTCTTCGCCTGGTCCTTGTCGTTCTGCTTCTCGTCAGCCATCGACTAGTCCCTCTCCGAGGCGCTGCCCGCGCCCGAGTGCGCCCGGAAGGTCCGGGTCGGCGCAAACTCGCCGAGCTTGTGGCCGACCATGGACTCCGAGACGTAGACCGGCACGTGCTTCCGGCCGTCGTGGACGGCGATCGTGTGCCCGACCATCTCGGGGAAGATCGTCGACTTGCGAGACCAGGTCTTCAGCATCTGCTTCTGACCCGACTCGTTCATCGCGTTCACCCGCTTCATCAGCCGTTCCTCGGCCCACGGGCCCTTCTTCGTCGAACGTCCCATCGTCTAAGTCCTCTACTTCCTCTTTCCTCGGCGCCGGCCGCGAACGATCAGTGCGTCGGAGCGCTTGCCCTTTTTTCGGGTCCTGTAGCCCAGCGTCGGCTTGCCCCACGGGGTGACCGGGTGGCCGCCCGGCGTGTGATGGGCCTCGCCGCCGCCGTGCGGGTGGTCGACCGGGTTCATGGCGACACCGCGGGTCTGCGGGCGCTTGCCCTTGTGCCGGTTGCGGCCCGCCTTGCCGACCTTCACGTTCTGGTGCTCGGCGTTCGAGAGCGTGCCGACGGTCGCGCGGCACTCCCCGCGGACCATTCGCACCTCCGAGGACGGCAGCCGCAGGCTCACCATCGGGCCCTCCTTGGCGACCACCTGGATCGCCGTGCCCGCGGAGCGACCGAGCTTGCCGCCCTGGCCGGGGACCAGCTCGACGTTGTGGACCACGGTGCCGGTCGGAATGCGGGCCAGGGTGAGCGAGTTGCCCGGCGTGATGTCGGCACCTTCGCCCGAGACGACCTCGGCGCCGACCCTCAGCCCCTGAGGGGCGAGGATGTAGCGCTTCTCGCCGTCGGCGTAGTTGATCAGGGCGATGCTCGCCGAGCGGTTCGGGTCGTACTCGATCGAGGCAACGCGGGCGGGGATCCCGTCCTTGGTGCGCTTGAAGTCGATCTGGCGGTAGCGGCGCTTTGCGCCGCCGCCGCGATGACGCGCGGTGACCCGGCCGTTCGAGTTGCGGCCGCCGGATGAGCCCTTGCCCTTGGTGAGCTTCTTGTTCGGCTCGGCGTTGGTGACCTCGTCGCGCACCTGGTAGGTGCCGAAGCGCCTGCCGGGGCTGGTCGGTCTTGTCTTGCGATTCGGCATGGCTAGCCCTCCACCGCCGCGCCCTCGAACAGCTCGATCCGCTGGCCGGGGGCGAGCTGGACGACGGCCTTCTTCCAGGATCGGGAGCGCCCGCTGTTCAGCCCACGCCGCTTCGGCTTCGACTTCACCTTGGAGGTCCGGACCGCCCGCACCTTGACCTCGAAGATCTCCTCGACCGCGTGCGCGATCTGCAGCTTGTGCGCCCGATCGTGGACGCGGAACGTGTACTTGCCCTCGCCCATCAGGGCGTAGCTCTTCTCCGAGACCACGGGTCGAATGATCACCTGACGGGGATCCACTAGACGGCCCTCCCCTTGAGCTGCTCGAGCGCAGTCTGGGTGACGACCAGCGACCCGGCTCCCAGCACGTCCGCGACGCCCGCTGCGTCAGCGAGCGCGACATTGACACCGTCGATGTTCCGGAAGCTCTTCGCCACGGCCTCCTCGTCCGCGCCGATCACGATGAGCGTCGGCCCGTCCGCGCCCCACTTCTTGAGTGCGTCGGCCGCCTGCTTCGTCGCCGGCTCGGAGAAGCTGGATCCGTCGAGAACCGCAACCGAGTTGCGCTCGGCGTGAACGGAGAGCGCAGCCCGGAGCGCCTTGCGCCGGGCCTTGCGGTTCACCTTGACCGTGTAGCTCCGTGGCTTCGGCCCGAACGCCGCGCCGCCACCGTAGCGATGCGGCACGCTCAGGGCCCCGGCGCGTGCGCGGCCCGTGCCCTTCTGCCGCCAGGCCTTGGCGGTGGTCATCGCGACCTCGCCTCGAGTGAGGCTCGAATGGGTTCCGCGGCGGCGCGCCGCAAGATCCGCGCGGGCGGCCTCGTAGACGAGGGCCTCATGGAAGGGCTCGCCGAAGATCTCCTTGGGGAGGTCGGACTTCGCCTGCTTGCCGAGCGTCGTCGCCTTGATTGCGGCACTCGATCCGGCGCCGGTTTTGGTGGCCGCCACTTTGCAGTGGTGGACGCGGCCTCAGCCATCGCTGCGCACCTCCACCGTGGCGTTCTTCCCGCCGGGGACGGAGCCCCGGATCAAGAGCAGGTTGCGCTCGGCATCGACGTCGAAGACGTGGGCGCCGCGCTGGGTGACACGCCGCGCCCCCATCTGGCCCGGCATGCGCATGCCCTTGAAGACCCGGGCGGGATCGGCGCTGGCGCCGACCGAGCCGGGCGCCCGGACGTTGTGGGAGCCGTGGGTCTCGGGACCGCGGCTGAAGTTATGGCGCTTGATCGTCCCCTGAAAGCCCTTGCCGATCGAGACCGCGGAGACCTTGACGCGCTGGCCGGGCTCGAAGCTCGTCACGGTGACGTCGTCCCCCACCTTGAGACCAGAAGACGCCTCCTCGGCTTCGGCAGCCTCGCCCTCTCCGGATTCGCCGCCCGCCTCCCCGCCGCCTGCGGAGCCGCCGACCTCGACGCCGCGGAACTCGACCAGCGTGCGCATCGCGGTCGCGCCCGCCTTCTTCAGGTGTCCGAGCTCGCCCTTGGTGAGCTTGTTCTCAGGGGTGACCGGATCGGCAGCGAGCTGGACGGCGTCATAGCCGTCCCGATCGGCGCGGCGGAGCGCGGTGACCTTGTTCGGCTGCGCCTCGATCACCGTCACGGGGACGGAGGTGCCGTCCTCGGTGAAGACCTGGGTCATGCCCAGCTTCTTGCCGACGATCGCGCTCACAATCGAATCTCGACGTCGACGCCGGCCGGCAGGGTCTCCATGCGCTGGAGCTCGTCGACCGTCTTGGGGGTGGGCTGGTGGATGTCGATCAGACGCTTGTGGGTGCGGATCTCGAAGTGCTCGCGCGAGTCCTTGTCCTTGAATGGCGAGCGGATGACGACGTAGACGTGCTTGTCGGTGGGCAGCGGGATCGGTCCGGCGACCGTCGCGCCGGTGCGCTCGGCGGTGCCCACGATCTCCTGGGCAGCCCGGTCTATGGCGTCGTGGTCGTACGCCTTGAGCCGAATCCTGATCTTTCCCGATGTCAGTGAAGCCATTTGTTCTTTCTGCTCTCTTCGCGCAGCGAGGGCGCCGCCCCGAATGCATCTAGGGCCGCGCCCTGGTCGTATGTCTTGCAGTTGTCCGGGCCCTTTGCCCTGGTGGGAGGGCCGTACTAACAACGGGCCCCCGAGGGGGCCCGTTATGCAGCTATTCGACTACCTCGGTAACGACTCCGGAGCCGACGGTTCGCCCGCCCTCTCGAATCGCGAACCTGAGGCCCTGATCCATGGCGATCGGCTGAATCAGCTCGACCTCCATCTCGGCGTTCTCCCCCGGCGCCACGAACTCACGGCCCTCCGGGAGGTTGACGACGCCGGTTACGTCAGTCGTGCGGAAATAGAACTGCGGCCGATAGCCGGAGACGAACGGCGTGTGGCGACCGCCCTCCTCCTTCTTCAGGCAGTAGACCTCCGCCTTGTACTTCGTGTGCGGGGTGATCGAGCCCGGCTTGCAGAGCACCTGGCCTCGCTCGATCTCCTCACGCTTCGTGCCGCGGAGCAGGCAGCCGACATTGTCGCCCGCGCGCCCCTCGTCGAGGATCTTGCGGAACATCTCGACGCCGGTCACCACGGTCTTGGTGCTGTCCTTGATCCCGACGATCTCGACCTCGTCGCTGGTGTTGACGACGCCCTGCTCGATACGGCCGGTCGCGACAGTGCCGCGGCCGGTGATCGAGAAGACGTCCTCGACCGGCATCAGGAACGGCTTGTCGAGGTCGCGCTCGGGCTCGGGGATGTATTCGTCGAGCGCCGCGGCCAGGTCGATGATCGACTGCTTGGCCTCCTCGTCGCCCTCGAGCGCCTTCAGTGCGGAGCCCTTGATGATCGGCACTTCGTCGCCGGGGAACTCGTACTCGTTGAGCAGATCCTTGACCTCCTCCTCGACCAGCTCGAGCAGCTCCTCGTCGTCGACCATGTCGGTCTTGTTCAGGTAGACGACCACGTACGGGACGTTCACCTGGCGGGCCAGCAGGATGTGCTCCCGCGTCTGCGGCATCGGCCCGTCCGGCGCGGAGACCACGAGGATCGCGCCGTCCATCTGGGCGGCGCCCGTGATCATGTTCTTGACGTAGTCGGCGTGACCGGGACAGTCGACGTGGGCGTAGTGCCGGTTGTCGGTCTCGTACTCGACGTGCGAGGTGGCGATCGTGATCCCGCGCTCCTTCTCCTCGGGCGCGTTGTCGATCTCCTCGAACGTCTTCACCTCGGTGCCGCCCTTTTCGGCGAGTGTCTTGGTGATCGCGGCTGTCAGCGTGGTCTTGCCGTGATCGACATGGCCGATTGTGCCGACGTTCACGTGCGGCTTATCGCGATCGAACTTCTCCTTGGACATCTCGCTCCTTTAAGTGTCTCGTGGGTGTCTGTGGGTGCTGAAAGTAGTTGGTGGGCGAACCTGCGGAATATAGCTACGCGCTGGCTCCCACGGGCTCTCCCGAGCGGTGCTCGACGATCTCGTCCTCGATGCTCTTGGGGACTTCCTCGTAGCGCTCGAACTGCATCGTGTAGCTGGCCCGCCCCTGCGTGGAAGAACGCAGGTCGGTCGCGTAACCGAACATCTCGCCGAGGGGCACGAAGGCCTGCACCGCGAGGGCGTTGCCTCGGGGCTCCTGGCCCTGGACCTTCCCGCGGCGGCGGGAGAGGTCGCCGATCACCTCACCGAGGAAGTCCTCGGGCGTGACGACCTCCACCGACATGACCGGCTCGAGCAGCACGGGCTTGGCCTTGCGGGCCGCCTCCTGCACCGCCATCGAGCCGGCGATCTTGAAAGCCATCTCCGAGGAGTCGACGTCGTGGTAGGAGCCGTCGACCAGCTCCACTCGAACGTCCACCATCGGGTAGCCGGCCTTGACGCCCGACTGCAGGGCCTCCTCGATGCCCGACTCGACCGAGGGGATGAACTCGGACGGGATCGTGCCGCCCTTGATGGAGTTGATGAAGTCGAAGCCCTCGCCTGGGGCCGGCTCGACGTTGATGACCGCGTGGCCATACTGGCCGCGGCCGCCGGTCTGGCGGACGAAGCGGCCCTGGACCTTGTTGACGGGCTCGCGGATCGTCTCGCGATAGGCGACCTGAGGGCGGCCGACGTTCGCGTCGACCGAGAACTCGCGGAGCAGGCGGTCGACGATCACCTCGAGATGGAGCTCGCCCATCCCGTGGATCAGCGTCTGGCCGGTCTCCTCGTCGGACTCGACCTGGAAGGTCGGGTCCTCCTCGGCGAGGCGCGCGAGGCTCGACGAGAGCTTCTCCTGGTCAGCCTTGGTCTTGGGCTCGATCGCCACCGCGATCACCGGCTCGGGGAACTCGATCTGCTCGAGCTCGATCGGCGCGTCGGGGGCGCAGAGGGTGTCGCCCGTCGAGGTCTGCTTGAGGCCGACGCCGGCGACGATGTCGCCCGCATAGCACTCCTCGATCTCCTCGCGGTGGTTGGCGTGCATCATCAACGCCCTGCCGATCCGCTCGGTACGGCCGGTGGAGGCGTTCAGCACGCGGCTGCCCGCGGAGAGCTTTCCGGAGTAGACGCGGAAGTAGGTGAGCTTGCCGACGTACGGGTCCGCCATCACCTTGAAGGCGAGGGCCGCGAAGGGCGCGTTGTCGTCGGCGGGGCGCTCGGCCTCGGTCGGGCCGCCGTTGTCGCCCTTCTTCGGAGGCACGAGGCCCTTGACGGCCGGGACCTCGAGCGGTGAGGGGAGGAGCTCGACGATCGCGTCGAGAAGTGGCTGCACGCCCTTGTTCTTGAACGAGGAGCCGCAGAGCACGGGCGTCACCTTGATGTCGAGGGTGGCCCGGTGGAGCGAGGAGACGATCCTCTCGTGGGGGATCTCCTCCTCGTTGAGGTAGGCCTCGAGCAGCTCGTCGTCGTAGTCGGCACAGGCCTCGATCAGGTGGGTGCGGTGCTCCTGGGCGGAATCGACGAGGTCCTCGGGAATGTCCGTGTACTCGAACTCGGTTCCGAGCTCGTCCTTCCAGATCAGGGCCTTGTTCTCGATCAGGTCGACGACGCCCTGGAAGTCCGCCTCCTGGCCGATCGGGATCTGGATGGGCAGCGGGTTCGCGCCCAGCCGGTCGCGCATCGTCTCCACGGCCTTGAAGAAGTCCGCCCCGGTGCGATCCATCTTGTTGACGTAGGCGATCCGCGGCACGCCGTACTTGTCGGCCTGGCGCCAGACGGTCTCGGACTGCGGCTCGACGCCGGCTACGGAGTCGAAGAGCGCGATCGCGCCGTCGAGGACACGGAGGCTCCGCTCCACCTCCACGGTGAAGTCGACGTGCCCAGGCGTGTCGAGAATGTTGATGCGGTGGCCGTCCCACTCGCAGGCGGTCGCGGCGGACGTGATCGTGATGCCGCGCTCCTGCTCCTGCTCCATCCAGTCCATGACGGCAGCACCCTCATGGACCTCACCCATCTTGTGGGTGCGGCCCGTGTAGTAGAGGATTCTCTCTGTGGTCGTCGTCTTACCGGCATCGATGTGGGCCATGATGCCGATGTTGCGGGTCTTCTCTAGGGGAAAGCTGCGGGGCATTTGGTCCTGTCTTCGTACTGGCGTGAGCCAGGAGCGGAACGTTTAGTCTGAGTTCGGAATCAGCGCAGAAAAAAGGCCCTTTGCGGGCCCGAGTACACAGCGTCTCTTCGACCCGAACTGCTCCTATGTCGCGCCGTTCTCCATTGAAACGGTTATCGCCCACGGGGCCCTGCGGGGGCACCCAGGAGCGACCGATGATGATAGCAGCGGCATGATGGCTCCCAGGAAGGGATTCCGCCTCCGGGTGGGACGCCGCAAGCGCTCTGGCAGTCGCCTCGATGAGCTCACCGAGCGCACCCGCCGCGAGGCTCGCGCGATGTCCCGTCGCCGCCGCGCGGAGGCCCGGCGCGCAGTGCGGCCCGAACAGAATCTCGCCGTCAGGCTTCGCGGAGCTGCGCTCGAGACGGGACGCCGGCTGCGACCCCTCGGCGCTCCCGTCGCAGCGTTCCTCTCCTGGATCGGACGGCCCGTCGCCCGTGCCCTCCTCTTCGTGATCCAGCTGATCGCGGCGCTGATCGCGATCGTCCTCGAGGTCGGGGAGCTCGCCGTTCGCTGGGTCGGGGCCCTGCTGCTCAGCGCCGCGCTGATCATCGTGGAGGCGACGCGCGCACACGTCAACCCCCGCTCGACCGTCGCCTTCGTGGGCGTCTGCGCGGCGGTCGGACTCGGGGTCTCGCAGTTCTTCGACTACCACGGCGTAGTGGTCGACGCCCCCGGCTACGCCGGCAAGCTCGGCGCCGAAGTCCCGGCTCCGATCACCGGCAGGGAGACGGCCGGGAGCGCCCATCTTTGGATCCTGCTGCCCGTCGCGGCTCTGGCGGCGATCCTGATCGTGGCCGCCATCCGGGGAGGCCGCGGCTCGCCGGCGGGGTCGCCGTCTGCGGCCTCGTCGGGCTCGCCGTCGCGCTCGCGGTCGACCTTCCGCAGGGCCTCGAGGTCGGCAGGGCGGGGCTCGCGTTCACCGGCACGGAGGCCACGCTCCTGCAGGGATTCTGGGCTGAGGTCGCCTCCTCGGCGGTCCTCATCCTCTGCGGCGGCCTGCTCGCCCACTACTCTCGCGGTGTGAGCCGGGAGAGAATCACGCGGCGCAGCAGCTCGGGTGGGGACACGCGGCGCACGCCGCACCGGGAGGCCGGGGGGATCTACCCAGGCCTCCAGGCGGAGCAGTGAAGAGGCTTCCGCGCACCGAGACCCTGCTCGTGTTCGCCTGCGCCGGCGCTGCGGCGATGCTCGGCGCGTCTCAGTTCACCGACATCTTTCATCTCACGCCGCCGGGCGGTGAGGCCCTCCAGGCGATCAGCTCGAAGGATCAGCACGGCTACGCGACATTGGTGCTCGCGATCTTCGCGCTGGTCCTGATCCTCGTCAGCCTCACAGCCCGCGACGAACAGCTCAAGCAGGTCGCCGCGATGGCGGTCGCCATCTGCGGCCTGATCGCACTGCTGATCTTCCTGATCGGGGATCTGCCCGACGTCAACAAGGTCGGCACGCTGGATGACCCGCGGCAGTCCTTCATCGACGCCGAGGCCAAACCGGTCGCCGGCTTCTGGCTCGAGCTGGTCGGCTCGCTGGTCCTCACGGTCTGCGGCGCGGCGCTCGCCACGATGCGCCCCAGAGCAGCCGGTTCATCGAACGACGAAAGGCGCCGAAAGGCGAGTCTCGGTAGGACGCAGGCCGGCGGGCGAAGCGAGCGACGAATAGGTACGTGAGCGAGACGGCCGGCCGAGGACGCCGCGAGACGAAGGCTTGCAGGCGCCTCTCGGGAGACGACCCGACTACCAGCGGTAGTGGGCGAAGGCTTTGTTTGCCTGCGCCATCCGGTAAATGTCGTCCTTCCGCTTCCAGGCGTTGCCCTGCTGCTTGGAAGCGTCGAGGATCTCGTTGGCGAGACGCTCGGCCATCGACTTCTCACCGCGTGCCCGGGCGAACTCGACCAGCCAGCGCACCGCCAGCGTCCGGGCACGGCGAGCGGGGACCTCGACCGGGACCTGGTAGGTCGCGCCGCCGACGCGGCGTGAGCGAACCTCGAGGACCGGGGTGAGCTGCTTGATCGTGCCCTCCAGCTCCTCTACCGGGTTGTTGCCGGTGCGCTCGCCGACCAGACGCGAGGGCGTCGTAGGTGATCTGCTCGGCGAGCGACTTCTTGCCGTCCGCCATCACCTTGTTGACCAGCTGCTGGACGAGCCGGCTCCGATAGACGGAGTCGGGCTCGAGCAGGCGGATCGTGGCCTGGTTGCGGCGCGGCATCTATGAAGCCTTGACGCCGTAGAGCGAGCGGCCCTGCTTGCGGTCCGAGACGCCGGCCGCGTCGAGCGCGCCGCGGACGACCTTGTAGCGGACGCCCGGCAGGTCCTTGACCCGGCCACCGCGGACGAGCACCACGGAGTGCTCCTGAAGGTTGTGCCCCTCGCCCGGGATGTAGCTGGTCACCTCGAGCCCGTTGGTGAGCCGAACGCGGGCGATCTTGCGAAGTGCGGAGTTCGGCTTCTTCGGCGTCACCGTCGCGACGCGAGTGCAGACGCCACGTCGCTGCGGCGCGGCGACGCGCTTCTTGCGCCCCTGGCCCGACTTCAGGCCCGGCGTCGACATCTTCTTTCGCTTGTGGGTTCGTCCCTTGCGGACGAGCTGATTGGTGTTCGGCACGGCGCGTGCATGGTAGCGGCCGTAACCTGCCGGGGCTCATGCCGCTCTTCAGCAAGACGACGGCCGGCGACCGGCCGATCCTCGCAGTCGACATCGACGGCGTGATCAGCCTGTTCGGCTTCGACCAGCCCGACGAGCCCGGCCGAGCCAACCCGGAGGACGCTCCCGGCGAGTTCCACCTGATCGACGGGATGCTCCACTGCATCGCGCTCGCAGACCGGCCCGCGGCTGAACCGGCTGGCTGAGAGCTACGAGCTGATCTGGGCGAGCGGCTGGGAGGACCGCGCGAACGATCACCTGCCCGGCATCCTCGGGGTGCCGGAGCTCCCCTATCTGACCTTCGACGGACGTGCCCGCTTCGGCACGGCCCACTGGAAGCTGGACGCGCTCGAGGAGTACGCGGGCAACCGCCCGCTCGCCTGGGTCGACGACAGCCTGGACGAGAGCTGTTACGGCTGGGCCGAGCAGCGGGAGGCCCCCACGCTGCTCGTGCCGACCGAGTCCGACCAGGGCCTGCTCGACGCCCACGTCGAAGCCCTCGAAGCGTGGGCCAAGGACGGCTTTCAGCCCCGGTAGCCGAGAGGCATCGCCGGTAGACTCGCCGCGATGGGAGAGGTGGTGCCGATCATCTTCTTGGCCGTGATCCTCAAGATCCCGGTCCTCTATCGGGATGTGGCTGATCTGGTGGGCCGTGAAGGACGAGCCGCAGGTCGAGGACCTTCCGGGCGAGTCGGACGACCACAGCTTCCGCCGCTTCCGTCGCAACCCACTCAAGCCGGGGCCGCGCTCGCGCGGGCCGCACGGCGGCGCCGCGCAGCTGCAGCCGGGCTGCCCGCCGGGCGGTCGCACCAGGACCCCCGCTGATCGAGCCCCGTCTCGCTCCGGGCATGGCCGCGCACGAGCGGCGTGAGCACGCGCCCGCCGGCAACTGACCCGGTCACAAAACCGAACAGGAGGGAATTCACATGGGACAGCCCGTGGTGCATTTCGAGGTCGTTGGCAAGGACTACGACCAGCTGAAGAGCTTCTACTCGGACGTCGCCGGGTGGACCTATGACGAGCCGCCGGAGGCGACGCAGGAGGGCGTCCCCCCTACGCCCTGGTGCCCCGCGAGGGCAACACCAACCCGGAGGGCATCGGCATCGGCGGCGGCATTGGCGTCGGGCCGGAGGGCTACGACGGCCACGTCACCTTCTACATCGAGGTGCCGGACGTCGGCGCCTCCCTCGATCAGGTCGAGAAGCTGGGCGGCACCCGGGTCATGGGGCCGGACTCACCGGTCGAGGGCCTGACAATCGGCCTGTTCACGGACCCGGAGGGCCACCTGGTCGGCCTGACGCAGGCGGCCCAGTAGACGTCGGGAGGCGGGCGGGTACAGGACCCGCCCGCCCAACCGCTTAGGACTGCTCGGACTCCTCAGTTTCGCCGGTGCCGGCGGCCTGCCCGGCGCCCGGCGTCTCGATCTCCGAGGCAAGCTCCTCCAGCTCCTCCGCGAAGGAGGGGCCGAAGCCCTCCATCGGGGAGCTCTCGCCGTCGCCGGCGAGGTCGAGCTCCTTGGCGAGCTCCTCCTCGGAGAATTCCTCGGCGGGAGGCTGCGCCGGCTCCACCGGCTCGATCTGCAGCGAGCGGTAGTGCTTCAGGCCGGTCGCGGCCGGGATCAGCTTGCCGATGATCACGTTCTCCTTCAGGCCCATCAGGCGGTCGCGCTTGCCCTCCAGGGCGGCGTCGGTGAGCACCTTGGTCGTCTCCTGGAAGGAGGCGGCCGAGAGGAAGGACTCGGTGGCGAGCGACGCCTTGGTGATCCCGAGGATGACCTCCTCGGCCTCGCGCCGGCGTCTTCGTCTTCTTGCCCTTGAACTTCTCGTTGATCCCGTCGAAGACGAGGCGGTCCTCGAGCTGGCCGGGCAGCAGCTCGGTCGAGCCCTTCGACTCCACCCGCACCTTCTTCAGCATCTGGCGAACGATCAGCTCGATGTGCTTGTCGTTGATGTCCACGCCCTGGGTCCGGTAGACGCGCTGCACCTCGGCGACGATGTAGACCTCGGTCTCGGTGCGGCCCCGGATCGCGAGGATCTCGGCCGGGTAGAGCGAGCCCTCGTTGAGCTGGTCGCCCTTCTCGACCCGCTTGCCGTCCTCGACGAGGATGTTGGTCCGCGGCGGGGAACGAGTACGCGTGCTCCTCGCCCTTGTCGTCGGTGATCGTCAGCTTGACGGCCTTGTCGGTCTCCTCGACCGAGACCTTGCCGGCGACCTCGGCGATCTTCGCCAGGCCCTTCGGCTTGCGCGCCTCGAACAGCTCGACGACGCGCGGCAGGCCCTGGGTGATGTCCAGGCCGGCGACGCCGCCGGTGTGGAAGGTCCGCATCGTCAGCTGGGTGCCCGGCTCGCCGATCGACTGCGCGGCGATGATCCCGACCGCGTCGCCGATCTCGACCAGGGAGCCGGTCGCGGGCATCACGCCGTAGCACTGGCGGCAGACCCCGGACTCGGCCTCGCACTTGAGCACCGAGCGGACCGGGACGGTGACGTCCTCGTCGTCCTTGAAGCCCTCGGCGATCTCGTGCGACCTCGGCCCGTCGATCTGCTGGTTGCGCTTCAGCAGGTCGCGGCCGCGCTTGGTCGTGAACTTCTTCGCGGCCATCCGGCCGATCAGGTTCGGGTTGAGCTCGCCGCTCGTCGCGGCAGAGCGGCATCTCGATGTGGTCCTTGGTCTTGCAGTCGTCGATCCGGACGATCACGTCCTGGGAGACGTCGACGAGGCGCCGGGTCAGGTAGCCGGAGTCGGCGGTCCGCAGCGCGGTGTCCGCGAGGCCCTTGCGGGCACCGTGGGTCGAGATGAAGTACTCGAGCACCGAGAGGCCCTCCATGAAGTTGGCCTTGATCGGCCGCTCGATGATCTCGCCCTTCGGATTGGCCATCAGGCCGCGCATGCCGGCGAGCTGGCGGATCTGCTTGAACGAGCCGCGGGCGCCGGAGTTGGCCATCATGAAGATCGGGTTGAGCTCGTCGAGGTTGCTGCTCCATCGCCTGGCCGACCTCCTCGGTCGCCCGGTCCCAGCTGCGGGTGACCGCCTCCTTGCGCTCCTCGGCGGTGATGTAGCCCTCGTCGTACTGGCCCATGATCTCCTCGCTCTGCTTCTCGTAGCGCTCGAGGATCTCCTCCTTGTCGGGGGGGGCGACGACGTCGTTCTTCGAGATCGTGATCCCCGCCTGCGTGGCGAAGTGGAAGCCGAGCTCCTTGAAGGAGTCGAGAACCAGCGCGACCGCGGGGGCGCCGTAGGCCTCGACCAGGTCGCTGACGATCTCGTTGACGTCCCGCTTCTTCAGCGAGCGGTTGACGTACTCGTACTTCTCGGGGTCGTACTCCTCCCCGAGGGCGTCGGCGATCGCCCGCTCGACCCGGTCGTTGTAGATGATCCGCCCGACCGTGGTCAGGAAGTGCTCGTGGCCCGCGCGGCGGTACTCCGCGTAGTCGTGCAGCTGGACGATCCCGTTCTCGTAGGCGAGCTCGGCCTCCTGCGCGGTCCGGAACGGATGCGGCCTGCGTCGAGCTCGGCGGCGTCGAGCTCCTCGACGTCCTCGCGCGCGTAGGTCAGGTATGTCCTCCTTGTCGGGAGGCGCGACCACGTCGTTCTTCGAGATCGTGATGCCCGCCTGGGTCGCGAAGTGGAAGCCCAGCTCCTTGAACGAGTCGAGCACCAGCGACACCGCCGGGGCGCCGTAGTCCTCGACCAGCTTGATGACCATGTTGTTGACGTCGCGCTTCTTCAGCGAGCTGTTGACGAAATCGTATTGCTCGGGGTCGTACTCGTCCTCAAGTGCGTCCTTGATGGCGCGCTCCACGCGATCGTTGAAAACGATACGCCCGACGTCGTCATGAAATGGTCGTGACGGACCCACGGTATTCGGCGAGATCGTGGAGCGCATGAACCGGTTCTCGTACGCGAGTTCAGCCTCCTGCGCAGAACGGAAGATGGGAGGCCGCTTTCCGTCCTTGGCCTCGTCCCAGGTGCCCTCGCGGAGCTTCTGGTCGAGCTTGCTCAGCGAGAGCTCGTTGGGATCGTCACTCTCCTCGGGCAACGACCCGTAGGTCAGGTAGTAGAGACCCAGCACCATGTCCTGGGTCGGCGTCGCCAGCGGCGCGCCGTGGGCCGGCGAGAGGATGTTGTTGGAGGAGAGCATCAGGATGCGCGCCTCCGCCTGCGCCTCCGCCGAGAGCGGCAGGTGGACCGCCATCTGGTCGCCGTCGAAGTCGGCGTTGAAGGCGTGGCAGACGAGCGGGTGGATCTGGATCGCCTTGCCCTCGACCAGGACCGGCTCGAACGCCTGGATGCCGAGGCGGTGCAGGGTCGGCGCGCGGTTCAGCAGCACCGGGTGCTCGTGGATGACCTCCTCGAGCACGTCCCAGACCTCGGGGATCATCGAGTCCACCATCTTCTTGGCGGCCTTGATGTTCTGGACCTGCTTGCGCTCGACCAGCCGGGCCATGATGAACGGCTTGAACAGCTCCAGCGCCATCAGCTTCGGCAGCCCGCACTGGTGCAGCTTCAGGTTCGGGCCCGAGACGATCACCGAGCGGCCGGAGTAGTCGACGCGCTTGCCGAGCAGGTTCTGGCGGAAGCGGCCCTGCTTGCCCTTGAGCATGTCGGAGAGCGACTTCAGCGGGCGGTTGCCGGGCCCGGTGACCGGGCGGCCGCGGCGGCCGTTGTCGAACAGGGCGTCGACGGCCTCCTGCAGCATCCGCTTCTCGTTGTTGACGATGATCTCGGGCGCGCCGAGGTCGAGCAGCCGCTTGAGGCGGTTGTTCCGGTTGATGACCCGCCGGTAGAGGTCGTTGAGGTCGGAGGTGGCGAACCGGCCGCCGTCGAGCTGCACCATCGGGCGCAGCTCCGGCGGGATCACCGGGACGACGTCGAGGACCATCCAGTCGGGCCTGTTGGTCGACTTGAGGAAGGCGTCGACCACCTTGAGGCGCTTCACCGCGCGGGCCTGCTTCTGGCCCTTGGAGGTGTTGATCGTCTCCTCGAGCAGCTCGGCCTCGGCCTCCAGCTCGACGGCGTCCAGCAGCTCGCGCACGGACTCGGCGCCCATGCCGCCGCGGAAGTACTCGCCCCAGCCGAACGGCGAGCCGAAGCGGTCCTTGAGCTCGCGGAACGTGGTCTCGTCGTTGATCACGTCCTTGGGCTTCATCTCGCTGAAGATCTTCCAGACCTCGCGCAGCCGCTCGGCGGCCTCCTCGAGATAGCCCTCGGTGTCGGAGATCTCGGCCTCGAAGGTCTTCTGCAGCTCCTTGGCCGTCTTCTCGCGGTCCTCGGCCTTCATCCGCTTCACGTTGGTGATGGTGTCGGCCCAGAGCTCGTCGTCCTCGTTGAAGCCGTCGGTGGTGCCGGGCGGCGGGGCCTCGGGCTCCTCCTTCTTGTCCTCCTTCGAGGTCTTGGCCTTCTCGTTCTTGCCCTTGGACTTTGCCTTGCCCTTCGGCTTGGCCTCCTCCTCCTCCTCGGGGGGCGCGGGGCGGCGTCGGGGACGACGCCGAGGTAGGCGAGGCGGCGGTTGAGGGACTCGTTGAGCTCCTGGGTGCGCTGCTCGCGCTCGGCGTCGTAGGCGGCGACCTGCTTGTCGACCTCCTTCTCGAGCTTCTTCAAGTCCTTCGTGCGGGCCTCCTCGTCGACCCAGGTGATCACCGAGGCGGCGAAGTAGAGGACCTTCTCCAGCTCCTTCGGAGCCATGTCGATCAGGTAGCCGATCCGCGAGGGAACGCCCTTGAAGAACCAGATGTGGGAGACCGAGGCGGCCAGGTCGATGTGGCCCATGCGCTCGCGGCGAACCTTGGAGCGGGTCACCTCGACGCCGCAGCGCTCGCAGACGATGCCCTTGTAGCGGACGCGCTTGTACTTGCCGCAGTAGCACTCCCAGTCCTTGGTCGGACCGAAGATGCGCTCGCAGAAGAGCCCGTCCTTCTCGGGCTTCAGCGTGCGGTAGTTGATCGTCTCGGGCTTGGTCACCTCGCCCGAGCTCCAGCCCCGGATCTTCTTCGAGGACGCGAGGCCGATCTCGATCGCGTCGAAGTTGTTGATGTCGATCATTTCTTGCTTGCCTCCTCGGCCTCGC
Organism: uncultured Solirubrobacterales bacterium; assembly: GCA_963848955.1. Taxonomy (GTDB): domain Bacteria; phylum Actinomycetota; class Thermoleophilia; order Solirubrobacterales; family 70-9; genus DASUPK01. The sequence continues at coordinate 669 of CAWKFQ010000001.1, read as the reverse complement.
TGCTGTCCTTGTCCCCGTCGGACTTCTCCGACGTGCTCTCGTCGGCCGCCGCCTTGCCGTTGCCTTGCCGTCGGCGCGCACGCCCGAGAGCTCGATGCCGAGCTCCTCGGCGGCGCGCAGCAGGTCGTCCTCCTCCTCGCCCATCTCGACGCCCTCGCCCTCCTCGGAGACGACGTTGGCGTCGAGCGCCAGGCCTGGATCTCCTTCAGCAGGACCTTGAACGACTCCGGGATCGAGGGCTCGGGGATGTTCTCGCCCTTGACGATCGACTCGTAGGCCTTGACGCGGCCGACGGTGTCGTCGGACTTGACGGTGAGCATCTCCTGCAGGGTGTAGGCGGCGCCGTAGGCCTCGAGCGCCCACACCTCCATCTCGCCGAAGCGCTGGCCGCCGAACTGCGCCTTGCCGCCCAGCGGCTGCTGGGTGACCAGCGAGTAGGGGCCCGTCGAGCGAGCGTGGATCTTGTCGTCGACCAGGTGCAGCAGCTTCAGGATGTACATGTAGCCGATCGTGACCTTGCCCTCGTAGGGCTCGCCGGTGCGGCCGTTGTAGAGCTGGACCTTGCCCTCGCCGCGGTTGCCGGTGCTCGCGCTTGTCGACCCCGAGGTCGATGCCCGCTCGTCGCCGTTCTCCTCCTGCCACGACCAGCGCCTCGTCGACGTCCTCGAG